>CAIVPX010000063.1 GCA_903907905.1 uncultured bacterium | reverse complement strand
ACTGCTGACCATCTTGAAGAGATCTGCTGACATCTCCTCGATGTTGGCCCGGCTGGCCGTGTGCGCCATGAGCGACGGACGGGTGATGTAGAGCGAGCCCTTGAGCGCGGTGAGCGGCATGGGGGGGATGGGGCCCGAGGCGTTGCCGAAGCTCACCATCAGCCCGAAAGGCTGCAGGCTGTCGATCGAGGCCTGGAAGGTGTCCTTGCCGACCGAGTCGTACACCACGGGCACCATCGCGCCCTTGGTGATCTCGCGTACCCGTTCGGCGACGTTCTCCTCGCGATACAGGATCACGTGATCACAGCCGAATTTCTTCGCAAGGGCCGCCTTTTCCTTGGAGCCAGCCGTACCGATGACGGTGACCCCGAGCGCCTTGGCCCACTGCATGGCGATGAGCCCCACCCCGCCGGCTGCGGCGTGAAAGAGGATGGTCTGGCCTTTTTGCAGCTTGTAGGTGCGGCGAAACAAATACTGCACCGTCAGGCCCTTGAGCATCATGGCTGCGCCGGTCTCGAAGCTGATCGACTTGGGCAGTTTCACCAGGTTGCCGGCCGCCATGTTGCGGGCCGCAGCGTAGGCGCCCGGCGCCCCGCCGCAGTAGGCCACGCGATCACCCGCCTTGACATGGGTCACGCCCTCGCCCACGGCCGTTACGATGCCGGCACCTTCCTGGCCCACGCCGCCGGGCAGTTGCTGCGGGTAAAGGCCGCTGCGGAAATACACGTCGATATAGTTGAGACCGATGGCGTGCTGCTCGACCTGAACCTCACCCTTGCCCGGGGGCGGCAGGGTGACATCAACGAGTTTCATCACATCGGGCGCGCCGGTTTTCTCAATGCGAACGGCCTGGGTCATGGTTCAGTTTCTCCTGATAACGCTGAAGTGAAGGAAGAAGGGAGGGCTCGGGCCGGTGGCGCCGGCCGCGGGCGCCGCGCTCGCCGGCGCGGGACTTTTTGCTGATCGGGTGGATGTTAAGATTTCGGGCTAGACACCCCCCAATTCGACCACGCGGTCGAAATCGGGGCAAGCAAAAGGGAATCCAGGGGCACTCACCATGGCCGGTCACTCCGCGTGGGCCAATATCCAGCATCGCAAGAACCGCCAGGACGCCAAGCGTGGCAAGCTGTTCACCCGACTGATCAAGGAGATCACGGTCGCGGCCAAACTCGGCGGCGGCGACCCTGACGCCAACCCGCGCCTGCGCCTGGCCATGGACAAGGCCTCCGAGGCCAACATGCCCAAGGACACGGTGCAACGGGCCGTGCAGCGCGGCGCGGGCGGCCTCGACGGCGCCAACTACGAAGAAATCCGCTACGAAGGCTACGGCATCGGCGGCGCGGCCGTCATCGTCGACTGCATGACCGACAACCGCATCCGCACGGTCGCCGAGGTGCGGCATGCCTTCTCCAAGTACGGCGGCAACCTCGGCACCGACGGCTCGGTCGCCTTCATGTTCGATCACTGCGGGCAGTTGCTCTTTGCGCCCGGCACCTCCGAAGACCGCGTGATGGAGGCAGCCATCGAAGCCGGCGCCGATGATGTCACCACCGATGAAGAAGGCGGCGTCGAGGTCATCTGCTCGCCGGGCGATTTCCCGGCGGTGAAACAGGCGCTTGAAAAGGCCGGCCTCAAGGCTGCTGTCGCCGAGGTCACCATGCGGCCCCAGAGTCAGACGCCACTGGCCGGCGACGACGCCCAGCGCATGCAAAAACTGCTCGACGTACTGGAAAATCTCGACGACGTGCAGCAGGTGTACACCAACGCGCAGTTCGACGAAACCGCCTGAGCCTGCTCGCCGACCACCCAGGATCCCTGCTTACATGAAACTACTCGTCGTCGGTTCCGGCGGCCGCGAACATGCGTTGGCCTGGCGCCTGGCCCAATCGCAGGCGGTGCAGCTGGTGTATGTCGCGCCCGGCAACGGTGGCACGGCGCGCGAACCCGGCCTGCAGAACCTTCCCATCACCGATCTTGACGAACTCGCCGAGTTCGTCACCCGCGAAAAAATCGCGTTCACGGTGGTGGGGCCCGAGGCGCCGCTGGCCGCGGGCATCGTGGACCACTTTCGCAGCAAGAGCCTGAAAATTTTCGGGCCTACCCGGCTTGCCGCCCGCCTGGAGTCGTCCAAGGATTTTGCCAAGGCCTTCATGAGCCGGCATGGCATCCCGACCGCCCGCTACCAAACCTTTGCCGACGCGGCGCAGGCCCATGCCTACGTTGACACCGAGGGCGCGCCCATCGTCATCAAGGCAGACGGACTGGCAGCGGGCAAGGGCGTGGTGGTCGCTCAAACGCTTGCTGAAGCGCATGCGGCCATCGATGCCATGCTCCTCGACAACCGCATGGGCGATGCCGGGGCGCGCGTCGTCATCGAAGAATTTCTCGAGGGCGAAGAAGCCAGCTTCATCGTGATGGTCGACGGCCGCAACATCCTGCCGCTGGCCTCCAGCCAGGACCACAAGCGCCTGCGCGATGGCGACACTGGCCCCAACACCGGCGGCATGGGGGCCTACTCGCCCGCGCCGGTCGTCACGCCGGAAATTCACGCCCGCGTCATGCGAGAAATCATCCGCCCGACCGTCGAAGCCATGGCGGCCGAGGGCACGCCCTACACCGGATTTCTCTACGCGGGTCTCATGATCGACGCCCAGGGCAAGCCCCGCACCCTCGAATTCAACTGCCGGTTGGGTGATCCTGAAACGCAGCCGATCATGATGCGCATCCGCAGCGACTTCATGCGCGTGTTCGAACACGCCATCGCCGGCACGCTCGACCGGGCCGAGATCGACTGGGACCGCCGTTGCGCACTCGGGGTCGTGCTGGCCGCCGCCCACTACCCGGACGACCCGCGAAAAGGCGATGCCATCGCCGGACTGCCCGCCCAGAGCAACGACCTCGGTGACGACTGCATGGCCTTTCACGCCGGCACGGCAGCGCGGGACGGTCAGATCCTCACCAGCGGCGGCCGGGTGCTGTGCGTCGCGGCATTGGGCGATTCGGTCCGCACCGCCCAGGCTCGCGCCTACCGGGCCATTGAAAAGCTGGCCTTCGACGGCATGCAGTTCCGCCGCGACATTGGTTACCGGGCGCTTGCGCGCAGCAATCGTCCATGAATCCCCGTCCGCTGTAACGGGCCCTGCAGCGCCAGCCCCCTCCGACCGGAGCATCCAGAGATGAGCGCCTCCACCCCGGCAGCAGATCCGACCGCCAGCACGCTGGTGGTCCGCGACTACCTCACCGGCCTGCAGGACTCCATCGTCAGCGCCCTCGAGGCCTGCGATGGCCAATCCTTCCGCACCGACGACTGGCGCCGGCCCGAGGGCGGTGGCGGGATCACCCGCATCATCGAGGGCGGCACGGTCATCGAGCGCGGTGGCGTGCTCTTCTCGCATGTGCGCGGCGACAAACTGCCGGCCTCGGCGAGCGCCCATCGCCATCACCTCGCGGGCCGCCCCTTCGAGGCGATGGGCGTTTCGCTGGTCATCCATCCGCTCAACCCCTACGTACCCACGGTTCACCTCAACGTAAGGTTTTTCATCGCCTATGCGGGCCAAGACCCCGATCAGTCGACCCCCGTCTGGTGGTTCGGCGGCGGCATGGATCTCACCCCCTACTACCCCTTCGAAGAAGACGCCCGACACTTCCATCAAACCTGCAAGGCAAGCCTCGAGCCCTTCGGCCCCGACTGCCATGCCCGCTACAAGAAATGGTGCGACGAGTACTTCTTTCTCAAGCACCGCAATGAGGCGCGAGGCGTCGGCGGCATCTTCTTCGATGACCTGAGCGAGCCGGGCTTTGAGCATTCGTTTGCGCTAATGCAAAGCGTGGGCAACGCCTTTACCCGCGCCTACGTCCCCATCGTTGAGCGGCGCAAGGCCCTGCCCTGGGGCGAGCGCGAGCGCAGTTTCCAAACCTATCGCAGGGGCCGCTACGTCGAATTCAACCTGGTCTTCGACCGGGGCACGCTCTTTGGCCTGCAGTCAGGCGGGCGCACCGAGTCCATTCTGTGCTCGATGCCACCGGTGGTCCGCTGGACCTACGACTGGAAGCCCGAGCCCGGTTCGCCCGAGGCCCGGCTCAACGATTTCCTCATACCGCGCGACTGGGCATGACCGCCAGGCGACGCCGGATCGGGCTGCTGGGCGGCACCTTCGACCCCATTCACGTCGGCCACGTGGCCTTGGCACGGTCAGCGCGGGTGGCCTTCGGATTCGACGAGGTTCGCTTTCTGCCGACCGGCGTCTCGTGGCAAAAGAGCGGGCAGGCAACCCCCGCCCACCACCGTCTCGAGATGGTCCGACTCGCCATCGCCGGACAGCCGGGCTTCGTGATCGACGACCGCGAGGTGCGCCGCGCCGGCAACAGCTACACCGTTGATACCCTCAGTGAACTGCGCACCGAGCTCGGCGCCGAGCCCATGCTGGTCCTGTTGCTGGGCAGTGATCAGCTGCGCAACCTCGCGACCTGGCATCGTTACCGCGAGCTGCTTGATTTTGCGCACATCGCCGTCACGCGGCGCGAGCAGGTCAGTCTGGCGCGGCTGCCGGATCCGGTCGAAACTCTGGTCGCGGCGCACGGTCGCGACGCACTTCCTGACGCGCCTTCGGGTGCAATTGCCTTCTTCGGCATGCCCTACGTGCCGGTGTCGGCCACGCGCCTTCGCGAGCAGCTGCTGGCGGGCGAGCGCCCAGCCGAGCTGTTGCCCCGGGGGATTCTCGACTATATTGAGCGCGAACGGCTTTACCAGCCCGATCGCGCAAACGGATGAGCAAAGGCAGGCACCCCCCATGGATTTGCGCAAGCTTCAACGCGTCATCGTCGATGCGCTCGACGATATCAAGGCCCAGGACATCAAGGTCTTCAACACCACCGAACAGACCGAATTGTTCGACCGGGTGATCATCGCATCAGGCACCTCCAACCGGCAGACGCGCTCGCTGGCCTCGCATGTACGCGACAAGGTCAAGGAGGCCGGCGGCCAGGTGATCTCGGTCGAGGGTGAGGAAAGTGGCGAGTGGGTGCTGGTCGACCTGGGCGATGCGGTGGTGCACATCATGCAGCCCGCCATCCGAGCCTACTATCGCCTCGAGGAGTTGTGGGGGGCCAAGCCCGTCAATGTGCGGATCGGACCGGCCGAGACGGCCGCCCCAGCCCCCCGAAAGCTCACTCGCACCACGCGAGCCAAATCCGACGCCAGCCCTCAGACCGACTCGAAGCCCCAGGTGGCAACCAGCGCCAAGGCGGCGCCTCGCAAAGCCGCGAGCACGGCGGGCAAACCCCGCGCCGCCCGGCCCGCACCAGCGACCAAGGCAGCCGCACTACCTGCCGCCAAAAAGCGCGCCACCGCCAGCAAGGGCTGAGCGCTTGCGCCTGCGCATCATCGCGGTCGGAACACGCATGCCGGCCTGGGTCAATGAAGCGGTGAACGATTACAGCGGCCGACTGCCCCCGGAGTATCAGATCGAGTGGCGCGAGGTGCGCGCCGAGCCCCGTGGTGCGAGTGCATCGGCTGCGGTCTGGCTGCAGCGCGAGGGCGAGCGCATCCGTGCGGCCCTGCCGCCTGCCGCCTGGCGCGTCATTCTCGACGAACGCGGTCGTGACATGGATACCCGGCAACTGGCGCAACGCCTGTCGGGCTGGCGTGAGCGGGGCGTACCCGTGGCCATCGTGATCGGCGGCCCCGATGGCATCGACGCCACGATCCGGCAAGAGGCCGACGAATCGCTGCGTCTGTCCAGCCTCACGCTGCCTCACCCGCTCGTGCGTGTGCTGCTGGCCGAACAGCTGTTTCGCGCCTGGTCCATTCTGAGCGGCCACCCCTATCATCGCGACTGAGACCATGACTGCGCCCGCCGCGTCCTTCGTTTATCTCGCCTCGCAAAGCCCGAGACGCCAGGCGCTCTTGCGCCAGATCGGTGTCGAGTTCCGGCTTCTGCCGCCGGACGCGGACGAAGACGCCGAAGCCCTCGAGGCCCTGCGCCCCGGGGAAGACCCGGCAAAGTACGTGCTGCGCGCCGCACTCGCCAAAGCCCAGGCCGGGCGCACGCGCCTGCGCCGACAAGCGGGCGAACCCGCGCCCATTCTGGCGGCCGACACCACGGTGGCCGTCGGCGGGCGCATCCTCGCCAAGCCCGTGGATGCGGCCGACGCCATCGCGATGCTCGAACTGCTCTCGGGGCGCACGCATCGGGTGCTCACGGCCGTCGCAGTGGCACGCGGCAACACTGGCATCGATTCACGTGTCAATGTCTCACGCGTCAGCTTCGCGCGAATCCCCCGGGAGCAGATCCTCGCCTACGTGGCCAGCGGCGAGCCGATGGATAAGGCAGGCGGCTACGGCATCCAGGGCCCGATTGCGCGTTTCGTGCGTCGAATCGAAGGCAGCTACAGTGGCATCATGGGCTTGCCGCTCTATGAGACAGCGCAGATGCTGCGCAGCAGCGGGAGTACCGGACATGATTGAGGAAATTCTCGTCAATCACCGGACCCACGAGACCCGCGTGGCCCTCGTTCAGCAGGGCGCGGTTCAGGAGCTGCAGATCGAGCGCGCGGCCTCGCGAGGACTGGTCGGCAATCTCTACCTGGGCAAGGTCTCGCGGGTGCTGCCGGGCATGCAGTCGGCATTCGTTGACATCGGGCTCGAGCGCGCGGCCTTTCTTCATGTCGCCGACCTCTGGCAATCGCGCGGGTCAGCGTCGCAGGCCACAACCGGCACGCCCATCGAGAAGGTATTGTTCGAGGGCCAGCCCCTGTTGGTGCAGGTCATCAAGGACCCCCTGGGCACCAAAGGCGCGCGGCTATCCACCCAGGTGAGCATCGCCGGACGATTGCTGGTCTATCTGCCGCACGAGCCCCATATCGGCGTGTCCCAGCGGATCGGCGATGAAGCCGGCCGCCAGGAACTGCGCGACCGTCTGCAAAAACTGGTGCCAGCCGGCGAGAAGGGAGGCTTCATCATCCGCACCTCGGCCGAGGAAGCAAGCGAGGCGGAACTCGCGGCCGACATCGCCTACCTGGGGCGTCGCTGGCTGCAGATCCTCGAAGCGAGCCGACGCAGTCCGGCGCCCTCGCTGCTCTATCAGGATCTGGCGCTCACCCAGCGGGTGCTGCGCGATCTCGCCACTGAAACCACCGGGCAAATCGTCGTGGACTCCAGCGATGCGCTGAGCCAGATGAACGAGTTCGCCGCCGCCTACATGCCCAACCTCGCGCGCCGATTGCGCCTGCACAGCTCGGAGCGCCCGATCTTCGAGTTGCACGGCATCGAACAGGAAATCGAGCGCGCCCTGTCGCGCCGGGTCGATCTCAAGTCGGGCGGCTACCTGATCATCGATCAGACCGAGGCCATGACCACCATCGACGTCAACACCGGCAGCTACGTCGGCGGTCGCAATTTCGAAGATACGATCTTTCGCACCAACCTCGAGGCTGCACACGCCATTGCACGGCAGCTGCGGCTGCGCAACCTTGGCGGCATCATCGTCGTCGATCTGATCGACATGGGCGAGGCCGCGCATCGCGAGGCGGTGCTGCTCGAACTGCGCAAAGCCACGCAGCGCGACCGCACCCGGATCGGCATCAATGGCTTTACCTCGCTGGGACTGGTCGAAATCACCCGAAAGCGCACCCGCGAATCACTCTCACGACTGATGTGCGAGCCCTGCCCGCTGTGCGCCGGCAAAGGCGTCGTCAAGACTGCGCGCACCATCTGCTACGAAATTCTGCGCGAAATCCAGCGCGAGGCCGGGCAGTTCAACCCGCGCGAATTCCGGGTGCTGGCGTCGCAGGCCGTGGTGGACCTGTTTCTCGAGGAAGAGGCGCAATCGCTGGCGGCCTTGTGCGACACGATCGGCCGTCAGGTGGCCTTGATGGTCGAGACGCTGTATTCGCAGGAGCAGTACGACATCGTGCTGCTCTGAGGGCGAGCGCGAGCTATTTTTTTTCGCGCGGCAGTCGGCCCAGCAGATAAAACTCGGGGTTGGGCATCATGCCCGCGAGATTGGCCATGCGGTTTGACAGCGCGAAAAATGCCGCGATGGCTCCAATGTCCCAGGCGTCCTCATCGCTGAAACCCTGCGCGTGGAGCGCCGAGAAATCATCAGGGCCGGTTGCATCCGAGTGCAGCGCCACCTTCAACGCAAAGTCGAGCATGGCGCGCTGACGCGCACTGAGTGTCGCCTTGCGGTAGTTGACGGCGATCTGATCGGCCATCAGCGGATTCTTTTCGTAAATGCGGAGAATTGCGCCATGCGCCACCACGCAATAGAGACAGTTGTTGGCCGCACTGGTGGCGACGACGATCATTTCCTTTTCGCCCTTGCTCAGACCGTTCTCGCGCAGCATCAGGGCATCGTGATACGTGAAAAAGGCGCGAAACTCGTCGGGCCTGCGGGCGAGCTTGACGAACACGCTCGGCACAAAACCGCTCTTTTCCTGTACGGCGAGAATCTTTTCGCGAATGTCTTCGGGTAGGGATTCGAGGTCGGCCACCGCCGGGTAGCGTTCGGTCTTGGGATCGGTCATGGCGAGAACTCCGTCACGTTGAATGAGACTGACCCGCTTGCTGCATGCGATGCAGGCGGGCGTACAGGCCGTCGCTCGAGAGCAGGTCGCCATGGCGGCCCTGCTCGACGATACGGCCCGCCTCGAGCACGAGAATGCGATTGGCGCGTTCGATGGTCGACAGGCGATGCGCGATGACCAGCGTGGTGCGGCCCTGCATCACCCTTTCGAGCGCCCCCTGCACGGCGCGCTCGGTTTCGGAGTCGAGGGCGGATGTGGCCTCGTCAAGCAGCAGAATTGGCGCATTCTTCAGCACCGCGCGGGCAATCGCCAGACGCTGCCGCTGACCGCCCGAGAGTTGCGTGCCGCGCTCGCCAATCTCGCTGTCGAGCCCCTGCGGCAAGCCCCGCACAAAGGCATCGAGCGCGGCCACCTCAAGCGCCCGCCAGAGTTCGGCCTCGGCAGGCGTGTGGTGAACCGCGATCGCCAGATTGGAGCGGATGCTGCCGTTGAAGAGCACCGTCTCCTGAGACACCAGGGCGATTTGCGCGCGTAGGCTCGAGAGCGTGAGCGTATCGATGGCTTCATCATCGACCCGGATGACGCCCGAGTCGGGCGCGATGAAACGCGGCAGCAGGTTGAGCAGCGTGGTCTTGCCGCCCCCGGAGGGTCCGACCAGGGCCACGACTTCGCCCGGCTCGACGAGCAGGCTGATCGAGGACAGCGCGTCGCTGGCGGCGCCCGGATGTCGAAGGCTGACCGACTCGAACTCGACCCGACCCCGGGCGCGACCCAGTTCGCGCGTGCCCGCATCGGGCTCGGCGGGCCGGTCGAGCAATTCGAACACCTTCTCGGCGGAAGCGAGCCCGCGCTGGATGGACGAGTTGACATCGGCCAGGTGCTTGAGCGGGGCCAGCAGCATCAGCATGGCGGTGATGAAGGACACGAACCCGCCCACCGTGGCCTCAGGCTCGCCCGACTGTATCAAGGCGATGCTGACCACCGTGGCGACCGCCAGCGCCGCGCAGATCTGGGTGATCGGCGTGGTGGCCGCCGCTGCACTGATGATGCGGATGGCCACCCGGCGAAGCCGCGACACCGTCTCGGCAAAGCGCGCCGACTCGCGCTCGTAGGCATCGAAAATCTTGACCACCTTGTAGCCCTGTACCGCGCCTTCCACCACCCGCGTGAGTTCGCCCATCTGCTCGAGGTTGCCACGGTTGAGTCGTCGCATCCGGCGACTGAACAGCGCGATGATGAGGCCCATGAGGGGCACCATGACGAGCGCGACCAGGGTCAGGCGCCAGTTGAGATAGAAGAGCCAGGCCAGCAGGCCGATCACCACCAGCGAGTCGCGCACCAGCACCGTCAGCGCATGCGTGGCGGCATCGGTAAAGCTGTTCACCTCGAAGACCACCCGCGAAATGAGCAAGCCCGAGGCCTCTCGCTCGAAGTCGCGCGGGGGCAATCGCATCATGTGGGCGAACATCTGACGACGCACGTCGGCCAGCACGTTCGAGGACACCCAGGCCATCGCGTAATGACCGCTGAACGTGGCGACGCCCCGCACAACGAAAATACCGACGATTGCAGCGGGCACCAGCCAGAGCGGAAACTGCTCGCGATCGACGAAGCCCCGGTCGAGCAGCGGCTTCATCATGGCCGGAAAGAGCGGCTCGGTCGCGGCGGCTGCAATCATGGCGAGCAGCGCAACCGCGAAACCCTTCCAGTAGGGCCTCACCCAGCCAAGCAGCCGCGAGTAGGTCTGAAGCGATTCTTGCAAGGAGGCGGCCTCAGTACTCGATCGCTACAGCGAGCGGGCGCAAACGCTCACCGAGCGCGAGCAGCAGACCATCCTCGGGCCGCACCCGCCAGGACTCGCCCAACTCGATCGAGCACTGCGCGCGGCCGTTGGTGTAATGGACCACCACCGGCAACACCGCGGAGTCGGCCTTCGTACCTGCCGCGAACGGCATGATCACATCCCGCAGCGTACCGCCATCGGCATGGCCGTTGAGCCGGATGCGCAGGCGTTTGCCGAACTCCTGTCGGGCGCCCGCCAGGTCGAGCAGACGCTCGGCCACGATGCGCTGCCCCCCGGTGTAGTCGTCGCGGCTGATCTTGCCCTGGACCACGAGGAGCTCGTCCTCGCGGATCAGCCGACGGTTCGCCTCGAACATCTCATTGAACACCGATACGTCGACCCGGGCGCTGCCGTCATCGAGGGTGACGAAAAGCATCTTGCCGCGGCGTGTCATCTGTGTGCGCTGGGCTGCGACCACGCCTGCGATCCAGACTGGCTGAGGCCCAGCTTGCAGATCGGTAAGCCGGGTGCGCACGAAGCGGCGCACCTCCTGCTCGTGGGCGTTGAACAGATGGCCGCTCAGAAAAAAGCCGAGCGCGAGTTTTTCTTCCTGCAGCCTTTGCCGCTCGGACCAGGCGGGCACCTGCACCCAGTCGGCGACCAGTGCGTCGGCACCACTGGCATCGCCAAACAGGCTGGCCTGGTCGATGGAGGCGCCCCTCGCCTCGCCGGCCTCCATGGCCCGTCCGGCATTGGCGAGCAGCTTGGCGCGATCGGCATCGAGGCTGTCAAACGCGCCAGCACGAATGAGCGCCTCGACCGTGCGACGGTTGACGATACGGCGATCAATGCGCGCACAAAAGTCGAACAGGTCCTTGAAGGGCCCCTGCGCGCGTGCGGCCAGGATGCTCTCGACCGCGTTCTGTCCGGTGCCCTTCACCGCTCCCAGGCCATAGCGGACCACGCGCTCGTCGACCGGCTCGAATCGGTAGGACGACAGGTTGATGTCGGGCCCGAGAACCGTGACCCGATTGGCCTGAGCATCCGCGACGAACAGTTGCACCTTGTCGGTATCGTCCATGTCGCAGGACAGCGTGGCCGCCATGAACTCAGCCGGGTAGTGCGCCTTGAGCCAGGCCGTCTGATACGTGACCACCGCGTAGGCGGCGGTGTGCGACTTGTTGAAACCGTATTCGGCGAACATCGCCATGAGTTCGAAGAGCTTGTTCGCCAGGTCGACCGAGTACCCCTTGGCCTTGGCCCCGTCGACAAAGAGCCCTCGATGCTGAGCCATCTCCTCGGGCTTTTTCTTGCCCATGGCCCGGCGCAGCAGATCGGCACCACCGAGCGAGTAGCCGCCGATGGTCTGCGAAATCTGCATCACCTGTTCCTGGTAGACGATGACGCCGTAGGTGGGCTCGAGGCAGGCCTTCAGATCGGGATGGAAATAGTCGATCGACTGCTGCCCCTTCTTGCGCAGGATGAAGTCATCAACCATGCCGGAATTGAGCGGGCCCGGCCGGTAGAGCGCCAGCACGGCGATGATGTCCTCGAAGCGATCGGGCTGAAGCTTCTTCAGAAGCTTCTTCATGCCGTCACTTTCCAGCTGGAACACGGCCGTGGTGTTCGCCTCACGCAACACCTTGTAGGCCGCCGGATCATCGAAGCTCAAGGCGGCGAGTTCGAGCCCGAGATCGGGATGGCGGGCGTTGATGAAGGCCTCCGCCATCTGGATGATCGTGAGGTTGCGTAGCCCCAGAAAGTCGAACTTCACCAGGCCCACCGCCTCGACGTCATCCTTGTCGAACTGGCTCACGACGCCCCCCTCGGCGCCCGGCTGCTTATAAAGGGGGCAGAAGTCGGTCAGCTGACCCGGCGCAATGAGAACGCCTCCCGCGTGCATGCCCACGTTGCGCGTGAGGTCCTCGAGCGGCTCGGCCAGCGCCAGCAGTTCACGCACCTCGTCTTCATTGCGCTCGCGTTCGGCCAGAACGGGCTCGGCCTCGCGCGCCTTGGCGAGCGACAGCGGCTTGTTCTGGACCACGGGGATGAGCTTGGAGAGCTGATCGCAGAAGTTGTAGCCCATGTCGAGCACCCGCCCGACATCGCGAATGACCGCCTTGGAGGCCATGGTGCCGAAGGTGACGATCTGCGAGACCGCGTGCTCGCCATATTTCTGGCGCACATACTCGATGACCAGATGCCGGCGGTCCTGGCAGAAGTCGATGTCGAAGTCGGGCATCGACACCCGCTCGGGATTGAGGAAGCGCTCAAAGAGCAGCGCGTAGGGGATGGGGTCGAGGTCGGTGATGCCCAGGGCCCAGGCGACGATCGAACCCGCCCCTGAACCACGGCCGGGACCGACGGGGACCCCGTTGCGCTTGGCCCAGTTGATGAAGTCGGCAACGATGAGAAAGTAGCCCGAAAACCCCATCTGCACGATGGTGTCGCATTCGTACTCGAGCCGCTTGCGGTAAGCCGCGAGTTTGTCGGCCAGCGCGGTATCGGACACTTGCAGCGACGGCAGAGGCGCCGGCGCGCCAGGATCGCCGCCGTCTGCCGCGTGCACACCGCTCAACCCCAGCCGCGCATGCAGCCCGGCGAGGGCGAGCTGACGCATATAGTCATCGAGCGTGATGCCGTCGGGCACGGGAAACTGCGGCAGTCGTGGCTTGCCCAGGGTCATGGGCAGGTTGCAGCGCCTCGCGATCTCGACACTGTTGAGCAGTGCCGAGGGCAGATCGGCAAACAACTCGGCCATTTCGGCCTGGCTGCGAAAATGCTGGGCATCGTCAAAGCGGCGGATTCGGCGCGGGTTGGCCAGGATTTCGCCCTCGGCGATGCACACCCGGGCCTCATGCGCCCGGAACTCGGCCGGTTGCAGGTACTGGACCGGTTGGGTGGCCACCAGCGGCAAACCCAGGCGAGCGGCAAGGTGGGCCGCCGCGATGGTCTGGGCCGATGACTCGGCGAGCGCCGTGCGCTGGACCTCAAGGTAAAACGCACCCGGAAACCGCGCAGCCCAGCGCTGCGCACACTGCTCGGCCAGCGCCATGTTACCGGCAAGCAGCGCCTGCCCGATCTCGCCATGGTGAGCCCCCGATAGGGCGATGAGACCGTCGCCGGCGACGCCACCTTCCGGGCCCGGCTGATCGAACCACTCGGCCCGCAACTCGCCACGGCCACGGTACTCGTTCTCGAGCCAGGCGCGGCTGAGCAGCTTGCACAGACGCAGATAGCCCGCCTCATTTCGAGCCAGCAGCAGCATCCGATGGGGCCGATCGCGCTCGGCCTCATGGGTGATCCAGACATCGACTCCACAGATGGGCTTGAGGCCGGCAGCACGGGCCGCCCGATAGAACTTGATCCAGCCGTACAGATTGCCGAGATCGGTCATCGCCAGCGTTGGCTGACGATCGGCCGACGCCGCAGCCACCAGGGCATCGATCCGGACGATCGAATCGCTGATCGAATATTCGGTGTGCACGCGCAGGTGCACAAAACGCGGGTCGCTCATGCGTAAAATTCTACCCGCCCGCCCCGCCCTTCGGCGCCCTGGATGCCTCCCTCATGCTGCTCGCCCGAAATTTTTTCGATTCCGCCGCCCGGAATCTGACTGGCCGACCTCTCCCGGCAGGTACGCCGCCCGCACCGAAAGCGCCGAAGCATGCACTCACCCTCAACACGAGGTCGGCCCACGCTCAGCCAAGCAGAAGCGCTCCGCCATTCTTTGAGTCGTGCCGATGAACTGGCCCGCCACGCACCGCAGCGCCGCGCTGCTGCTGGTCGGATGCGCCGTTCTGTGGAGTAGCGCGGGCGTGCTGAGCCGGCTGCTTCAGGTCACCGAGGGCTTCGAGATGACCTTCTGGCGCAGTTTCTTCTGCGTGCTCACCATGGGCGTCATCCTGGCAATCCAGGAGCGGGGTCATCTCCTGCGGCCGGTGCTCGCAACCGGCTGGATGGGGGTGCTCTCGGGCCTGATGTGGGCGGTGATGTTCACCTGCTTCATGCTTGCCATTTCCGCCACCCCGGTCGCCAATGCGCTCTTCGTGATCGGCCTGTCGCCGCTGCTCGCCGCCTTGCTCGGCCGCATCGTGCTGGGCCAGCAGATTCGTACCCGCACCTGGCTGGCGATCAGCGCGGCAGCGGTCGGGATCTGGTGGATGGTCCGCGGCGCCTTGTCTTCCGACGGTATCGGGGGCTTGCTGATCGCAACCGGCGTCCCGATCGCCTCGGCCATCAACCTCGTGATGCTTCGACGCCTGCATGCCCGGATCGACCTGGCGCCAGCCGTCATGATCGGTGCGCTGCTGTCATGCCTGATCACGCTCCCCTGGGCCTGGCCGTTCACGGCCGGGACGCAAGACCTGCTGATCCTGGCGATACTGGGCGCGTTCCAGCTGGCCCTGCCCTGCTGGCTGATGGTGCGGGCCATGCGCCATCTCGCGCCGCACGAGGCGGCGCTGATCGCACTGCTGGAGGTCGTGCTCGGCCCCCTCTGGGTGTGGCTGGGCGTGGGCGAAGCCACGCCCGCCGCTACCCTGCAGGGAGGCGTGCTGGTGATCGGCGCGCTGGCGCTCAATGCCCTGACCACGAGCGCTGCCGAGCCCGCCACCAAGCGGGTCACCTGATCGCGCTTCGCCCGGCGCGATACTCGCAAGCGGGGCGAAGCACGATCAGGCGGTCATCGAAGGATCATCGTGTCGCGCTCGAAGAGCGGCCCACAACTGGTCGAACGCTCAGCGCGCGCGGGCACGCGCAAATCCGGCGATACGCTGTCCGTAGGCCCTGGCCGTGTCCAGGTCACCGCTGGGCGGACTCTGCTCGGGGGGAACGTTGTCGGCCTGCGCCATGACGCCGATCGACGAACCAATGCGGTTCTGCTGCTCGGGAGCCCCGGGGACCGCAGCCGGCATCATGGCCGTGCCCACCCAGACCATGCCGTGCTGCATCGACAGCGTGACGAAGTACATGAGGGTTGAATACTTGTCGCCACTCATGCTGAGCGAGCAGGTGAAGCCGCCGGCGATCTTGTCTTTCCAGCCCTGTGTGAACCAGACCTTGGCGCTCGCGTCGGCAAAGGTCTTGAAGGGGCCGGAGGCGCCACCCATGTAGGTGGGCGCGCCGAATACGATCGCGTCGGCGTCGGACAAGGCCTGCCAGCCGCTGTCGTCGATGGCTGCGACGTCGAGCAGCAGCGCGCGCGTACCGGACACCGATGCGGCGCCCGCGTGGACCGACTCGGCCAGTTTGCGGGTGTGACCGTAGCCCGAGTGATAAGCAATGACAACCGACGACATGACGCGTTTCTCCTTGAAAAGATTGAAAGGGGTTCAGGGCAGATCGAACACCAGCACTTCGGCTGCATCGCCGCCGGAGATGTCCACCTGCGATTCGTTCGTGATGCGGGCCGCATCACCCGCGCCCAGGGACTGGCCGTTGATGCAGAGCGCGCCTCGTGCGACATGCACGTAGGCCCTCCGGCCCGCCCTCAGCGCAAGACGCGCCTTCTCATCGCCCGCAAAGCAACCGGCCCAGAGGCGCACATCCTGCTGAATCGTGACCGAACCCTCCGCCCCGTCGCCGGATGCGACCAGCGCCAGGCGCCCGCGCTTGCGCGACGCGTCGACATCGCGCTCTTCGTAACTCGGCAACGAACCGATCCGGTTGGGGTGGATCCAGATCTGCAGCATGTGCGTGGCGACGTGGCTGTCCCGGTTGTGCTCGGAATGCCGAACGCCCGTCCCGGCACTCATGCGCTGAACGCTACCAGGCCGGATGACCGACTCGTGCCCCATGTCATCGCGGTGCGAGATTGCGCCGCTCAACACATACGTGATGATTTCCATGTCCCGGTGCCCGTGCATGCCAAAGCCCGTGCCCGGCGCAATCACATCCTCGTTGATGACTCTCAGGGGCCCGAACTGCACATGTTCCGGATCTTGATAGGACGCAAAGGAAAAGCTGTGCCACGACTTCAACCAACCGTGGTCGGCAAAACCGCGCGCATGGGCAGGACGCAACTCGATCATGGGCATGACCCTCCGCAAGACCGCAAGTGCGCCCGGCTGACGTTCCGAAACCCTGCGCCCCGCGATTGACGGCAGTGTAGGTTATTGGGGATCTTCCAATGTCGTCAGGATTCGATCAGATGATTCAAATTTTTTGAATGATCAAAGAACCGCCGTCATGAGCATCACGCTCGAGTCGCTCCAGATCATCGACGCCATCGCCCGGCGCGGCAGCTTCGCGGCCGCCGCAGCGGAACTCGGTCGCGTACCGTCGGCGCTCAGCTATCAGGTTCGCCGCCTCGAGGACGAACTCGATGTGCTGATCTTCGATCGCCGGGAAAAGCGCGCCCAACTCACCGCTGCCGGCCGTGAACTCCTTCAGCGCGGCCGCCAGTTGCTCGGGTCAGCTGACGATCTGGTCAGCCGGGTGCGTCAGATCGCGACGGGCTGGGAGCAGGAGTTGCGCATCGCCATCGATGCCGCGATTCCCTTCGACCGCATCGTGCCCCTCGTGTCCGACTTCGATTCGCTCGGCGCGCCGACGCGCTTGCGCCTGTCGCACGAGGTCATGCAGGGCTGCTGGGATGCGCTGCTCGAGCAACGTGCCGATCTGGCTATTGGCGCGCCCCACGACGCCCCGGCCGACGCCTTCGGCCCCGATCGCTTCGGCATGCGCATCCTCGGCGAGCTCCCCTTCGTCTTTTGCGTGGCCCCGGGGCATCCGCTCGCCTCGCTGGAGGAGCCCATTCCTAACGAGGCCCTCGTGGGCCATCGGGCCGTGGCCATCGCGGATACCTCGCGGTCACTGCCTGCCCGCACCACGGGCCTGCTCTCCGGCCAGTCGCTGATTACGGTGGCCACCTTCGAGCAAAAGATCGCAGTGCAGGCCGCTGGCCTGGGTTGCGGCTATCTCCCCAGTGCCCTGGCTGCACCGCACATCGCGGCCGGTGCGCTGGTGGCGCGTCAGCTGGCCGATCCGCGCCCACCCGCCCTGGCGCGCTACGTCTGGCGCAAAGCTGGCAGCGGGCGTGCGCTGGCCTGGTGGCTCGCGAGACTGGATGTCGAGCGGGTCAGAAAGCGCCTGCTCGCGTCCGGGCTGGCAGGCAAGGCTGCGCTCTCCACCAAACGCAGTGCCAGCGTACGCGCCCCGGCCCGGCGTGGCCAACGGAGCGGCACCCGCGCCACCAGAGCATGAACCCACGCCCCTACGTCGGGCGCTTTGCGCCCTCACCAACGGGTCCGCTTCATGCGGGCTCTTTGGTCGCTGCCGCGGCAAGCTATCTCGACGCCCGGGCGCATGGCGGGCAATGGCTCTTGCGCATCGAGGATATCGACACCCCAAGGGTCCAGCGAGGCGCCACCGATGCGATCATCGACTGCCTGGGGCAACTGGGTATGAGATCGGACGGCGCCGTCCTGTTTCAGAGTCAACGCGGCCCACAGTACGCCCAGGCGCTCGAACGCCTGCGACTGGCCGGACAGGTTTACCCGTGCGGATGCACCCGCAGCGAACTGGCCGACTCGCAGTCGCGGCCGGGCAGCGCGCGCGACCCAGATACCGCAAAGCGGGCCGACGCAGGGCCCGCGCAAGACCCGGTCAGGGCCGGGGGGCCCCATACGGCGCCCGAAGCGCGCGAGCTCGTCTACCCGGGTACCTGCCGCGACGGACTGCCCGCCGGACGCAGCGCGCGAGCGTGGCGCGTACGGGTGGGCAGTCAAACCATTCACTGGCAAGACCGAAATGGCAGGCATCATGCGGATCGGCTGGCGACACAGATCGGTGATTTCGTCCTGTACCGAGCCGACGGCATCTGGGCCTATCAACTCGCCGTCGTGGTCGACGACGCCGAGCAGCACATCACCGACGTCGTGCGTGGCGATGATCTTGAAGGATCCACCTCGCGGCAGATCCACCTTCAGCAACGGCTCGGCTTTCCCAGCCCCCGTTACCTGCACCTGCCGGTCGTGATGGCTGCCGACGGGCAAAAACTGTCCAAGCAGACGGGCGCTCAGGCGATTGATCCCTCGCGGCCGATCGAGGCGCTGAACGACGCCCTGGGGCACCTCGGGCTGGCACCGGTGCGGGCGACGTCGGTCGACCGCTTCTGGGCCCAGGCAACCGAGCGCTGGGCTCAGAGCCGATGGATGCGCGCCGAAGACCCTCACGCGCCCCAAACGGTCTCAGCCTGACCGCGCGGATCGTCCCGCACGGCGGCTGAACGCCGAGCGTTCAGCGCTTGGGCCCGCCCCCGAGCAGCGCGGCCACGGCCCTGCGCGCAGGTCGCTGTCCCGGGCGAGTGCTTGCGGGGGCGGCATCACTGGCGCTCGGCGCGGGCGCGTCGGAGACGCTGGGCTCGACATAGGGTTTGAAGAAGAACGGATCGGCCGATGCCACTGGCGCGGCGGTGCGCGGCGCACGCTCGCGCTCTTCACGCGGGCGCCGCGCAGGCCGGCCCGACTCTGCGCGGTCGCTTCGATCAGGACGGTCGCCGCGGGCAGAGCGCTCGCCTCGGTCGCCTCGCCCCTCCCGCGCGTCGCTCGGGGCCGCCCCGACGATCGCGAGATCGCGCACCTCGAGCTTGCGCTTGAGCAGCTTCTCGATGTCGGCATGCAGGCGCTCATCGTCGGTGGTCATCAACGACAGCGCCAGTCCGCTAGCGCCCGCCCGCCCGGTACGGCCGATGCGATGAATATAGTCCTCGGGGCTGTACGGCAGGTCGTAATTGATGACCGCCGGCAGCTCGGCAATATCGAGCCCGCGCGCGGCCACATCGGTCGCCACCAGCACACTGACTTCACCCTTTTTGAACGCCTCGAGCGTGGTGAGGCGCTCCTGCTGCGATTTGTCGCCGTGAATGGCACTGGCCACGAGTCCATCGCGCTCGAGCTCGCGAGCGAGCCGGCTCGCGCCGATCTTGGTGTTGGTGAAAACGATCACCTGACTGATGGCGCGCTCGCGGACCAATTGCGCCACAGCCGCTCGCTTGGAGCCGACATCGCGCACCCGATAAACCACCTGCTCGACCGTGTCGGCGGCCGCATTGCGCCGGGCAACCTCGATGGAGACCGGC
Organism: uncultured bacterium; assembly: GCA_903907905.1. GTDB lineage: Bacteria > Pseudomonadota > Gammaproteobacteria > Burkholderiales > Burkholderiaceae_E > SYIM01. The sequence goes on along the minus strand of CAIVPX010000063.1, from coordinate 25,907 downwards.
ATGCGCAGGAAACTCGAGGCGAGCTTTCGGATGTCTTCGGAAAATGTGGCCGAGAACATGAGGTTCTGGCGCCGGTCGGGCAGCGCATTGATGATGCGCTGGATATCGGGCAAAAAGCCCATGTCGAGCATTCGATCGGCTTCGTCGAGCACGAGGATTTCGGCCTGCGCGAGCGACACGGTTTTCTGCCCCATGTGATCGAGCAGGCGACCCGGCGTGGCGATCAGCACCTCGCAGCCCTGCCGCAACGCGGCGATCTGCGGATTGATATCCACGCCCCCGAACACCACGGCCGCGCGCAGGTTGGAGTACTTCGCGTAATCCCGCACATTGACGAAAATCTGATCGGCCAGCTCCCGGGTAGGGGCAAGAATGAGCGCGCGTACGGGGTGACGCGCTGGAGACGCGCTGGCGTTGGCATGCGGCAGCAGCCGCTGCAAAATGGGCAGCGCAAACCCGGCGGTCTTACCCGTGCCGGTCTGGGCCGCGCCCATCACGTCACGTCCTTGCATGACGATGGGAATGGCCTGCGCCTGGATGGGGGTCGGCTCGCGGTAGCCCAGTTCGAACACGGCTCGAAGAACGGGCTCGGCGAGGCCGAAACTCTCGAAGGTGATCGCCGCAGGCGCCTCTGAAATGACTGGCGCGGGCGTTGCTGAAGCGGCCGGCACGGCCACCGGATCGGGCGCAGGGTTGGCGCCGGGTTCGCCGTATGAGTGTTCGCCGGATGCCTGCTCGACGGCGGTCGCTTCGCCTGGCGCTTGCCCGGCAGTTTGTGTTGCGGTATTCACAAGTGGGTAGAGTTGCGTCCGCGCAAGCGGCGCCTCATAAAAAGGTTAACGCGCCATTTTGCGCCTTTATCCGCGCATTGGAAACCCGGCATTGTTGCAAGCGCTCTCCGGCCGTCGGCCAGGCGCCGCGACGACGCCGGGTGCACGCCCTTGACTGGCGGCAAGGCGCCGGCTTGCCCGGGCTTGCCCTGACCGGTGGCACTGCGCATGATCGACCGATGATCAGAACCGGTGCGATCAAACTCGCGGCCCGCCACGGTGTGCGGCTCTGTTTCGCTGCGGGTCTTGCCATGCTCTGCGCCTGCTCGAGTCTGCTACCGGTGGGCACTGATACGACACGTATGCCCTGGTCCGAGTTCGATGAAGCACGGGCGGCCATTGAAAAACTCGAGCCGAATGTCAGCCTGCGATCCGAATTGTCCACCGACGGTTTCGACCCCTATCGCAATCCGGCGGTGACGATTCTTTCATGGCCTGATTTGGTGCAGAAATTCGCCAGTGTCAACGCGCCCGTGACGCGAGAGCTCGACCCGGGCCTGCGAGAGTGTCTGGCCGTCGGAAACCGCTGCTCGGGGCTTGCGATCAATGTCAAAAAGATTCGGCGCGAACGTCTAGGCAATTTCTGGCTCGATTCACTGGCATTCAGGCGCGAGGTACTCGTTTCGGGGTGGACATTCAACGCGCTGATCGTCTTTGTCGATGACCGTGTGGTATATCGGGCATTTGGCGGCCAACCCAGGATGGAAGAGGTGACCGTCACCCGAAATCCGCTCGGACCGGTACAGGGTTGGGGGGATTCGATGGGACAAATCATATTTAGATAATTCACAATATACATACCAATCATATACTTATGATTATTTTATTAAGTGGCTTGTCATATATGACCGATCGACAACCTTGCATATTGATTTGAATTAAGTACAAACAATCGACCAATAAGAGATTGCTTGCACCGGAGAAATTGATTCTGATAAAGTCGCGACTCTGAAATTAATTTACGGATCACGCCATGCCGCGCACGACCAGCTACGAGACCATCAAGAAACAAATCGCTCGCCTTGAGGCTAAAGCCAAGGCGATTGAATCTGCCCGCGATAACAAAAAAGCCGGCGCCGTCGCGAAGGTGAAAGCCTTGATGAAAAAACTCGGCGTCCAGCCGGCCGACCTTGGCGCCGTGGCCAGCAAGGGCAATGGCGCAGTTAAAACCCGCAAAAAGCCGGTCAAGTCCAAAACTCCCGTCGCGCCCAAGTATCGCGACCCTGCAACCGGCGCCACCTGGACCGGTCGTGGGCGTGCCCCGGTATGGCTCGCGGAGAAACTCTCGCAGGGTCATACCCGCGAGCAATATCTCATCGCGGCGCCCGCCAGCGCGTCCTGAGGCTCGGCGAATGGGGGCGGGGTTGACCGGCCCCCATCAGCGCCAGGGCTCCAATCGCAGGGCGAGCTGAATAGTGGTGGGCCCCCCGGGAGTCGAACCCGGCACCAACGGATTATGAGTCCGCTGCTCTAACCAACATGAGCTAGAGGCCCGCGGGCGCCATTGTAGACCGCCCCGGCCCCCTTGCCGCGAGCCCGCGCGCCGGGCGACATGCCGGTTGATCCGTCACCGCGGGCTCGGCCCCGGATGCTTCCCCGATAGAGTCTATTAAATGGGGTAGGGCACAAGATTCTGCTGCATCACGCAGCGGGAAACTCCCACCGCCAGCCCGGTGACCCGGCGCCTCAGAGCCGTCGCAGATGGCGCTGATGCAAATTGCTCGCCGCCAGTGCCAGCACCACCAGCGCAGCGCCGCCGAGTTCGGCCGGACCGAATTCCGAACCCAGCACCGCCATGGTCGCAAAGGCGATGACCGGCACAAGATTGCTGAGCAGTACCGAATTCAGCACGCCGATTCGTTTCAGTCCGATATTCCAGAGGTAAATCGCGATCAGGGCACCAGCGATTGCCAGATAGATCACCTGCCAGGCCAGCACGGCGTCGAAAGTGGTGGGGATGAGCGTCAGACCGAATGCGTGCGCCAAGCCCCAGATCGGCAGCGAAACCAGCACGCCGAACAGGCTGGTCAGTGCCGAGAGGCGAGCAGTCGACCAGTGGGCAATCGACACGGTAGAGAGCGAATAGGTCACCCAGGCAATCGAGCCGCAGAACACCAGGAAATTGCCGAGCCATTCGTGCAGGGTAATGGGCGATTCGTTCGAAGAAAACAAAGCGCCGCGGGTGACCACCAGCACCACGCCGATAAAGGCCACCGCAATACAGGCCAGGGTGAACCGCGCCGGCCGACGCCGGTACACCAGCCACTGCGCCAGCACCGCCATGGCCGGTTGCAAGGCGGAAATGATGGCAGCCGATTCGGGGCGGGTCAGCGTGAGACCACAAAACACCAGCATGACCGACCCGGCAATTCCGATACCGCCGGAAACAGTCAGGACGCGCAGGTGCCCGGCCGGTGACAGCGCGGCCCACCCCTCCTTCCAGACCAGGAGCGCCACAAACCCCGCCATGGCGATCACGTAGCGGAAAAGGCCCAGCGAGAAACCGTCGAGCAGAGGGAGCACCTGCTTGGCGATGGGAATCTGCGTCCCCCAGATGAATACGGCGCCGAACCCCGCAGCGAGTCCGACGCCGAAGCCCTGGGCAGCGCTCATCGGCCCTTAACCGGCGCGATGGGCCCCCCGCTCGGGCGAGCGGGGTGAGCGCCGCAGGGCGGACTCACTGGCCCTCGAGAAAACTCTTGAGCTTGTCAGCCCGGGTGGGGTGACGCAGTTTGCGAAGGGCCTTGGCTTCAATTTGGCGAATGCGCTCGCGCGTGACATCGAACTGCTTGCCGACCTCCTCGAGGGTATGGTCGGTGCTCATCTCGATGCCGAATCGCATGCGCAGCACCTTGGCCTCGCGCGGCGTGAGGGAATCGAGCACCTCTTTGACGACATCGCGCATGGACCCGTGGAGCGCGGCGTCGGCTGGCGCCAGCGTGGTGGTGTCTTCGATGAAATCGCCCAGATGGGAATCATCATCGTCGCCAATGGGCGTTTCCATCGAAATGGGCTCTTTGGCGATCTTCAGAATCTTGCGGATCTTGTCTTCGGGCATTTCCATGCGCGTCGACAGCGTGGCCGGATCAGGCTCCTGCCCGGTCTCCTGAAGGATCTGGCGGCTGATTCGATTCATCTTGTTGATCGTTTCGATCATGTGAACCGGAATACGGATGGTGCGCGCCTGATCGGCGATGGAGCGGGTAATCGCCTGACGAATCCACCAAGTGGCATAGGTGGAAAACTTGTAGCCGCGGCGATATTCAAACTTGTCGACCGCCTTCATCAGGCCGATATTGCCCTCCTGAATCAGGTCGAGAAACTGCAGGCCGCGGTTGGTGTATTTCTTGGCAATGGAAATGACCAGACGCAGATTGGCCTCGGTCATTTCGCGCTTGGCCTTGCGTGCAAGCTTCTCGCCATCGGTCATCTGCTTGTTGATCTCTTTGAGATCGCCAAGCGGCAACACCACACGCGCCTGCAGGTCGATGAGTTTTTGCTGAAGGTCCTGAATGGCCGGTACGTTGCGCGCGAGTACCGACTGCCAGGCCGACGCTTTGGCCAGCTCGCCCTCGACCCATCGAAGATTGGTTTCGTTACCGGGAAACGAGGCAATGAAATACTCGCGTGGCATGCCCACGCGTCGCAGGCAGATATCGGCGATGGTCCGCTCGAGCCTGCGAACCTCTTCAACCTGACCACGCAAGGTGTCGCAGAGTTTCTCGACGATCTTGGCCGTGAAGCGGATCGTCATGAGTTCGTTTTGGATTTCCGATTGCGCCTTGACGTAGGGCTTGCTGAGGTAACCGTCTTTCTCGAAGGCGACGCGCATACGCTCGAAACCAGTACTGATGACTTCAAACTTGGCCAACGCCTCGCGTTTGAGCTCTTCGAGCTTGGCCGCGTTGGCCCCGCTCCCGTCGCCGCCCTCTTCGTCGTCAAAATCACCTTCATCGGCCGGGGCCGGCGCGGGCGGTGCCGCAACAAACTCGGCCTCTTCGGCATTGGGATCGATCAGACCGTCGACCACCTCATCGATGCGCATGGTGCCTGCGCCGATACGCTCGGCATGATCGAGCACTTCCTTGATGGTGGTGGGGCAGGCCGAGATGGCTTGCACCATGCGCTTGAGACCGTCCTCGATGCGCTTGGCGATTTCGATCTCGCCCTCGCGGGTGAGCAGTTCGACCGACCCCATTTCACGCATATACATGCGAACCGGGTCGGTGGTGCGGCCGAATTCGGAGTCGACCGTGGAGAGTGCCGCCTCGGCCTCCTCCTCGGCATCATCATCAGAGCTGACAACCGGTGTGTTGTCGGAGATCAGCAAGGTCTCGGCATCGGGCGCCTGATCGTAAACCGCGATCCCCATGTCGTTGAACGCGGTGATGATCGACTCATTGGCTTCGCCGTCGCCGAGGTCGGGCAGATGATCGTTGATCTCGGAGTAGGTGAGGAAGCCCTTCTCCTTGCCGCTCTTGATCAGAATCTTGAGATTGTTGCGGGTGGCTTCCCGCTGCTCTTCGGTAATGCCCGCTGTACCGAATTCTTTGAGGAACTGTTTTTCTCGCGCGCGACTGCCACGCTTGCCCGTCTTGACCGGCGGGCTGGGTACTTCTGGGATCACCTCGGCTTCAGTATCGCCCTCTTCGAAAGCCTCGACCTGCTCGCCATCGCCTGCGTCATCGCTCAGGTCGACGCTGTCAGAGCCGTCAGCCGACTGCGACTTGGCCGGCTTGCCGGACTTGGCCGATTTGCCGGCTTTGGCAGCTTTGTCGGCCTTGGCAGGCTTGGGCTCAGGCTTTTGCGCCGCCGACGGCGAGGCTGCCATGGGCTCGCTGGCCGCCGCCTTGACCGCGCCAGCCGACGACTTGGCCTTGGCAGCGCCAGAAGATGCCGCCACTGCGGCTTTGGCCGCGGGCTTGGCGACCGACTCGGCGAGCGGGGCCGCGAGGCCTGCCGGAGCCGCTGCCGGCTGCGAGGCCGCTTTGGCGCCCGCCTTGGCGACCGCTTTGGGCGCAGCGGCCGCGACAGGCTGGGGCGGCCCGAGCGCGGCAGCTTTCGGAGCGACTTGACCCACGACCTTGGCGCTACCCTTTGCAGCGGCCTTGGCCGCGCCCTTCACGGCGGCGGCAGGCGTCGCCTTGGGCGATGATTGACCTGGGGCTCCGGTCGTCGACTTGCTGACAGGCCTGGCCGACGCCTTGGTTGCGGGCTTGGCGGGCTTGGCGGGCTTGGCGGGCTTGGCGGGCTTGGCGGGCTTGGCTGCAGGCTTGCTGACGGACTTCGCCGGAGGCGCCTTGGCGACCGGTTTTCCGGCGGCCGATTGCTTGGCGCTGGCCGCTTGTTTGACGCTTGAAACCGGTTTGCCAGCGGCCACAGGCTTGCTGGCCACTGCGGGCTTTTTGGCGACGACTTGCTTCTTGATCACGGTATCCTTTTTCGCCACCGGCTTCGCCTTGGCGGTCACTTGTGTCTTGGGGGCCAAAGACCGGCCCGATGACGATTGTTTCTTCGCTGGCGCCTGCTTGCCGGGGGCGGATTTGCTGCTGGCCTTGGCGCTTGACCCGCGAGCGACTGCGGCGGTCGAGCGCGATGACGCCTTGGCAGCGGGACGTGTCGTCAGTTTCGAAGCCGCCCGCTTCAAGGGCTTGCCGGAGGCGCTTGCCCGCGACCCGGTGCCTGCCTTGGCGCTGGATGCCTTGCCGGTCGTCGGTTTCTTTGCTGTCGACTTGTTCGCCACCTTGATTGCCACCTTCTTAGCTGTCACCTTGTTTGCCCCCTCGACACCTTGTTGACAGAAACCTTGGAAGCGGGCTCGACCGTCGTGATGGCAAGCCCCAGTGCCCGCAAACGGGCACAATGCAGTGTGTGACCCCGGCGCGCATCGACGCCCCGCATCGACGCGCTGAAGTTCGGATTAAAAAGATCAAACGGGGAACCCTCTACTATACCAAGCCTTTGCTCAGTCGAAGCAAAGACTGGTAGCGGGCGCGTTCATCATCAGTCCGAATGCCGGCCAGCACCATGCGCTCGACTTCCTGCCTGGCCCAGCGCACCCGTAACTGTGCCGCTGCCCCCTCCAGTTCGAGCGCCGCCTCCTGCGCACTAAGTTCGGACAGCGCTGCTGCGTCCGCCGCACCCTCGCGCTCGAGCCGGTCCGCCGCCGCCGGGTCCAGCGCCCGCAGCGCCTCGCAGGCATTGGCAAAGCTGCTTCCCGAAGCGAGCCCGGCGAGGTGGCCCACCCATTGCCTCATCGACTCGGGGATCCAGGCCTCATCGGCTGCAAGGCCTCGCGCGAGGCCGGGATGAAGCGCCAGAAGCAGGCGAACCCGACCCTCCAGATCGGGCGCGGCAACCGGCACCCGGGGCAGGACACGCACCGGATAGCGCTCGCCCCGACGCCCGCCGCCAGCCCCCGAGCCCCACTCGCGGCCGCGCCCCTCGTCACCCCGCCCGCCGCGCTCCGGCCTGCCGCCGCGAGCGGACGCTTCGCGCCACGGCCCCGACGCGGCGCCCTCAGTCGCCCCCCCCGAGCCGGCGCGCCCCGCCGTGAAGGCACTCGGACCCGACCCTCTGGGCTGGCCAGCCGCCCCCAGGTAGCGCTCGACTTCGCTGACGCTCAGTTCGGTGAGCGCGGCCAGTCGATGAACGAGTTGCATCCTGAGCGCAGGCGCCCCGAGCTCGAGCACCATGGGCCTTGCCTGGGCCAGCAGCATCGCCCGGCCCTCCGGGGTCGACAGATCGACCTGCCCCGAGAGTTCGCGCAGCAACAACTCCGACAAAGGCAGCGCCTGGGACAGCGCTTGCGCCCAGGCTTCGCCCCCTTGCGCCTGGATAAAACTGTCAGGGTCGTGCTCAGGCGGCAAGAACAGAAAGTCGATGCGCCGGGTGTCGGAGGCCAGCGGCAGGCAGACGCCCAGCGCCCGCCAGGCCGCCCGCTGCCCGGCTGCATCGCCATCGAACGCGAACACCAGCCGGTCGGCCAACCGAACCAGTTTTCGGACATGGTCGGGCGTGGTGGCGGTGCCCAACGTGGCCACGGCATTGCCCACACCGTGCTGCGACAGCATGACGACATCCATGTAGCCCTCGACCACGATCACGCAGTCTTCGCGGCGGATCGCCTCCCTGGCCTCGAACAGCCCATAAATTTCGCGCCCCTTGGAGAACACGGGTGTCTCGGGGGAGTTCATGTATTTGGGCTCGCCGCCATCGAGCACTCGACCGCCAAACCCGATCACCTGACCGCGGGCATTGCGAATCGGAAACATGATCCGGTCCCGGAACCGGTCATAGCGCTTGCTACGTCCGTCGTCGTCGCTCGATTCGATCACCAGACCCGCCGCCCCCAGCGCGGGCGATGCGTAATCGGGCACCGCCGCCTCGAGACCCCGCCATTGCGCGGGGGCATAGCCAATCCCGAAACGCGCGGCCGTCTCGCCCGTGAGACCACGCCGTTTGAGGTAGTCGATCGCCCCCGGCGCATCGCGCAGTCGTTGACGATAAAAACGCGCCACATCGGCCAGAAGCTGGGTGAGGTCTGCCGCTTCGGAGGCTGCCGACGCAGCGGCGGCGGCATCGGCCGGCCGCATCTCAGGCACCGTCATACCAGCCTCCCGGGCCAGATCCCGGATGGCATCGACATAGCCCAACCCGGACTGCTCCATCAGAAAGCCGATCGCCGACCCATGCGCGCCACAACCGAAGCAATGGTAGAACTGCTTGCTCGGGCTGACCGTGAATGAGGGCGATTTTTCGCCATGGAAGGGGCACAGGCCGAGAAAGTTCGAGCCGGCGCGACGCAGTTGAACGTGACGGCCGACGACATCGACGATGTCGACCCGCGCCAGCAACTGCTGAATGAAATCCTGGGGAATCACCCAGGCAGTCTAGCGTGCCAGCCGGTTCTTGACCTGACCGGAAATGGCCGCCATGTCGGCACGCCCGGCCAGGCGAGACTTCACGAGCGCCATGACCTTGCCCATGTCCTGGGGCCCGGAGGCGCCGCACTCGGCGATCGCGGCATCAATGACGGCCGCCACCTCGGCCGGATCGGCCTGGGCAGGGAGATACGCAACCAACACCGAGAGCTCAAACTTTTCGCGGTCGGCCAGGTCTTGCCTGCCGCCCGCTTCGAACTGGGTGATGGAATCGCGCCGCTGCTTGACCAAGCGCTCGACCACCGACGCCACCTGCACGTCGTCGAGCACGATGCGCTCGTCGACCTCGCGCTGCTTGACGGCGGCCAGCAGCATGCGTACCGCCGACAGCCGATCGGCCTCGCGGGCACGCATGGCGGCCTTCATGTCTTCGCTGATTCGCTCTTTCAGGCTCATGCATCACTCCTGATGGACGACAGTTGAACTGGAGGGAAGGTGAGGCCGTGTTGGCCAGCTCCCGATCAGCACGTGGATCGGCGAAGACCCCCGCAACCGGAAGGGGGCTGTCAAGCCCAGGTTCGGTAATTTCCTGGAGGGAATACCCAGCGTCGCTCCCGGCACACAAGGCCCCACACAGGACCCGGTACCGGGCGACTCAAACCGGGCGACCGCTGACGCACCATGCCGACGCGCCAGCGATGCCCAGGACCACTGAAAAAGATCAGTAGAGTTTCTTGGGGAGCATCTGGCTGCGGATGCGCTTGTAATGGCGCTTGACCGCGGCCGCCTTCTTGCGCTTGCGCTCAGACGTGGGTTTCTCGTAAAACTCACGCGCACGAAGCTCGGTGATGATTCCGGCTTTCTCGATCGTTCGCTTAAAGCGCCGAAGCGCCACATCAAACGGCTCGTTTTCCTTGACTCGGACCGTCGGCATTAAAAATCACCCCCTTTCAGTCGAACCCGAAAGCGTACAGCAATCGAACGAAAAAAGTCAAATGTAGGCCTTGCCCAACGACCTTCAGCTCCGGCCCGCGGCGCACGCGCTGGCTCCCCCCTCAGCGCCCCATCGAATCCGCCGCGACGAAGGCTGAGGCCCAGGCCCACTGAAAGTTGTAGCCGCCGAGCCAACCGGTCACATCCAGGACTTCCCCGATGAAATAGAGGCCGGCGACCCGCCGCGACTGCATGCTGCGCGGGTCGATCTCCTCGGTGGCGACGCCGCCCGAGGTGACCTCGGCCTTGCGAAAGCCCTCAGTGCCGCCAGGCAGAATCTGCCAGCTGCGCAGTTGGGCGGCGATCTGTTCGATCTGCCGGTTGCCCAACTCGGCGAGTCTGCGGCGAACGAGGTCCGGGCCGCCCGCCCGCTCGACCCAGGCGCTGGCCAATCGCCGCGGCAGGCGATCGGCCAGCGCACTGCCGAGCGGTCGCTGGCCCGCCCGCTGGCGTTCGGCGAACAGCCAGTGGGCCGCATCAAGCCCATTGAGGAGATCAACGGCCAGGCTCGTGCCGGACCGCCAGAAGCTCGATGCCTGGAGCACGGCCGGGCCGGAAAGCCCGCGGTGAGTAAAGAGCAGGTCATCCTCAAACACTGGCGATCCACCCGATTGAATCCCGACCGGAAGTGCCACGCCGGCGAGCGGCACAAAGTCGGCCCACGCGGCCGCGTCGAAGGTTAGCGGTACAAGCGCGGGACGGGGTTCGACCACCCGGTGACCAAATTGCCGGGCGAGGCGGTAGCCCAGATCCGTGGCACCGATCTTCGGAATCGACAACCCCCCGGTAGCCACTGCCACATGCGACGCCGATACCTTACCCTCGCTGGTATCGAGGAGAAATCGCGCTTTGCCCGGCGAGCTTGCAAGGCTCAAGGCACGCAGCTCGCAGGGGCGCATTTCGGTGACCTCGCCGCGCGCGCATTCAGCGCCCAGCATGTCGATGATCTGCTCGGACGAGTCATCACAAAAAAGCTGGCCCTTGTGTTTTTCATGAAACCCGATGTCGTGGGCACGCACCAGCGCAATGAACCGATCGGGCGGGTAGGCCCGCAAGGCCGGACGGACGAACCCCGACTGCTCGCCAAAGTAGCGTTCGATCCGCCCGCCCTCGAGGTTGGTGAAATTGCAGCGACCACCGCCCGAAATACGGATCTTCTCTGCGCGCCGCACCGCATGGTCGATGAGCACCACCCGAAGCCCCCGGCGCGCGGCCACTGCCGCGCACATCAACCCGGCGGCACCCGCACCGATGACGGCGAGATCAAAAGAGGAGTCGGAGGACATGGGGCAAGCAAGCCGACAGCACGCGGGCAACGCCCGCAGGAGGCCGGAGGATACCGGGACTGCGTGCAATACTACGCCGATGAGAGTTCTCGGAATCGAAACCTCGTGCGACGAGACGGGCGTCGCCGTCTACTGCACTCGGGACGGCCTGCTGGGACAGGCCCTGCACTCGCAGGTGGCCATGCACGAGCGTTATGGCGGGGTGGTGCCTGAACTCGCCTCGCGCGACCATATCCGGCGGGTACTGCCTCTGGCGCGTCAGGCGCTCGGCGAATCCGGCCTGTCGCTGGCTCAGATCGATGCCGTCGCCTGGACACAGGGCCCGGGTCTCGCAGGCGCCCTGCTGGTGGGGTCGGGCGTCGGGGCCTCGCTTGCCTGGGCGCTCGGGCGGCCCGGCATCGGCGTGCACCACCTCGAAGGGCACCTGCTGTCACCGCTGCTGGCCGACGAAGCGCCGCAGATGCCCTTTGTCGCGCTGCTGGCGTCGGGCGGCCATACGCAACTCATGGCGGTAGAGTCGATCGGCCGCTACCGGCTGCTCGGCGACACCCTGGATGATGCCGCCGGAGAAGCCTTCGACAAAAGCGCCAAGCTGCTCGGCCTGGGCTACCCGGGTGGGCCCGCCCTCTCGAAACTCGGCGAAGCCGGCCGGCCGGGCCGCTTCCGACTGCCCCGGCCCTTGCTTCATGACGACAGCCTCAACTTCAGCTTCAGTGGCCTCAAGACCGCGGTTCGAACCGCCGTGGGCGGTGGGCTGGCGGATGATGCAGCGCGGGCAGATCTGGCGCTCGAGGTCGAGTCGGCCATCACCGAAGTGCTCGCGGCCAAGGCGGTACGAGCCGTGCGGGCGAGCGGTTGCGAACGCTTGGTCATCGCCGGCGGGGTCAGCGCCAACCGGCAATTGCGACAGCGGCTTGCCGAAGCCCAGCGCCGCCAGGGATTTCGCTGTTATTTCCCGCCGCCGGCCCTATGTACCGACAACGGCGCCATGATTGCCCTGGCCGGGGCGCTGCGCCTGCAGGCCATGGCCGAGGCGGGCCACCCGGCGGGCATCCCCTCGGGCTTTTCGGTCCGCCCCCGCTGGCCGCTGGAGTCGCTCGAACCGGTGACGGCTCAGCCCGGATAGCCCGCGGGCCAGAGCCACGCCGCGCCACGCACCCCTGACGAATCGCCGTGAACGGCCTTGCACAAACGGGTGTCGACCCGATCTGAAAACACATGGCGCGACCAGCGCACCGGCACAGCGCCATACAGCTCGTCGATATTGCTGAGCCCGCCCCCCAGCACGATCACATCAGGGTCCAGCACGTTGATGACGGCGGCCAGCGCCCTGGATAGCCGGTCCACGTAGCGATCGAAACTTTCCCGAGCCTGCTGATCGCCGGCGCGCAGGGCGCCAACCAGCGCTTGGACCGAAGCGACCGGGCGTCCCGGCCCTTGCGCCGCATGAGGCGGGTGGAGCAAAGACTCGCCAGCCGCCGCGCCAGAGCCGTGTCGGGCCAGCCAACCGGGTCCGCTCAGGAAGGTTTCGATGCACCCGCGTCGCCCGCAATAACACGCAGGCCCGGGCCACTCGGCCGCCTGAAGACCTGGGTCGTCGGACGCGGGCAGCCGATTGTGTCCCCACTCGCCCGCGATGGCCATGGCGCCCCGCAGCACGCGGCCATGCACGACCACTGCGCCGCCGACCCCGGTTCCGAGAATGACGCCGAACACCACGTCCGCGCCCGCGCCGGCGCCATCCATGGCCTCCGACATGGCAAAGCAGTTGGCATCGTTTTCGATCCGGACAGGACGGCCCAGCGCATGCTCGAGGTCTTGCGCCAACGGGCGACCGATCAGCCAGGTGGAGTTGGCATTGCGAACCAGACCTGTGGCGGGCGAGAGCGAGCCGGGGATGCCGATGCCGATGCCGCAGGCGGGCGCAATCGCCTGGCCCGCATCGGGCGCGCCAGCCAGAGCCCCGGGCTGCGCGCGCACGGCCTCGCGCTCGACCTCGGCAATCAGCGAGCCGATCGCATCGATTGTGCGGGAGTAGTCGCCCTGGGGCGCTGCGATGCGCCGCCGCACGAGCGCGGCCCCGCGATCGTCCAGCGCGATGGCCTCGATTTTGGTGCCGCCGAGGTCAACGCCGATCCGCATGCGGGGGCTCTTGCTCGCGCGAAGCGCCGGCACCCTGGACAGCACTAGCAGCACTGGCATCACTGGCGGCGCCAGCACTGCGCGAACCACCGATCCTTGATTCGGTTCCGTTCAGCAGTTTGGCGATGTTGGCGCGATGGCGCCAAACCAGCAAGGCACTCATCACCGCGATGGCGGCCATTCGCATGTCTGTCCCGTGCATGAACCCCTGCCATAGGGGCGCGAACGCCGCGGCCACCAGCGCAGCCAGCGACGAATAGCGAAAAAAGAACGCGATGATCAGCCAGGTGAGCGCCGTGGCCCCGCCGATCACCGGATCGACCGCAAGCAGCACGCCCGCGGCCGTGGCCACGCCCTTGCCGCCCTGAAAGCGATGAAAGACCGGATACAGATGGCCGATGAAGGCGGCCAGACCCGCCAGCGTGACCGTTGCCTCGCCCCAGCCCCAGAGGGCCCCCAGATGGCGCGCGAGCAGCACGGCCACGACGCCCTTGAGCGCGTCACCCAGCAGGGTGAGCAGCGCCGCAGGCTTGCTGCCGCTGCGCAGCACGTTGGTCGCGCCGGGATTGCCCGAGCCATAGGTCCGCGGATCGGCCAGCCCCATCAGGCGGCTGACCACCACCGCGAAGGACACTGACCCGATCAGGTAAGCCACCGCCACGCCAAGCAGACTCGTCGCGTTCATGCGGGCTCCTATTTGTCGAGGGCGCAGTTGACCGGCCGCGACCCGAGCAGATCAATGATCACCTGCGGCGCAAGCGACACCAGATAGCCGCGACGGCCGCCATTGAGATACACGCGATCGAACTCGACCATAGCCGCCTCATGGTAGACCGGTATGGCTTTCTTCAGCCCGAAGGGCGAGGTGCCCCCCACCAGATAGCCCGTGTGCCGGTTGGCGACCTCGGGTTCGCAGGGCTCGACCGACTTGACCCCGATCTGCCTGGCCAGTGCCTTGGTCGAGACCTTGCGGTCACCATGCATGAGCACCACCAGCGGCCGGGCGCGCTCGTCCTGCATGATCAGGGTCTTGAAGACGCCGTGCTCATCGACCCCCAACTGGCGCGCCGATTCGGCGGTCCCGCCATGCTCGACATAGTCGTAGGGATGCTCGCTGAACACGACCGAGCGCTGCCTGAGAAAGCGCGTAGCGGGCGTCTCCGACACATGGCGGGCGCGGTCGTTCATGGCTGAGCGGGTGGTGCGGGCGGATACAGGCCCTTGACGCGAGCAAAGAGGCGCGACACGCCGAAGAGCGCATCGGTAAAGGGCGTGGGCACCTGCAAGACCCGGCCGATTTCCTGCACCGCACCCACCAGCGCATCGAGCTCGATCGCGCGCCCCGCTTCGACATCCTGCAGCATGGACGTCTTGGCCGCGCCAATCTGGCGCGTAATCGCATGACGCGCCTCGGGCGTCATGCTGATCGGCAAACCGATCCGCGCGCCAATCTGCGCCGCTTCGATCATCACCTGACTGAGAAAGCCACGCACCAGGTCGTCATCGAGCAATCGATCGGCGGTGGCCCCGGTGATCGCCGAGACCGGATTCATGGTCATGTTGCCCCAGAGTTTAAGCCAGACCTCCTGCTGGATGACGGGCGCGCGCTCGGTGATGAAACCGGCAACCTCGAGCGCGTCGGCCACGCGATGGCTGCGCTCGCTCTGCCCGCCCTGGGGTTCACCCACAATGATTCGCGCCGGCGTGGTAAGTCTGACCACACCCGGCGCGGGCGTGGAGGCCCCTAGGTGCAGCACTGAACCAATCACCCGGTCGACGGGCATCTGGCTGGCGATTGAGCCATCCGGGTCGATCGAGCCCCAGCGCCGCGCCGCCAGCGCCGGGTCAAGACCGTGAAAGAACCACCACGGCACCCCGTTCATCGCACACAGGATTGAGGTGTGCTCGCCCAACAAGGCGGCCACCGAGGGCGCCACCGCATGCAAGGCGGGCGCCTTGACCGCCAGCACGACCACATCGGGCGTGCCCAGGTCACGGGGGTCGTCGCTCACCTTGAGTTCGGCCGAAAAACGCGATTCCCGGCCGTCGGCAATTTCGATCACCTGCAGGCCGTCACGCCGCACGGCTTGCAGCGTGGCGCCTCGCGCCAGACCGCAGACCTCGATACCGCTTCGGGCCAGCCTGGCGGCGATCAGCCCCCCCACGGCGCCCAGTCCCACCACTGCCACTCGCATCGCTTGTCGTCTCCTGATCCGTGCGCGCGGAGTATGCCCGAATCAGCCCCGCGGATGGTGCCGGGCATGGAGGCTGCGCAGACGCTCGCGCGCGATATGCGTGTAGACCTGCGTGGTGGAGATGTCGGCGTGACCCAGCAGCAACTGCACCACCCGCAGGTCGGCACCATGGTGTAGCAAATGCGTGGCGAATGCGTGACGCAGCGTATGCGGCGACAGGGGCGCGCGAATGCCTGCGATGACCGCGTACCGCTTGATCAGCGTCCAGAACATCTGCCGAGTCATAGGCTGCGCGCGATGCGTGAGAAAGAGCGCATCTGCGGCCCGCTCGCCCAGCACGCTCACCCGTCCCTGGCGCAGCCAGCGCTCGATCCAGGCCACGGCATCCTCGCCAAGCGGGACCAGGCGCTCCTTGTCGCCCTTGCCGATCACACGCAGCACCCCCTGATCGAGCGCCACGCCCACCGCAGGCAAACCCACCAGTTCCGACACGCGCAGCCCCGTGGCGTAGAGCGTCTCGAGCATCGCCCGATCGCGCAGCCCGAGCGGCGTACTCACCTCGGGGGCGGCCAGCAGCGCCTCGACCTGGGCCTCGCTCAGGGTGGTGGGAAACCGTGGCGGCTGGCGCGCCGAGCGTACACGCACCGTGGGATCATCTTCGCGATGACGCTCGCGAACCAGATAGCGATAGAAGCGACGAAACACCGACAGGCGCCGGTTGCTGCTGGCCGGTCGTGAATCCGCATGACGCGCCGCGATGTAGGCGTGCAGGTCGGCTTCGACTGCTACGGCCAGTTCGACCGCACGGGTCTGCGCCAGCCAGTCGGCCAGCAACAGCAGGTCACGGCGGTACGCGGCGAGCGTATTGCGAGACAGCCCGTCTTCAAGCCAGACCGATTCGACGAAGGTCTCGACGAGCCCGCGACTCTGCTCCGATACACTCTGGCTGGAAACACTCATCATGGATACCGCCCGGCTTCTTCTTCCGGATCTCGCGCTGATCGCGATCGGCTTTGCGCTGAACCGGAGCTTCTTCAAAGACGCGGCCTTCTGGTCCGCGCTCGAGAAGCTTACCTACTTCGTGCTGTTTCCGGCACTGTTGTTTGGCACCGTATCGCGCACGCCCATCGTCGTGGCGCAGGCGGGCCCGGCTCTGGCCGCCGCCCTGGGTGCGATCGCGGTCGGCGTCGCGCTCGGCTATGCCGCCAAGCCCCTGCTCAAGCCGCAGTCGCTGCAGTTTGCCTCGGGCGTGCAGTGCGCCTTCCGCTTCAATTCCTACATCATGCTCGCGCTCTCACACCGGCTCGCGGGCGAAGCCGGCGTCTCGCTGGCGGCCGTCATCATCGGCGTGGCCGTTCCGCTGATCAATGTAGCGGCCGTCTGGCCTCTCGCCCGCAATGCGGGAGGCAGTGTCGTGCGCGAGCTCGCCCGCAATCCGCTGTTGATTGCCACCGTGGGCGGGCTGCTGGCCAACTTCGCCCAACTGCAACTGCCTGCGCCGGCCAGCGCCACCCTCGATCGGCTGGGCGCTGCCTCGCTCGCACTCGGTCTGCTGAGCGCGGGCGCAGGACTACGCCTGGGGCGCCTGGCCTCGGCCGATGGCGCCTATCGGGCGAGCGCGCTGCGCCTGGCGACCTGGTTCACCGCCATCAAGCTGGGGGTGATGCCGCTGGTGGCGCTGCTGCTCGCCCGGCAGCTCGAGCTGCCCGGGCTGTCGGCCGCCATCGTGGTCATCTATGCCTCGCTGCCCACCGCACCCGCCTCCTACATTCTCGCGAGTCGCACGGGCGGCGACGGGCCCTTTGTGGCGATGCTGGTGAGCCTCTCGCTGCTCGCCTCGGCGCTGGCCCTTCCCTTCTGGCTTTCGGTGGTCTGACTGGTCCGACTCACCCGCCAGACGCCCCCGTCTGAGTCCTCAGTCGGATGACTGATCAGTCGGGCGGGTTCGCAGCGGCCAGTCTCGACAGCGCCCAGTCGACATGCTCGCGCACCAGCGCCGAGGGGTCCTCGCAGCGCGACACCAGCGCCGCCACCACGGCAGCCCGGGCCGCCCCGCGGGTATCGATCGCATTACCCAAGGCGACGGCGATGTTGCGCAGCCAGCCCTCGTGCCCGATACGGCGAATGGCGCTGCCCGCAGTCGAGGCCTCGAACTGCTCGCGACTCCAGGCAAAGAGCGATACCAGCGTGGACGAATCCAGCCCCTGCCGGGCCGCGAAGTCGGGCACCCGGGCAGCGGCCGCGAACTTGTTCCAGGGGCAGGCCAACTGGCAGTCATCGCATCCGTAAATCCGGTTTCCAATCAGCGGTCGCAAGGGCTCGGGAATCGCTCCGCGAAGTTCGATCGTCAGATAGCTGATGCAGCGGCGCGCATCGAGCCGATAGGGCGCCACGATCGCCCCGGTCGGACAGGCGCTAATGCAGCGCTCGCACTGGCCACAGTGTTCGCTCACCGATTCGCTCGCCGCAAGCGGCAGGTCGGTGTAGAGCGTTCCGATGAAAAACATCGAACCCCTCGAGCGCTCGATCAGCAAGGTGTGCTTGCCGCGCCAGCCCAGTCCGGCGCGCGAGGCCAGTTCTACCTCGAGCACGGGCGCTGAGTCGCAAAACGCGCGATAGCCGAAAGGCCCGATGGCACCAGCCAGGCGTTCGGCGAGCTTTTGCAACCGCCCCCGCACCACCTTGTGATAGTCGCGGCCCAGTGCGTACCGCGCCACATAGGCGCGTTCGCCGTCGGCCAGTGTTGACCAGGCGCCCTCGACCCAGTCGGGATCCTCGGGCGCGTAGTCCATGCTGACCATCACGGCGCTGAGCGCCCCGGGCATAAGGGCAGGCGGATCCAGCCGAAGCGCGGCGTGCCGGGACATATAATCCATCGACCCGTGCCAGCCCGCCTCGAGCCAGGCGTTCAAGCCGGGCGCAGCGGCCGCCAGATCGAGCGCGGCGACGCCCAGGGCGGCAAACCCCAGGTCGTGCGCCCACTGCCGCAACTGCCCGATGTCCGGTGCGCCGACCGCGCCCTGCAAGGCCTCTGAATTAATCGTCATTGCGCGATTCTATTGATCCCTCGCCCAAGCACCGTGAAACCGCTCGAGCCCAGTCTGCAATGCCCTCTGCCCGATTTGACCGCCACATTGCGTCTGGCCGGGGCCATCGCACCCTGTATGCGGCCGGGGTTTCTGATTTACCTGTCGGGCGAACTCGGAGCAGGCAAGACCAGCTTCACCCGGGCCCTGCTGGGCACGCTCGGTCACGAGGGTAAGGTAAAGAGCCCCACCTTTGCCCTGATGGAACCTTATAATCTGGAGAAGTTTGAGCTCCTTCATTTTGATTTTTATCGGTTATCCGAACCAGAGGCGTGGCGAGATGCGGGCTTTGAGGAGTCTTTCGACGGCACGATCGCCGTGGTCATCGAATGGCCCGAAATGGCCGGGGACACGCTGCCCGTCCCCGACCTCTGGCTGCATTTTGACTGGATGCAAGCCGATGCCGGGCCGGAGCGCCTGGTGCGACTCGCCGCGGGTACCGACCGGGGCAGGGCATGTCTGAGCGCGCTTCCCGACGCCGTGTCCTGCAGCGCGGCGCACTCGCCGGGCTCGGGCTGCGCAGCGCGCTGATCGCAGGCACCCAGCTCACACTCGATCTCCCCTTCGCCCACGCCGCCAGCGTGCTGGCGATGCGGGTCTGGCCGGCCCCCGATTACACCCGCATCGCACTCGAACTCGACTCGCCACTCAAGGCCAACCAGCGCCTGCTCACGGATCCACCGCGCCTGGTCATCGAAATGGAGGGCATCGAGGCGGACGCCAACCTGCGCCGGATGCTGCCTCGCATCTCAGCGGACGACCCCTACATTGCCGCCGCGCAGTGGATCGCCCACCGGCCCCGCGTGAGTCGGCTGGTCATCGAACTCAAGACCGGCGTGGTGCCTCAGGTCTTTTTGCTCGCACCCGTGGCCGCCTACCGCCACCGGCTGGTAATCGACCTCTATCCCAGCGCGCGCGATGACCCCCTCCGCGGGCTGCTCGATGAGCGCACGCGAGGCCAATCTCCGCAGGCGGCGCCAGACCGGCTCGCCGACATGCCCCGCAATCAAGGCCATGCCGACTCGGGGGGGCGTTCGTCGAGCGCTTCGCGTGCACCCCAGAAACCGAGTGCCAGCCCCCGCATCTTCACGGTCGCCATCGATGCCGGGCACGGCGGCGAAGACCCTGGGGCCATCGGTCGCAACGGTACGCGCGAAAAAGACGTGGTGCTGGCGATCGCCCAGCTGCTGCACGCGAGAATCAGCGCCGAGCCCGGCATGCGCGGCTTTCTGACCCGCACCGGCGACTACTTCGTGCCGCTGGGCCAGCGCGTGGGTAAAGCCCGACGCGCGCGCGCTGATCTATTCGTGTCGATTCACGCCGACGCTTTCATCGAGCCGCATGCCCGCGGCGCCTCGGTCTATCTGCTGTCCGAACGTGGCGCATCGAGCAGTTCGGCACGCTGGCTGGCTGACCGCGAAAACGGCGCGGACCAGATCGGCGGGGTCAACCTGGCGCAGCGCGATCGCGAGCTGAGGAAGGTGTTGCTCGACCTTTCAACGACCGCCCAGATTCGCGACTCATCGAAGCTTGCCGGTGAAGTGCTGGGCGCGCTCGAAACGGTAGGCTCGCTGCATAAGAGCCAGGCTGAGCAGGCGGCCTTCGCCGTGCTCAAGGCGCCCGACATCCCGTCCATCCTGGTGGAAACCGCCTTCATCAGCAACCCCGACGAGGAGCGAAGGCTCGGCGACCCCGCTCATCAGGCGAAATTGGCCGATGCGATTTTCAGTGGCATTCGCAACTACCTGACGCGTCACGCGGCAGCGGCGCGAGGATCGACGATCTGAGCCCTCACCGCGCGCAGGCAGCGCTCCTCGACGCAGAAAGCCAGTGCGTCGGCGTTACGACCCTCGCCGGGCGAGCAGACGGCGCCCCAGTTGCCGGCTCACCTCGATGAGCGCCGGCAAGCCCGGGACGATGATCATGGCCAGGGTCACCCACTCGAAGTGCTGCTTGACCCAGGCGGTGTTGCCAATCAGATAGCCCAGGCCAGTCAGGCTGACGACCCACACCAGGCCCCCCACCACGTTGTACAGTGAAAACCGCGCGCGGTTCATGTGCGCCACGCCCGCCACGAACGGGGCGAAGGTTCGGACAAAGGGCAGAAATCGGGCAATGATGACCGTCATGCCGCCGTAGCGCTCGTAAAAGGCGTGCGTGCGATCGAAGGCGTCGCGATTGAACCAGCGCGAACGCTCCCAGGCAAACACCCTCGCACCCACGCGCCGCCCGATCGAATAGTTCAGGGCATCACCCAGCACCGCAGCGAGCGTGAGCAAGCCCATGAGCAGGGGCAGATTCATGCCGCCCACCGCCGCAATCGCGCCGCAGACAAAGAGCAGCGAATCGCCCGGCAAAAAGGGCATGACCACCAGACCCGTCTCGACGAAGATGATCAGAAAGAGCGCCGCGTAAATCCACGGGCCCCAGTGCTGCACCAGATCGGCCAGATGCTTGTCGAGATGCAGAAAGATGTCGAGGAGTTGGGTCGGATCCATGCGTCGATGATACAGGCGGGCCGCTGCCGCCTTGGCGCTCGGGCAAACCGATAGAATCGGGGGGTGGATACTCCCCCTGCCTCGGCCTCGCGCCGCACCATCGCGCTGCTCCCTGACCGGCTGATCAGCCAGATTGCGGCCGGCGAGGTCGTCGAGCGTCCGGCCTCGGTGGTCAAGGAACTGATCGAAAATTCGCTCGACGCCGGGGCCGACCAGATCGAACTGCGCATCGATGAAGGCGGGGTTGGTCGCATCGTGGTCGTTGACAACGGTTGCGGCATCGCAGCCGACGAACTGGCGCTGGCGCTCACGCGTCATGCCACCAGCAAGATCATCAATCTCGATGAACTCGAACGGGTGGCCACGCTCGGTTTTCGCGGCGAAGCCCTGGCCTCCATCGCCTCGGTGGCGCGCACCCGGATCACCAGCCGAACGCCGCAGAGCGAGCAGGCCCATTGCATCGACTCGACCTCGCTGGGGGTCTCGCCCGCGTCGGGCAGCGTGGGCAGCCGCATTGAGGTGAGCGACCTCTACGCCGAGACACCGGCGCGACGAAAATTCCTCAAGAACCCGGGCACCGAGGCCGCGCACTGTATTGACACCCTGCGACGCATTGCGCTGGCCCACCCGAGGGCCGCGTTCAGCGCCTGGGTCGACGGTAAACGGGCCCTCGAGTTTGCGCGCGCCGACTGGCCGCAACGCGCGCTTGATGGCTTGGGTGACGACTATGCCGAGGCGCATCGACTGGTCGATCTGCAGGCCGGTGAGGTTCGACTGTTCGGGGTGCTGGGGCTCCCCACGCTCAGTCGCGCCCGCGCCGATCGCCAGTTCTTCTACGTCAACGGCCGGTTCGTGCGCGATCGAACCCTGTCCTACGCGATCAAGCAGGCCTACGCCGACCGCATGCACGGCGACCGGCATGCCGCCCATGTGCTGTTCCTGGAAATCGATCCGGCGCGCGTCGACGTCAATGTTCACCCGGCCAAGACCGAAGTGCGGTTTCGCGACCTGGGCCCGATCCGCTCCTTCATCTTTCACGCGGTCGAGCAGACGCTTCGGGCCGGCCTCGCTGGCGCGGCCTTTGACCCCGGCGGCGCTGCTCAGGCGCCCGGTTTCGCCCCGACGGGCGAGCCCTCCGCTTTGGGCAGCCCGCTCGCCGGCCTTGATGCGCCGCTCGCGCGCGCGCCGGGCCGAAGCGCGCCGGGCGGGTTCACCGCACAGCTTCCTGGTCTTGACGGTACGCCCCGCAGCCCGGGTGTGGGTCCGGACTCGGCCCCTGCAGACGCCGGCTCACGCTGGGCAGCCTTCCAGACCGCAGGCGAACCCAGACAGGGCTTCGGGCCGCAGGCCACCGCACGCGCTCTGCAGTTTCTGGCCCCTGAGGCACCCGCCGCATCGCCACCACTGGGCTTCGCACTCGCACAGCTTCACGGCATCTATATCCTGGCGCAGAACGCGCGGGGGCTGGTCGTGGTCGACATGCACGCGGCCCATGAGCGCATCGTCTACGAGCGCCTCAAACAGGACCTCTCCGGGCAGGGGATTGCCCGCCAGCCTCTGCTGATTCCCGCCACTTTCAGGGCCGACCCGCTCGAGGTGCAAGTCGTCGAGGACGAGTCGCAAACGATCGACGCGCTGGGGCTCGAACTGAGCGTGCTTTCTCCCACGGCCATCGCGGTACGCGCCGTACCGGCCCTGCTCGCACGCGGCGACGTGATCGCGCTCGCCCGGGACGTCATCGCGGAATTGCAGGCGCATGGCGCGAGCCGCGTGCTCACCGAGCGGCGCGACGCCCTGCTTGCCTCCATGGCCTGCCGCGCGTCGGTCCGGGCGAATCGGCAACTCAGCGTAGCCGAGATGAATGCCCTGCTGCGCGAGATGGAAACCACTCCGGGCGCCGATCAGTGCAATCACGGTCGCCCCACCTGGGTGCAACTCAGTACCACTGATCTCGACGGCTGGTTTCTGCGCGGCCGCTGAGCGGATGACCACACCCCTTCAGCGCAACGCGTCGGGCAGCGACGGCGAGATGTCCGTCTCGCTGATCTTCATCGTGATCGGCTTCATGGCTCTGCAACCGATCGCCACCGACCTCTACCTTGCCTCGATGCCAGCCATCGGTGACCACTTCAACGTGAGTGTCGCCGCCACGCAGCTCACCCTGTCGATCTTCATCGCGGGTTTTGCTGTGGCGCAACTGATCGCGGGCCCGCTGACCGATCGCTTCGGCCGACGGCCGGTGGCCATCGGCGGCTGCGCGCTGTATGTCGTTTCAACTCTGGTGGCCGCGCTGGCCGGCTCACTCGAGACGCTGATCGCGGTGCGCTTCGTGCAATCGGTGGGCACCTGCTGCGTGGTCATCTGCGCCCGGGCGATCGTGCGCGATCGGCACGCACCGGAGCAAGCCGCTCAGGTCATGGCGCGGGCCCTGGCGTGGATGGCGCTCGCCCCCATCACCGGGCCCTGGATCGGCGGCTGGCTTCAGGAGGTATTCGGCTGGCGCGCCAACTTCGTGGCCATCGCTCTGGCAGGTGCGCTGATGCTGTGGGCGGCCTTCACCCGACTGCCTGAGACCAATCAGCACCGCAACCCGACCGCAACGCAGCCGCGCGAACTGGCAAAAACCTATCTGAGGATCTTCAAGTCCGCGCAGTTTCGCAGCCACACCTTCATCGCGACAGGCACCTACTGCGCGCTGTTCAGCTTCATCTCGGGCTCGCCCTTCGTGGCGATCCGGGTGCTCGAACTGCCCGCGCGCCACTTCGGTCTGCTGTTTGGCGGCGTGATCTGCGGCTTTCTGGCGGGCGCTGCGCTGGGGCGACGCTTCATTCCGCGCTGGGGTCTGATCGGCACGATCCGGCGCGGCGCGCTGGTCACGGGCACAGCCGGTCTGTGCCTGCTCGCGCTGTCTCTCGCCGGGGTTCAGTCGATCGCCGCGCTGGCGGTCCCGATGTTCTTCGTGATGGTCGCGCATGGCCTGCTTCAGCCCAGCTCCCAGATGGGTGCGATCGGCCCCTTCCCTCGGGAGGCCGGCGCGGCGGCCGCGCTGGCAGGATTTCTGATGCACGCCGCCGCAGTGCTGGTCGGCATCCGGGTGGGCACGAGCTTCGACGGCACAACCCTGCCCCTGGCCCTGACCACAGCGAGCATCACCACCCTGACGGCGCTGGGCGCCTTCCTGCTGCCGGCGCTGCGAGAGCGGGCTGCCACCGCATGATCCAAACGCCCACCCTCCACACGCCTTTAGCCGCTCCGGCCTCAACGGCGGCGCACAGCGGCCCGCCTGCGATATTGCTGCTCGGGCCAACCGCCTCGGGCAAGAGCGCGCTTGCCATGGCGCTGGCCGAGCGTTTTCCGATCGAAATCATCAGCGTCGACTCAGCCCAGGTCTACCTGGGCCTGGATATCGGTACGGCCAAGCCTTCGCTCGAGGAAAGGGCCCGCGTCGCGCACCACCTGATCGATCTGGTCGAGCCCGAGCAGAGCTACTCGGCTGCACGCTTCGCCAGCGATGCGCAGCGGCTCATCACCGAGGTGAGTGCCCGCGGCAAACTCCCCCTGCTCGTGGGCGGCACCATGTTGTACGCCCGGGCACTTCGGGAAGGCCTGCACGAGTTGCCGGCCGCCAACCCCGCCATTCGTGCCGCACTCGACGCGCAGGCCGCACGACTCGGCTGGCCCGCCCTGCACGAACGACTGTCACGCATCGATCCGCAGACCGCTGCCCGACTGGCCCCCGGCGACTCGCAGCGCATTCAGCGCGCACTCGAGGTGTACGAGGCGAGCGGCCAAACCCTGAGCCATTGGCTTGCGCGGGCCCCACAGCCCGCGCTCGCGAACGAGCCGCCACCGCTCTGCATCGCGCTTGAGCCTTCCGATCGCAGCGCGCTGCACGCTCGCATCGCGACGCGCTTTCGATCGATGGTCGAGGCAGGGCTGATCGACGAGCTCCGCGCACTGCGTTTGCGCCCGGGCCTGCATGCCGAACTGCCCGCCATGCGCAGCGTCGGCTACCGTCAGGTGTGGGCCTGGCTTGATGAGGGGGCCAAGGCACCGCTGGCTGACCTGCTCGATCGCGGCGTCGCAGCGACGCGGCAACTCGCCAAGCGCCAACTGACCTGGCTGCGATCCGACGCATCGCGACAGGTCGTCGACTGCCTGGCACCGGACCGGCTGGAGCAGGTCGCACAGATCATGTCGAAAGCGCTCGATCGGTCGGTGACCTGATCGCCCCTGCCGCAGGCATCGGCCGGCCCGGACACCGCGGTGTATGCTTGCGCGCGCCAAAACAGTCATGGAGTTCGCGGGCATGAACCACCCACCCACCGCCTCGGTCGTGATGATCGGTCTGGGGAAAATGGGCGCCAACATGAGCCGCCGGCTTGCCCGGGCGCGCGTTTGCGTTCACGGATTCGATGCGGGCGCGGCCGCGCGTGAAGCGCTGGCCGGCGAGCCCGGGGTGCAGGTACACCCCGATCTTGCGAACGCCCTGGCTGCCCAGGAGGCAGCACCACGCGTCGTCTGGATGATGCTGCCTGCGGGCGAGGCAAGCGAGGCGACGGTCGACGCCTTGTCATCGATGTTGCGAGCAGGCGATGTGCTGGTCGACGGCGGCAACGCCAACTACCTCGACTCACAGCGGCGCGCGCAGCGCCTGCAATCCCTGGGGCTCGAATTCGTCGACTGCGGCGTCTCGGGCGGCGTGCACGGACTGGCCCAGGGTTATTGCCTGATGCTGGGCGGCTCGGCCCGGGCGATTGAGGTGCTGCGCCCGCTCATCGGGGCGCTCGCTCCGGGCTCCGAACGCGGCTGGGTGCACTGCGGCGCGGCCGGCGCGGGTCACTTCGCAAAGATGGTTCACAACGGAATCGAGTACGGAATGATGCAGGCGCTCGCCGAAGGCTTCGCCTTGCTCGGGCGACGCGATGACCTGCTGGCGGACCCCGCCTCGATCGCACAGGCCTGGCGCGAGGGCAGCGTGATCCGTTCGTGGT
>CAIVPX010000062.1 GCA_903907905.1 uncultured bacterium | reverse complement strand
CACGCCGCTGGTCAGTTATCTGATCGACCTGGGCGTTGACAGCCTGGTGGTCACCGGCTGCACCACCAGCGGCTGCGTGCGCGGTAGCGTCGTTGACGGCTTTGCCTACAACTTCCGCTGCACCGTGCCCATCGAATGCGTTTACGATCGCAGCGCCACCAGCCACGCGGTCAACCTCTTCGACATGGCCGCCAAGTACGCTGACGTCAAGCCGGTGGCCGACGTGATGCAGCAGTTGCGCCAGCTCAAGGGCTGATCATGGAAAAGTTCGACAACAAGTTCGACCGCTATCCCTTCTCTGCGCTGCCTTCGCGGCCGCGATACACCTGGCCCAATGGTGCAAAGCTCGCAGTCTATTTCGCGCTCAATGTCGAAGCCTTCGAGTTCGGACGTAATCCGGGCAACGACTTCACCTCGATGCCAGCAGCGCCGTTTCACCGGGGTTATGCCTATCGCGATTATGGTAACCGCGTCGGCATCTGGCGCATCGCCGAGTTGTTCGAGCGCTACCAGATCCCGATGGCGGTGCTGGTGAATGCCAGTGTTTACGACGTGTGCCCCGAGATCCTCGTTCCCTTTCGTCAGCGCGGCGATGAGTTCGTCGGCCACGGCCGAACCAACTCCGAGCGCCAGATCGACATGGACCTGGCCACCGAACGCAAGATGCTGCAACAGGTACGCGAGCGCTTCATCAAGGAGGAAGGCAAGCCGGCCAAGGGATGGCTGGGGCCCTTCATCTCGCAAAGCGCGCACACGCCCGAGCTGCTGCTCGAGACCGGCCATACCTATATGCTCGATTGGTTCTTCGACGAGCAGCCGCAGTGGTTTCGAACGGCCAAGGGCCCGATCATGGCGGTGCCCTACCCGTCGATGGAACTCAATGACATCCCGGCCTTCATCAACCGGGGTGCGAGCGACGAAGAGTTCACCCGCATGGTGACCGACGCCTTCAACCAGCAGTTGCAGGACGGCGACCGCCACGGCTGGCCGCTGGTCTGCGGCATCTCGATCCACACCTTCCTGATGGGTCAGCCGCACCGCGCGCAGCAACTCAAGCGCATGCTCGAACACATGGCCGCGCAGCGCTCCCGCGTCTGGTTCGCCACGCCGGGCCAGATTGCCGATCATGTCGCATCGCTGCCCGAAGGTACGGTGGCCAAGCCATGAGCGACGCGAACGCCGCCCGCCATGCCGCGAAGACGGCCAAGCGCGAGGAGCCCGAACTCGTCTTCTTCGAGTCCGATTCGGTAGATCGTCTGGCCCAGATGATGCTGGTCATGGCCGCCGAAATGCACGTGCTGCGCGACCGCGTGCGCTGCCTCGAATTCCTGCTTGAAAGCAAGGGTCAGATCGACCCGCAGGCGCTCGAGCACTTCAAACCGGACGAGCGTCAAGCGCAGGTGCTGGCACAGGAGCGCGAGGCTTTCGTGTCGCACCTCTTCGAAGTCATCGACGGTCGCGCCAAGTCGACCAGCGGACGCTACCCGTCGGTCCAAGCCAAGGCAGACCATTGATGAGCACGCCCACCCGATCCGCAACGGCCTTCCAGGAGTTCATCGGTACCCTGCGCCAGCAGTGGGCCAATCAGCTTTACCCGGCCCTGCGTCAGCGCTACGCCGACATCGACGACGGCAGCAACCCCGCCCGCGCCGACGAGGCCATCGCCAAGGTCTCCGGTACAACCCTGTATCACTGGTTCGAGTTCATCGAGCGCCACTACCAGCGCATGAAGTACTCCGATCCACGCTGGGGGCTGGCTGCCACCTTCGAAGCCTGCCCGGAGTGGGTCAGAGCGCAAATCGCCGCCGCCGGTGGCAGCCGCTTTCTCGAACTCGATCCGGCGTTGCCCATCCCCGACTACTACTTCGAGATCGACATCCACCAGCACCCGGGTAATCTGCTGGGCGCCCCGTACGACGGCCTGATGTACCAGGCGAGCGCCACCTCGATCCACCCGAACACGCGCCGCTTCGAGGCGCATGAGCGCTTTGCCGACCTGATCGCCACACGGGGCAGCTTTCGCTCGGTACTCAATATGGGCTGCGGCTTCGGCAAATGCACCTTCCCGATTGCCGAACGCTTTCCTCAGGCGGAAGTGGTGGGCATTGACCTCTCCGGGCCCTGCCTGCAACTGGCAGCCGCCACGGTCGAGGCGCGCGATCTGACGAACATCCGCTTTGCGCAGCGCGATGCCCTGCGCTCGGGCTACGCCGACTCAAGCTTCGATCTGGTCACCTCAACCCAACTGCTGCATGAAGTGCCCGTCGAAGGCATTGAGCAGATCCTGCGCGAATCCTTTCGAATGCTCGCGCCCGGCGGACAGGTCATGCACCTCGACTTCCGGCCGCGCTCGCGCTGGATGGAGTTTCTCATCGACGGTCACTCGGTGCGCAACAACGAGGGTTTCATGCCGGCCTTCAACCGCATGGACATGCACGAGGCAATGGCCGCTGCCGGCTTCGTCGACATTCGGATCGAGGCCTTCGCCGAGACCGAAGGCGCGACAGCGCCCGACTGGCCCTACTGGCGCTTTCCCTGGACCTTGTTCAGCGCACGCAAGCCCGCCTGAGGCGATCGGCTGCGCGCAAGCGCCTAACCCACCGCAGGCGCAACCGCAGAGGCCAGTCGCCGGGCCACCAGCTCGGCGGTTTCGGAGGAGCGCGCCTCCACCATCACCCGCAGCAGCGGCTCGGTGCCGGAGGGGCGAATGAGGATGCGTCCCGCATCTCCCAGCTCGCGCTCGACCTCACGCCGGGCCAATTCAAGGGGGCGATGCGACTGCCAGTCAAAGCCGCGCTCGATCCGGACGTTGATGAGTGTCTGCGGCAGGATCTGCAGATCCGCGCAGAGCTCGGGCAGGCTCAGACCCGTGCGCTGCATGGCAGCCAGCACCTGCAGCGCGCTGATCGATGCGTCGCCCGTGCTGTGGTGATCCAGACAGAGCAGGTGCCCCGAGCTCTCGCCGCCATAGAGCCAGCCCCGCTCGCGCAGCATCTCGAGCACATAGCGGTCACCGACCCGGGCCCGGGCGAATTCGACGCCCAGACGCCGGATGGCCTGCTCGAGCGCCAGGTTGGACATGAGCGTGCCCACCACGCCCGCCACCGGGCCATGCTGCAGTCGCTCGCGCACGATCATGTAGAGCAGTTCGTCGCCGTTGTAGGCGCGGCCGGACGCATCGACCATCAGCAGGCGATCGGCGTCACCGTCCAATGCGATGCCCAGCATGGCGCCATGCTCACGAACCGCAGCCTGCAGGGTCTCGGGGTGCGTGGCCCCGCAGCGATCGTTGATGTTGAGGCCGTTGGGCGAGGTGCCGATGGTGACCACGTCGGCCCCGAGTTCGTGGAAGAGGTGGGGCGCTGTCTGGTAGGCGGCGCCGTGGGCGCAATCAAGCACCATGCGAATGCCCCGCAGGTCTAGGTCCGCCGGGAAGGTGCGTTTGCAGAATTCGATATAGCGGCCGGCCGCATCGCCGACACGCCTGGCCCGGCCAAGTTCGGCCGATGACACGCAAGCGAAGGGGCGCTCGAGTTCTGACTCGATCTCGGCCTCGACCGCATCGGGCAGCTTGTCGCCATCTGCGGAAAAAAACTTGATGCCGTTATCGTCGAAGGGATTGTGCGAGGCACTGATGACGATGCCCGCCGACAGGCGCAGCGCCCGCGTGAGATACGCCACCGCCGGCGTGGGCAGGGGGCCGCACAACAGCACATCCACGCCCGCCGCAGACAGCCCGGCCTCGAGCGCGGCCTCGAGCATGTAGCCCGAGATGCGCGTGTCCTTGCCAATGATGACTGCAGGCCGGCCCACTACCTTGGGCTGATGGGTGCTCATGGGCGCAGGCCGACCCGCGCCGCTCGCCAGCACGCGCCCCGCTGCGTAGCCCAGACGCATCACGAAATCGGGCGTGATCGGCGACTCACCCACCCGCCCCCTCACGCCATCGGTGCCGAAATACTTACGCCCCATCCGTTTTCTCCTGTGCGTTGATGGCCCGCCAGACGCGCAGCGCATCACACGTCTGTGCCACGTCGTGCACCCGCACGATGGCGGCACCGCGCGAGACGGCCGCCAGCATGGCCGCCAGACTGCCCGGCAATCGATCGGGCAGGTCACGCCCCGTGAGCTTGCCGATCACCGACTTGCGCGACACCCCGACCAACACCGGCGCCAGGCGAGCGAGGCTGCCCAAGTGCGCCAGCAAATCGAGATTGTGCTGCAAGTCTTTGCCGAACCCGATACCCGGATCAACGAGGATGCGATCACGGGTCACGCCGGCCGCCTCGAGCGCATCGACGCGCTGCATCAGAAACGCTGCGACCTCCTCGAGCACATTCGCGTAAGCGGGCGCCTGCTGCATGGTGGCAGGCTCGCCCCGCATGTGCATCACGCACAGACCGACCGGGGCCTGGGCCACCGCCTCGAGCGCGCCCGGCGCACAAAACCCGTTCACATCGTTGACCATGTCGGCGCCCGCAGCGATCGCCTCGCGCATCACCGCGGGCTTTCGCGTATCGATCGACAGGGGCACGCCGGCGTCGCGCAACCCGCCCAGCACGGGTATGACGCGCGCAAGTTCCAGGGACACCGGTACCTCCGGCGCCCCCGGGCGGGTGGACTCCCCGCCAATATCGATCAGGTCAGCGCCCTCCGCGATCAGGCGACGGGCGAATTCGATCGCCTCGGCTGGGTCTGTGCGCGATTGCCGCTCCGAAAATGAGTCGGGCGTGACGTTGACGATGCCCATCACCAGCGGACGGCGTCGCGACAGCCTGAAGCGGCCACAACGAAGCGGCCAGGACGCCGTGAGACCCACCGTGTCGTCGGTCGGACTGCTCGCCAGGGAACCAGGCGGCCAAATCATGGAGCAGCTTCAGTCGTAAAAGTAGAAACGCCCCAGCTAGAGGCCAGGGCGGTCAGCCGACACTACGGGCCAGCAACGCCCGCCCCCCGGGAACGAAGAGGGGCGAGGCTTTCAACTCAGGCAGCGGGCTCGGCCGAGGGCTCGGCCGGTGCTGCGGGCTGGTTGCTGGAGGCCCCCGCGCCCCCGGCACCTGCGCTGCCCCCAGGCGAACCGCCCGGCTTCGGGGGCCGCGGGGGACGCCCGGCGACGATGTCGTCAATTTGCTCGGCATCGATCGTTTCCCAATCGAGCAGGGCCTTGGCCATAGCCTCCACCTTGTCGCGATTGGTGTCGAGGATGTTTCGGGCCACCGCGTACTGTTCGTCGATGATCCGGCGAATCTCGGAATCGACCTTGCGCATGGTCTCTTCCGACATGTTGGTGGTTTTGGTGATCGAGCGCCCGAGGAAGATCTCACCCTCGTTTTCCGCATACACCATCGGGCCCAGTACATCGCTCATGCCGTAGCGCGTGACCATGTCACGGGCAATGGAGGTGGCCCGCTCGAAGTCGTTGGACGCGCCCGTGGTCATCTGATGCATGAAGATTTCTTCAGCAATACGGCCGCCAAACAGCACCGACACGGTATTGAGCATGCGATCACGGTCCATGCTGTAGCGATCTTCAACGGGCAACTGCATGGTGACGCCCAGCGCGCGGCCCCGTGGAATGATCGTGACCTTGTGAACCGGGTCGGTCTTGGGCAGCATGCGCGCAACAATGGCGTGGCCCGACTCGTGATAGGCGGTGTTGCGACGCTCTTCCTCGGGCATGACGATCGAGCGGCGCTCAGCGCCCATCAGGATCTTGTCCTTGGCCCGTTCAAAATCGATCATTTCCACCAGCCGTGCACTGCGGCGCGCCGCAAACAAGGCCGCCTCATTGACCAGATTGGCCAGATCAGCGCCCGAAAAGCCGGGCGTGCCACGAGCCAGAATGTCGGCACGCACGTCGGTGCCGATGGGAACCTTGCGCATGTGCACGTTGAGAATCTGCTCACGACCCCGAATATCAGGCAGCGGCACGACCACCTGGCGGTCGAAACGACCTGGGCGCAACAGCGCGGGATCGAGCACATCGGGACGGTTGGTGGCGGCAATCACGATGACGCCCTGACCGGTTTCAAAGCCGTCCATCTCGACCAGCAACTGATTCAGCGTCTGCTCGCGCTCGTCATTACCACCGCCAAGCCCCGCCCCCCGCTGACGGCCCACGGCATCAATCTCGTCGATGAACAGAATGCAGGGCGCGTGCTTCTTGGCGTTTTCGAACATGTCGCGGACACGGGCCGCACCGACGCCCACGAACATCTCGACGAAATCAGAGCCCGAAATCGAAAAGAAGGGCACCTTGGCTTCGCCGGCGATGGCCTTGGCGAGCAGCGTCTTGCCGGTGCCGGGTGAACCGACCATCAGGACACCGCGCGGGATTCGTCCGCCCAGTTTCTGGAACTTGCTGGGGTCGCGCAGGAATTCGACCAGTTCCTGAACCTCTTCCTTGGCCTCGTCGCAACCGGCCACATCAGCAAAGGTGATGGAGTTGTTGCCGTCGTCGAGCATGCGGGCCCGTGACTTGCCGAAGGAGAACGCACCGCCCCGGCCGCCCCCCTGCATCTGCCGCATGAAGAACACCCAGACGCCGATCAGCAGCAACATGGGGAACCACGACACGAAGATGTTGAGCAGCAGCGACTGCTCCTCGTCGGGCTTGGCGTTGACCTGCACGCCGAATTTCATGAGATCACCGACCATCCAGATGTCGCTGGGCGAGAAAACCGTGAAACTGCGGCCGTCCCGCGAGCGCGCACGCAAGGTGCGGCCATCGACCTGGACGCTTTCGATCCGGCCCTCACGCGCCTCGGACATGAACTGCGAGTAAGGCATGTCGCCGCCGCGGCTCTGCCGGGTGTCGAACTGCTTGAAGACGGTGAAGAGAACCAGCGCAATGACCAGCCAGACCGCCGCCTTCGAAAACATATTGTTCACTGAGGAACTCCCACTAGATACTGCCCTGCCGCAAAGCGCGGCCTGATGCCCACTGGCCCAAATTCCATTCTATGCCTAAGCGGACTTGGGTGCTCGACCCACCAGAAAGGTTTCAGCAGACTCGCCACGCGAGGATCCGGGTTTGCGAGCCGCCACACTCGAAAAAGTCGCCTTGAAACGCTGCACCATCTGGCTGTAACCGCTGCCATGGAAGCACTTTGCCAGCAAGGCACCCTGCGGAGCGAGGTTTTCGGCAGCAAATTCGAGCGCCAGTTCGATCAGATCACTCATTCTCGCTGAGTCCGCCGCCGCCACCCCACTCAAGTTGGGGGCCATGTCCGAAACCACAAGATCAACCCTTGCACCCGCCAGGGCTTCGCGCAGACGATCGAGCATCTCGGGCTCGCGAAAGTCGCCCTGCAGGAAGGTGACATCGGCGACCGGTTCCATGGGAAGGATGTCCAGGGCGATGATCCGCCCATCAAGGCCTGCCCCGCCCGGCCGCACCAGACGCTCGCGCAAGACCTGCGACCACGCCCCCGGCGCACTGCCCAGGTCCACGATGGTCATGCCGCGCCGGATGAGCCGGTCCTGCTGGTCGATGTCGATCAGCTTGAACGCCGCACGCGAGCGATAGCCGTGCTTTTGCGCGAGCTTCACGTACGGATCATTGAGATGGCGGGCCAGCCAGGCCCGATTGACTTTGCTCTTCTTCATGGAGCCAGTACGATTCGGCTCGTCATCGTCACATCCTTCAATGTCGGTACCCGGTGTGCCGACCCGCGCCCGTTCGCGCACCCCTTACCAGGATTCAATCCATGGCCTCGCAGCAGCCCGACGCAAGCCCTCCGCCCGCCGCTCCGGCACTTTCGGCCGCCGAGCGAAAGGCACTGCGCGCGCTCGGTCACCACCTCGACCCCGTGGTCATGATCGGCGATGCGGGCCTGAGCGCAGCCGTGCTGGCCGAGGCCGCCCGGGCCTTGAATGCGCACGAGTTGATCAAGATCAGGGTTCTGGGCGATGACCGGCAGGCGCGCGCCCAGATGATGGCTGATCTGTGCGCAGCCCTGGGCTGCGCGCCCGTGCAGTCGATTGGCAAACTGCTGCTGGTCTGGCGCCCCCGCCCGGCCGAGGCCTCGGGCCGGGAAGCATTTCGACCGAAAAAGCAGGCAGGGCAACTGGCCGAGCGACAGCCGGCGCGCGCGCCGCTCGCCGCCAGCGCGCCCCGCCGCCGCACCTCTCCCGCGCCCGCGACACCCGCTGCTACGGGCCCCGGCGCACGCAAACCGGCCGCCAGGCGCGATGCGGAGCCAGGCCGCCCGTCGAACCGCACGCGCTCTGAGGCTCGCCCCACGCGCACCGTTCGAGGTGACGAGGAGAGTCGGCCGCGCCGGCCGGCCACCGACAGTCGGGCCCGCCCCGCCGCTGCCCGCTCCGCCGCTGCCCGCCCCACGACCGCTCGCCCCACGACCGCCCGCCCCTCGACCGCCAAACCCCGCAGCGTCGGTACCAGCGCACGCGGCGCCAGCCTCAAGGCGGGCACCGGAGCGCGCGGCGCGCCGTCCGCGCAGGGCAAGCCCCGGGCGCAGACCGGAGCCGGCAAGCCGCGCAGTGCAAGCCCCGCCGCAGGCGCCGGTCGCCCGGCCAGTAAACGGCCAGCCACCAAGCGCCGCACTCACTCGTAACGGACGTCCAGGATTTCGTACTCGCGGGTGCCGCCCGGCGCGGCCACCTTCGCGATGTCTCCCGGACTGCGGCCGATCATGGCACGGGCGATCGGGCTCGACACCGAAATCTTGCTGGCCTTGATGTCGGCCTCATCGTCGCCCACGATCTGGTAGGTGACCGTGTCACCCGACTCGAGGTCTTCCAGTTCGACGGTCGCGCCAAACACGACGCGGCCGTCGGCGTCGACCAGTTTGGGGTCGATGATCTGGGCATTGGAGAGCTTGCCCTCGATCTCGACGATACGTCCCTCGACGAAGGCCTGTCGCTCACGCGCTGCATCGTATTCGGCATTTTCCGACAGATCGCCTTGAGCGCGCGCTTCGGCGATTGCGGTGATGACGGCGGGCCGCTCGACATGCTTGAGTCGGTGAAGCTCTTCTCGCAGCAACTCGGCACCACGAATCGTCAGGGGAATGGTTGGCATGGTCTTTCCTGATGAGAAAACGGCACGGACCGCCCAGGCTTCCCCGAGCGGTCCGTTGATGCAGGGACTTTATCGCAATTCGGCTTTATCAGTTCGCGGCCAGATCGGCATGCAGGGACTGCAGGCTGTAGACGTCGAGATGCCGCAGGTGCTTCATCCCCTCGACCGCCGCCCGGGCGCCCGCAATGGTCGTGTAGTAGGTGACGCGCTGAGCCAAGGCCGTGGTGCGAATGGACCTCGAATCGTTGATGGCGCCGCGCTTTTCTTCGACGGTATTGATGACCAGCGAAATATCGCCGTTCTTCATCATGTCGACCACATGCGGGCGGCCTTCCTGCACCTTGTTCACCGCCGTAACCGGAATGCCCGCGGCCGACAGCGCAGCAGCCGTGCCCCGCGTAGCAACCAGCTTGAAGCCCATCTCGTGCAGCGATCGTGCCACCAGCACAGCACGGGCCTTATCGGCATTTTTCACCGAAACGAAAGCGGTTCCGCCCTCGGGCAAGCGAACGCCAGCACCGAGTTGTGATTTGACGAAGGCCTCACCAAAGGTGTGACCGACCCCCATCACCTCGCCGGTGGATTTCATCTCGGGCCCCAGGATGGTGTCTACCCCGGGGAACTTGACGAAGGGGAAGACCGCTTCCTTGACCGAGTAGTAGCGCGGGGTCACTTCCTCGCGCACCGACTGGGCGGCGAGGCTTCGGCCGACCATGCAGCGGGCCGCTATCTTGGCCAGTTGCAAACCGGTGGCCTTGGACACGTAGGGGACAGTACGCGAGGCGCGCGGATTGACCTCAAGCACGTACACCGTGCCCTCGCCCTCGGCATCGCCGGCATCGCGCTGGATCGCGAACTGAACGTTCATGAGGCCGCAGACGCCCAGGGCCTGCGCCATGACCGCCGTCTGCCGCTTGAGCTCCGTGACCACAGCCGGCGACAGGGAGTAAGGCGGCAGCGAGCACGCCGAATCACCGGAGTGCACGCCCGCCTGCTCGATGTGCTCCATCACACCGCCGATGAACACTTCGGCACCATCAGACAGGCAGTCGACGTCGACCTCGATCGCGTCATTGAGGAATCGGTCGAGCAGCACCGGGCTGTCTTCGGACACCTTGACCGCCTCGCGCATGTAGCGCTCGAGATCACGCTGTTCGTGAACGATTTCCATCGCCCGCCCCCCCAGCACGTAGCTGGGCCGCACCACCAGGGGATAGCCGATGTCGGCGGCCAATCGCAGGGCCTCGGGCTCTGTGCGTGCAGTGCGGTTGGGCGGCTGCTTGAGGCCAAGCTGATGCAGGAGCTGCTGAAAGCGCTCGCGGTCCTCAGCGATGTCGATCGACTCGGGCGAGGTACCAACGATGGGCACGCCATTGGCCTCGAGCGCCAGCGCGAGCTTGAGCGGGGTCTGGCCGCCGTATTGCACGATGACGCCGAAGGGCTTTTCAACCGCGACAATCTCGAGTACATCCTCGAGCGTGACAGGCTCGAAATACAGGCGGTCGGAGGTATCGTAATCGGTGGACACCGTCTCGGGGTTGCAATTGACCATGATGGTCTCGAAACCGTCTTCGCGCAGAGCAAAGGCCGCGTGCACGCAGCAGTAGTCGAACTCGATTCCCTGGCCGATGCGGTTGGGCCCGCCCCCCAGCACCATGACCTTGCGCCGGTCGGTGGGCTGCGACTCATCTTCCTCGTCATAGGTGGAGTAAAGGTAGGCCGTGCCCGTGGCGAACTCGGCCGCGCAGGTGTCGACCCGTTTGAAGGCCGGCCGCACGCCATGAGCCTGACGCAAGCGACGCACCTCGTCGCCCGACGTCCCAGTGAGCAGCGCAATGCGGCGATCGGAAAAGCCGTGCGACTTGACGAAGCGCCATTCGTCGCGCGACAACGAGTCGGCGCTGCGGCTACGCAGTTGCTGCTCGATGTCGATGATTTCGGCGATCTGCGACAGGAACCAGGGGTCGATCGCCGACTCCTCGAACACCTCCTCGACACTCATGCCCACGCGAAAGGCATCGCCTACGTACAGGATTCGCTCGGGACCGGGCTCCCCCAGTTCGGTGGCGATTTCGTCGCGGTCGGTGCTGCGCTCGTCGAGCCCGTCGATGCCGGTCTCCAGGCCGCGCAGCGCCTTCTGGAAACTTTCCTGGAAAGTGCGCCCGATGGCCATGACCTCACCCACCGACTTCATCTGGGTCGTGAGCCTGGAGTCGGCCTGAGGAAACTTCTCGAAGGCAAAACGCGGAATCTTGGTGACGACGTAATCGATGGTGGGTTCAAACGACGCGGGCGTGGCCCCGCCTGTGATGTCGTTGCGCAATTCGTCGAGCGTGTAGCCCACGGCCAGTTTGGCGGCAATCTTGGCGATCGGAAAGCCCGTGGCCTTGGAGGCGAGCGCCGAGGAGCGACTGACCCGGGGGTTCATCTCGATGACGATCATGCGACCGTCACGCGGATCGATCGCGAACTGGACGTTGGAGCCCCCGGTATCGACCCCGATCTCGCGCAAGATGGCGATCGAGGCGTCCCGCATGAGTTGATACTCTTTGTCGGTGAGCGTCTGCGCCGGCGCAACCGTAATGGAGTCGCCGGTGTGCACCCCCATGGGGTCGAGGTTCTCGATCGAGCAGACGATGATGCAGTTGTCCTTGCGGTCGCGCACCACCTCCATCTCGAACTCTTTCCAGCCGATGAGCGACTCTTCGATCAGCAATTCGTTGGTGGGCGAGGCTTCGAGCCCGCGCCGACAGATGGTCTCGAATTCTTCGGCGTTGTAGGCAATGCCACCGCCGGTTCCGCCCAGGGTGAAGCTGGGCCGGATGATCACGGGGAAACCAATCTGCTTTTGCCCTGCCCAGGCCTCGTCGAGCGTATGGGCGATGACCGAGCGGGCCGACCCCAGCCCGATCTGGGTCATGGCCTCCTTGAATTTTTGCCGGTCTTCGGCCTTGTCGATGGCGGCGGGCGAGGCCCCGATCAGTTCGCAGCCGTGGCGTTCGAGTACGCCGTGCCGATGCAGATCGAGCGCGCAATTGAGCGCCGTCTGCCCGCCCATCGTGGGCAGGATGGCGTCGGGCTTTTCCTTGTCGATGATCCGTTCGACCACCTGCCAGGTGATCGGCTCGATGTAGGTGACATCGGCCGTCTCCGGGTCGGTCATGATCGTGGCCGGGTTGCTGTTGACCAGGATGACGCGATAGCCCTCCTGGCGCAGCGCCTTGCAGGCTTGCGCGCCGGAGTAGTCGAATTCGCAGGCCTGGCCAATAACGATCGGACCCGCGCCGATGATCAGGATGCTTTTGAGGTCGGTTCTTTTTGGCATGGATAAAGTCCGGCGTCAGCGGGCGGTCTGACCGCGTCGCGCCGCCATCATCGAAATGAAGCGGTCAAACAGGGGGCGGATGTCGTGGGGGCCTGGGCTCGCCTCGGGATGCCCCTGGAAACAGAAGGCGGGCTTGGAGACATGTGCCAGCCCCTGGATCGATCCGTCGAACAGCGACACGTGGGTGACGCGAAGCGTGGCAGGCAAGGAGGAAGGATCCACCGCGAACCCGTGGTTCTGGCTGGTAATCATCACCGAACCCGAGTCCAGGTCTTTCACCGGGTGGTTGGCGCCATGGTGTCCGAACTTCATCTTGAGCGTCCGGGCACCTGCGGCGAGGCCCATGATCTGATGACCGAGGCAGATGCCGAAAGTGGGAATGCCCTCATCGATGAGGCTGCGGGCCGCAGCAATCGCGTAGTCGCAGGGCTCGGGGTCACCCGGGCCGTTGGACAGAAAGACGCCGTCAGGCTTGAGCGCGCGCACCGCGTCGGCGGAAGTTTGCGCGGGTACGACGTGCAGCTCGCAGCCGCGGTCTGCGAGCAAGCGCAGGATGTTGCGCTTGACGCCAAAGTCGAAGGCCACCACCCGGTAGGCGCGATCGGTGACGTCGCGATACCCCTCACCGAGCCGCCACGAGCCCTGGCGCCACACGTAAGCCTCGGGCGTTGTCACGACTTTGGCCAGGTCCATGCCGGCCAATCCGGGGAAGCCACGCGCAGCGGCCAGCGCGGCGTCGACATCGAGCACCTCGCCGGGGGTGGCCCCCGCCACCAGACAACCGCTCTGCGCGCCCTTGTCGCGCAGGATGCGGGTGAGACGCCGGGTGTCGATACCGGCGATGGCCGGCACGCCCTCGCGCTGCAGGTAGCCCTGGAGGGTTTCGGTACTGCGCCAGTTGGACAGCCGCAACGGCAGGTCTCGAATGATCAGGCCGGCTGCATGAACCCGGGCCGCCTCGACATCTTCGGCATTGATGCCCGTGTTGCCGATGTGGGGGTAGGTGAGCGTGACCAGCTGACGGCTGTAGCTGGGATCGGTGAGAATTTCCTGGTAGCCGGTGATGGCGGTGTTGAACACCACCTCGCCCACCGTCCGGGTCGGTGCGCCGATGGACACCCCGTGAAAGACGCTGCCGTCGGCCAGGGCGAGCAAGGCCGGAACGGTCTGCGGAACAAGGCCCTGGCGGCGCCCCTCCTGCGGGGCAAGGCCCTGGCGGCGCCCCTCCTGCATAGACCCGGAACCATGACGCTGCGGCGAATCGGAATCGGAAAGGGGCGGCGCACGCAAGAGTCACTCCTGAAAGAGGTCAAACCTTTGAATTGTAACATTTCGACCTCCTCCGCCCGCTCCGACGCCCCGCTTGCCCACTTGCCCGGCAGGCCTTCGGCGGGGCAGCAGGGTCTCGGCAATGACTTCCACCAGCTCGGCGCAAACCCGGCTGACGCCCCAGCCTGCCAGACCCGCCACCACCGCCGACAAGACCGCCAACACGGGCCCCAAACCGGCCACCGTGACATGTACCGCCGCCAGCAGGCCGACGACAAAACCGATACCGACCGCGAGCTTGCGCCCATGCAGGCCGACGAATTCAATTGCGGGATAACGCACCGATCAATCCTCCAGAGTTCCCATCACACTGCGTCCGGTTCGACGCCCCGACACGAAGGCCCAGCCAATGTGGTGGCCGTGCCCCTCGATCAGCAGACCGCCCTGCCCGTTTGAGCCGGCCGCGAACAGGCCGGGAATTACTTGATCATCGAGCCCCAGCACGCGATGCCGGGTATCAACGGCCAGCCCGCCCTCGGTGATGGTGACATAGCCCCTCACCGGCCCGAGCGCATAGAAGGGGCCCGCGCCGGCCGCGCCCCGCTCACCCAGCGACCGGGCAAGCAGCGGCACCTGCATGCCTGTTGCCTCAGCCAGCGCCTCGAGCGTGGGCGCTTCGTGAAAGACGTCGCGACGCCCACGCCGGTAGTCGTCGAGATAGGCATAGGCCACGCCCGGCGCCGTCGAGACGAAGTTGGGCCAGCTTCGCAACTGATCGGCGCAGCGTTCGTTGAACACGATGTAACCGAAGTTACGAGGCGTGAGCGGCAGGTGCAGAGCGATATTGGACGGGTCAACCGGAATCGAGGCGCCATCCGGGTCCACCAGCACCGCACCGCAGCGGAACAGCGTGGGCTCGGGCCCCAGCGCCGTGGTAATGAATTTCATCACGAAGGGCCGCATCAGCCAGGCCGGCAGCCACCGCCATCCCAGTGCCATAGCGCGTGCCACCCAGCGGTTGGGCGGCAGACGATGCATCCATGACGGTGGCGCCGGGACGAAGCGCATGCGCGGCGCATTGGCGGTACCGCCATTGAGAATGCGGGCCCCCAGCGACTCGGCCAGCAGCATCCCGTCGCCGCTCGACAGCGCATTCACCGGCGCAGCCTCAACGACCTCGGTCTTGAAGTAGCGGGCTTTGAGCGCGCGTCCGCCGGCAAAGTCGCCCGCGGCCAGCACGACGCCGCGCCGCGCGACGTAGCGCGCCTCGCCGCCATCGGCCGTCTTCACCCTCACCCCGTAAACCCGACCGGCCTCGGTGAGCAGTTCAATCACCTGGCTCGAACAGCGGATCTCGACACCAAGCCGGCGGCATTCGCGCGACAGGTGATAGCCGAAGGCCGCCGAGCTCGGTACCACGTTGTGCATGCGCGGTACGCGATGCGGCGGTTCCGGGTTGGGACCGACGAACTCGACGCCCAATCGCGCCAGCCAGTCGAGCGCCGCCGGCGATTCATCGACCAGGATCCGCCGAAGCGCCAGGTTGTCGGTATCACCCTTGCCCGCGTTGAATTGGCCAAGGTCCTCGAAATGATGATCGGGACTGTCGACGACGCCCGCGCGCCGCTGGTGGGGCGTGCAGCTTGCTGTCAGCGATCCGACCGACCAGCCGGTGGTGCCACCGATCTTTTCGCCCTTCTCGAGCACGAGCACTCGCCCGCCCGCCCTTGCCGCCTCGATGGCGGCCGCCAGCCCCGACCCACCCGCCCCTACGATCACCACGTCGAAGGACTTGTCTGCTCCGGTCATGTCTTCCTCCCTCTCAGGCCACTGCGGCCGCAGCCCCATCCTGTGCAGCGCTCGATGCCGAGTCAGGGTCTGACGACTGCAAGGCGCTTTCCGCAGCGACCCGTCCGAACACCATGGCCTTCACCAGCGATGAGCCCGTCATGTAAGCCTCGCCATGGAATCCGCCCGTCACCTCGCCGGCCGCATACAGCCCCGCGATGGGCGCCGACCAGACATTGAGCACGGCCATCGAGGGGTCGACCCTCAGGCCGGCATAGGTGGAGTTGATCGAAGCGGTGCAGAGGTAGGCGTAGAAGGGCGCGCGCGCGATCGGCACGATACGCCCCGACCGGTGGGCCAGCGCACTGCGACCGAACACGCTATCGGTGCCGAAATGGATCGCATCGTGGTTGTAGCGCTCGATCGTGGCGGCAAGCGCCGTCGCGTCGAGACCCGTGCGCTCGGCAAGCGCTGCGAGGCTGTCCGCTTCAATGATCCGCCCCTTGCGCAGGGCTGTCTGAAAGTCGAAGGAGGGAACCCCCGACACATTGCCGTCCATGATCGACGCGTCAAAAATCTGCCAGGCGCGGGCGTTGCGCTGAGTCAGCACGGCCTTGCCCAGAGTCTTGTAAGAATGAGACTCGCTGATGAATCGCTGCGCATCGAGATTGACCGCGATGGCCCCGCGATACACCGGCAGCAGGGTGGTGTGCGGATCGACTTCGTCCACCTCGATCCAGCTGCCAAAGGTGCTCTTGACGTGCCCGAGGTCGGCAAAGCCCGCGCCATGCTCCCAGGCGAGTTTCAGTCCGTCGCCCTCGTTACCCAGGCCCCCGGCCCGCAAGGCCTTTCGGATATCGGGCACGAACAGCCGCAGGAGTTCTTCGGAACGCGAAAAGCCTCCGGTCGCGATCACGATGCCGCGCCGGGCCTTCACTACGCTGCCATCACCCAGCACCACGGTGTCGACTGGCGCGTCGGGGCTCGAGCGCTGAAGTCGCGCGGCGGGCGAGCCCGTGCGCACGCGGGCGGTCGGCTGATCGAGCAGGGACGCATGGAGCCGTTCGAGCACCCGTCCCGGATGGGCCGGATGACTGCGCGGCACCGACTGCCCCGACGACAGCTGGATCGGCCCGAATTGCACATCTTGCCGGCGGAGCCATTCGAACTCGGCCAATTGCCGTGCCACGTACACGTCGATCAGGGCGGGATCTGCGTCGCCACCGCCGTTGGCCATCAGATCGTCGCGAAGCCGGGCATTGTCATCCTCGATACCTGCCACGCGTTGCAGGTCGGTTCCCGCAAACGCGAACGAACCGCCACTCATCACGGTACTGCCACCGATTCGGTGCATCTTCTCGAGCACCAGGACCTCGGCGCCGCGAGAAGCGCCCGCCAACGCAGCG
The DNA here is from genome assembly GCA_903907905.1 of uncultured bacterium. Taxonomy (GTDB): domain Bacteria; phylum Pseudomonadota; class Gammaproteobacteria; order Burkholderiales; family Burkholderiaceae_E; genus SYIM01. Next base: position 36,555 of record CAIVPX010000062.1, on the reverse strand, counting down.
CAATGGGCGGCCAGCCCGGAACCTAGAATGATCAGATCGGCCGATGCCTGCGCAGTCATCGTGAGGGTCTCCAACTCAGTCATTGAGGGGGATCCGCGCCCGAGTGACGACGTCTTTCCAGCGCACCAGCTCGCTTCGGTAGAAGCGGCTGAACTCGTCGACCGACAGGTTGGCAGGTTCAGCGCCGATGCGAGCGAAGCGCTCGACCACGTCGGGCATCATCACGATCTGGTTGAGGGTGGCGTTGAGACGCGCCACGATCTCGGCCGGCGTGCCGGCTGGCGCGAACATGCCAAACCATGAGGACACCTCGAAATCGGTCAGCCCGCCCTCTCTAGCCGTCGGTACCTCCGGCAGCCCCGCAGCCCGGTTGCGTCCGGTGACTGCAATAGCCCGCAGCCTGCCGTTGACGATGTGCTGGGCCACGGAGGGCATGTCGCTGAACATCACCTGGGTCTCGCCCCCAATGACGGCGGTACTCGCCGGCGCACTGCCCTTGTAGGGCACGAAGGTGAGGTCGACCTGGGTGGTGAGCCGGAATAATTCGGCCACCAGCTGGGTGGAGGCTCCCGCCGTGGCAACATTGATCTGCCGCGGACGGTCGCGCATGACACCGACCAATTCGGTAATGGTACGTGCCGGCACCTCGGGGTTGGTGACGATCACGAAGGTGAGCGAGACCAGTTGAGACACGGGCTGGATCTCGTTGAGCGGGTCGTAAGTCACCTTACGAAAGAGCGCCGGGTTCATCACGATACCGGGCGGATCGACCAGCAAGGTGTAACCGTCTGGGGCCGATTTGGCGAGCGCCGCCTCGGCAATCATGCCCGCCGCGCCGGCCCGGTTTTCAACCAGCACCGGTACCTTGAGCAGTTCGGACAGCTTGGGTGCCACGATGCGGGCGGTGAGGTCAGCCCCCCCTCCGGGCTGGTATCCGACCAGAATACGGATCGGGCGATCGGGGTACTGCGCCAGGGCAGGGCCAGCGAGCGTCAGCGCCGACAGCGATAGCGCGGCGAGCCAGACCCGGAAGGGGTTCATCGACATGGTCGTCTCCTCATGATCTCTTGGTGGCAGCGGGGTTTGCATCATTGCGGTTGAATCCGGGCGCGTTCGAGCACCCGCGCCCAGCGGGTCGATTCGGCTTGGACAAACTGGCCCAACGCAGCGGGCGTGCCCGACATCGGCCGAATGTTCTGAGCGGCCAGGCGAGCTTGCAGGTCGGAGCTTGCCAGCGCGCGGGTAACGGCTTGATTGAGTTGGGTGACCACGGCACCGGGCGTAGCGGCCGGGACGAACAGGCCCCACCAGGAGCCCAGCGACATGTCGGGCAGGGGCGTGCCCGCCTGCGCAAAGGTGGGGACCTCCGGCAGAGCGGGCGCGCGCGTGTCGCCGGTAATGGCCAGCGCCCGAAGCTTGCCCGACTCAATGAGCGCGCGGGCACCGGACAGCCCGCTCACCACGAAGTCGATCTGCCCCGCCGCCAGGTCGGTCAGCGCCGGGCCCGCGCCCTTGTAGGGCACATGAACGATCTCGAGACGGCCGGTTTCCTTGAGCAGTTCGCCCGCCAGGTGAGTGGTGTTGCCCGCCCCCGCTGACCCGAAGCTCAGCGCGCCCGGGCGCGCCCGCGCGGCCGCGATCAGGTCGCTCAGACTCCGATAGGGCGAACCCGCCGGCACGACCAGGACCAGAGGTGCCGACGCCAGCAGCGACACCGGCGCGAATTCGCTGATCTCGTAGGGCAGCGACTTGTAGAGTGAAGGATTCACTGCAAGGTTGATATCACCCAGCAGCAGCGTGTACCCATCGGCCGGGGCCTTTGCCACCGCGTTCATGCCCACGACCGCGCCAGCCCCGGCGCGGTTGTCGATCGCCACGGGCTGCCCCAGCGCCTCGGCGAGCGAGGGGGCCAGGGCTCGGCCCAGAATATCGGTGGGCCCGCCGGCTGCATAGGGGATGACCAGTCGCAGCGGCCGCGCGGGCCAGGCCTGGGCCCGCACCAGGCCTGGCCAGAGCACCGGACTGACCGCCAGCGCCGCGCCCAGCAAGGCGAGCCGGCCAGCGCGGCGTCGGTCTGCGTGCAACACCTGACCAGCCCCCGGAACGGGCACCGGCTGCCGCTCTGCCAGCATTGGGACCTTGGCGCTCATTTCGCCCCCGCGCCGGGTCGGTCGAACACGAAGTTATTACCGATACTGCCCTGCTCGACCGGCAAGGTCATGGTGCCAACCCGCTCGATCTCGATCCTGACGCGATCGCCCGCTGCAAGCGGGCCAACCCCCGCCGGTGTGCCGGTGGCGATCAGATCACCCGGGTAGAGGGTGGACGCAGTGGACGCCAGGGCGATCATTTCGGCGATACCCACGATAAGGTCTCGGGTGTTCGCATCCTGACGCAGCACATCGTTGACCCATAGCTTCATTTGCAAAGCGCGCGGATCACCCACTTCATCGGCCGTCGCAATCCAGGGCCCGACCGGCGTGAAGCTGTCATAGGACTTTCGAAACACGCGCTCTTCCTTGCCGCGAATCGTCATGTCCATCAGACAGGCATAGCCGAAAATGTGATCCAGGGCATCGGCCACGGCGATGTTCCGCCCCTCTTTTCCGATCACCACGCCGAGCTCGCACTCGTGGTGAATTTCCCGCCCCTTGACATTGGGCAGCACGATGCTGTCGCCCGCGCCGCACAGCGACGAGGCCGCCTTGAGAAAGTAGCCCTGCACATTGGCGAAGCCCACCGACGCCATCTCGGTGGCATGGTCGTGATAGTTGACGGGATACGCCATCAGCTTGTTGGGCCAGGGTACGGGCGTGAGCAGGCGCACCGATGAGAGCGGCACAGGCCGGGCCTGATCGGCCGCCCGCTCGATGGCCGGGCGAAGCACCGCGAAATCGCGAATCAGCCGGTTCATTTCAACCGGCGGCCAGGCGCCTTGGCCGGCACCCACGGCATCGCTCACATCGTGGACCTGATCGCCCCGAACGACGCCGATCCTGCCCGAATCAAATCTGATGAGTTTCAAGGGATCCCCCGGATTCATGAAGGTGAAGGCTTGCGGGATGCGACTGCGCCGACTCGGCCCGCAGCAAGGCGGCCTCGAGGCGCGACGCATCACCGCCCAGGGCCCGCGTGGCACGGCTGGCCGTCCGCAGCAGCAGCTGGCTGAAGCGGGCGACCGCGTCGTCGTGATAATGACTGGCGAGGCCGCTCAACGTGATCACGCCCTCCAGCGCGCCCGTGGTGTTGAAGACCGGCACCGCGACGCCGCCCATCTCGCGCGCGATGGCCCCGCGTGACACCGAGACCATGCGCTCGCGTACCTGATCGAGCGCGGGAGCAGGCGGATCACCGAAGGCCGAGAGCACCTGCCCGCCCGCCCCTCGCCCGATCGGCAGAGTATCGCCCGGCCGAAAGTGATCGCGAACCGGTTCGGGAGAGTCGACGCGATACAGGCACAAGCGCATGTCCTGAAAGCGGATATGAAAGCCGGCGCTTTCGCGCGTTTGCTCGACGAGGTGCTTGAGCATGGGGACGAGCACATCCTCGGGGCGCACGGCGGCCTGATAGAGCCGCGCCAGACGCAGTGGCGCAGGTCCGATGTGATAGGCGCCTTCGCGGGTCCGCACCAGATAGCCGCGAGGCTCGAGCGTCTGCGCCAGGCGCAGGACCGTGCTCTTGTAGAGCCCGGTGCGCTCGGCAAGCTGGGCTAGGCTGAGGGTATCGGCACCGTCGCCAAACGCCTCGAGCAGCGACAGCGCCCGCTCCACGGAGGCCACCGTCTGAACTTCGGCTTCATCGCGAAGCCCCTCGCCCGCTCTACCCCCCCCCATCGCGACCCGTGCGCTCACGCCGCCCCCCTGACGCGATCAACCAGGGCCAGCGCCTGCGCCGTGTCGAGCGAGCGCCCTCGCCAGGCCACATGACCGTCGGGGCGCACCAGCACCAGCGGTGCCGCATAGCGTTCAGCCACATCGGCGCCACCGTCGGCATGACAACTGAGCGCCATCCCGCGCTGGTCGCAGGCCGACTGCAAAGCCTGCACCGAGGCCGGCTCGGCTCCCGGCGACACCACCAGCGCGAAGCCCCGACCGAACCAGTCGAGCGTGGAGGCCTTCTCGCCCAGCCAGACATGGGGGGCCCGCGCGCCGGGCCTTGCCGTCTGCCGGTAGAGCATCACCTCGTGAGCAGGAATCTCCTGCCAGCTGGCCTTGACATCGACCCCCACCGCCCGATGCATGGCAAGTCGCTGCCATTCGCGAAGCATCGAGGCCGACAGCGGCGTGCCATCGGTCAGACGACCCGCGGGTGGGGTCTGGTGCTGCGCGGCCGCCTGCTCGGCCGCCTGCGCCTCGAAGTCTTCACTCTCGGGCTCAATCACGGGCGACCCCGAGTAGACATAGCCCAGATCGATGCCCTGCTTGTACCACTCGCGCAGCATGGTCGCCGAAAAGCGCTGGCCGACCCGATAGCGCAGCAGCGCGCCTTCGGCGGTTTCGTCGAGTAGCCCGGGCTGCTCGCCAGGCGAGAGCGTACGCAGCAGGTTGCCGCTGGCCTCGCGCACCGCGCGCCGCGCCACGGGTTCGCGCTCGGCCTGATAGGAATCGAGCAGCGCCCGCCCGCCCCAGCCACGCAGCATCGCCTCTAGCTTCCAGGCAAGGTCGACCGCGTCGGCAATGCCGAGATTCATGCCGAAACCACCGGTGGGCGAGGTGACGTGTGCGGCGTCACCTGCGAGAAACACGTTATCGCTGCGCCAGCGATCGGCCACCAGCTCGCGCCGCACCCAGGGCACGATGGACAAGATTTCGAAGTCGAGCGGCGCACCGATGATGCGCTCGAGCGCCGCGCGCACATGGGCCTCGTCGCGTTCGACGGGATCGGGGCCGCCGATGATCGACAGACGCCAGATATCGCGGCCGCTGATCGCGACCGCCGTCGCCCAGGTGCCCTCGGTGCCGATGAACATGTAACGATAGCCTGGTCGGATCCGGCCATAACCCGACAACGCGGGGCAGCGAAACAGCACGTTGGTCGTGTAGGTGAGCGTGCCCAGGCCGCTCATCGTGATGCCCAGCTTTTGCCTGACGGTACTGGCGGCACCATCGCAACCCACGAGGTAGCGCGAGCGAAGGTCCCGGCGTTCGCCGCTGCGTTCATCAACCAGGGTCGACACGACATGATCGCCGCGGTCGACAAAGGCCTCCAGGCGCGTGCGATACGCCAGGCTCGTCGTGGGCTGCCGGGACGCAAAGTCACGCAAGATGGGGTCAAAGAGGTTCTGCGGACACCGAAACCGTGACTCAGGGCTGTTGGACGTCCGCCTGTCCTCAACCCCGCCATTGGGCGTGGCGAAATCCTCGCGCCCCAGTTCGAAGCCGTTGAACGAGGTGAGGTAGATCATGTCCTGCGGATAGTCTCGGGGGTAGCCACACTGCCGAACCGCCTCGGTGATGCCCCAGCGCCGGCAAAACTCCATGGTGCGGACATTCACGCCATCCATCTTGGGCTGAAAGATCGAGCCGTCGCCGCGCTCGACCAGCATCGCATTGACGCCGCGCCAGCCGAGGTCGCCTGCCAGAGACAGCCCGACCGGACCGCCGCCCACTACCAGTACATCCAGATCGTTCATCTCAGTTGTCCATTGATCGATACTCGGGCTTCACGACTGCACCGGCGCGTTCGCACGCGCGTGATGCGCCGCCCGCCAGGCAAACACCACCGCCGGCCCCAGCGTGATGCCCGGACCAGGATAGGTGCCCCGCATCACGGGCCCCATGTCGTTGCCGCAGGCGTAGAGGCCGGCGATGGCCCGGCCCTGCTCATCGAGCACATTGGCATCGACGTCGGTCTTCAAACCGACGGTGGTGCCAATGCTGCAGGGACGCACCGCGACCGCGTAAAAGGGTGCACGTACGATGGGCGCCAGATTGGGATTGGGCCCGATCTGCGGATCACCATTGAAGCGGTTGAGCTGATTCGATCCGCGACCAAACGCGGTATCCACCCCGCGCTCGCAATCGCGGTTGTGCTGCGCGACCGATTCACCCAGACCAGTCGCATCGACCCCAATGCTTTGCGCGAGCGCTTCCAGGCTGTCGGCGCGATGCAGATATCCCGCGCGCACATAGGGCTCGAGCCGCGGGTAATGGGGCCGGATGAGCCCGATGCCGTAAGCGCGGATGAATCGATGATCGCAGATCAGCCAGGCAGGAATCGAGGGCACGGTCTGGTGACTGCGGTACATAGCGAGCACGAAGTCGTGATACGAATCGGCCTCGTTGGTAAAGCGCCGGCCAGCCGAGTTGACGGCAATGAGCCCGGGTTTGCCGCGGTCCATATGGCCGTGAATCCACACCGTCTCGCTGCCGTCGGGGCGCTTGAGCGTGGATGCGGGCGACCAGTAGGCGGGACTGTCGAGGTCAAGATCGAGCGCTGCACCCACTGCGCGCGCGGCCCGGACGCCATCGCCCGTATTGCCCTCGAAGGCCAGCGAATGCGCGTGCGGATGCCGGGGCATCAGGGCCTCGCGCACCGCCAGATCATGCGCGATGCCACCGGTGGCCAGCACCACGCCGGCCCGCGCCCAGATCGCGCGCCTGCCCTGCGGCGTGTCGATGAGGGCACCCTGCACACGCCCGTCTTCGCGAATAAGCGCAACCAGCCCGGCCTGCGTGCGGATCACCACGCCGGCCTTGATCGCGCTCAGCAGAAACCGCCCGATCAGCGCATTGCCGATCAGCAAGCGGGTGCCCCGCGGATACCGCAATCGCGCGAGGAGGTGGGGCACGACGATCGACATCGTGCGCTTGAAGGCCGACCAGGAGGCAAAGGGCTTGAGCAGGACTGGCACCTCGCGTCGCCCCACCATCATGCCGCCCAGTACCAGATAGATGGGGCGCGGCGGACGCAGCAGGGCAAAGGCCTCGCCGAGCTCGCGCGCATCGAAGGGCTCGGCCGTCATGGCCCGACCGTAGCCCGACCCTCCGGGCGCATCAGCGTGGTAATCGGGGTTGGGCACATGCTGGAAGCGCACGTCGGTCTTCTCTTCAAGAAAGCCGATGGCCTGAGGGCCGGCCTCGAGAAAGGCGCGCATCAGGGGCTCATCGAACCGGTCCCCGATCTCGCCGCGCAGATACGCCCACACCGTGTCGATGGGTTCGTTGCGGCCATTTCGAACGATGGGCCCGGCACCGGGCACCCAGAGCGATCCGCCCGATGTCGCCGAGGTGCCACCGAGCAGTTCGGTCTTCTCGCACAGCATCACCTTGAGCCCCGCATGCGCGCCCGTGATGGCCGCACTCATGCCGGCTGCGCCCGACCCGAGCACCAGCAGATCAATCTCTTCGTCCCAGGTGCTCATGCGGCGACCCGCCTCGTCCCGCTTTGGCGGGCAATGTCTTCAGCCGCCCGCAAGCCGGTGACGGTCGACTTGAGCAGTCCGCCAACGTATCCGACCCGGGGACCTCCGCCCTCGAGCCCGCCCGTGGCAGCCCCCGCTGCGTAGAGGCCCGGAATCGGCTGGCCCTGCGCATCGAGCGCCCGGCTGTCGGCATCGATCAGGATGCCTCCCATGGTGTAGGTGACCCCGGCGCACGCGGGCAAGGCGATGAAGGGCGGCGACTGCAGGGCGTAGGCGCGAAAACGGTTGACCGATCGCGGGGGTTCAAGCCCCTGAGTGAGGCCGGCCTCGACCGCCGCGTTGTGCGCGGCCACCGTGCGCTCGAGTGCGCCCGCATCGATGCCCGCCAGCCCGGCCAGTTCGCGCAGCGTGGAGGCTTCGTGCATCGTGCCGCCCGCCATGCTCAGCCGGGGATTCGGCGCCTGCATATTGAAGCGGCCCCGCTCGGCCCACACCACCTGATCGGCGATGACGAAGCAGCCCAGCGGGTCGACCTGGGCCGCGATGCGGTTGACCATGCTCACGCCGCCCTGCCCCTCGTCGGTGAAGCGCAGGCCGTCGCGATTGACCAGCACCCCGGCTGCCGCCACGAAGTCGAGCCACAGGTGTGGCCAGAGGCGGTCGTTGTGAAAGGCATCGGCCGACAGCATATGACCGTAAAAGCCGCCGAGGCCCGAGATCGCGGCGCCCGCGTCGCGCGCCATCCGGAGGCCGTCACCGAGGCCACTGCGCGCGTTGCGCTGAAAGATCTTCGCAGGCTCGCGGGTGATGGCCTCGCCCAGCAGGCCGAGGTCGCTTTGAAAGCCCCCGTCGGCGATGATCACCGCCGATGCGTCGAGACGAAATGGGCTGCCATCCGCCCGCTCGCCCTCGACCCCGACGCACCGGCCGGCCTCGATGCGCAACCGCCTGGCGCGATGACCGCGCAGCACTTGCCCGCCTGCGGCCACCAGGCGCGCCTCGAGCGTTCGGAGGAGCACATCGCCCCCGCGTCCACGCCAGCCGCCATCGCGGGGATCGATGTTGGGTGGCGCGAGCGTAAAGTCGTGATAGGGCTCGGTCCCGCGAATGAAACGGCTGCCGCACTGCTGCAGCCACCGCACGGCGCGCAGGGCATCGGCGGCGATCGCGCCAGCCTGCCCCGGGTCGGCCGTCCCCCCAGTGGCCTCGGCGATGGCCCGCTCGAGCTCATCGGCAGGCTTGCTGATGCTATTGAGCGCACAGTGAAACACCCCCGAACTCAGCCGGGTGTTGCACAGATATGCGTCGTCGACCGAGCGCTCGAGCACCGTCGCGCGCAAGCCCAGATCGGCCAACCGGGCGGCCGCACTCAAGCCGGCAATGCCGCCCCCGACGACGATCGCTGCCATCGAGTCCTTCGATCCCGAATCATTCATTCGCGTGTTGTCCTATCGCCTGGGTCCGCTGCTGCCGCTACTCGGGCTTGAGCCCGGCGTCGGCCGCAGCGCGCCGGTAGTGGTCGAGCTCTTCGATCACCAGCCGCTCGAAGGCCTGGGGGCTGCCCCCCACGACCTCGTGGGCCATCCCCTCGACAATGCGTTTCTCGACATCGGGCGCCCGGAGAATCGCGTTGATCTCGGTATTGAGGTGCTGCACCAGCGGAGCGGGCATACCGGCAGGCCCCCAGATCGCGTACCAGATCGGCGAACCTCGATAGCCCGGCAGACCGCTCTCGGCCACCGTCGGCAGGTTGGGCGACAGCGAGAATCGCCGATCGGTCGTCACCGCCAGCGCTCGCACCCGACCCGGCATCGAGGCAATGCCCCGCACCGAATTGAGGCCCGCCTGGATTTCGCCGCTGGCCAGCGCCGTGAGGACCTGCGACCCCCCCGGGTAGTTGATCAGGGCACCACCGATCCCGGCCATGCGCTTGAACACGCTCAGGTCGAGGTCGACCGTACCCCCGGTGGACCCCAGATTGACCTTGTCCGGATGGGCTCGCGCGTAAGCAATGAATTCGGCGATCGAATTGACCGGCAGCGCCTGGGGCACGCCGAACACCCAGGGGGTGGCGGCCACCTGAACGACATGGGAGAAATCCTTGGCCAGATCAAGGGTGAAGGCCTTGAACAGGAAGGGATTGGCCATGATCCCCGAGTGGGTGATCAGCAGGGTGTAGCCATCGGGCGCCGCACGGCGCACGTACTCGGCCCCCACCTGCTGCAAGGCCCCCGGCCGGTTTTGGGCGATGACGGGCTGACTGAACCGGGCTGAGAGCTTTTCGGCGACCAGACGGCCCAACAGGTCGGTGGCCGAACCCGGTGTCACCGGAATGACGATCTCGATCCGACGGCTTGGGAAATCGGCCACCGTCTGGGCCACACACGGCACCGCTTGCAGCGCTGCAAGCAGCCCCGCGCCCCCCGCCACCAATCGGAACCGAAGCATGGACGTCTCCCAAGAATCGAACAGACCGCTCCCCATCGGGCAGACCCGATTTCAGAACGACGTTCTTTTTTTGGCAACCTTAGACGCTGATGCCGGCCTTCGCAAGCGCGCGCACGTCTGGAGCAGTCCGTTTTTGCCGGCCACAGCGCTAGATGACGCCTGCGTCGCGCAGCGCGCGGATCCTGGCCGGGTCGTAGCCCGCCTCGCCAAGGACCGCGTCGGTGTGCTCGCCCAACGCGGGACCGAGCCAGCGCGTACCACCCGGCGTATCCGACAGCTTGGGCACCACCGCGGGAATACGCAGGCTGGAGCCATCGGAGAGCGTGGTCTGCTCGAGCATGCCCCGCGCCTGATACTGGGGGTCGGCCGCGATGTCCTCGATGCTGTAGATGCGTCCGCTGGGCACTTCGGCGCGCTCCATCGCCTCGAGCGCCTCATCCAGGGTACAGGTGCGCGACCACGCTGCAATCGCCTCGTCGATTTCGGCCACGCGAAGCACCCGACCGGCATTGTTGGCAAGCGAAGGATCATCAGCCAGGTCTGGCCGACCGACGGCGCGCATCAGCCGCTTGTAGATCGAGTCGCCGTTGCCGCCGATCACGATGTGCCGACCATCACGGGTGGGATAGGTGTTGGAGGGCACGATGCCGGTGAGGTTCGTGCCGGTGCGCTCGCGTACGACGCCATAGCGATCGAACTCGGGCAGCGTGCTCTCCATGAGGTTGAACACCGCTTCATACAGGGCTACATCGACCACCTGACCGCGCCCGGTGGCATGACGCGCCTGCAGGGCGGCCAGCGCGCCGATGACCGCGTGCAGCGCGGCGATGGAATCGCCCACCGAGAGATTCATCCGTACTGGGGGACGGTCGGGAAAACCGGTGATGTGGCGCATGCCCCCCATGGACTCGGCAATCGCGCCAAACCCCGGGCGGTCACGGTAGGGCCCGGTCTGGCCATAGCCGGACAGGCGAACCAGAATCAGGCCGGGGTTGTCGGCTGACAGTGCCTCGTAGCCCAGCCCCCATTTCTCGAGCGCCCCCGGACGAAAATTCTCGATGATGATGTCGGCCTTTTTCGCCAGATCGCGCACGATCTGCTGACCTTCGGGCTGACGCAGATCAACGGTGATCGAGCGCTTGTTGCGCGCCTGCACATACCACCAGAGCGAGGTTCCGGACGGGTCGTCGGGATGGAGCTTGCGCCACTTGCGCAAGGGGTCGCCGCCCTCGGCGCCGGGCCGGGCCGGCGGCTCGACCTTGATGACATCGGCGCCAAACTCGGCGAACAGTCGGGCCGCGAAGGGGCCTGCGATCAACTGGCCCAGTTCGAGCACTCGCAAGCCCGCGAGCGCCATGGGCCCTGCCTGCGCAGAGGACGCGCCGGCGCCCTCGGCCTGATCGGGATGAATCATGACGAAAGTTCTCCTGGTATTCGATCAGCTGCCAACACCCCGGCGATCCCGCAGCGCCTGCGCAATCGTACCGGGGTCGACATACTCGAGTTCGCTGCCCACGGGCACCCCCCGAGCGAGTCTGGACACACTCAGACCGCGCGCGCGCAGCATCTCGGCGATGTAATGGGCGGTCGCCTCGCCTTCCTGCGTGAAGTTGGTGGCGAGGATGACCTCGCGCACCGCGCCGTCGATGGCGCGTTCGAGCAAGCGGTCGAAATGGATCTCGCGTGGTCCCACGCCATCGAGCGGCGACAGCCTGCCCATGAGGACGAAATACAGCCCGCCATACGCCATGGTCTGCTCCACCATCAGCTGATCGGCGGGCGTTTCAACCACGCACAATTGCGAGGCATCGCGCCGGGGCGACGCGCAGGTTTCGCAGAGCTCGAGTTCGGTGAAGGTGTTGCAGCGCGAGCAATGACGGACGCTGTCCAGGGCATCGAGGAGAGCGTGGCCGATCAGGGCGGCGCCCTCGCGGTCGTGCTGGAGCAGAAAGTAGGCGTGCCGTTGCGCCGACTTGGGGCCGACGCCCGGCAACCGGCGCAGCGCCGCAGTCAGCCGCTCAAGGGCCGCACTGTCCTTCATGACCAATCCCTGCCGGCCACCCGGATCAGAACGGCATCTTGAAGCCGGGTGGCAACGGCAGCCCCGAGGTGACCGAACCCATGCGGTCTGAGGAGGTCTGCTCGGCACGGCGCAAAGCGTCGTTGAGCGCTGCCACCACCAGGTCTTCGAGCATGTCGCGGTCGTCGGCGAGCAAGCTAGGGTCGATCTGGATGCGCCGGACCTCGCTGCGACAGGTGACCGTTGCCTTCACCAGGCCCGCGCCCGACTGGCCCTCGACCTCAATCTGCGCGAGCTCTTCCTGCACGCGCTTGAGGTTGTCCTGCATCTGCTGGGCCTGCTTCATCAGACCCGCCAGTTGTCCTTTCATCATCGCCGCTTCTCCTGGGAAATATGTCTCACTGATCGTCGCGCACGGGGGTGACCGAACCCGGCACGATCCTGCCATCCAGCCCGCTGACCAGCGACCGGACAAAGGGATCGGCCTCAAGGGCCTCCCGCGCCTGCTCAAGCTGCTCGCCCTGCTCACGCTGGGCCTCACGAACGGCGGTGACGCCCGCCACCGCGCCCACCTCGACGGTGAGGCGGACGGGGCGACCGAAGTGGGCACTGAGCGCCTCCCGTACCTTGTTGACCGTACCGACCTCGGCCAGCGGGCGGATGGGCACCCTGACCTGGAACACGTCGCCCTCCCGGCCGAGCAACTCGCTCTGACCCATGAACTGCCCGGCAAAGCCACCCAGGCCGAGCCGGCGCGCGAGCGCGGGCCAGTCGCCGTCGAAGTCAGGGGCCGGCACCGGCGGCGCGCGCCCAACCTGCGGCTCGCTCAGGCCGGGCGAGGCCGCACCGGGCGTCGAAGACGACCGAGGCCCGGATGAGGTCGGCGCGACCGGCACCAGCGGCCGAGACTCGGGCGACGCCGGAACAACCGGCTCGGTGGGCCGGGGCCCGGACGGGCCCATGGCAGACGGCGGGACTGCGGGCGCCCGCGAGCCCGACGACACCATCTGCGACCGGAGTGCCGGCCGCTGCACCGCCGGTGCAGGCGCAGAGGTCGACTCGGCCAGCGCACCTCGGCCAGTTGCGTCGGGCCGGAACGCCAGCAAGCGCAGCAGGACCATGGAGAAACCGGCCTGAGGATCGGGTGCAAGCGCCAGGTCGCGCGCGCCGTGGATGACGATCTGGTAGAAAACCTGAACATCCTCGGGGGCAAACAGCGACGCATGGCGGGCCACCTCGTCGCGCCACTCGTCGTCTGCCAGCACGCCCGCCTGCGCCAGCGCAACCCGGTGCAGCCTGAGCGCCAACTCGTCGAGCACGCGCTCGAAGGGTGCCCCCGCCAGCTGCATCGGGTCGGCCAGCCCGATCAGTGCAGGCCCCTCGCCTGAGGCCAACGCGTCAAGAATGGAAGTGATCCACCCCTGATCAACGACCCCGAGCATGTCGCGTACCGCCGCCGCAGCCACCCCCCCGCCCCCGAACGCGATCGCCTGATCGAGCAAGGACAGCGCATCGCGCATGCTGCCGCCTGCAGCACGACCGATGGGTGGCAGAGCGGTGGGCTCAAAGTCGATGCCCTCGCTGCGTAGCACGTGCGCGAGATGCTCGGCGATGGCCGAAGGGGTCATGTTCTTGAGGTTGAACTGCAGACAGCGCGAGAGCACCGTGACGGGCACCTTCTGCGGATCGGTCGTGGCGAGCACGAAGATGACATGCGCCGGCGGCTCTTCGAGCGTCTTCAGCATGGCGTTGAAGGCGTGCGTCGACAGCATGTGCACCTCGTCGATCACGTACACCTTGTAGCGCCCCGAAGTGGGCGCATAGATGGCGTTCTCGAGCAGCTGCGTCATCTCGTCGACGCCGCGATTGGACGCCGCGTCCATCTCGATATAGTCGACGAAACGCCCCCCATCGATACCGGTGCAGGCCGAACAGCGCCCGCAGGGCGTGGCCGTGGGGCCGGTTTCGCAATTGAGCGCCTTGGCCAGAATTCGGGCGATGGTGGTTTTGCCAACCCCCCTGGTGCCTGTGAGCAGGTAGGCGTGGTGCAGGCGCCCGCTGCCGAGCGCGTGCGTGAGGGCGCGAACGACATGCTGCTGACCGACCAGCGATTCGAAGTCGCGCGGCCGCCATTTGCGGGCAAGCACCTGGTAGGTCATGAGTGTCGGCGATGGGGCGTGATGGACATCAAAAGGAGGCGCTGCGGCAGCGAGGCCTCCCTCGACACGCCCCCGCACCCCGAAAGGGTGGGCGAGCCGGGACCCCGGCACTCGCGGGAAATGGCTGTGGCTGCTTCCTTCCGGACCTGACCAGATTGACCACGCCGCAATGCGGGGGGGCCCGCCCACCCGGATTCTACTATCAGGTGCACGCTCAAGCCGCCCTGTGATATTTTTGTCGGTCCCGGCCCTGTGCCGCGCAAGCTGAGCTTTGCGCGAGCCTGCGCCAAATTCAGGAGAATTGAATTGAGCATCAAGCATGTGTCCGACACGAGCTTCGAGCAGGACGTGCTCAAGTCCGATACGCCCGTCCTTGTCGATTACTGGGCCGAGTGGTGCGGCCCCTGCCGCCAGATCGCTCCCCTGCTTGACGAGGTGAGCAGCGAGTACGGCGACAAGGTGCAAATCGCCAAGCTCAACGTTGACGACAATCAGTCGGTCGCCCAGCGCTTCGGCGTGCGGGGCATCCCCACGCTGATGCTGTTTCGCAACGGCGCGGTGATTGCCACCTCGGTTGGCGCGCTTTCCAAGTCGCAGTTGACGCTGTTTCTGGACAGCCATCTCTGAATCGTTGTACGCTTAGCGCGTTTTGAGTCCGGATCATCAGATCCGGGCCGCTCCCCGTCAGGTTTTGGGCCATAGCGCCTGAGCCCGCTGAGTCCCGGCGGGAGGCCTGCATGGGTCTGCCCCCAACGTCCCCGAACACCACGCCCGCTTACGCCCGAAAAGGCCTGCGAACGTCCCCGGGGCCCTTGGTCCGAACCTTTCCCGATGGAAGTCCGCTTCGTCGCCGTTGATGCCCCAGTCCTTGTACGCCTGATTCCTGCAGAGCCTGCTCCACCACACCGTCTGCGCTTCGCGCCACCCTTCCATCCCGCGGCCCGAGTGCCGCTGCGCCCCCCACCCGTTCTTCGGATCACGCCTCCATGCACCTTTCCGAACTCAAAGCGCTGCACGTCTCACAACTGATCGAGATGGCCACCGGCCTCGAGATCGAGAACCCCCAGCGCATGCGCAAGCAGGAACTGATGTTTGCCATCCTCAAGCGCAAGGCCAAGACCGGCGAAACCATCTTCGGCGATGGCGTGCTCGAGGTTCTGCCCGACGGCTTCGGCTTCCTGCGCTCGCCCGAAACTTCCTACCTGGCCAGCACCGACGACATCTACATCTCGCCGTCGCAAATTCGCCGCTTCAACCTGCATACGGGCGACTCCATTGAGGGCGAGGTGCGCACGCCCAAAGACGGCGAACGCTATTTCGCACTGGTCAAGGTCGACAAGATCAACGACGAACCCCCCGAGGCCTCCAAACACAAGATCCTGTTCGAGAACCTCACGCCGCTGCACCCGAACAAGCCGATGGTGCTTGAGCGTGATATCCGCGCCGAGGAAAACATCACCGGCCGGATCATTGACATGATCGCTCCCATCGGCAAGGGGCAGCGCGGCCTGATCGTGGCCCCGCCCAAGGCCGGTAAAACCGTGCTGATGCAGCACATCGCCCATGCCATCACTACCAATCACCCCGACGTCACGCTGATCGTCCTGCTGATCGACGAGCGGCCCGAAGAGGTCACCGAAATGAGCCGCTCGGTTCGCGGCGAGGTGGTCGCCTCCACCTTTGACGAACCGGCCACCCGGCACGTCCAGGTGGCCGAGATGGTGATCGAGAAAGCCAAGCGACTGGTCGAGCACAAGCGCGACGTGGTCATCCTGCTCGACTCCATCACCCGACTGGCGCGCGCCTACAACACGGTCGTGCCGGCCTCGGGCAAGGTGCTCACGGGGGGCGTCGATGCCAACGCGCTGCAGCGCCCCAAGCGCTTCTTCGGCGCGGCCCGCAATATCGAAGAGGGCGGTTCGCTCACCATCATTGCCACGGCGCTGATCGATACCGGTAGCCGAATGGACGAGGTCATCTACGAAGAATTCAAGGGCACGGGCAACCAGGAACTGCATCTCAATCGCCGCATGTCCGAAAAGCGGGTCTACCCTGCCATCGAGATCAACCGCTCGGGCACCCGCCGGGAAGAACTGCTGATCAAGCCCGAGTTGCTGCAGAAAATCTGGATCCTGCGAAAACTCCTGCACGACATGGACGACCTCGAGGCGATGGAGTTCCTGCTCGACAAGATGCGTCAGACCAAGAGCAACCAGGAGTTCTTCGACCTGATGAAACGGGGCGGTTGAGGCCAGCGATCCCCCTGCCCGCGCCAGCGCGTTTGATGTGCCTGGCGATTCACAGTAAACTGGCGAGTTTTCCGAATTCTGCTTGAGAGAAAATCAGATGAAAGACGGCATTCACCCCACTTACCCAGAAGTTGTGTTTCTGGACATGGCCAGCGGCTTTAAGTTCGTCACGCGTTCAACGGTCAACACCCGCGAAACGATCAAGATGGATGATGGCAAGGAATACCCCCTCTTCAAGCTTGACGTCACGTCCGAGTCGCACCCCTTCTACACGGGCGCACAGCAGCGCATCATCGAAACGGGACGGGTCGAGAAATTCCGTCAGAAGTTCGCCCGCTCCAGCAAGGCCGCCTGACCGGGGCTCGGCCGGGCATGCCGCCTTTGCGCTTCACCGGCATCGGGATGCTCCCGTGCGCGGCGCGCCGGGGGGCAGTCGGCGGACCAGCCTAGCGCGGCAATGATCCCGCGCGACCCGGCGGTGCAGACGCACCATCGCTCTGAGGCAGCTTCGGCTGCCTCTTTGTTTTGGGCAGCTTCGGCTGCCTAGCTGCCCTAACGCCCACCCTCATGCGCACCTTCATCGTCACTCAGGCCGAAGCCGGCAGACTGCCCCGTTGGGCGCTGGCAATGCTGGGGGTGCTGTACGTGGTGCCCGGCCTGATTGCGCGCGATCCGTGGGGACGCGCCGACGCCGAAGGCTTCGGGCTCGCGCTGACCATGGCTCGAGGCGGCCTGAACGACTGGCTGGCCCCCCATGTACTGGGTCTTGCGTTACCCGCGGAGGGGCCGCTCGCCCCCTGGATCGGCGCGGCGGTCGCCAGCCTGTTCGCCGGGGTGCTCACCGAGCACGCCGCTGTCCGACTGGCCACCGGGTTGGTCGTGGCGCTGGGACTCGCCTGCGTCTGGCACGGCACCTACCTGCTCGCGCGTCGGGCTGAGGTGCAGCCAGCCGACCCCTTCGGCGCCTCGGCCTCGCGAGACGACATCGGCCGCGCACTCGCCGACGCAGCCCTGCTGGTCACCATGGCCAGTTGCGGCCTGATCGCTCGGGTACACGAAACCACGGCCGAAGCCACTCAGTTCGCCTGGAGCGCGGCCTTTCTTCTGGGTACCGCGCAGGCCATCGAACGGCCCCTGCGGGGTGGACTGATCGCGGCTGTAGCGATCGCCGCCAGCCTGCTGACCCGCGGCATTCCCACAGCGGCCTTCATGCTGATCGTTCTGCTGGCGCTGCCTCTGTGCTCACCGCGCTATCGATTGATCAGCCGGACCATGCTGGGCGTCGCCCTGCCCGTGAGCATCGCGCTGTCGGTGGCGTGGCCCTTGCTGCTGCTCGCGCTTCATCCGGCGGGCGCACCCTGGTTGCAGGCCTGGCTCGACTGGAACGCCGGCGAACTCGGCTGGCCCAACGCGCGCGCGCTCATCTTCCTGGCTCGCAACCTGCCGTGGTTCCTGTGGCCCACCTGGCCCCTTGCGCTCTGGGCGGCCTGGCACTGGCGACACCGCTGGCGCGAACCCGCGCTCACGCTGCCACTGCTGATGGGGGCCAGCGCGCTGGCCATGATGCTGCTGTCACCCGCCCCCTCGGAAAGCGTGATGCTTGCGGCGGTGCTGCCCGTTGCGTTGCTCGCTGCCCTGGGCCTGCCCACCGTCAAGCGCCGGCTCGTCAGCCTGCTGGACTGGGTCGCGGTCGCCACCTTCTCGCTCTTCGGTTTTGTCCTGTGGGCCTACTGGCTCGCCCTCCAGACCGGCTTTCCCCCCCGAATGGCCGTCAGCGCCGCCCGACTCGCGCCGGGGCATCAGCCCGAATCCATCGCGCTGCAGGCGGCGACCGGCGTGCTGGCGAGCCTGGCCTGGCTGGGCCTGGTGAGCTGGCGCATCTCGCGTCGTCCGCAGGCCTTCTGGCGACCGATGGCCCTGTCCTGCGGCGGCCTGGTGCTGATCTGGTTGCTGCTGCAAAGCCTGTGGTTGCCCGTGTACGACGCACGCAAGAGCTATCGCAACCTGGCCTCGGATATCGCCGCCACGCTGCCGCCCGACTACGACTGCGTCACCGGCGCGCCCTTGGACGCCGCGCAACGCGCCAACTTTGCCTACTTCGGCGGCATCCGCTTCGGCCGCGAGGGGCAATCCTGCACTTGGCTGCTGACTCAGGAAGATGTCAGCCACCGAGTCACACGCCTGCCCGAGGGCGTCTGGCAACGGCTCTGGCAGGGGCGACGCCCCTTCGACCCCGGCGAGCGCTTCACCCTGTACCGACTCGAACGGTGAGCGCCTCACCCGAACCCGGCGGCGGCCTCACCTGGCGACTGCTGCGCATGGCATCGCCCCTGTTTGTTGCCCAAGTGGCGGTGATGATGAACGGCATCATCGACACCCTGATGGCGGGTCGCCTCTCGGCCCACGACGTCGCGGGCGTCGGGCTGGGTTCGAGCATCTACTTTTCCGTCTACATCGGACTGATGGGCATTCTCCTGGCGTTGGTGCCGGTTTGCGCCCGACACCACGGCGCGGGTCGGCCAGCGGCCATCAGCGAAGAGGTGAGGCAAGGCTTCTGGCTCGCCCTGCTGCTGAGCATTCCGGGCTGTCTGGCGCTGAGCCTAACCGGTTTCTGGCTGGACATCGCCCAACCGCCCGAGCAGGTGGCCGCCGTCACACGCCCCTATCTTCTGGCCGCTGCGGCCGGCCTGCCCGCTGCGCTGCTGTTTCGGCTCTTTCACGCCCTGGCGGTTTCCACCTCACGGCCGGGCCTGGTGATGTCGCTCAACCTCTCGATGCTGGTCTTCAAGGTGCCAGCCAACTTGCTCTTCATGTACGGGCTGAAGGTGGGCAATACCGAACTGATTCCCGCGATGGGGGGCGCAGGCTGCGGTGTCGCCACCGCCGTGATCGCCTGGCTGACGGTGCTGGCGACCGTGATGCTACTGGCCTGGCAGCCCGAGTTGCGCGAGTACCGGATCCTGCGACCCGTCCGCCCCAGCAGTGCGTGGATGCTGCGCACCCTCAAGCTCGGTCTGCCCATCGGCGCAACGCAACTGGTCGAAGTGACGGCCTTCACCTTCATGGCGATCTTTCTGGCGCGACAGGAGGCGGCCGTCGGCGCCAGCCATCAGATCGCGGCCCGGCTCGCAGGGCTGAGCTACATGGTGGGGCTGGCCATCGGTATTGCCACCAGCACGATGTCAGCTCAGTCGCTGGGCGCGGGGCAGTCGCGCCATGCACGCCATGTGGCACTCACCGGCTTGAGGCTGGGCGGGTTGGCCGGCCTGATCGCGATGGCCATGCTGTATCTGCTGCGCGCCCCGCTGTCCCAGCTTTTCAGCAATGACGCGGCGGTGATTGCAATGGCCGCGCCGCTGGTGGGTCTGGTCTGCTTCTTCCACTTTTTCGACAGCGCCCAGACTCAGCTCACGCTGGTGCTCCGCGCCTGGCACATCACCGCCTCGCCGATGCTGGTGCACCTGACCGCGCTCTGGGGTATCGGCCTGGGGGGCGGCTGGTGGCTGACCTACGGACGCCCCGCGCAGGGGCTCGCCGGCGGCGACGCATCGCCCGGTGCGGCCGGCTTCTGGGTGGCAGGAACGGTCAGCCTGGCCGTCGCCACCGTCGCACTCGCAGTCCTGCTTGCCCGCACCTGGCGCCGCGACCCTCAGACTGAGGGCGCTGCGGTAGACACCGCCCCGATGAAGCGCTCGCGATAGAAGCGCAGTTCCTCGATCGACTCGTGAATGTCGGCCAGCGCCGTGTGCGCCCCGCGTTTGCCGAACTGGCGGGCAATATCGGGACGCCAGCGGCGGCACAACTCCTTGAGAGTGCTGACATCAAGGTTGCGATAGTGGAAATATGACTCGAGCTTCGGCATGTAGCGGGCCATGAAGCGCCGGTCCTGGCAGATGGAATTGCCGCACATGGGGGACTTGCCCGCAGGTACCCAGGGCGCGAGGAATTCGAGTAAAGACTGTTCGGCGCCGGCTTCGTTCCAGGGCGAGACACGCACGCGATCACTCAGCCCGGAGCGCTTGTGCGTGTTGCGATTCCAGTCGTCCATCGCCTCGAGAACCGGCTCGGGCTGATGGATCGCAAACGCTTCGCTCTGGGCGAGCACGCGCAGATCGTTGTCGGTGACGACCAGCGCGACCTCGATGATGCGGTCGATGTCGGGCCTGAGCCCGGTCATCTCCATGTCGACCCAAATGAGCAGCGTGTCGTTGGGAGCCTGTGACATAATCTTTGATCCTCCAGTTGTCATTCTCACACATGGCAGGCGTGATTCCGTCCGGCTCGTCTTCATTCACCTTCACGGTCCTCTTCGTCATCGTCCTGCTGCTTGGCACGGCCTTGCGAATCTGGCTGGCAACCCGACACATCCGGCATGTCGCAAACCACCAGGGCCAGGTACCAGTCGAATTCGCCGAACGCATCAGCCTCGACACCCACCACAAGGCGGCCCGATACACCATCGCACGCGTGCAACTGGGCCTCTTCGAGCTCCTGGTACAGGCTGCCTGGCTCGTCGTGCTCACCCTGTTGGGCGGCGTTCAGTTCTTCATCGCGCTGGGCGCCCTGCTTCCCGAGTCGCTCGACTGGATGCGACCACTGCTCTTGCTGGTCACCTTTGCCCTGGCCGGGGCGCTCATCGATCTGCCCTTCGCGTGGTACCGGCAATTTCATCTCGAGGCGCGCTTTGGCTTCAACCGCATGACGCCCGGTCTTTTCATCGCGGACCTCTTCAAGACGGCAATAGTGCTGGCCCTCCTGGGACTGCCCCTGGCGGCGGGCGTGCTCGGCCTCATGTCGGCCGCCGGCAATCAGTGGTGGATCTGGGCCTGGGCGCTCTGGATGAGCTTCAACGTGGGCGTTCTGCTGCTCTACCCGACGCTGATCGCGCCGCTGTTCAACCGCTTCGAGCCCCTGCCCGAGGGGCCGGTGCGACAGAAGGTCCAGGCCCTGCTCGATCGAACGGGCTTTGCCAGCGGCGGTCTGTTCGTCATGGACGGCAGCCGGCGATCGGCCCACGGCAATGCCTACTTCACGGGCTTTGGCCGCTCGCGACGCATCGTCTTCTTCGACACGCTGTTGCGCCAACTCGAACCCGACGAGATCGAAGCCGTGCTTGCACACGAGCTGGGGCACTTCAAGCTGCGGCATCTCACCAAACGGCTGAGCGTCATGGCCGTCATCAGCCTGCTCGCGCTCTGGCTGCTCGCCTGGCTGAGCGAGCAAACCTGGTTCTATGAAGGGCTGGGCACCTCACCTGATGGCGTCACGCGCAATGCCTGCGCGCTGCTGCTCTTCATGCTGGTCACGCCGGTGTTCACCTTCATGTTCGCGCCGATCGCCAGCTGGTTCTCGCGCCGGGATGAATTTGCAGCAGACGCTTTTGCGGCCCGCACCACGGGCGCCCGGCCCATGGTGAGCGCGCTGCTGAAGCTCTACCAGGACAACGCCGCCACCCTCACACCCGATCCGCTTTATTCAGCGGTCCACGACTCGCACCCGCCCGCCCCGCAGCGCATTGGACGCCTGCTCGCGGCAGGCTCCGTCTAAGCCGGATGCGTAGGCCGTCGCCGGCCGGCGAACGCGCCCCTGCGCGGGCCCGGGGCGTCGTCGCCGCCAGCCACGGGCGGCAGTTGCTCGTCAGGGTTGACGGCGAGTCCGACCTGCTGCGACAGGCGGTGGCGCGCGGCCGGCGCAGCGACTGTTGTGTGGGCGATCGGGTCGAACTCACCCTGATCGGCGACACGCAGGCGGCCATCGAGTCTGTCGAGCCGCGTCGCAACTGCCTGCGACGCAGCGACGCGGGTCGCACCAAACTGCTTGCCGCCAACATCGATCAGGCCGCGATCGTCCTGGCAGGCGAGCCGCTCTTCTCAGAAGAGTTGCTGGTCAGAGTGCTGGCCGCAGCAGCGGTCGAGCAGGTGAGCGTACTCATCATCGCCGGCAAGACCGACGTCGCCGACGCCCATGCCCGAATCGAGCCGCGTCTGCGCCTGTATGAATCGCTCGGCTATCCGGTGCTTCGCCTGAGCGCCAAGGCGCAGCCGCAGACCAGCATCGAGACACTGCAAGGCTCATTGGCAGGCCGCTGTACCCTGCTGCTCGGGCAAAGCGGCATGGGCAAGTCCACCTTGGTGAACCTGCTGATCCCCGAGGCCGAGATGGCGACCCAGGCAATCTCGGAAGCGCTCTCCTCGGGTCGGCACACCACCACCTTCTGCCGCATGTTCGATCGCGGCACACACCTGCCAGCGGGTGCGGCGCTCATCGATTCGCCGGGGTTTCAGCTGTTTGGCCTGGCCCACCTATCGGCCTCGCAACTCATGCATGCTCTTCCCGACATCGCGCCCTGGCTGGGTCACTGCCGCTTCGGCAACTGTCAGCACCGTGATGAGCCGGGTTGCGCGGTGCGGGCGGCGATGGACGACGGTGCCCTGGATGCCCGCCGGCACGCGCTTTACCTGCGCATGCTCGAGGACACGCTGCAAACGGGACGCCCCTACTGACCCAGCCAGGCGGCCACGCTGACCATGGCGTAGAGTCCGATCCAGAGGATGACCGAGCGCCAGACCAGGCCCACGGCACTGCGCAGCCCCGAGGCATCAGGCGACACGCCCTGCCACTCGAAGCCCTGCTCGCCCGAGGCCCAGCGCGCCTCGAGTTCCGCCTCGGCAATGCGCAACCCAAGCGCACCGCCCCCCGTGGCCAGCAGCAAGGCCCTCTGCTCGCTGCCCGTTCCCGCCGAGACGGCGCCCCGCCAGCAGTAGATGGCATCCTCGAAGTTGCCCACGATGGCAAACCCCGCAGCCGAGAGTCTGACGGGCAGCCAATCGAGCACCCGGTAGGCGAGTTCGGCCATGCGGCCGTAGGGCTCCACCACGCGAGTCTCGCCCTGCGTAATCGGACTGGCCCAGCGTCGGGCCAGCGACTCGGCGAGCCGGTAGAGCACGGGTCCGATCGGACCCGGCAGCAGGATGTACCAGAACAGCGGCCCGAATACATGACGATGCGCCGCCACCAGTGCATGCGCGATCGCAAGGCGACAGACCACCTCGACCGGCGCGTCGCGCGCGGGCATGTCGATACGATCGTCCGGCGAAATGTCGGTGAGCCAGCGCTCGAGCACGCGACGCGCGCCCGGCAGGTCGTCGGCCGCCAGCGCCACCTGAATCTCGGTGAAGGCATGGCTGAACTGCCGAAAACCCGCTGTGAAATACAGCACCACCACGTGGAGGCTGAACTGGGCCAGCGGATGCAGGGCCGCGGCCAGTCGATCGAGGGCGACCAACACGCCCAGCGTGAATCCGACCACGACCAGCCAGCCCACCAGGCCATGCTGACGCTGCCCCGCATCGGTGCTGCCGCGCACGAACTCGGCCAACCCCGTGATGAAGCGGTGAGCAAGGTTGTTGGCCGGCAAGGGCCGTCCCTGTTCGATCAGCAGGGCAAAGATGAGCGCGATGAATCCCACGATGGCACCTAGGCGGACAGCATGCGGTAGAGATTGCGCAGCATCGCTGCCGTGGCCCCCCAGATGAAGTACTCTGCTTCCGAGTCAGGGGCTTGCCAGGGCATGGCGAAAAACTGCCGTTCTCCTTCGTCCGACAGAATACGCCGACGCTGGTGATTGCGCGGATTCATGAGGAAGTCGAGAGGGACTTCAAACACGTCTGCAACCTCGAAGGGGTCGGGCCGGGGCTGGAAACCCGGCGCGAGCAGGGCCACGACCGGGGTCACTCGATAGCCCGATCCCGTGAGGTAGTCGGGCATGCGGCCGATGACCTCCACCCGGTCGGGCTCGAGGCCGATTTCCTCGTGGGCCTCGCGCAAGGCCGTCGCGAAAAGGCTGGGGTCGTCAGGCTCGTGGCGCCCCCCGGGAAACGCCACCTGACCCGAATGGCGCTTGAGATGGGCGGTGCGCTGCGTGAGCAGCATGGTGGCGCCACTGGGGTGGTCGATGATCGGCATGAGCACCGCCGCCGGCCTGGACTCTCCGGACAAATGCGAGCGGTCAGCCAGCAACTCGGGCTGCCAGACGGGCGGCGCTGCAAAGCGTCGCCGCAGCGCGTCAGCCGACAGCCGTGCTGGCGCCACGGGTGGCAAGCCTTCGTCGATTGCAACCACGGGCCAGGCTCGCGGGTCGATGGTCGCCTCCTGAGATCAGTCAGCCTGACAATCGCCCTGCGGACGCCCGCGACCGATGCTGGGCGCGGCCAGCGCCCGAACCCGGTGCGGGGGGGTTACCGCTCAGGCGGCGGCGGGAGCCGTGGGGGCTTTGCCCGTCAGCTTTTCCTTGATTCGGGCCGATTTGCCCGAACGCTGACGCAGGTAGTAAAGCTTGGCCCGACGCACATCGCCACGACGCTTGACCTCGATATTGGCGATGAGCGGGGAATACAGTTGGAACGTACGCTCGACGCCTTCGCCCGACGAGATCTTGCGGACGATGAACGACGAGTTGAGGCCGCGATTGCGCTTGGCAATGACGACGCCTTCGTAAGCCTGGACGCGCTTGCGCGTGCCCTCGACCACGTTGACGCTCACCACGACCGTGTCACCCGGTGCAAAGACAGGGATTTTCTTGCCGAGGCGTGCGATTTCTTCCTGCTCGAGCTGCTTGATGAGATCCATGAGAACACTCCTTCAGCCATCTTGGAACGGTGGAGCTGCCGTCGGACGGCACTCGCAAGCGGGCGCTCAGCCCACCGATCGTCAGACCGCCGCAGACCGGGCACCTGGCACCGCCTGCAACAGCCCCCGGATCAAAACCCGACCAGAGGATGGAAACCGCCCAGACTACCCGGACGTCCGCACCAGTTGCCTCAAACCGAGACGCAGGCCCCGGCAACAAGCCCCCGGCACCGCTTCAGCTCACGCACACTGGAAAACACCTTTGCCAAACCCAAAATCGCCAGACGACCCCCTCTAACCCGACCAAACCCGACCGGGTAAAGCCTCGCCTCTTTGGCAAACCATAGATTTTAGCCTGAATCCGATGAATCAGGCAAAACCTCTGTCTGCAGGAAGGCCTCGTCCGCCGCGCCGAGCAGCCCCGACCGACGGGCATGCTCGATGAGGTCGGGCCGCTTTCGCAGCGTGGCGCGCAGCGCCTGCTGCCGGCGCCAGACGGCGATGCGCGCATGGTGGCCGGACAGGAGTACCTCGGGAACCGGCACGCCCTCAAATACCTCGGGACGGGTGTAATGCGGGCAATCGAGCAAGCCGTCGGCAAACGAGTCCTGCTGCGCCGAGCCCGCATCGTGCAGCGCCCCGGGGAGCAGGCGAACGGCGGCGTCGATGATCATCATCGCCGGCAGTTCCCCGCCGGAGACCACAAACTCGCCCACCGCCCACTCTTCGTCGACATGGCGGTCGAGCAGGCGCTGATCGACCGCCTCGTAGCGGCCCGCCAGAAGAATCACCCCACCGCCCGCGGCCAAGTCGCGCGCCACGGCGTCATCGAAGGGGCGCCCCTGCGGCGAGAGCGCCACCACCTTGGCGCCCGCGCCTCCGGTGTTGGCGCCCGGTAGGGCCTGCCGGTCTTGGTGGATCGCAGCGAGCGTATCGGCCAGCGGCTGGGCCAGCATGACCATGCCGGGCCCGCCGCCATAGGGCCGATCATCGACCCGGCGCCACGCATCCGTGACGAAATCGCGCGGATTCCAGGCCTGCAGTTGCCAGAGACCGCGGTCATGGGCGCGCCCCGTGATGCCGAATCGCGTGACCGCCTCGAGCATCTCGGGAAAGATCGTGATGACGTCGATACGCAGCATGGCAGCCTTCCCGGGCAGCCTGCGCTACCAGTCGGACTCCCAGTCGGCGACGATGCGGCGGCCGGGCAGGTCAACCTGCTGAATGTAGGCCTCGACGAAGGGCACCAGTCGCTCCTGCTCGCCGTCGTGAAGAATGAGGATGGGGTGAGCACCGTGGTGATCAATCTGCGACACCACGCCGAGCGTGCTCCCCGAGGTGTTTTTCACCTCGCAACCGATGAGATCCACCCAGTAGAACTCGCCCTCGGCAGGCCGGGGAAAGGCCTCGCGACTGACCAGAATGTCCAGGCCCTTGAGCGACTCGGCAGTGCTTCGGTCGTCGTAGCCCACCATCTTTGCAACCAGCGCGTCGGAATGAACCCGACATCGGCTGATTTTCAGGCAGACCGGCCCGACTGGGCTTCGAGCAACGCTGGGCCGGGGCGGCCGCACGATGCCCTCGACCGAGGCCTGAGGCGAACGCAACCACCAGCGCCGCGCCGACAACAGCACTGACTCATCCGGGTGGTTGAAGGGCTCGACCCGAACCCAACCGGCAATGCCCCAGGCGTCGCGGATGCGGCCTACCAGGACGGCGTCATCCGGCAAGCCGACCGACTCAGCCGGAGCCGGTCCCATACCGGGAGAATTCATCGGGGAGAGGGTCTGCGCCAATCAGGCGTCAGACAGGCATACACGCCCGGGCTCGCAGCGCGCAACCCGAGGCAGATCGGCATGCTGCGCTCAGGCGGCGGCCGGTGCGCTGGCTGCGGCGGCCTTGATCAGACGCTCGACAGCAGGCGACAGCTGCGCGCCGTGACTCGTCCAGTGCTCGATGCGGTCCATGGCGATCTTGAGGCCCACTTCCGACTTGGCGGCAATCGGGTTGTAGTAGCCGATGCGCTCGATGAAGCGGCCGTCACGACGGTTTTGCCTGTCGGTGGCCACGATGTTGTAAAACGGGCGCTTCTTGGCGCCGCCCCGCGACAGACGGATCACAAC
This sequence comes from uncultured bacterium, assembly GCA_903907905.1. GTDB lineage: Bacteria > Pseudomonadota > Gammaproteobacteria > Burkholderiales > Burkholderiaceae_E > SYIM01. The sequence continues at coordinate 9,565 of CAIVPX010000062.1, read as the reverse complement.
CATCACGTTTTCCTAAAAAGTTTATCCGGTGAACCCGCCATTGTATCCGGGTGGCCCCCAACCGGCAAATTAGGCCACCGCGTAGGGGGTCAAGCGCGACGCCCCCCTCCGACAGGAGGCATCTGTTACATTGCGCCGCCGCCCCTTTTTGAAGGACACCCCATGCCTCGCATCGACTACGTGCCTGCCGATATCAGCGAGCCTGCCGAACTGGTGGCGGCCATCCGGGCCCGGCGTGGCGGGCGACTGCTCAACCTCGATCGCATGCTGATGCATAGCCCGGCCCTGGCCCGCGGCTGGAATGTTTACATGGGCGCGGTCCGGACCCAACTCTCGGTCTCCCCCCGACTTCGCGAGATCGGTATCTGCGTCGTGGCGGTGCTGAACGAGGCCGAGTACGAGTTCATGCATCATGCGCCCGAACTGCTCGCCGCCGGCGGCTCCCAGGCTCAGGTTGATGCCTTGCGCGACCCCGGCGCGGCGGCCGACAACCCGGCACTGTTCGATGAAGCCGAACGTGCCACGATTGCGCTCACCCTCGACATGACCCGATCGGTTCGCGTGAGCGAGGGCCGGGTTGAAGCGCTGGCCGCGCAGATCGGCGCGCAAGCCACCGTAGAACTGGTGGCCGCGATCGCCGCTTACAACATGGTGTCGAGGCTGCTGGTTGCCCTGGGCGTTGAGCCCGAGGCGGACTGACTCAGAACTGCGAGTCTTCCAGCGCCAGTACGCCTGGGGCACCGCCCACGATGGCATGGCAGAGCCCGGTGGCCTGCACCAGCACGTGGTCAGCGAAAAACCGCGCCGTGGCGATTTTTGCAGAGAAAAACGCACGGTCGCCCTCGCCCGCATCGAGCAAAGCCTGCGCGGCCATCGCGGCCCGGGCCAACTGCCAACCCGATAACACGATACCCGCAAGCTTCAGATAGGGCACCGACCCCGCGAACACCGCACGCACGTCAGTGCGCGAACTGGCCACCACATACCCGACCGTGTCTTCGAGCGCCTGCGCTGCGACGAAAAGCCCCTGTCGGATCACCCCGAAATCGCCGTCCCGGCCTTCGAGGGACGAAGCAGTCTCGCGAATACCTGCGATCAGTACGCGCGCCACAGCACCGCCATCGCGAGCGGTCTTGCGACCAATCAGATCGTTGGCCTGGATGGCGGTGGTGCCCTCATAGATGGTGAGAATGCGAGCATCGCGGTAATACTGCGCCGCACCGGTTTCTTCGATAAAACCCATGCCGCCGTGCACCTGCACGCCCAGCGACGTCACCTCCAGTGACAACTCGGTGGACCAACCCTTCACGATGGGCACCAGGAACTCATAAACCGCCAGATTGCGCTGGCGAGTCTCAGGATCGGGGGCGTGATGTCCGGCGTCGCAGGCTGAGGCGGCCACGTAGGCCAGCGAGCGGGCGCCTTCAGTGAGCGCGCGCATGGTCATGAGCATGCGGCGTACATCCGGGTGGCGAATAATGGCGACCGACGCGGCCGACCCGGCCACATCTCGGCTCTGAACCCGCTCGCGCGCATAGGCCACCGCCTTCTGATACGCCCGATCGGCCACCGAAATGCCCTGCATGCCCACCGCAAAGCGGGCGGCATTCATCATCACGAACATGTACTCGAGGCCGCGGTTTTCCTGGCCGATGAGGTAGCCCACGGCGCCGGCGCCGACCTCGCCTTTGTCGTCGCCATACAGCAGCACGGCGGTGGGGCTGGCCTTGATGCCCAGTTTGTGCTCGAGCGAAGCACACCAGACGTCGTTGCGCGCACCCAGCGAGCCGTCTGCGTTGACGAGAAACTTGGGCACAAGAAAGAGCGAGATGCCCTTGACTCCCTCGGGGGCCTCAGGCGTGCGGGCGAGCACGAGATGGACGATATTCTCGGCCATGTCGTGTTCGCCATAGGTGATATAGATTTTCTGACCGAAAATGCGATAGGTGCCGTCGGGTTGTCCCACGGCCCGGGTACGCACCTGCGCCAGGTCAGACCCCGCCTGGGGTTCGGTGAGGTTCATGGTGCCCGTCCACCGTCCCTCGACCATGGGCGGAATGTAGCGCGCCTGCTGCTCGTCGCTGCCCGCGGTGAGCAGGGCCTCGATCGCGCCATCGGTCAGCAGCGGGCACAAGGCAAAAGACAGGCTTGCCGCATTGAGCATCTCGACGCAGGGCGTTCCGATGAGCTTGGTCAGGCCCTGGCCGCCGAACTGGGGCGGATGCTGGATGCCCTGCCAGCCGGCTGCGGCGTAGGCCTTGAAGGCCTCTGCAAACCCCGGACTGGTGGTGACCTGGCCATCACGCAGACTGGATGGCTGCAGATCACTGGGCCAGTTGAGCGGCGCAATCACCTGCTCATTGAAGCGGGCACACTCTTCAAGAACCGCCTGGGCCGTATCGAGCCCTGCCTCGGCAAGCCCCGGCAGGGCCGCTACCGTGTTGATGCCTGCGACATGCTCGAGCGTGAACAGCATGTCCTTGATTGGCGCGACATAACTCATGCGAGATCACTCCAGCGGTAGAAGACACCGGCGATCCGGTAGGGCGGGTCGCCGCGAACGCCTCAGCCCAGTTCCTTGACCACTTCCGGCACCGCCTGAAACAGGTCACCCACCAGTCCGTAATCGGCCACGCCAAAGATGGGCGCCTCTTCGTCCTTGTTGATGGCGACGATAACCTTGCTGTCCTTCATGCCGGCCAGGTGCTGAATGGCACCCGAGATACCAATGGCCACATACAGCTGCGGCGCGACGATCTTGCCGGTTTGCCCCACCTGCCAGTCGTTGGGCGCATAGCCCGCGTCCACGGCGGCGCGCGAGGCCCCCAACGCGGCCCCGAGCTTGTCGGCCAGCGGGTCGAGGATCTTGAAGTTGTCGGCCGAACCCATGCCGCGACCGCCCGAGACCACGATCTTCGCGCCCGCCAATTCGGGGCGGTCCGACTTGGCCACCTCGCGCCCGACGAAACTCGACTTGCCCGAATCGGCCACGGCCGCCACCGACTCGACCGCCGCCGAGCCGCCCGAGGCCGCGGGATCGAACGCTGTGGTTCGTACCGAGATGACCTTGACGGCATCGATGGACTGCACGGTGGCGATGGCGTTACCGGCATAGAAGGTGCGGGTAAACGTGTCCGGCGAAACCACCCCGATGATCTCGGAGATCTGAGCGACATCAAGCCGCGCCGCGACCCGGGGCAGCACGTTCTTGCCGTGCGCCGTGGCCGCAGCCAGGATGTGCGAGAAGCCCCCCGCGACAGCCAGCGCCTGCTCGGCGATATTTTCGGCGAGTTGATCCGCGAACTGCGGGGCGTCGGCCACCAGCACCTTGTCCACCCCCTGGATGGCGGCAGCGGCCTGGGCAGCGGCTGCGCAGCCGGAACCCGCCACCAGCACAGTGATACCGCCCCCGCAATGAGCGGCGGCGGTAATGGTGTTGAGGGTGGCGACTTTCAGGGAAACGTTGTCGTGTTCAGCAATGACCAGAGCTGCCATGGTGATGTCCTTAAGTAATCGGAGGGCGCAGGTATCAGGCGGGGCGGCGGGCCCGGCTCAGATCACCTTCGCTTCATTGCGCAGTTTGTCGACCAGGGCCTTGGTGTCGGCCACCTTGATGCCCGCCTTGCGACCGGCGGGCTCGGTAACCTTCAGGGTACGCAGACGCGGGGTCGGGTCGACGCCCAGATCGGCCGGCTTGAGCACGTCAAGCTGCTTTTTCTTGGCCTTCATGATGTTGGGCAGGGTGACGTAGCGGGGCTCGTTGAGCCGCAGATCGGTGGTCACCACCGCGGGCAGGCTCAGCGTGAGGGTTTCCAGACCGCCATCGACTTCACGCGTCACCTTGGCCTTGCCATCGGCAATTTCAACCCGGGAGGCAAAAGTGGCCTGCGCCATGTCGCCCAGCGCCGCCAGCATCTGCCCGGTCTGGTTGGCGTCATCGTCAATCGCCTGCTTGCCGAGGATGAGCAACTGGGGCTGCTCGCGATCGCACACGGCCTTGAGCAGCTTGGCCACGGCGAGCGGCTGCAGTTCAACATCGGTTTCAACCAGAATCGCACGATCGGCGCCAATGGCCATCGCGGTTCTGAGCGTTTCCTGACAGGCCTGCAGGCCGCAGGACACGGCAATGATTTCGGTGGCGACACCTTTTTCTTTCAGCCGCACGGCTTCCTCGACGGCAATTTCGTCAAAGGGGTTCATCGACATCTTGACATTGGCAATGTCGACGCCGGTCTGATCGCTCTTGACCCGCACCTTGACGTTGTAATCGACCACACGCTTGACGGCTACCAGAATTTTCATGAGGGCTCCCGCTGGGGATCTGTCGAGCAGCGCTCTCGGTGAGCGCTCTTCTAGAGTTGAGGAAAAACTCCCGGATTATAAATGCCCCCTGAAGCGCGGGCCAGTTCAGCCGCACGAAACGGAAGTCTTCGCGCTGGACAAGGCTCGCCTGACGCCGCCACAATGCGCGCTCTTCAATCACCGCACCCCCCCGGATGCGACCCTGTTTCCAAGGAGGAGAAAGAACATGGGCACCCAACTGACACTCAAGGCCTCGGATGGCGTAAGCATTGGCGCATATCGCGCCGACCCGGCGGGTAAACCGCGCGGCGGCCTCATCGTCTGCCAGGAAATTTTTGGCGTGAACCAGCACATCCGCGCGGTCTGCGACCGGTATGCCGAAAAGGGCTACGTCGCCATTGCGCCGGCCTTTTTCGATCGCGCCCAGCCCAATGTCGAACTGGGCTATACGCCGGACGACATCAGCGCGGGGCGTGCGCTGATGGGACAAATCAAACTCGACAATGCGGTGCTCGACGTGCGCGCGGCCCTGGCCGTACTTGCCCCGGTCGGCAAGGTGGGGATCGTCGGCTACTGCTGGGGCGGCAACGTGGCCTGGGCCGCAGCCACTCGGGTCGATGGCATCGCCTGCTCGGCGCCCTACTACGGCGGCGGCATCGCGGGGCTCGCCGCCGAGCAGTCGCGCTGCCCGGTGGAGATGCACTTCGGCGAGACCGACCATGCCATTCCGATGACCGACGTCGACAAGATCCGCGCGGCGCAACCGGGCGTCTCGTTCTTCATTTACCCCGCCGGGCACGGCTTCAACTGCGACGAGCGCGGCTCGTATGACGCGGCCAGCGCCAAGCTCGCGACCGAACGCACGCTCGCCCAACTGGCGCGTCACGTCGGCTGAACGTCACCGATCGGGCCTATCCGGCGCCGCCTGCCTCATCAGGCGGGTGGCGCCGGTCGCTGCGCGTGAGCGCCGCGGCTCAGTCCCAGCGCGGCTTTCGCTTGTCGATGAAGGCCTGAACGCCTTCGAGCGCGGGGGCCTCCATCATGTTGCAAGCCATGGTCTGACCGGCCAGCTGATAGGCCGCGTCGGTCCCCATCTCGGCCTGCCGGTAAAACAACTCCTTGCCCATCGCAATGGCCACGGCAGGCTTGGCCTGAATGACTGCAGCCAGCGAGGCGATTTCCTGGTCCAGGCACGCTGCGGGCACCACCCGATTGACTAGCCCGCGCTCGAGGGCCTGCTGCGCGTCGATGAACTCGCCCGTGACCAGCATCTCGAACGCCTGCTTGCGCGACACGTTGCGAGACAGCGCCACCGATGGCGTTGAGCAGAACAGGCCCAGGTTGACACCCGAGACGGCAAATTTTGCCTCGTCGCTGGCCACTGCCAGGTCGCAGGTCGCTACCAGCTGACACCCCGCCGCCGTGGCGATGCCATGCACCCTGGCGATCACGGGCTGGGGCATGCGCTGGATGGTCCGCATCATGCGCGTGCACTGCGCAAACAGCGTGTTGTAGTACTCGAGGCTGGGACTGGCCCGCATCTCGCGCAGATCATGGCCCGCGCAAAACGCCCGCCCCGCACCGGCCAGGACCACCACCCTGACCCCGGCATCGGACGCGATGCGGTCGAGGCTGGCCTGAAGGTCGGTGAGCAGCCCTTCAGACAAGGCATTGAACTGCGCGCCCCGGTTCATCGTGAGGGTGACCACGGCCCCCTCGCGAGACTCGGTGACCCGATCTCCCGGTCCACCCGGCAGCTGAATTGCGTCCGACATGTTGTCCCCAGATTGAAAATCGCGAAGCCGTAAGCGCTGTGGCGGTCGATTATCCCCGCGCGGACCCGCACGCAGCAAGGCATCAAAGCGTCAAAGCGATCGGCGCGCCTCACCGTCACCGCCGCGCGGGCCACTTCACGACATCGCGCTGAACATGAGAAAATGTCGCGATGCACTTAAAGACCTCTGCCGGACAGTCGCTCGCACCAGCGGCCAACGCTGTCCGGAGTCCGCTCCGATGCCTGCGCTCGCTGCTCGCCGCAGTGACCCTTGCCGCATGTTCCATCTCGGCGATGGCGGCCGAGCCCAAGAGTCCCGAGCGCGCCGAAGGCGAATACGCCCAGCGCGCTGACGTCAGGGCGTTCTTACGAGATGTGGCAACACGCCACGGTTTCAACCAGGACGAACTGCTGCAGCTCTTCGCGCAAATCAGGCATCAGCCTCGCGTCATCACCCTCATGACCCCGGCGCCACCGAGCGCAAAGCGTTCCTGGGCCAACTACCGGACACGTGCGCTCGATCCGCTCCGGGTCGAAGCGGGGCTGGTCTTCTGGCGCGACAATCAGGACGCCCTGCGCCGCGCCTCGGAACGTTTCGGCGTGCCGCAGGAAATCATCGTCTCCATCATCGGCATCGAGACCATGTACGGCCGCTACACGGGCAATTTCAGGGTGCTTGATACGCTCGCAACCCTTGCGTTCGATTACCCGCGACGCGCCGAGTACTTCCGCAGCGAACTCGAACAGTTCCTGCTGCTCACCCGCGACCAGAAACTCGACCCGCTGGGGCCAAGGGGCTCCTTTGCGGGCGCGATGGGCGTGCCGCAATTCATGCCGGGCAGCATCCGTCGCCATGCGATCGACTTCGACGGGGACGGCCGCATCGACCTGATGCGCACCAACAGTGACGCGGTCGGTTCGGTGGCAAGCTTTCTCGCCAATCACGGCTGGCGAAAAGGTGAGGTCACCCACTTTGCGGCCAGGGTCGCAGACGAAACCAAAGCAACACCGCTGATCGAGGCCGGGATCGAGCCGCGCTACACGATCACCCAACTCGCGAGCTACGGCGTCAGCAGCCCCCAGCGTGTCCCCGCCAACATGCCGCTCGCGCTCATCGATCTGCCCAATGGCGATGACCCTACGAGCTACTACCTCGGGGCCAATAATTTTTACGTCATCACCCGGTACAACCGCTCGAGCTTCTACGCCATGGCCGTCATCGACCTGGCCGCCGAACTGCGGGGCGCGCGCAACTAACCGCGCGGCGCCCGCCGGCGCAGTGCCATCACGACGCCGGTGGCCACGATCAGCCCCATGCCGGCAAGCGACAGCGCATCGGGGAAAGCACCGAAGAAAATCCATCCGGTCACGAGCGCGCACGCCGCATGGGCGTACGTAAAGGGTGCGAGCGTGCTGGCATTGGCCAGCGAATACGCCCTCACCAGCATGAGGTGCCCCAGAGCGCCACATGCGCCGCTGGCAAACATCAAGGCCAGGTCGGTCAGATCGCGCGGCCACTGCCAGACGAAGGGCACGTAGAACGACAGGCACAGCAGCGCCACCACGCCGCCGATAAACAGCGTTGCCAGCGTGTCATCCGAGGCAGCGAGCGAACGTGTCAGCAGCGAGTACGCTGCGCTCATGAAAGCCGCGAGCAAGGCGAGCAGCGCGCCCCAACCCGCCAGCCCGCCGCCCGGGCGCAACATGAGCAGCACGCCGGCAAAGCTCAGGCTGAGCGCCCAAACGGTGCCCGCCGGCGCCCGCTCGCGCAGCAGCCAGACCGCGCCGACCGTGACCAGCATGGGCGCGACGCTGAGGATCGCCGTGGCCTCGGCCTGAGGCAGCAGCGCCACCGCGTTGAAAAAAGTCACCGCCGACACCGCGAGCGTCGCGCCTCGGACAAACTGCGTCGTCGGGCGTCGGGTTCGAATCAGGCCAAGACCCACGCTGCGCCCGAACACCAGCACCATCACCACGATGTGAAAGAAATACCGCGTCCAGGACAGCATGAACGGCGAATACCGGTCGGCCAGCAGCTTGATCAGCGCATCGAGCAGCGAAAAGCAGGCGCTCGCCGCCACCACCAGCAGGATGCCCCTCAGTCGCTGCGCGCCCGCCTCGGCCGCGGGCTGCGCGCCGCGGCTCATCCGGGGAAAACGCCCGTAGACAGGTAGCGATCGCCACGATCACACACGATGAACACGATGGTGGCGTTCTCGACCTCCGCGGCGATCCGCAAGGCAATGCAACAGGCGCCGGCCGCCGAAATCCCTGCAAAGATGCCCTCCTCGGCCGCCAACCGGCGCGCCATCGCCTCGGCATCGGCCTGCGACACCGACTCGATCCGGTCGACGATGGCGTGCCGATAAATGCTGGGCAGATACTCGACCGGCCACTTGCGGATCCCGGGAATGGATGAGCCCTCGGCAGGCTGCGCACCGACGATCTGCACCGACGGGTTGCGCTCCTTCAGGTAGCGCGAAACGCCTGTGATGGTGCCGGTGGTACCCATGGCCGAGACGAAGTGCGTCACCTGGCCCCGGGTATCGCGCCAGACCTCCGGGCCCGTGCCGTCGTAGTGCGCGGCCCAGTTGTCATCGTTTGAAAACTGATCGAGCACCCGGCCCTGACCCTCGCGCTGCATGCGATCGGCCAGGTCGCGTGCGCCCTCCATGCCTTCGGCGCGCGACACCAGAATGAGTTCGGCGCCATACGCCTTCATCGACTGTCGCCGCTCGATCGACAGGTTGTCCGGCATGATCAGAACCATGCGGTAACCGCGAATGGCGGCCGCCATGGCGAGCGCAATGCCGGTGTTGCCGGAGGTGGCCTCGATCAGCGTATCGCCGGGTCGAATGTCGCCGCGTTTCTCGGCGCGCTCGATCATGGCCAGCGCCGGCCGGTCCTTGACCGAGCCGGCTGGGTTGTTGCCCTCGAGCTTGCCCAGGATAAGATTGCCTCGACGACTCTGCCACTCGCCGGGCAGTCGCTGCAGACGAACCAGCGGCGTGTTGCCGATCGTGGCATCAATGGTGGGGTAATCGGGGCGGTCGGCCATGGTGGGGTCAGTCCTGTCAGGGCAAAGCGTCGGAACGGTTCAATGGGCGCTCAGTGAGCGATCTCTTGCTCGTCGGGCAGCATGGTGACGCCAGCAAGATCGAGTTTGAGAACCGCCTCGCGAAGCTTGCGCACCGCAGGCACGCGGGAGAAGCTCTTTCGCCAGGCGAGTGACACGCGACGAAGCGGCGGCGGCGCTTCGAAGGGCACGTAGCGCAGCAGACCTTCATCGCCCGCCGACCCGACGGGCATGGCAGTCCGGGGCAACACCGTGATACCCAACCCGGCGGCCACCATGTGGCGAATGGTTTCGAGCGACGAACCCTCGAAGGTTTTCTGAATGCCGCCGGAGGACTGCGAATAGCGCGACAACTCGGGACACACCTCGAGCACCTGATCGCGAAAGCAATGCCCCGCGCCGAGCAGCAGCAT
>CAIVPX010000061.1 GCA_903907905.1 uncultured bacterium | reverse complement strand
GAGCCCTTCGCGTCGATGAGTATGAACTCGGACATGACCGTCTGAGCATCCCGGCGCTGCCGGCAGCGTTCACGCTGAGCGTGGTCAATCGCATCAACCCGGGTGCCAATACCGAGCTGAGCGGTCTCTACGTGTCCAACGGCAACTTCTATACCCAATGCGAGGCCGAGGGCTTTCGTCGCATCACCTTCTTTGCGGATCGCCCCGACGTGATGACGCGCTACCGCGTCACGCTGCGCGCCGATGCGGCCCGCTGCCCGGTGCTGCTCTCCAATGGCAACCTGCTGGAAACAGGCGCATGCGACGCCGGCTCCGATGCCTTCGGCATCGATCGCGCCGGCTGGCACTGGGCGCTCTGGGAAGATCCGTTTCCCAAGCCCAGTTACCTGTTCGCGCTGGTGGCCGGCCAACTCGTCGCCACCGAGTCGCAGTTCATGCGGCGCTCCGGGCGCCCGGCCCTGCTGCAGGTCTGGGTGGAGCCCGGCAACGAGGACAAGACCGAGCACGCGCTGCGATCGCTCGAGCGATCGATTCGCTGGGATGAGGAGCGCTTTGGGCTTGAACTCGATCTCGACCGCTTCATGATCGTCGCCGTGAGCGACTTCAACATGGGCGCCATGGAGAACAAGGGCCTGAATATCTTCAACACCCGCTATGTGTTCGCCCACCCGCGCCTGGCCACCGACCAGGACTTCGCCGGCGTCGAGTCGGTGGTGGCCCACGAGTATTTTCATAACTGGACCGGAAACCGGGTCACCTGTCGGGACTGGTTTCAGCTCACGCTGAAAGAAGGCCTCACCGTCTTTCGCGATCAGGAGTTTTCGGCCGACATGATGGCCGCCCAATGCCAGAGCGAGGCGGAGGCCATCAGCGCGCGCGCGGTCAATCGCATCAACGATGTTCGGGTGCTGCGTACGGTCCAGTTCGCCGAGGACGCGGGTCCGATGGCGCATCCCATCCGACCCGACGCCTACCAGGAGATCAACAACTTCTACACCGTCACCGTCTACGAAAAGGGCGCCGAAGTCATCCGCATGATGCAGACCCTGGCCGGACGCGAGGGTTTTCGACGCGGTATGGACCTTTATTTTTCGAGGCACGACGGTCAGGCCGTCACCTGTGACGATTTCATCGCGGCCATCGCCGATGCCAATGGTCTGGATCTGCAGCAATTTGTACGCTGGTACGAGCAGGCCGGCACGCCACGACTGCGCGTCCGCGCACATCATGATGCAGGCACCCGACGCTACCGGCTCGACATCGCGCAGCACTGCCCACCCACGCCCGGCCAGGGCGACAAGCCGCCGCTGCATATTCCGCTTGCACTTGGCCTGGTCGGCCCCGATGGCCGTGATGTCGAGCTTCACCCCGCCGATGACGCGACCCGCGCAGCGATCCGATCGATCTCGCAGGGCACGGCACTCGTCGATCTGCGCGAGTCGCAGCACAGCCTGTGCTTCGAGCACGTGGCAGCCGAGCCCGTGGCCTCGATCGCACGCGGATTTTCGGCGCCGGTCATCATTGATTTCGAGCGCACCCCGGCGCAGCTCGCACTGCTCGCCGCCCACGACAGCGACCCCTTCAACCGCTGGGAAGCCGGGCAGCAACTGATGGTCGACTGCATCCGCGCAGCGATTCAAGGTGACAGCACCGACGCGCTGGTCGGGGGGCTCTGTCGCGTCATCCAGCGCGTGATCGAAGACCCGCTGCTCGATCCTTCATTCAAGGAAGCGGCCATCGTGCTGCCCAGCGAAGGCTTCATTGCCGAACAGTTGGAGGTCATCGATGCCGCCGCGCTGCGGGCCGCCCGTCAGTCGGTCCGTCTGTCGATCGCCCAAGCGCTCGCTCCGCATTGGTCGGCCCTTTTCGGCGCGCTCGACGACGGCCGTCCGTGGACACCCGATCTGGCGAGCGCGGGCCGCCGCGCGCTCAAGAACGCAACGCTCGCCTACTGGATCGAAACCGGGTCGGGCGACGCGATCGCGGCGGCCTCGAAGCAATTCGATAAGACCGACAACATGACCGACCGGGCCGCAGCGCTGGCCGCGCTGCTGCGCGTAGGCGGGACGGTCAGGGACGAGGCGCTGGCGCGGTTTGAGCGTGACTTTGCCGACGAAGCGCTGGTGATGGACAAATGGTTCAGTCTGCAGGCCAGCGCCTATCGCCTCGCGGGTGAAGGGCCCGTACTCGACACCGTGCGAGCGCTCATGCAGCATCCCGCGTTCTCGATGCGTAATCCCAATAAGGTTCGCGCGCTGGTCACCACCTTCTGCACGGGCAATCTGGCCGAGTTCCACGCCACCGACGGCAGCGGCTATCGCTTCTGGGCCGATCAGGTGATCGCCCTCGATGCGCTCAACCCCCAACTGGCCGCCAGGCTCGGCCGCGCGCTCGATCGATGGCGCAAGTTCATGCCCGAGCCGCAGCGACTGATGCGCGCGGCACTCGAACGCGTGGCGGCTCATGAGGGACTGTCGCGCGACCTGGGCGAGATCGTAGGCAAGGCGCTTGCGAACGGCTGAGGCCTGCCCGATCCCGGCTCGATACAATGTCGCCCGCCAAACCATCACCTGCCCCCACCCAGCCAGGAGCTTGTTCATGAACCGCGTCAGCCTCACCCGCTATCTGGTCGAAAAACAGCGTGAGAAGGGACTGATCACGGCCGAGTTGCGCCTGCTCCTCGAGGTCTGCGCCCGCGCCTGCAAGGCCATCAGCACGGCGGTGGGCAAGGGGGCGCTGGCGGGTGTGCTGGGCGAAGCGGGCAGCGCCAACGTGCAGGGCGAGTCGCAAAAAAAGCTCGATGTGATCGCCAACGAAACGCTGCTCGAGGCCAACGAGTGGGGCGGCCATCTGGCCGCGATGGCCTCAGAGGAAATGGACCACCCCTACCCCATTCCGAACCGCTATCCCAAGGGCGGCTTTCTGCTGCTCTTCGACCCCCTCGACGGCTCGTCGAACATTGATGTCAACGTGTCGATCGGTACCATCTTTTCGGTGCTGCGTGCGCCCGAAAATGGTGAGGCCGACGAGGCCGCCTTCCTGCAGCCCGGTCATCGGCAACTTGCCGCCGGCTATGCGGTGTACGGACCGTCGACCCTGCTGGTGCTCACCGTGGGCGATGGCGTGGCCTGCTTCACGCTTGATCGCGAAACGGGCAGCTGGCTGCTGACGCGCGACCAGATTCAGATCCCGGCCCAAACCCGCGAATTCGCCATCAATGCGTCCAATGCCCGCCACTGGGAGCCGCCGGTCAAGCGTTACATCGACGAACTGCTCGCAGGCAAGGAGGGCGCCCGGGCTCAGGACTTCAACATGCGCTGGGTCGCCTCGATGGTGGCCGACGTGCACCGCATCATGACCCGGGGCGGTATCTTCATGTACCCGCGTGACCGCCGTGAGCCCGGCAAACCGGGGCGCCTGCGTCTCATGTACGAGGCCAACCCGATGGCTTTCCTGGTGGAACAGGCGGGCGGCGCGGCCACCAACGGGCACCAGCGCATTCTTGACATCGTGCCGACCCAGCTTCACGAACGCGTCGCGGTCATGCTGGGGTCACGTGAAGAAGTCGAGCGGGTCAGCGCGTATCACCAGCCGGGTTGACCCCCCCCCGGCGAGGCACTGCCCGTCGCCGCGACCGCCGGGATGCCCCAGCGGTCCTGCTGGCCGGTCGCGCCGAACGCATGCGATGGCACGGATCAGACGTGTGCGAGTTCGATCGCCAGTCTTCGCAGGCTCGCCTCATCCGGATCGGCGCTCACCGTAAAGCCCAGCTTGCGGGCAAGGTGCAGCATGCGATCGTTGTCGGCCAGTACCTCGCCCTCGACGCGTGCGATGCCCCGCTCCCGGGCAATGTCCAAAATTTGCGCGAGCAGCACCCCGCCCAGCCCCGCGTTCTGCCAGGCGTCCGCGATCGTGACCGCGAACTCCACGCGGTCAACACCGCCGCGCAGGGCTCGCCCCGTGCCGACGATGGGCTGCCCGGCCAAGTCGGACGCCAGCGCCACCACTGCAAATTCGAGCGGATCGGTGATGCGGGTGAAACGCTCGAGCATCCTGGGCGTGAGTTCGTGCACCGTGGCAAAAAACCGGTGATGGCTCGACTGTTCAGACAGCCCCCGAACAAAGCGCTGCAAGGCTTCGGCATCGCCGGGCTCGGTCAGCCGCAAGTGAAGGCGCCTGCCGTCAGCCAGCGCCATGTCCCGGGGCAAGGCGGCAGGGGGGTTCACAGGGCCATCATCTCGCGAACATGGCGTTCAGCCGAGCGAGCCAGCGCGCCCAGGTGATAGCCCCCCTCCAGCACCGACACGACCCGCCCCTGACAGTGCCGCAATGACACGGCCATCAGCTCACGCGTCAGCCAGCCGTAGTCGTCGTCGCGCCAGCCCAACTGGCTGATGTCGTCGTCACGGTGGGCATCAAAACCTGCCGAGATGAACAGCATCTGCGGTCTGAAGTCATCGAGACAGGGCAACCAGTGTTCGAGCACCGCCTGCCTCAGGGCGCGGCCATCGCTGTAGGGCGTGAGCGCCACATTGCAGAGATTGTCGGCGCTGGGGTCTTCGCCGGAAAAGGGATAGAGCCTCGACTGAAACGTCGACACCATCCGGACCCGGTCATCGCCCGCGAAGATGTCCTCGCTGCCATTGCCGTGATGCACGTCGAAATCGATCAGGGCCACACGCTCAAGGCCGAGCACGTCCAGGGCATGGCGCATGCCGACCGCCACGTTGTTGAAGAAGCAAAAGCCCATGGCGGCATCGCGCGTGGCGTGATGTCCCGGCGGACGGATGTTGCAGAAGGCACGATCCACCTGGCCGGCACACACCAGTTCGGTGGCCATCACGGCCGCGCCGGCCGCACGCAGCGCGGCCTGCCAGGTGTAAGGGTTCATGCAGGTATCGGGATCAATCGTGGCGTAGCCCGTCTGCGGTGCTGCCGCCTGCAGTTCCAGGATGTGGCGGGTGCTGTGTGCGCGCGCGATCTGCTCGACCGAGGCGAGCGGTGCCTCATGCACGTGCGCAAAGTCGAGCAGACCGGCGGCAAGCAGACGCTCATGCACCACCGACACCCGTTCCGGGCACTCGGGATGGTGCGGCCCCATCTCGTGGCGAAGACAGTCAGGGTGAGTGATGTAGGCAAGGCGCATGGTGTCGAGCGAGCCCGGAGTCGGGTGAGTCGCTAAGCCCGCATATGCGGGTTGAGTCGCAGCATCGTATCGTCAAGGGCGGCGGACTGCTGGCGTGGCGCGAGCGGGTCATCGGTCAAGACCTGATCGGCGACAAGCACCTGTGCAACCGGCTCGCCCCCTTGTAGCGCCTTGGTGACCAGCTCGCGCAAGGCGACCCGCGCGTCTTGTGCGGTCTGCCTCGCTTGCTCGAATTTAGCCTCGTCACGGTTGATCGACCGGTACGATCGCGCGGCCTCAAGCACCAAACGCAGCGCCATCACGCCCACCATGAAGACCGGCAGGGGCGTGACGCCCGTCATGTCAGGCAGGCGACTGCCCTCCTCGGTCAGCGCTGCGACCGCAATAGCGGCTGTGCCTGCCGTGCTCGCACCGGCCTTGCGCTCGATGCGCTGGAGGCCGTCTCCGGCTCGATCGATGTAGCCCTCGACGATGGCGGCATGGTCCTGCTGAAACTGGCGGACCTTGATTTCGTATTGGCTGACGATCTGCGCCTGCAAGGGCTGAGGCGCCGCAGCAAGCTCGCGGTCCCTGAGATGCTGCAGATGCTCAATCACCTCGCCATACGCGCCCGCGGCCAGATCGAACACTCGCTCCCGATCTGAGCGCATGGCCTCCGCGCGGGACTGGGTATGCGCCTGGCGGTCGCTCTCCAAGGTCTGCAGGCCGTCCTTGATCTTTTCGCGCGTACCAAGGGGCAGCAGCGTCAATCCGACTCCGGGCCACCCGGCCGCTGAGGCACCACAGAAGGTCGCCGCAGCCAGCCCCAGTCCAAGATTAATCCCCCGGCTCACCGACAAGGCCGTCGAATCCTTGTAGCCCATGAGATGCAGAAGACTCGCCAGGGCATCGCCGCGCAAGGCTTGCGGCAGATCGGGCCGAAACGGATAAGGCTCCGGTTTACCCTCGGACTGCGCCTGAAGATTGCGCCAATTGCAGAAACTGCTCGCGGAATCGGCGCTGGACTTGAGCAGGAAGAGTCCTGTCAGGGCAATGCCGGTCAGCGCGAAAGCGCCCACTCCCCCGGTCGCTACGGTAAACAGCGCCAGGCCCGTCAGCGTCATGGCCGTTGTGAAGAATTTCCCCCAGAACGACTTCTTGGCCGCATCAACCTGCGCGGCACTCGCCCGAACCAGGTTATCGCCAATCGCCGCGACGCCCGTCGGCTGAACCACCTCCGCAGACTCCGCCGGCCTGGGCGGTGGCGGCAGGGTTGCAGTGGCGGGCAAGGCGCCCGCGCGTCCTGTGGATTGTCCGTTCGTGCGCACGGCCTGCGCCTGCGGCGCCCGCAGCGCAGCCAGCGCAGCGGGCGACAGGGAGGGGAACAGCATCGGACTCGTCATGGGGGTCCTTGAATCGTCTAGAGGCTGAGCCGGTCGAGTTCGTCCTGCGCGAACTGCCGAATGGCCGGGTCGGCACCCGGCACATCACAAAGCTGGATCGCCGTGAGCAGCGCCTCTCGGGCGGCCTCAAAGTGCCCGGCCGCGTGCAAGCACTCACCCAGCCGAAACGCGCAAGACGCGCTGCTCGGGTCGAGCACATAGGCCAGGCTGAAATGTCTACCAGCGTCCTCGATCAAGCCAAAATGCTGCAGGCACAGGGCAAAGCCAAACTGGATGCGGTACTGGTCGGGGGCCCGAGTCGCGAGCGCCCCGAAACGTTCGGTCGCGCGCGCCATGTCGCCCGCGTGCAGCGCCTGCCAGGCCTCGGCGTAGTCGGCCTCGATACGCGCTGAATCAATCTGCGCAAGCTTTTCGCCTGAGCCCGGCTCAGCCAGGGCCGCGGCAAGCATGTCCTGGAGGACCTGCTCGTCAAGCGCTGAAGACTCGGAGGTAGCCATCACTGGGGCATCAAGCTGAAGCGGGGGTTCAGCCGAAAGCCCAGTCCCCGCGAAAGCCTGCTGCGGACCAGGCAGGATTCCAACGCGGCTTCGAGCAGATCGTGGGGACGAAAACCGCTGTTGGAGCCGCCCTTGTCAGCGGTGGTGTCGGCGAGCGTCTGGTGCTCGCCATTGGAGATCAAGGGCTGATAGCGGGTGTCGCGCGGCTGTGCGGTGATCAAGCGGTACTCCGACGAGGGCGGGATCAAGGACTAGGCGGTTGCTCGGTTGCGCTTATTTCAATCTTCGTAAGCCCGGCAGCTTGCCCGATTTCAACCGGGCGACACCAGCCTCACGCTCGGGAAATAACGTGTGTAGCGGCGAGTATCCCGGGTCAGGATCGACAGGCCGCTGACCGCTGCGTGAGCACCAATGAAGAAATCGCCGAGAACGTTCCCCTTGGAGCCGCCACTGAGGCGGTACTGGACGAAGGCCTTGCCAGCCAAAAACAAGGCCGGCTTCGGAATCTCCAGCATCCGCAGTTCCATCCCGTCAATCGTCTCGTCCAGGGCTTCGACAGAGGAAAACGCAAGCGATAGCTCGGCGTAGATGATAGGGTTGATGGCCAAGCGATGCGCCCTGGACTGCGCCTGGAGCTGCGACACGGACCAGTCGGCCCAGTCGGGGTCGTTCTCCAGGACATCCACCAACACGTTGGTGTCGACCAGCATCAGCCCTCACCACGCAGCAGCGCCATCAGGTCTTTCGTACGCCAGGCCACCTGCGCTGCTCCCCGGGCGGCTTCAAACCGATCGGGCTTGCGCCGGGCCGAAACTTGAGCCCGATGGATCACCACTTCGCCCCCCTGGTTGACTGCGAAGTCCACCGGCATACCGGGCTTCAAACCCAGAGCGTCGCGAATGTGCTTCGGGATGGTGACTTGCCCTTTTATGCTGAGCGTTGTCGACATGTTAGCCTCAAGTTTTACTGCAAACTTGATAGTAATACCGTCTTTTGCCCACGGCAACCCGAGCGGTGTTGAAGCCTCGAAGCCCAGGCCCTGATCTGCCTACCCACCTGCGCAGGCCACGCCGCAAGCGTGGTTCCATTGGCCCAGTGTTTTGCGCCGTCAAGGCTATGATGACCCGCCAACATCCCTCGACGGAGCGCCCATGTGCCGCTGGATCGCCTACGCCGGACCCGAGATCTTTCTCGAGGACCTGCTGTTCAACCAGGAGCATTCGATCGTGCGGCAGTCGCTCTCGGCGCGCGAGTCGGTCTTCACCACGAATGGCGACGGCTTTGGCGTGGCCTGGTATGGTCGACGCACGGCGCCCGGCCTGTTCAAGGACATTTTGCCCGCCTGGAACGACAGCAACCTGCGCTCATTGGCGGCACAGGTGCAAACCCGGCGATTCTTCGCGCATGTGCGCGCCACCACGGGCACGGCCGTCACACGTACCAACTGTCACCCCTTCACCTGGCAGAACTGGGCCTTCATGCACAACGGGCAGATCGGCAACTGGGCCGACTGCCGCAAGGCCATCGAGGCCGAGATCTCGGCCGAGCACTATGTGCACCGCCAGGGCAGCACCGACAGCGAGGCGCTCTTTCTGCTCGCCCTCACTTACGGTCTGACCACCGATCCGATCGGCGCCATGACGCGCGCAATCAGGACCACGCTCGACGTGATGAGTCGCCACGCGGCGACCGAACCGTTCCGGGCAACCATGGCCATGACCGACGGGCAATCGGTGTGGGCACTTCGTCACTCAAGTGACGGTCGCGCGCCCAGCCTTTACTTCGGCTCGCCCAACACCCGTGCGAGCGAGTCAGGCACGAACCCGGTCAATACCATTGCCTCGGAGCCCCTCGATTCGCAGTCGGATCGGTGGCACAGCGTAGAGGAGGGGATGGTTTTGCACTGGACCGATGAGAAGCTTGATCAGGTCCGGCTCGGGCTGTAGCGGAATGGTGACTGGAGCGGGTGAAGGGAATCGAACCCTCGTATCGAGCTTGGGAAGCTAGCGTTCTACCATTGAACTACACCCGCGAGCCCTCGATTCTACCGGAAGGCTGGCGGCGGAATCCACTCCTCCGCCACTGGCCAGCCGATCAACTCATCGCCACCTCGAAACCGCGTCTGACCGCAGGCCGGGCCATCATCGACTCGTACCACCGCCGCACATTCGGGTAGGCAGCCAGATCGACGCGATGGCGCTCATGCCGCCAGGCCCAGCCCACCACGGCAAAGTCGGCGATGGAAAGGTCGCCGGCAAAAAAAGCTCGGCCCGCGAGGCGTTTGTCCATCACGCCATACAGGCGGTGAGTCTCCTTGCTGTAACGCTCGAGTCCGTAGCGCTGGTCCTGCGGATCGCTCACGCCCAGAAAGTGATGTACCTGCCCCGGCATCGGCCCGAAACCGCCGACCTGCCACATCAGCCACTCGAGCGCCTGCACACGCTCGCGCGGGTCGGAGGGCAGGAAGCGGCCGGTCTTTTCGGCAAGATAAATGAGGATGGCGCCCGACTCGAAGACGCTGATCGGCTGGCCGGCGGGCCCGTCGGAGTCGACGATCGCAGGGATACGGTTGTTCGGACTGATCTCCAGAAATGCCGGCTCAAACTGCCGGCCCTTGCCGATATCGACCGGGTGCACCGAGTAAGGCAGGCCCATTTCCTCGAGCGCCACGCTGATCTTTCGTCCGTTGGGTGTGTTCCAGGTGTAAAGCGCGATCGTCATGCTCAGACTCGTCCGGGTAAAGGGTCAAATGAAGCGCAACAATACCCCACGGGCACGTCTCGCGCGCAGCCAAGCGGTGGACCTCAAGCCCGCGCTCCGCTAGGCTGCGGGCCGACAATCTCCACTGGTACCATGATTCTTCATCACGTCATTACCGGCTCCGGCGCCCCACTGGTGCTCCTGCATCCGGTGGGCATCGACCTCGACTTTCTGCAGGATCTCGCCGCGCTGCTCGAGCGCGAGTATCGGGTGATGCGCATCGACCTGCGCGGACACGGCCGATCGCCGCTCTTTCCGCTGGCCCAACACATGGCCGATTTCGCCGACGATGTACACGACACGCTGCGCCACGCGGGCTTTGCATCCTGCGCGGTCGTGGGCTTTTCCTTCGGCGGCATGATTGCGCAGACCCTTGCGATCCGTCATCCCGACGACGTGTCAGCCCTGCTGCCCTGCGCGGGGCCCTGCACGCATGAGCCCGCCCGACGCCTGATCGTGGCCGCGCGCGGGACCGACGCGCTGCAAGGCGGAATGGGCGCGGTGCTGGAGGCGACGATGCAGCGCTGGTTCACACCGGGCTTCCTGCAGAGCGCGCTTGCGCAGCGCACACGGGCCTATCTGGCGGCTCGCGACCCGCGCGGCTGGGCGCAGGGCTGGCAAGCCATCGCCGGACTCGACACCTTGCCTCATCTGCCTGGTTTGCGCGTGCCCACGCTGTGCCTGGCCGGTGAATGCGACCAGTCAACCTCCGTCGAGGCCGTAAAGAAAATCGCCGATGCCATCCCGGGCGCACGCCTGCGTGTCATTGCAGGAGCGCCCCACATGCTGTTCATGGAACAGCCTGAGGCCGTTGCACAGGAAATTCTGAGCTTCCTTCGCACCGTCTGAGCGGGGCTATGCCGCCGAACCCGCAATCCAGCCTGGTGATCAGGTCGTCTGGCCGCGCCATTGCCCGACCCGCGATACGGATCAGGCGCTGACCGCCGCCTCGGCGGGCTGCGGCCGACAGTAGGGTGCGTCACCCGCGATGGTGGTTCGGTGCATGTGGCGGCGCATGGTCTCAGGGTAGTTGCTGGCCAGATGCATGGCACAGCGGTTGTCCCAGAACACCACGTCATGCAGGCGCCAGGCATGCCGATGCACGAATCGCGACTGGGTGGCCCAGCGCTCGACCCAGTCGAGCAGCTCGACGGCCTCTGCATCCGGCATGCCCTCGATGCCAATCGTGAAGCCACCGGCATAGAGCGCTCGCCGCCCGGTTTCCGGATGAGTGCGAACCATGGGATGCGAGACCGGCGGATTGCGATCGCGTTCTTCCTGGGTCTGGGGCGGACGCAAGCCCTGCCTCGCCTCACGCTCCCACCGCGCCGAAAAGTAGTGCACGGCACGCAGCCCCTCCAATCTTTGCTGCATGGCGGGCTCGAGCGCCTCGTAAGCGGCGGTCATGTCGCAAAACGATGTGTCGCCGCCCTCGGAAGGAATGGCACGCGCATACAGCATGGACCCGAGTGCCGGCTCGCTACGGTAGGACATGTCCGTGTGCCAGTATCGGCCCGCGTCAGCGATCCCGACAGGGCGACCGTCGGGGTGCTTGTCGTTGGACACCAGCAGAATCTCGGGATGCCCCGCGAGATTGAACTGCGACATCGAGTGAACCAGCAAGGACCCGAAGCGACGCGAAAAGGCGATGTGCTGCTCGGGCGAGAGCATCTGATTGCGCAGCACCAGCACCCCGTGCTCGAGGTGCGCGGCCTTCAGGCGTTCGAAATCGGCCGCCTCGAGCCCGCGCGAACAGTCGATCCCGACCACCTCGGCAAAAAAGCTCGGGCCGAGCCGACGAACCTCAAAGTCCTGAGCCATATCGCTGCCGCTCCCTGCTCGGGGCCTGCTTACTTCGTATCCTGGATGGTCTTCCAGGAGCCCGAACCAAAGATATCGTTGACCAGCCGTTCGGCAACGGGTTCGGTGAGCTTGCGCTGCTCGGTCTGATCGAGCATGACGACCGACCCGGCGCCGTTGACTTCCTCCCAGCGTTTGAAGTCGGCCGCCGAGCGCTCGCCCAGCACCGGGTACCACTTGCGCGCCTCGAGTTCGTCAAACAGATCCTGCATCATCTTGCGGTGCTCGGGCTTGAAGCGGTTCCAGGTACGTTGCGATATCACCACCTTGTCAAAGCCAAGCCCGAAGTCGTTGCGGTACCAGTACTTCACCACCTCGAAGTACTTCATGGTGATCATGAGCGTATTGAGGTTGACCTGGCCATCGACCACGCCCTGCTGCAGCGCCGTGTAGACCTCGTTGAACGCCATCGGGACCGCATTGGCCCCAATGGCCTTGATCCCCTCGATGATGCCCTCGATCTGCCCGCCGCGAATTTTTTTGGAGCGGACATCGCCCCAGCTGTTGAGCTTGTCCTTGGTCTGCAGACCAAAGGTGCCGGCCCTGCCCAGACCCAGCAGATGACACTTGTACTTTTGCTCGATGGCCGCCTGCAGCTTGGAGCGCAGGGGCCCATTGATCACGCGGCTGGCGTGCTCGTAGTCGCGAAACACGTTGGGCATGTAGAAGATGTCGAACTCACGCATGCCGGTGTAGGCCCCGTGGTAGCCGTCGAGGGTACCCAGCGCGACACCGTTGAGCAGCGTCTGCTCGGCACCCAGCGTGCCCCAGAAGGTTTCGCAGACGATTTCGCCGTTGCTGCGCTTTTTCACCTCTTCCCAGAACTCGGTCATGATGATGTTGGCGAGGTAGCCTGCGTTGCTGGCATTGGC
Source organism: uncultured bacterium (assembly GCA_903907905.1). Classification (GTDB taxonomy): domain Bacteria; phylum Pseudomonadota; class Gammaproteobacteria; order Burkholderiales; family Burkholderiaceae_E; genus SYIM01. Next base: position 517 of record CAIVPX010000061.1, on the reverse strand, counting down.
GTAGCGCAGCTTGACCTGGGCCTGCGCGGGCTTCGACAGGCCCACCTGCGACACGATGGCGGTAGCCCCCAGCGTCTTGAGAGCCTTGCGGCGGGCGGTTTCCTGGGTCATGACGTTCTCCTTGTCGTTACCGGGCGGGGTAGAAAAGTTGAGGGACGAACAGCGTCAGCGCCGGGATGTAGGTGATCAGCAGCAACACGACGCACAGCGCAATGAAATAAGGGATCGCCGCGCGGAAGATGTGCATCACATCGCGGCCACTGATCGCGGACAGCACCATCAGGTTGAGGCCGACCGGCGGCGTGATCATGCCGATCATGAGGTTGAGCACCATCACCACCCCGAACTGCACCTCGGACACGCCCAATTGCGCCAGCCACGGGAACATGATCGGGCCGATGATGAACATGATGGGCACGAGCTCCATGAACATCCCGAGAACGAGCATCAGAATGTTGACGAGCAGCAGCACGACATACACGTTGCTCGAAATGGCCAGCATGGCCTGGGTGAGAAT
>CAIVPX010000060.1 GCA_903907905.1 uncultured bacterium | reverse complement strand
CGGCTCGATTTGTCGGAGAGTTCCATGGCGGTAGGCCTCGCTGGAAAATGAAAACGGTGATTGTATGCAGCCCACGGTCGCCTTGTCTTGCAAGCAGGGGCGCCCCCCTGACGCAAGCGGGACGCCCGGCTGTGTCTCAGGCTGCGAAGCTGAGCCCCGCCACGGGCGGGTTGCACTTGGACGGCACCAGGAGCCGCACCTCCTGATCCTTCAGCATGGGCCGCACCTTGGACAGGTAGGCGGCAAAGGCCGGGTCCTTGTACAACTGGTCCCGCCGACGCTTGCGCTCATTGAGATCTTCGTAGGCAAACATCATGATGATCTGATTGATGTTGCCGACCTCGGTCCGGTAGAGCCCGAGAAAATTGCCACAGATGCGCTGCTGTGGCGCCAGCCCCTCGTTTTCGAACAATTCCATGAAGGGGCCAACCATACCGGAGTGCAGCGTGTAGGCACGATAGTCGATGATCAAGTGGGAACTCCCTGGATGAGAAGAAAGCGTGAGTGAAAAATGCTTGTCCGGCGATACCCGGCACTCGCCCGCCACGCGAGCCGGTTGCGTTCACCCGCGATCTGCCGCCCCGGGCGAACCCGGGACGCTCGCGGCCCCCTCAGGGCGATAAACCATCGGGGGTGAAGACCGACGATACGGCGGCCGCCACCTGCAGAAGCCTCTCGTCCTCGTAGCGACGCTGAATCAGTTGTACCCCCACAGGCAAACCCGTCTTGCCGGTCAGCCCCGGGATGTTGATACAGGGCACGCCCATGGCCGTCCACATGCGACTGAAGGTGGCCTGACCCTGCGTGTGTAAGCCCAGGGGGGCCTCGCCGGGCGAGCTCAAGGTGAGCACCGCATCGAAACCGCCCATGAGTTGCTCGAATTCGACCCTTCTGGCGGCCACGCCATCCAGCGCCTCGCGCATTTGTGCCGCATGAAACCCCATCTGGTTTTCGACCTTGGCGGCAAAGTCATCGTGCAGCTTCGAGCGGGCACCCAGATACTCGGGCAGGAAGGCCGCGCGTCCGCCCTCGTGCATGAGGATGTTCTGTTGTGCCACCAGGGTATTGAAGCTCTCGGGCAGCACCAGTGCCTGAACGCGTGCACCGGCCTGCGACAGCATGGCGGCGGCCCGATGCAGCGCCGCCTGGGCATCATCGGTGGCTTCAGACCAGACAGGCGTTTCGCACACGGCGATGCGCAGATCGGCCACCGACGGGGCGCATAGCCGCTCAGCCTCGGTCAAGCGATAGGCCTGTGCGAGCAGCCAAAGATCGTCGGTACACCGCCCGTACAGACCTACAGTGTCGAGGTGGACTGAGTAGTGCTTGACCCCCTCGAAGCTGATTCGGCCATAGGTGGGCTTCATGCCGTGAATGCCGCAAAACGAGGCCGGCCGGATGGTCGAGCCCCCCGTTTGGGTGCCGAGCGCGAGCGGCGCCATGCCATCGGCCACGGCCGCGCCCGAGCCCGACGACGAACCGCCCGGCGTGTGCGCAGGGTTGCGAGGGTTGCGTGTCAGGGGCTTGCGGCCGGCTGCGGCGAACTCGAGCGTATCGGTCTTGCCGAGCACCACGGCCCCGAGCGCGCGCAACACGGCCACGCAGTTGGCATCTTCGCCAGGGCGGTGGCCTTCATAGATGGGAGAGTTATGCTGGGTGGGCGCGTCTCGAGTGTTGATCACGTCCTTGACGCCAAAGGGAATGCCGTGCAGCGGACTGCGGCGCGGCTCGCGATCACGCTCCCGCGCCCAGGCCAGCGTGGCCTGCCGGTCGACCCAGGTGTAGGCTCGAATCAGCGGATCGCGTTCGGCGATGCGATCGAGAAAGGCGCGCGTATAGTCCTCGCTCGAAAGCTTGCCCTCGGCCATCAGCGCAGAGGCTCGCGCGGCCGTGAGTGTCCAGAGTTCCATGTTCGATCCCGCAAGCCAAGGAAAGAGGCCGAAAAAAGCCGATCGAATATAGCTGACAACATGGGGGCTCGCAAACCACGCGGCTGGCGCCCGCTCACCTTGATGCACCAGCGGATCTCGGCCAGACTGACCGCTCTCAAAGCATGCGAAAGGCTCCGACATCGTGAAGAAAGTGATGATCACCGGCGCGGCTGGTTTGCTCGGACGCGTCCTGCGCGAGCGTCTGCGCTCGCGTTACGCGCTGGTGTTGCTCGACCAGGCTCCGATGGATGCCGCCGGCGAGGGCGAGGCGGTCTTTCAGTGCAGCATCACCGATGCAGCGGCCCTGCGTCGCGCTATGCAGGGCGTCGACAGCGTGGTGCATCTGGCAGGGGTATCGACCGAGGCGCCCTGGGACGCCATTCGCGACGCCAACATCGAGGGTTGCTATCAGACCTTCGAGGCGGCGTATCAGGCGGGCGTGCGCCGCATGGTGTTCGCCTCATCCAATCATGCCATCGGCTTTTACCCGCGTACGCGCGCCCTCGACGGCAGCGAACCCGTTCGGCCCGACACACGCTATGGCGTCTCCAAGGCCTTCGGCGAGGCGCTGGCCAGTTACTACGCCGACAAGTTCGGCCTGAGCGCCGTTTGTTTGCGCATTGGCACCGCCCGTTCCCCGGACGAACCGGGCGATATTCGGCACCTGTCCACCTGGCTCAGCCACCGCGACCTCGCTGAGCTGGTCATCTGCTCGATCGAAGCGCCCGTGCATTACCAGGTCGTGTTCGGCGCGTCGGCCAACCAGCGCAACTGGTGGCGCGACGACGGCGCCCAGGCGATCGGTTTCACGCCACAAGACAATGCCGAAGACTGGGCGGATCGCCTCACCGCCACCCCGAGCGACCTCGACCCGATCGCCCGCAATCTGCAGGGCGGCAGCTTTTGCGCCTGGGAACACCCCGGGGCAGGCAACACCGACTGAGTTTCAGGGCACGGGCAGGCCGATCATCGAAGGCGGGCAACGGGCCTCAGACAGGGCGATCGCCGCAGAGTTGCAGTCGGCGCATGACACGCCGAAATCGCCCCGTGTCGTTGATCGCCGTGTGCTGCGTGCAGCGGTTGTCCCAGAAGGCAAGCGATCCGGTCTTCCAGCGAAACCGGCAACTGAATTCGGGCCGGTGGGCATGCAGGCACAAGTATTCGAGCAGACCGCGGCTCTCGGCTTCAGACATGTGCTCAAAGGCAATCGTGGTCTGGCGATTGACATACAAGGCCTTGCGGCCGGTCTCTGGATGCGTTCGCACGACCGGATGAAAGTGGGCGGTCTCGCGCCACTGGTCATTGCTCAAGGTCTGAACCACGTTGGCTGCGCCATAGTCACGGGCAGGCCCCGCCGTACGACGGTCAGAGTGCAAGGCTCGAACATTTTCGAGCATGGCCTGGAGCCCCGGCGACAGCGCCTCGTAGGCGTGATACTGCGAGGCAAACATGGTGTCGCCGCCATAAGGCGGCACATCGACCCCATAGAGCAGCGACCCCATTGGGGGCTCGGCCACCTGCGGCGTATCGGAGTGCCAGTCTTCGCCAATGATTTTGGTGTCGCCAGGTTCGCGAACAATGTTGATGACAGCGGGATCGCTGCGGTCACCCTTGATATTCGGATGCAAAAACAGGCGGCCAAAGCGCATCGCAAAGGCCTTGTGGCGATCGACGTCGAGCGACTGGTCGCGAAAGAAGATCACGCCGAACTCGAGCAGCGCCCGTCGCAGTGCCGCCACGGTGTCGGCATCAAGCTCACGCGCAATCTCAACGCCGTGGATCTCGGCGCCGATCGCCCCGGTGACCGGTTCGACGACGAAGGGATAGTCGCCGCTCGACATGGCTCGCCCCCTCAGGCCCCAGCGGGCGGATCCACCACCCGTTCAAACTTCTGCAAGGTTCGCAGGGTGTCTGGTCGGGGCTTGTCGGGAAAGAGCGACGGCCAGGCCGTGTAGCCGACTTCGCCTATGTAAAGATCGCCCCGCGAGTCGACGGCCAGACCGTGCGGCGACAAGAACTGACCGGGCCCGGTACCGGCAGCGGGTTCGGTCGTGATGCGCGCCAGACGCTTGCCGTCATTGGACAGAATGCTCAGGCGCGGCCCCAGATTTTTCGCGCCCCGGTTGAAACCGTAATAGGGCCCGATCTCGCCCACGTAGCACAAGGGGCATTTGCCCCGCGGCATGAACATGCCGCTTGGACGGTGCAGGTTGTGCCATTGCGTCTCGAAGCGGCCGTTGCCATCGAAGACCTGAATGCGGTGATTTTCGCGATCGGCCACATACACCCAGCCGTCGTCATCGCAGTGAATGTTGTGCGGCAGGTTGAACTGCCCGGGGTCGGAGCCCGGCTCGCCCCACGAGCGCAGGTACTTGCCGTCGGGCGAATACATGTGAATCTTGCCGTTACCGTAGCCGTCCGACACATACAGATCGCCGCGCGGCGAGAGCGCCGTGTGCGTACAGCCCCGAAACGGCAGCCCGCTCATGAAAGGCGCGGGCTTGCCCGGCAAGCCCAGCGTGAGCAGCACCTTGCCATCGAGGGTGCACTGACGCACGGCGTGGTCGCCATCGTCGGTGAGCCAGACCGTACCATCGGGCGCCATGTGCACGCCATGCGCGCGCGGGAACAAGCCCTCGCCCCAGGAACGCAGGAAATTGCCCTGACGGTCAAAGACGATCATGGGATGCGTACCGCGGTTGAACACGTAGACATTGTCCTGCGTGTCGACCCCCACGCCGCCCACATCACCGAGCTTCCAGCCCTCGGGCAGCTTGGCCCAATCATCGATGATACGGAACCGGAAATCGCCTTCACCCACGATCGTGCTCATTTCAATGTTCCTTTCGATGTGCCGAGCGCTCTGGCGCGCGCCTGCGCGTCATCCAGCCAGCCGCTCCAGTGGCGAATACCCGCCGTGATCAGACTTTGCGTCACGATGTTGACGAACTGGGCACCCTGCGCCAGAAACCGAGCCGTCACCTCGGGCGGAAAGCCTGCAAACGACCCCACCCCCACCGCCACACCGGCCCGGCGGGTTGCGGCCATGATGCGGTCAATGGCGGCCAGCACCGGCGGCGCGTCGAGTACACCTGCGCAGCCCAGCGACTGGGACAGATCACTCGACCCGATCTGCACGCAATCGATTCCCTCGACCGCGAGGATATCGTCCAGGTTGTCCAACCCCTCCTGGCTTTCGATCATCACGATGATCAGCGTTTCCTCATTGGCGCGACGCAGGTACTCGGGTCCCTTGAGCGTGAAGCCGTAGCCGCTCTTGCGCCCGACATCGAACATGCCGCGATTGCCCTGGGGACGGTACTTCACCGCATCAACGATGGCCCGAGCCTCGTCGCCGGTATCGACATGGGGAATGATCACGCCCAGGGCGCCCAGATCGAGAATGCGAAGGATGACCCCCGCATACTGCCCCGGCAACTGCTCCGGGATACGTACCAGTGGCGTCGCACCGCCAATTTCGGCAGCTCGAATCATGTGCAACAGGCTTTCATGGCTCGTGGCCGAGTGCTCCATATCGAGATAGACGAAATCGAGCCCGGCAAACGCCATGATCTCGACCGCGTCGGCCGACGGGAACATGATCTCGGAGCCGAAAACAACTTCGCCGCGCTTGAGCTTGGCCTTGGTCTTGTTGATCTGCATGGTGTCTGTCACTCGGGCTTGATGCCCGCTGCCTTGATCATGGCCGACCAGCGCGCCACCTCTTCGCGGATGTAGGCCCCCAGTTCAGCCGAGGTCTGGGGGGCCGGCGTGAGCCCGAGTTTGGTCAGCGCCTCAAGCACATGCGGGCGGGTGAGCGCGCGAAGTGCCGCGTCCTGAAGCTTGACAATCGCGCCGGCGGGCGTGCCCGCCGGCGCGGTCATGGCGTGCCAGCCGATGATCTCGTAGCCGGGATATATCTCGGCCACGGCCGGCCAGTCAGGAGTGAGCGCGAATCGCGTCGCCGAAGTGACCGCCACCGCGCGCAACTTGCCCGCAGCCACCTGCGTCATCGCCGCCCCGACGTCCCCAAAGGTGAAATCGATGGTTCCACCAATCACATCGGTCACCGCGAGGGGGATTCCCTTGTAGGGCACCGAGGTCACATCGAGCCGGGCCATGGCACTCATCTGGGCGATCGCCACCTGTGCGCTGGACGCCCCATAGCCCGCCGACAATTTTCCGGGGTTGGCGCGGACATGCGCGATGAACTCTGCCAGTGTCTTGGCCGGAAACTCGGGTCGTACCAGCAGCACGGTGGGCTGACTGCTCAGCCGCGCCACCGGCGTGAAGTCGCGAATGGGGTCGTAAGGCAGCTTCGCAAAAAGACTGACGTTGGCTGCGTACTGTGTATTGGAGGCCACCAGCAGCGTATAGCCATCCGGCGCGCTGCGCGCCACATATTCGGCCGCGATCGAGCCGCCCGCACCTGGCCGGTTTTCGATCACGAGGGTTTGGCCAAGGGTCTCCCCGATTTCCTTGGACACCAGGCGCGCCACCAGATCGGTGGCGCTGCCTGGCGGAAACGGCACGGCCACCCGAATCGCCTTGACTGGCCACTCCTGCGCCATCCCAATCACGGCCCACGCCAGCAGCCAGGCGCCCAGCAGCGTCCGGCCCACCTCTACAGATCGCCTCATTTTCATGTCTCCTGCAGGAAAGTGATTCAGGTTGGCGGGACCGGAGCACTTGCGCCACGCCGGCCAGGTCCATCGTACGTCACAACGGGATCGTCACCTCGCCGTCTCAGGCGCGCATCAGCGGCGTCAGGGCCCTAAAGATACGACCGCTGTCGGGTGTGCGACCTGACACCATTGCCTTGGCCTGCGCCGAATCACAAACGGCGATGCCCCGCTCGATCACGCTACGGTCGAGTGCGAGCGCAGGCAGACGGATCATCCCCGAAGGCAGTGCCGGATCGTTGTCCAGAATTCGGTCGACCACCGCAAGGTATTGGCCTTCGGCAGGCTGAGGGGGCGCGACCTGACCCTCAAAAAGATTTCGCTTCCAGTTGATCATGAGGGGAATCCACTCGCCTGGCGATGAGGGGCCTGCGCGACTGCGATAGGGTTCGGAGCTGAACACGGCCTGAGACTCGACCTGATAAACGGCAAGAAATGGCGAACTGCAGGGGCTGAGGCTTCGAAAGCGCTGAGCGCTCAGGAACCCGGGAATATTGAGCAGTTTGAGCAGGTGCGCGCCGTACCATGCCTCCCACTGCTCGAGCCGTGCAGGGTCCGCGAAGTCGAGTTCGACCATGTAAAGCATGCCTGTCTCCGATCGATGAGACCTGGCGCGCAAAAGCCCGCCAAGTCCTGGTCCCAACTCAGTGATTGGGCCTCTCCGCGGATTGTGGGCATGCGATCAGGGGTGCGTCAAACACAAGCGTTCCATCCGCTGCGATGGCGGGCCAGGCCCGACCGCCCCCGCTGCGATCGCTCAGCAGGCTGATCCTCACCCGCCCTCGAACGCTCGCCAAAGCGCCTGCGCCGACCCCGCACCTGCCCGAGCGATCGACTCCCAGTGCGCCGGCGCCTCGGCCGCTCGCCCGGCATAGTTGAAGCAAAGGCCGAATTTCTCACGCACCATGGGTTCGTCGGTCTGCAAGGCGAGCGGTTCGCACAGCTCGAGCCGATCGGACCCGGACTCAAGGCTCATCGTGCCTGCGGGCAGACCCGTGAGATCGGGCAGACATTCGTCGACCTCGATGCGCTGCGCCATGGCCAGCACCTCGGCGTCGCCCAGCACGCGGTCGTCGAGGTTGAGCAAGGTGGGGGCGCCGTGCACCAGGGTGAAGGCGATCATGAAAGGAATGCTGTACTTCGCATCCTGCAGGGTGGTGGGCCGGCGGCGCATCTCGAGCGGGCGGCACAGCTTGGCCACCGACGCATCAACCTGCACGCGCACCCGCTGAATGTCAGCCGCCCGAAATCGCCGATGGGCGATGAGCGCGGCATGCACGAAAGGATGCGACAGCCGGCACGATGGCCAGGGCTTGACATGGGTCTGCATCCAGACCCACTGGGAGGTGTCGAGCAGCGAGGCGCGTTGCGCGGCGGTGAACGCTGCGCCCAGGGAAACAGGAAAGAGGCCCGCCGCCCCATCGAAGGCGCCCTCGGGGCCCGCAAACCCAGCGCGGGTCAGGAGCGCGGCCTGCACGCCGCCCATCGCAGCAAAGGCAGGATAGATGGCGCGCGCATTCGACCCTACGCCAAAGGCGGCCTGCTTGGCGCCCGCGGCCTGCATGGAGGCCAGGCCGAGCGCCGAGACCAGCGCCTCGTCATCGAAATTCATGGCGAGACCTGCCGCCAGCGCCGCTCCGAAATAGCCGAAGAGCTGCGACAGAAAATAATTGGACGCCGGATTGCTGCCGTCGGGTTCGCACACCACGCCAAGACGGCACATGATCTCGTTGGTGTGTGCCACAACCTCGATCGGATCAACCTGTGAACCCGGGTTCGAGAAGGCGCCCGCAATCACCGCCGGCAGGGTGACCACGGTTGGGTGTACGCGCGCGAAATCGTGGATGTCATCGTAGTCGAGCACGTGAATGCAGGCCGACATGCCGAAGGCCAGACTGGGCGGATACGAGGCCGGCGCCCCGGCCGATGCCCCCAGGGCTTGCAGCGCCGCGCGGCCCAGCACCGATCGCGCTGCTGCGGCCGTGCCGATCGCAATGGCGTCGGCCACATGCAGGCGCGCCTTGTCGCGTACTGCGGCCGGCAGCCCCTCGGCCTGCCAGCGTCGTACCAGCCCGACCAGTTCTCTGCTGAGCGAGTTCACCGCCGTGCTCAACCAGCGAAGCTCGGCTCGGGCATGCCGCAGACCCCGGGCCGAATTGCCAACAGATGCCCTGCGAGCGGCTGATTCGCCAGCGCCTCCGGGGAGAGCTTCTGCGAAGCGGTAGTGATGTAGAGCGTATCGAACTGGTCACCGCCGAAAGCGCAGCAGGTGGGCTGCGACACCGGCAACTCGATCACCCGGTCGATCTTGCCGGCGGGCGTGTAGCGCACGATCCGCGAGCCGCCGTATTCGGCATTCCAGACGCAGCCGTCCACGTCGATAGCCGACCCGTCGGGTAGCCCCGGGTGGCCGGCGAAATCGCGAAACACCCGACGATTGCTGATCGTCCCGGCATCGATATCGAAGTCGAAGACCCAGATTTTTCCAGCGGGGGTGTCGGCCCAGTACATGAGGCGATCGTCCGGGCTGAACAAGGTCGAGTTGGGGATATTGACCTCGCCGAAAATTTTCTTCGGTTTCAGATCGGATTCGATACGGTAGAACGAGCCGGTAGGCTGGCGAACCGTGTCGTGCATGGTGCCGACCCAAAATCTTCCGAGTCGGTCACACCGACCGTCATTGAGCCGATGGCCATCGATCTCGGCCTCGAGCGCCAGGAGCCGATTGAACTCGCCCGTAACCGGGTCAAAGCCGTACACGCCATCGTGCATGGAGAGAATCATGCCGCCCCGGGCCCGCAAAGCCCAACTGCCCACCGAGCGCCCCTTGAGCGGATAAACCTGATGCCGGCCCGTGGACGGGTCGAAGCTCTGGATGTTGGGCTTTCGAACATCGATCCACCAGAGTTGGCTGGTGCGCATACACCATACGGGTACCTCGCCCAGTGAATCGCGACTCTCGAGTACCACCTCCGGTGTCTGCGCGCTCATTTGCTCCGTTCTCCCTGATGAGTTTGATCGTGAGGCGACGGACGGTTCGTCAGCGGCCCAAGACTTTTTCGTACTGATCCGGTCGTGCTGTCTTCACACGGCGCGCAAAGCGCACCATGTGCTCAGTCATGATCTGCTCGGCCGCATCGGCGTCACCGGCCAGGATAAGCGCCATCACTTCGTCGTGCTCGCGAATGACGTGCACGCGGTCGGACAGCGGGAACACATCCTCGGGAAAGCGCACGGCGAACAAGGCCATGAGGCACTGGCTGAGCAGGCTCAGCATCCGGTTGGTAGAGGCCGCGCCGATCAGTTCGTGAAACCCCCGCGTGACGCGCAAATAGGCGTCGCTGTCCTTCAGGTCGACCGCCAGGCTCTGCGCCTTCAGATCGGCCACCCGCGCGAGAAAGGTCTTGTCGCGACGGCGGCACGCGCCCCGAGCAAGGAAGGGTTCAAGCTGCACCCGGGCTTCGAGGATCTCGCCGACGGTGATGCCCTCGGCCTGCAGAAAAAAACTCGCCATGCGGCTGAAGTCGGCAGGACCAGCGTCGCGAAGGATCGGACCGCCGCGCGGTCCGGAGCGGATTTCGATCAGGCCGTTGACCTCGAGGATGCGCAGGGCCTCACGAACCGTAGCCCGAGCCACACCATAGCGCTCGATCATCACCGCTTCCTGCGGCAGGCGGTCGCCGGGTCCCAACTCCCTGGCGGTGATATCGGAGAGCAGTTCGTGGGCGAGCAGTTCGGCCGCCTTGGGCAAACGCGCGCGCAAGGTACGCAAACGCCCGGTGTCGCGGGTATCAGCCTTGGTGCGCCGGCCGGGCTTCCCGGGTGCGTCGACCCCCTGGGTCGGCGACGCCTTCGCAGCTTTCGTGGTCCGGCGGGGCTTCCCGGTTGCGCCGTCTGCCTGGGCGCGTGACCCGCTGAGCTTGGTGCTCATTGCGCCCTCCTGCCCTTGATCGCGCCGGCTTGACGAAGTGCGTCTATCGCTGGCGCCGAGAGCCCCAGCACCTCGGTCAGCACCTCATCGGTGTGCTCGCCCAGGGTAGGCGCGGGGCGGCGAACCGGCAGGGGCTCGCCGTCCCGGCTGATCGCTGAACGCACCAGTGGCACCTGGCCATACAGCGGGTGCGCCACCTGGCGCACGAGCCCCAAGGCCTCGACCTGCGGACCGGCCAGAATATCGGGCACCGTGTTGACGGGCGCGCAAGGCATCCCCATGGCCGACAGGTGCTCCAGCCAGTAGGCCTGCGGACGGGCAGCGATGATCGGCGACAAGGCCTCGATGAGCGCGGCCCGGTTGGCCGTGCGGTTTTGGTTGGCCACAAAGCGCGGGTCATCGCGCAGATCAGCGCGATTGATGAAGTCGCAGAACTTGGCCCATTGTGGTTCGGTGGCGATTCCGACCGCTGTCCAGCGGTCGCTCGCCTTGTAGATTTCGTAGGGCGCCAGATTGGGGTGACCATTACCCCATCGCTCGGGCACGATACCATCCACCAGGTAATCGCTCACGATGTTGGGCATCGAGGCCAGCGCCACCTCCAGCATGGACGTTCCCACCTTGCCGCCGCGCCCGGTTCGCTCGCGCTCAAGCAGCGCCGCTTGAATGGCGTTGCAGGCGAAGAGCCCGGTCAGCACATCCATCAAGGGGGCGCCCACCTTCATGGGTGCGCCCTCGGGATCGCCGTTGAGCGACATGAGCCCCGACTCGGCCTGGATGGTGAAGTCCATCGCGCCGCGGTCGCGGTCAGGACCGCGAGCGCCGTAGGCGGTGATCTCGCAGTAGATGAGGCGAGGGTTGATCTCGGCCAGGCGCTCGTCCCCCAGACCGAACTCGGCCAGGGCCCCATACAGGGAGTTGTTGACAAGCACATCGCAGCGCGCGAGCAGCGACTCGATGAGTGCGATGCCCTGAGGCTTTTTGAGGTCGACCGCAATCGAGCGCTTGTTGCGATTGACCGACATGTAGTACGGATTGTCGGCGGGGTGCGGGCCTGAGCCCCAGCGGCGGGTGCCGTCGCCGCCCACCGGGTGCTCGACCTTGATGACATCGGCGCCCAGATCACCCAGCATCATGGTGCAGAAAGGCCCCGAAATGAATCGGGTGATATCGAGCACCCTCAGGCCTTGCAGCGGTAGTGCGTTCGCCACCTCAATCTGCTCCAAGAATGACCGTGGAGTGCATGGCGAGCGGCCCACCCTGGCTGTGTACCAGCGAGGTCTTGGCGCCGGCCACCTGGCGTTCACCGCACTCGCCACGCAGTTGTCGCACCGCCTCGATGGCATGCGCGAGGCCTGAAAAGCTGTGGCCCCAGGACAGACCACCGCCATGGGTATTCAGCGGCAGACTGCCCCCCGGTCGCAACTTGCCATCGCTCACGAAGGCGCCGCCCTCGCCACGCTTGCAAAAGCCCAGGTCTTCGAGCATTCGCACCACCGTGATGGTGAAGCAGTCGTAGATCTCGATGACATCAAGGTCCTGATGCGTGAGGCCCGCCATGCGCAGCGACTGGGCACCGGTGTACTCGGCCCCGGAACGCAGCCACTCATGACCGGTATCGACATAGCCCCGAAAGGTGTAGTCCTCGGCGCCGCCCATCACATGCACGGGCTTCTTGCGGCAGTCGCGCGCACGATCCGACGAAGTGATGACGAGCGCGCCCGCGCCGTCGTTACTGAGGCAGCAGTCGAGCAGGTGCAGCGGATCGGAAATCATGCGCGATGCGATCACGTCGGCGACGCTGATCGGCTTTTTCATGATGGACTGCGGGTGCATGCCTGCCCACTGCCGCGTGGAGACGGCGATTTCAGCGAGTTGCTCGGACGTGGTGCCGAATTCGTGCATGTGGCGCCGTGCGGCGAGCGCGAACCACGAGGGCACCAGCGTGCCCCAGGAGACATCGAACTCACCGTGGGCGTAGGCCATTTTCTGAACGCTTGCCTGGCGCGATCCGCCCCGACTGCCGCCGCCGATCACGACAATCGTGTCGGCCAGCCCCGCCGCCACGGCGAGGGCCGCGTGCAGGATGTTGGCCGAGTGCGCGGCCGCCGCCGCGTCAACCGTGCTGAAGTAGCGCACCGGATGCCCAAGCAGTTCGGACCAGTATCCGGGCAGCGCCGTGGCCGCACTGTCGGTGGGGCTGCGCCCCCCGGCAATGCCGTCGACATCGTCGAGCGTGAGGCCCGCATCGTGCACCGCGCCTTCGATGGATTCGAGCAGCAGGTCGTCCGTTGAGCGGTGAGGCAGATCGCCCTGCTCGGTGGTGTGCACTCCAACGATGGCCGCCTCGCGCAGCAACTTGCGCGTGGCCTCGAGTTTTTCAGCGCGCATCAGGCCTCTCCCTTGCTCGGCACCGCAGGCGCGGCCGGCTTGAAACGAAACAGCGTGATGTCATCGCTCGCCTTGTCGAACACCAGATCGACCGGCATGCCAACCTGAATCTGATCGAGCGGCGCCAGCAGATTGGAGAGCAGGCGGGCTTCGGTCCCTTCGATGTCGACCAGCGCCACCGCGTAGGGCACATCTGGCTTGAACGCCGGAATGGGCGCGCGATGCACGATGGTGTAGCTATAGACGTGTCCCGTGGGCTTGACGCGGGCCCACTCGAAGCGCCGGCCATGGCAGCGCGGGCAAATGATCTTGGGCGGATGAATGTGGACGCTACAACCCTGACACTGCTGCAGCTTCAGCTCATTCTCACGTAGGGCGTCCCAGAACGGTTGGGCCAGCTCACTGGGGATGGGGAGCGGTTTGGTGGTTTCGGTCATCGGAGCAGACTCGCATCAGGAGATTCGATCCAGTGGCCGGGCCTGACGAAATCGGCCACGGCGCTGTCACAGTCGGCGGCGCCGCCCAGTCGCGCGATCAGCGAGACCAGCGCGCGGGTCATGCCACTCAGGGGGTGGTCTTCGATGAAGCCGACGCCGCCCATCACGTCGTAGACCTTCATGAGTCCGCTCCAGGCGGTTTCTCTTGCAAACGAGGTGGACGCGGCCGCCATCGACAGGCGGTCGGCCGCCCGCTTGTCGAGCTGCAGCAAGGCCCGCAGCGACAGCATCTCGGCCGCATCGACGGCCCCCAGCACATCGACCAGCGCATGCTGCACCGCCTGGAAGGAGCCGATCAGCTGGCCGAACTGGGATCGCACGCGCGCATAGTCGATGGCAATGCGCAGGCCCGAGCGGGTGGCGCCCACCAGCAAGGCACCGACCACGCAGCGGTAGCTCGCGTTCAGCTCGGCCCAGATGGCCCGGGCCTGGTCACCCTCGGCGAGTACACCTGTCACTCGCAGCGCCGATCCGGCCACCCGTGCATCGATCGAGCGTGCCGTGGTGATCGCAGGGTGCAGCCCCTTCGGATCGGCGACCTCGAGCAGTCGCAAGCCTTGGCCCTCGGAGAAATCGACCAGCAGCAGGCGGCTCGCACCAGCGGGGGCGAGCAGCACCCCTGCTGAACTCGTCGCACCCTGCGCGTGGGGCTGCGGATCGAAGGCAAACTCGATCGCCCCCGCGGCCACCTCGGGCAGCAGCGACCGCGCCAGCGCCGTGTCCTGCGCGGCGAGCACGGCGCCGACCGCCACCGTCTCGGCAAATCCACGCATCTGCGCCGCCGCACCCAGTTCGAGGGCGATCATGCCAGCCCCTGCGAGGCCCAGCCCGCTCCCACCCGATGCCTCGGGCAGGGCCACGCCCAGCCAGCCGAGTTGTGCCATCTGCGTCCAGAGCGCGCGCAGGCCCGGCTCGTCGGTGACCGGTCGCTCGAGCTCGGCGACACAGAAGTCTCGAGCCGCCTCGCGCAGCATGGCCAGCGTTTCGTCCCGCTCTTCTCTCGTCATCTCCTGTCCTTTCGCGCTCACAGGCCCAAGCCCCGACGCGCAATGACGTTGCGCGTCACGAAACGTCCACCCTGCCCGTGATTGTTGAACCCCTCGCGCAGATACCACTCGACGCGCCCCCCCAGGACCGCCTCGGGATCGCCGCGCTCGAGGATGGCCTGCGGCCCGAAGACCTCGAGCAGCACCCTGCCGAACTGCGGATTGAAGTCCTTACGATAGAACTGCGCGAGCGACGCCTCCCAGCTGGGGACCTCGCCCCGCTGCTGCAGCAGCACGACCCGCCAGCAGATCATCCGCCAGGCTTCGAGTTGCGCCGCCAGACGACCGATTCGCTCACGAAGCCCCGAGTCGCTCCACTTGCCGGTGCGGCGCGCATGCTCGGCGACGTCTTCGAGATGCCCCATGTACTTGGCCGGGAGATCCAGCCCCGAGCGCTCGAAATTGAGCGCGGTGGCCATGTGATAGAAGCCCTGATTGAGGTTGCCGAGCAGCGTGCCGCGCGGCAATCGCACGTCCTCGAAGCTCACCTCGTTCACGCGGTGGCCGGTGAGACAGTGCAGCGGGCTGATCTTGATGCCCGGCGTATCCATATCGACCAGAAACAGGCTGATGCCCTTGTGCCGGGGTTTGCTGGGATCGGTGCGCACCGCCAGCAGCATGGAAGTGGCATAGTGACCGTAAGTGATGTAGAGCTTGCTGCCGTTCACCACGTAATGGTCGCCATCCAGCACGGCCTTGGCCTCCATCGCCGCCAGATCGCTGCCGGCATTCGGCTCGGTAAAGCCCAGGCAGATGACGGTTTCGCCACGGGCAATGGGCGGCAGATAACGCGCCTTCTGTTCGTCGGTGCCAAAGTGAATGAGCGCCGGGCCCACGATATATCGTCCGTGCCCGCCAAAAGTGGGAACGCGGTAATAGCCCTCGAGCTCGCGCAGCGCGGCATGGCGAAGAAAGTCTTCCGGGTCGCTGCCGCCGCCGTACTCGACCGGCCAGTGCAGCGAATACCAGCCGCGCTGGATCAGCAACTGGTCCATCTGCCGGCCCAGGGCCAGATACCCGGGTGATTCGAGATCGAGTGAGCACCATTCCGGGCGAAAGGCGGCATTGAACACCGACGAGACCTCCTGGCGGAAGGCATCGAGGGCGGGACTGAAATCGATCAGCAAGTCGAACTCCGTTGAGAAGTGATGGATCGGGTCAGCGCAGTTGCAGCTCGCAGAGCGCCTCACCTGAATCGCAGATTTCACCTGAGGCCACGCACCGCACATCGAGCCGGATCTGCGTCATGCCAGCTTCGGACTGAATGGGCTCGGCCAGCACCAGTTCCGTCACCATGGGCTGCCCCACGAGCAGCAGGCCGCGGTGATTGCAGCGCAAGCGCACCAGACGGCCCTCGGGGCCGGCAAAGTCGGCCAGGACCTGGCTCATCCAGGCAATTCGCAGCGAGCCGTTGACCACCGCGTCGGGAAAGCCTGCCTCGCGGGCAAAGAGTCGGTCGTAGTGGATCGGATCGACCACCCCGACAGCTGCACAGTAATAAGCGAGTTGAGACAGCGTGGCCGGACCACGCGCGTGGCGATGGATGACCTCACCCACCTTGGCCTGCAACAGGGTCACCGGCATGCTCAAGAGGCCACCCCGCGATAGATCATGGCGTGCCGGATACGGCCAAGTTCCGTCGAGGCGGCGTCGACGTAGACACTTTCGGTGGTGACAAACACCAGCGGCCCCGACCGCCCCTCGCGAACCGACACCTCATGAAGCCGGGTCTCGCAGCGCAGCCGATCCCCGAGGGCGAGCCGCCGGTGAAGCAACAGATCGGTGCCGCCATTGACCGGGTTTATCAGTTGCGAGTCGATGGTTTCGCGCGGGCGTACATCGGCGCTGAGATCGACGTCGGGCCGAAAGATGTGAGCCAGCATGGCAGGCGGCACGCCCAGCCGCGGATCGGGATCGAGACCGATCGCCTCGCGAAAGCGCCGGACGCTCACCGCATCGATTTCGATCGGACCCGCCGACCGCAGCGACTCGCCCACCCGCGCGGCCAGCCTCTCTGCGACCGCGCGCAAGCGCTGCTGCGCCGGGTCGTGGGTACCGGCGGTCGCGTCGCTCAACGGACCTTCACCCCAGTCTGCTGCTGCATCACGCGAAAGTGCTCGTACTCGGCAGCCACGAACCGGCGCGTTTCCTCGACCGACCCCAGGGTGTAAGGCAGCAGAGCATTGGTCCGTAGGCTCTTGATGGTGTCGTCTTTGGCTACAGCCTCGACCACTGCCTTGCGAAGGTGCTCACCCAGAGCGGCTGGCATATTGGGGGGGCCGAGCAGGATCAACCAGCTGCGCATTGCAAACGCGGGCTGACCGGTGGCCGCTAGCGTGGGCGAGCCGGGCAGAAACTCGGACTTCGGGGTGGTGGCCAGCACCGAAAGCCCCCGCAGTTTTCCAGACTCCACCATGGGAACGATAAAACCGGAGATGTCATTGAGCACCGCATCAACATGCCCGCCCACTGCGTCGTTGATCGCAGGCCCACCGCCCTTGTAGGGCACGACATCAAATCGAGCGCCGGTATCGAGCTTGATCTTTTCGATCACCATCTCGGGCTGACCGCCCAGCCCGGCCACGCCGAACCGGATCGGCCGGGTACGCGACAACTCAATCAGTTCGCGAAGGTCTTTGGCCGGCACCGAGGGGTGCACGACGATCGCGCTTTCCGACGTCGCCACCAGCGTGATGGGGGTGAAGTCTTTGAGCGCGTCGTAGCTGACCGCTGGGAAGGTATGCGGATTGATCACCAGCGGGCTGGCGGTGGTGATGAGAATCGTGTGGCCATCAGGGGCGGCCTTGGCGAGAAAGCTGAGCGCAACCGACCCGTTGGCGCCAGGCATGGCCTCGACATTGACCGACGCACCCAATACTTCAGACAACTTGGGCGCGACCACACGGGACAGGGTGTCGGTGGAACCGCCGGGTGGATACGGGGTGAGGAGACGGACGGGCTTGCCTGGTTGCAACTGGGCGTGGGCGAGGCCCGAGAGTCCGATGGCGGCGGCGAGTGCCGATCGCAAGATGACTTGCGCCGCTTGGCGTACCAGTGACATGGGTGTCCCCCTTAAGTTGTTTTATGTTATTGATGATTATAAATCGCCCCAATTGGGTGTCAACGCCCGTCGGATTGCGAAACGCTGATTGCGGGACGCCGCCTTGTTGCACCGCAGGGCATCGTTTAGCATCGACCAGTCACCCCCTAGGAACTTCGATGACCGACCCGCGCGCCGCGACCCGCGCTCGAATGCGCGCCACTCTTCAGGCAGACCGATGCGTCATGATGGGGTCGGTATTCGATCCGCTGTCGGCCCGCATCGCCGACGACCTCGGCTACGAGGCCGCGCTGATGGGGGGCTCGCTGGTCTCGCACGTGCTGCTCGCCGCGCCCGACCTCATTCTCACGACCCTGACTGAACTCGCACAACAGGTTGAACGCTGCGCCCGGGTGAGCACGGTTCCAATCCTTGTCGACTGCGATCACGGTTTTGGCAATGCACTCAGTGTGATGCGAACCGTGGAAGCACTCGATCGGGCGGGCGCGGCGGCCGTCCAGATCGAGGACACGCTTCTGCCCCGCCCCTATGGGCCTTCCGAATCGCCGAGCCTGCTGAGCCGGGATGAGTCAACCGCCAAGATCGCAGCGGCCGTTGAGGCGCGCGGCGCCTCAGATCTCATTGTGATGGGGCGAACCGGTGCTGCGGCCATCACGGGCATCGACGACGCGGTGGCACGATTTAAGGCCTTCGAGCAAGCCGGCGTCGATGCGCTCTTCATCCCCGCGCTCAAGGCGCGTACCGATCTGGAAAAAATTGCGGCGGCCACCCGCCTGCCCATCGTCCTCGGCGGCGCGAGCGGCGATCTCGCCGATCCCCGCTATCTGGCCTCTCAACGGGTCAGGCTGTGGAGTGCGGGACATCAGGTGTTCAACGTCGCGCTTCAGGCGCTCTACGACGCGATGCGCTCGGTCCTCGAGGGCACGCTACCGGCCAAGTTGCCGGGCGCAGCCTCGGCTGCCCTCATCGATCGCTTGCTGGATGTACCCCGCTACCGGGCGCACACTCACCGCTTTCTGGGCGGTTCAGACTCCTGACCGCCCCCCCCCGCCTGACCCTGCAGCCAACCGCCCCCCGCGTCAACTGACCCTCCGAACCGCCCGCAGTCAAGGAGTCCCGATTGAGATCGACCGCCATTCACCCGAAGCAGTTTCCGTGGTTCGACTATTCTCGGTACTCGTTTTCGCTGGGGCTCAGGACGCCGCAGGGCGGCGCCTACCTGTCGGGACATACCGCCTCCGAGTTTGACCCGCAGGCGAAAAAAGTGGTCGTCAGGGGCTCAATGACCGATCAGTGCCGAACCGCCTACAGCAAGATCGGCGCCATTCTCGAGGGCGCGGGGCTGGGTTTCGCCGATGTGGTGCGCGTCGTCGAGTACCTGCGGCCTGAGGGCATCGAGTGCTACGCCGAGGCGGCTCAGGTGAGGGCCGAGGTCTTCGGTTCGCACCAGCCCACCGTGAATACGGTGCCAGTCACCAGCCTGCTGCGTCCCGAAGCCTTCATCGAACTCGAGATCACGGCCGCACCGCCCGGCGCACTGGCTCGCGCGGGCCGGTCGCCCGCCAGCGAGAGCGCCGGGCTGGTATTCCTGCCGTCCCTTCTGCCCATCGATGCGCAGGGACAGGTCATCGCGCCCGGCGATGTGGTCGGACAACTGCAGGCCATCTTCGACAAGGCGGCATCCCTGCTATCACCGATGGGCCTGAGCCTGAACCAGGTCGTCAAGACGGTCGACTACCTCACGCCTCAGGCGGTGGACGCCTACCGGCAGACAGCCGGTGTCAGACGCCAGCGACTGGGGCCCGTCTTCCCCGCTGCGACCGGGATCATCATGCCCCGGCTGATCGATCCGCGTACGCTGATCCAGATTGATCTCATCGCCAGCCGGGACAGACTGCAGTGCGTCAATCCGGGCTGGCAGCACTACGACACCCTTACCTACAGCCCCGCCGTCCGTGCGGGCAAGATGCTCTTCATCTCGGGGCACGGTGCCGTCGACCCCGCCAACGGCGTTCTGCAGCACGCGGACGACGTGGTGGCCCAGTCGGCGTACACCTTCGGCTTGCTGGAACAGATTCTTCACTGCGCAGGGGGCGACCTCGGCAACCTGGTCAAGACCATCGAGTACATCCCGAGTTCGGCGCTGGAACGCTACCGCGACGTGGGCGGGGTGCGCACCCGACTGCTGCCACAGCCCTACCCTGCGGCCACCGGGCTGGTCTGCGAGGCGCTGCTGAAATCGAACATGAAAATCGAGATCGACGCCACAGCCTTGCTCGAGGACTGAGCCCCAAGTGACCATGACACTGCTCACCGACGAACTTCGATCCTGGGTCGGACGTGAGGCCCACTACCCCGGCCGCGAAGCCCTGGGGCGGGCCTCCATTCGCTATTTTGCCCTGGCGCTCGATGACGACAACCCGATGTATCTCGACGAGGCCGGTGCGCTCGAGGCGGGGCACGCCGACATCGTCGCCCCCCCGACGCTGATCTGCGAAAGCTGCCAGTACGCCCACCAGCGACCCGATGCCGACGGCTACATCGGCCACGACTGGCACCTGCCGCTGCCCCACTGCCGAATGATCCGTGCGGCCAACGACTACCAGTTCATGCGACCGGTGCTCGCGAGCGATGTCATCTCGGTCACCTGGACCCTTGAGAGCCTGACCGAAAAACCCTCCTCGCGGGGAGGCTCGCAACTCTTCGTGCAGTCGGTCGCAAGCTACACCGACGCCCGGGGCGAACTCGTCGCCATCAACCGGGAAACCATGGTCTTTCAGCCGGTGAATCCCGATGCCGCGTCCTACCCTTGACCCCGCAACGCTGCAAGTCGGCGAGGCACTGCCCCGCTACGAACGGCAGTTCACGGAGGTGGACCTCATGGCCTACGGGGCTGCCACCTGGGACTGGCACCGACTGCATTACGACCACCGCTACGCGCAGAGCAAGGGCCTGCCTGCGCCGGTCATCGACGGGCAGGTCTACGGCGCGATGTTCGCGCGCGTGGCCACCGACTGGGCCGGGCCAGGCGCGTTTCTGTCGCGACTGCAGTTGCAGATGAAATCGATGGCCTTCGCGGGCGATTGCCTGCGAATCTCAGGCGAGGTCACCGAGTTGAACGCCGCCGAGTCGGCAGGCTGGATCGTGCGCGTGGCCCAGCGCCTCCACGCGGGCGAACGGCTGATTGCCCAGGCGAGCACCGAGCTGCGCTGGGGGGGCGCTGCAGCGGTCGGTCAGTTGCGCTGAATCCGGTACAGATAATCCACCAGCAGGGCGATCCGGCTCCTGACATACGACTCGGTAGCAATCCCAGCCGCCGCCGGGTCGCGCCGTGACTGGATCGCGTAGCTCGCCCCCCAGATCGGCATTTCGCCCGGTGCGCCGTGCGTCGAGATCGTCTGCCGGCCATCAATCACTTCAAAGAGTCGCTGCGCCGGAAACACCCCGCCGTTGTTCCGTGAGAGCGCCGTGAGATCGGCCGGCGCACGGTTGAGAAACTGACGGAAGTGTCCGTCACCGACCCCCGAGGCGCCGTGGCAACCAGAGCAGTTGCTCATGTATTCGGCGCGACCGTAGTCGAAGCCACCCGATTGCGCATGGGCTACGTTCGCGCCGACCCAACAGGCCGCAACGATCAGCATGGACAGCGGCCTGAGCGCGCGTAATGGGCGGGCGCCGGAACAGTTCAGCATGGTTGAGCTCCTCGTCTCAGCGATATGGACGGAAAGCATGGCGCGACGCTTACCCGACGCTTTGCCCTGGATCAGCTCCATGTCGATGCCCTGCAACGATGCCAGGGTCATCACGAACAATGTTTCGTCGGGATCAAGGACCCGCCACGTCGCACAACCGAGCATCAGCCTTCCCTACGGAGCGCCCTGCCGTGAATCGAACCGTTCTGGTGGCTTGGCTTTGTCTGAGCCTCGGCCTGACCCCTGCCGCGTTCGCGTGGCCAGCTGAGGACCGCGCCCTCGAAGGATCAGGCCCTCAAGGCTTGGTCTTTGATTGCCCCGCGCCGCGGGTCGAGGTTCTCCGCAACGCGATGACCGCACTGCTGATTGAATTGGATATCGATCGTGACTGGGTCGTGCGCACCGACCTGCCTGACGGCCGGATCGCCTACACCCTCGACACCCTCCCTGACGACACCGACACGCTCGCGCTGTCGCGCAATCCGCGATTTCGGATCCGTGACGAACTCGTGCAGCAACCATCGCCCGCGCGTCGAATCACACGGGTGCAGACCGTCTCACGCAAGGAGATTTTGCTGGCGATGCTGCAGTCGGGCCGGACCACCACAATGAGCGGAGCAGCCTGCGATCTTCGGGCGCTGCGCGAGCATCTTGGCCTGCGGCAGAACATCGTCGCGTGGCTCGAGCGACGCAACTGGCAATTTCCCGATGGCGAGCCGGCAAGATGGAACGCAAACCAATGGCGAGACGGGACGCCGCTCGCCCTGTCACAGACAGAGTTGGCGCTGCGCGACACATTTACCAACGAGGGCCTGTACGCCTTTGGCTGCTACACCGCCAGCAAGATCAGCTTCGCGCACGGCGTGATGGATTATTACCGCCGCGTGCTGAATGACCCTGTCAAAGCCGGGCTTGCCCTGGCACGCCTGCTACGTGACCGTGAACCGCTGATGGACATCGAGCCCCCGCAGGCATGGTCCTTCGAAGCGGATTTCGATCCGGGGGCGGGCTTGCGCAGCGGCAAGTTACTGGGACTGATCCGGGGCGTACCACCGCGAAATTTCATTCCCGGCGACTGGGCCTACCTCGCAAACGATGACCCGGCAAGCCGTCTTCGATCGGGCTACGAAGGGTCCAATGCGATCTACCTCGGCCGAGGGCGCTTCGCCGACTTCTACGCCGAAAGCCCCGAGGGCTACAGTTTCGAGGGCAAGCTCGACGAAGTCTGGCAGTGGCGCAACGGTGTCTTCAGCCGCAACCGCGACGCGGGCCGAATTCAGCCGCTCGGGCCCCGCGATTACGAACGGCTGAGCGCCCGACCCGAAGAGGGCGGTCTGCTGCATGACCTTCGCATGACACCCTACTTTTTCGGCTGGCAGACCTTGCCGGACCCGTAATGCTGGCCCCGCACCGGGCGAGCGTTTTCCTGATCCGACTGCCTCAGCCCTGGCGGTCCTCCCGGGCGCGGTCGAATCGACGCGCTTGAGTTGTTTAATGGTCGATCCATTACATGGATTGATGGATATCGGCGTATCATCGCCGGATGAGTACCGCTTTGTCTTCGACCGGAACCGCCTTCGACCTACTCGGTCCGATCGCCGTCCAGCGCTCGAGCGAGGTGCTAGCCGCCCGCCTCCAAGCGCAGATTTTCTCCGGCGCGTGGCCCACGGGCAGCACGCTGCCCGCTGAGCGCGAGCTCGCTGCGTCTACCGGGCTGGGACGTGGATCGGTGCGGCAGGCCCTGCGCATTCTCGAAATGCGCGGGCTGGTCCAGACCCGACTGGGCCGCTACGGCGGATCTGTCGTGACCGAACCCACCGACTCGCTGCTCGCCCAGCACATCGGTCTGTTTGCTCGCGGCCATAGTGTGTCCCTGCAGGCGCTGGTCGAAGCCCGGCAGGCATTGGAACCCATGGTGGCCGCCCTCGCCGCCCGCCATCGGACCGAGGATGACCTGCTCGAACTCAAGCAGATCGCCGTGCGACTCGATCAGGCGGCCGAGCGCGATGTCCCGGCCTTTCTCGCCGAAAACGTACGCTGGCATGCTGCGCTTGCCCGTGCCTGCCATAACGACCTGTTACGGGCCTTCGCTGGGTCCATTTCCGACCTGATGTTCGAGGCCTCACGCATCGAAAACTTCGCCTCCGATTCGGTACGCCTGCTCGTCACGCGGGCCCATCGCCGAATTCTGGCGGCCATCGAGGTGCAGGATGCCGACGCCGCCAGGCGGCGGGCCGAGCGCGACATCCAGGCCTACGCCGAGGAACTCAAGGCGGCGCTGTGCAAGCGCGACGCAAGCCGGCGTAGGTCTGCCGCAGCCGCCCCGAAACCGGCACGCCCCAGGAGGCTGCATGCGAAAGCCTGAGCACACACCGGTTCTGGTGGGCATTGGCGTGACCACCCGTCGCGAAGCACGTCACGAAGACGCGCTCGAACCCATGGACCTTATGCTCGAAGCCGTCCGCAAGGCTGGCGCCGACTGCGGAGCCTCGCAAGCGCTTGCCGGGGTGCAGCAGGTGGCGGTTCCGCGTGGCCGCTGGACCTACGCCAACCCCCCGGGCGAGATCGCACGCACCATCGGCGCATCGGGCGCGCGCACGGTGCTGTCCACGGTCGGCGTCCTCCAGCAAACCTTACTGGGCGATGCCTGCGAGCGCATCGCGCGCGGCGAGATCCACTCGGCCCTCATTGCAGGCGCGGACGCCGGCTACCGTATCCTGCGCGCGCAAATTGCCGGACAGCGCGCAAACGAGCGCGCTCAGCACGACGAACCTGACGAGTTGCTCGCCCCCAAGGAAGAGTTGCGCCATTCGGTCGAACGACGCGCAGGTATGAAAATGCCGGTAGGGCTCTACGCCATCCTCGAGAGCGCCTGGCGCGCCTCGCAGGGATGGTCAGTGCCCGAGCACCGCGACCGCCTGGCCACCCTCTGGGAACGGTTCAGCCGGGTGGCGGTCGACAACCCGCATGCCTGGAACCGCTCGCTGGTGCCGGCCGCGCAGATTCGCGAGGCCTCCGAGCGCAACCCGATGCAGGCGTTTCCGTACACCCGCCATCACTGCTCCACCTGGAACGTTGACCAGGCGTCGGCGCTATTGCTGTGTTCCGAGGCACGCGCCGATGAGCTCGGTATCGCCGCACATCGGCGGGTGTACGCGCTCGCCAGTACCGAATCCAACCATATGGTGGCGGTGTCGGCACGCGCCCAGCTTCACGCCTGCCCGGGCGCGGCCATTACGGGCCAGAGCGCGCTGGCCGCAGCAGGGCTCAACGCCGGCGACCTTGATCTCGTCGATTTCTACAGTTGTTTTCCGATCGCCATCCAGACCTATGCCGCAGCGCTTGGCCTGTCGCTTGAGCGCCCGCTCACGGTCACGGGTGGCATGCCCTTCGCAGGCGGCCCTTACAACAACTATGTGCTGCAATCCACCTGCCGGACTGCTGAACTGCTTCGAGCGGGGAGGGGGCGCCATGCCCTGGTGTCCTCGGTCTCCGGCGTGCTCACCAAGCAGGGCTTTGGTCTGTGGTCAAGCCAGCGCCCCGCTCGGCCGTTCGTCAACCTTGACCTGAGCGACAGTGTGGCCCGTGAGGTCGCGGTTAAAGAGGTGCTCGACACCCACACAGGCGATGCGCGCGTGGCCGGCTACACCGTGCTCTATGGCCGCGACCAGGCGCCTCGCGGCGTCATGCTTCTGGACACCCCTCAGGGTGCGCGTGCCATGGCCACGAGCGAAGACCCGGCCTTGGTCGCGCGCATGAGCGCCGATGAAGAGTTCATCGGCCGAACGGTCCGCGTCAACGGTCACGAGATCGTCGCGTGACGCCTTCGATATCTGCTGGAGCCCTGCCCATGAATCCGTCCCGCACTGAACCCGACGGGCTGCTGCTCGCCGACGATGTGTGCTCGCTTGCACTCGTCAGGCGACTGGCCGCGCTGCTCGACCATGACCCGGCACTGTTTCGTCAGGGTGATCGCCTGCCGCACGGCTGGCACCCCCTGCTCTTCAACACGCCCACCCGGCAGTCCGAGTTGCGCCTAGACGGCGCACCGGGCCTGGGAGCCGATCTGCCCGACCTGGGCCTGCCGCGGCTGATGATCGGGGGACGCAGGGCAAGGTTTCCGGGCGAAATCCTGATCGGTGAATCGCTTCGTCGCGAAACGCGCAGAACCCGCGTCCAGGAAAAGACCGGACGCTCCGGGCGCTTTGCGGTGGTTACGATCGAACATCGCATTTTTGGCGAGTCGAGCGCACAACCGGTCTTGATCGAGGAGCAGGATTACCTGCTGCGCGAGGCGGCTACGTCGGCCGACCCGGGCTCGGGCCCCGGTACGAGCGTCGGGGCGGGTGCGGGTGCCCAGCCTGCGACCACCCCGGCAAGCGAAGCGATTCGCGTGCTCACCGTCGACGAAGCGCTGCTCTTTCGCTACTCGGCCATGACCGACAATCCGCACCGCATTCACTATGACCACCGCTACACCACCGAGGTCGAGGGCTACCCGGCGCTAGTGGTCAACGGCACCATCCCCGCGATGTTCCTGCTCGAGATGTTTCGCGAAGCAAGCGGTCGCGAGCCGATGGAAGTCGCCAGCCGCAACGTGGCCCCCATGTTCTGCGGCGAAACGCTCCAGTTGCACGCCCGGCAACAAGACGGGGGCTGGCGACTGTGGGCAACCAAGCCGGATGGCGTCCTGAGCTTCGACGCCCAGGCGCACTGACCCGAAGAACGACACTCTGGAGACACCATGACAGCAACCACGCCCCCCTGCCTCGAGAACACGCCGACGCGCGCCCCGCGACCCACCCAAGCGCTGGTCCTGCGCCTTGCCTCGCGCCGAGCGGCCGCCATCTGGATCGCCTCAGCCACCTTGGGCGCGGCAGGCATCAGCGCGGCCCCCGGCGCGCAGGCCCAGTCGGCCGCCTTTCCGAACAAATCCATCCGCATGATCGTCGCGGTGGGTGCGGGTGGGGCCACCGATACGCTGTCGCGCCGCATGGCCGACCGACTGACCCAGACGCTCGGCCAGAGCGTGGTGGTGGAAAACATGCCGGGCGGCAGCGGCGTCATCGCCGCCCAGACGGTCGCCCGAGCAAGCCCCGACGGCTACACGATCCTCATTGGCACCAACACCACGCACGCCGGCAACTCGGCCTTCATGAAGGCGCTGCCCTACGACCCGGTCACCGACTTTGAGCCGATCACCCGCATGGGGATCGCTGCGCTGGTCTTGTCGGTGAACAATTCAGTGCCCGTCAGCAATCTGCGCGAATTCATCGCCTACGCACGGGCCAATCCCGGAAAGATCGCTTTCGGCAGCGGCACGGGCTCGGCCCGCCTGGCCTCAGAGCTCCTCAAGGCCCGAGCCGGGATCGATCTGCTGAGTGTGCCCTACAAGTCGAATGCACCGGCGCTCACCGACTTGCGCGGCGGGCAGATCCAGATGTTGCTGGGCGATATCGCCCTCATGCTGCCGCACATCCAGTCGGGTGCGGTCAAGGGTCTCGCGGTCTCGAGCCTGCAACGCTCGGCCGCCATGCCGCAAACCCCCACCATGGATGAAGCGGGATTGCCCGGCTACCAGCTGGTGGGTTTTATCGCGGCCTTCGCGCCCGCCAAAACGCCTGAGCCCATCGTGCGACAGCTCAATGAGGAGATGACCCGCGTTCTGCGCGACCGCGACTTCGCTGACATGATGGCCAAGGGTGGCGTCGATGCCGCCCCCACCACGCCGCAACAGCTGCGCGAGTGGGTCAGCTCGGAGACCCACAAGTGGATCGAGCTGGCGCGTGGCGCCGGTATTCAACCGGAGTGATACGCGTTTGAATCGTCCGAGCCACGCTGGGGTGGGTCTGCGGGTCATTGAACTCGCCGGCCCCGACAGCGGTATTGCTGGGGCCTACGCGGGCTGGCTGCTGGCCCGAATGGGCGCAAAGGTCGCGCGGGCTGGCGAGCAGGCGACCGGCTCGGCCCAGGATGTCAGCCCCCCCGACACGCCCCAGCAACTCGCACTCGACGCGCTGGCGCAAGGCAAAGAGGCTCTGGCGCTGCCCGCCCCAGGCTCAGCCCTGGATGCGTTGATCGCCGACTATGACCTGATTCTCTGCGACCAGCCAGCGCTGTTCGAGGCTCTGCTCGGCGAAACGCAACAGTCGCTTCGCCAGCGTCATCCCACCGTAGTGGTCGGTATGGCGACCATCTTCGGTCTGGACGGCCCTTATACGAGCCACCCCGCAGTCGCGCTCGACGCGCAGGCGCTCAGTGGCGTGGCATGGGCGATGGGTGACCCTGGGCGAGTGCCGCTCACGCTGCCGCCCGGCATCTTCGAGCACCAGGCCGGCGCCATGCTGGCAGCGGGCAGCCTGCTCGCCCTCTCGACGCAGCGCCGCGACGCCAGCGAAGGCCCGCTCGTGGATATCGCGCAGGCCGACGTGCTGGCCAGCTTTGTTGCAGGCAACTGCCGCTTCTACATCCACCATGGCCTCAAGTGGCAGCGCAGCGGGCGTCGCGCCTCAGGCTCGGGCGGCGCCTACCCCTTTGTCATCCTTCCCTGTCGCGATGGCGAGGTCTGTATCACGGGCCGCACACGCGACGAGTGGAACCGGCTGGTCAAGGCCATGGGCAGCCCCGAATGGGCCACCGAACCGCGCTACCAGGATCTGCGCGCAATGGGGCGCCTGTACCCCGAGGAGGTCGACGCGCTGCTGCTGCCGTGGCTTTTGCGGCACAGCATGGCCGAACTTGAAGCGATTGCGCTCCGTGAAAGTCTCATCGTTTCGCCCATCCGCTCGATGGCCGATGTGCTGAAGACGCGTCATTTCCTGGACGACGGGTTCCTCGAGTCGGGTCAGGTGCGTGGCCGCCCCGTGCTGCTGCCCACGCTGCCCTTCAAGGTGAGCGAAAGCCGCCAGGCCGATGCCAAGGATCTGGCGGGAATCCTGCTGGGCGGCTTTGGCCCCAACGCAACATCACAGCAACGTTTGCCGGCATCTAATGCTGCAATCGACCCGAAACGCCCGCTGGCCGGGCTACGCGTAATCGACATGGGCTGGGTCTGGTCAGCCCCCTGGGTGGGCACCATGCTGGCCGAGCTCGGCGCAGAGGTCATCAAGATCGAGCATGCGCTTCGGCCCGACAACACGCGACTGGCGGGCAGGGTCATCCGCGACGGCAAGCCCGTCGAGGGGCCCAGCACCGAGATGTCGCCGATGTTTCACCAGATCAACCACGGCAAGCTCGGAATCACGCTCAATGCCAAAGACCCAAGGGCGGTAGCCCTCATCAAGCGACTGGTGGCGTGCAGCGACATCGTCATCGAGAACATGTCGCCGGGTTCGATGGAGCGCCAGCAGCTCGGCTACGAAACGCTGCGCGAGATCAATCCAAAGCTGGTGATGCTCGCCATGTCCAGCATGGGGCAGTTCGGCGAACTCGCCAGCATGCGTTCGTACGCGCCCACCATGTCCTCCTTCGCCGGCATGGAGGCGCTGGTGGGCTACCCGGGCGAGGCGCCTATCGGCGCGCTCAACTGCGCGCTCGGCGACCCCAATGCCTCGGTGCATGGCCTGCTTGCGCTGATGGCAGCACTGCATCGGGTGCGGCGCACGGGCGAGGGCTGCTACATCGATCTCGCACAGATCGAGGCGCTGCTGGGCACGCTGCGCCCGTACCTGCTCGAGGCTCAGCAGCAGGGTCGGCAACCCGCCACGCAGGGCAATACGCATCCGCTGTACGCCCCGCATGGGATTTATCCGGCGCAGGGCCCCGATCGCTGGCTCACCCTGGCTGTGACCGACGACGCACAGTGGCGATCGCTGTGTGCGCTGGCGGCCGACTGTCCCGCGCTGGCCGATTCCGGCTTCGACAGGGCGTCTGGCCGTCTCGAGGGCCGCCAGGAACTCGACCGCCTGCTCGCCACGTGGACCGCCACCCGCGAGCGCGATGAGTTGGTTCGTAGCTTGCGCGAGCTCGGCATCGCTTCATCCCCCGTGCTCGCCATCGATGAGGCCTGGCGCGATCCGCACCTGCAGGCGCGCCAGATGATGGCCGCAGTCGAGCTGCCGTTTTACGGCCCCGAACCGCTCTTTCGCGCGCCCTGGCGCTTCTCGCACCTCGAGCCGAGCACCGACCGCAGCGGCCCCACCCTGGGGCAGCACAACGATCAGGTGTTCGGCCAATTGCTGGGCTTGAGCCAGACCGAAATCGCCGAACTGAAAGCCGCGGGCGTCATCGCCTGACCCTCCTTCCGTCCGATCGGACGAGCACGCCGACATCGAGCCTTCCATGAACCCGAACACCCCTGCCGCACCGGATGCGCACACGCAAACCCCTGCCCTCTGGGAAGGCGCACTCGAGGAAGCCCGAAGCCTGATCGGCGTCGACCTGCGGCGCACGAACCAAACCTGGAATACCGAAGCCTCGCCCGACGCCGTCCGGCACTTCTGCTGGGGCATCGGCGACGACAACCCGCTCTACTGTGACCCGACCTACGGCAAGACCACGCGCTGGGGCAGTGGCATCGCGCCCGGATGTTTCCTGTACACCATCGACACCACGGTCGTGGCGCCCAAGCTGCGCGGCATCCAGTGGCTTTATGGCGGCACCGACTGGGAGTGGTACCAGCCCATCCGGCATCGTGATGCCTTCACGGTACGGGCGCGCCTGCTCGATGCGGTCGAAAAAGAAGGCGGCAAGGCGAAGAAGTTCATCATCCAGACGGGCGAGGTGGTCTACACCAACCAGCACGGCGAGCAGGTATGCCGCGCCCTCGGGCACACGGCCCGAACCCCGCGTGCGCGAGCCAAAGACGGACTGAAGTACGAACCCCGGGCCACGCACCGCTACTCACCCGAAGAACTCGAGCACATCGCGCATGCGATTGATTCCGAGGAATGCCGAGGCGCGACACCGCGCCACTGGGAAGACGTCGAGGTCGGCGCCTGGGTCCAGCCCATGCTCAAGGGCCCGCTCAACATCACCGACATGATCTGCTGGTATTCGGGCGGCGGCCACATGTATCAGGCGCATCGACGCGCGCATCTGCAGAGAAAACGTCACCCGGCCGATGCCTTCATCAACCCGGAGACCGGCGCACAGGACAGTGCCGCGCGCGGTCATACCGAGTCGGCCATGGCCCGCGAAGTGGGGATGCCCGGCGGCTACGACGTCGGGCCGCAGCGGATCTCATGGATGGGACAACTCGTGGGGAACTGGATGGGCGACGACGGCTTCATGCGAAGCCTCAAGGCCAGCATTCGGCGCCCCAACATCTTTGGCGACGTGTCCTGGTGCAAGGCCCGCATCACCGACAAGCGCATCGAAGACAGCGTGCACCTCGTCGAGCTCGAGCTCAGCGTGGAGAATCAACTGGGGGAGACGACCGCGAAAGGCAGCGCGGTGGTGGAATTGCCGGCGCGTGCGGCGCGCTGAAGGTTCAGTGCACGGCCAGCAGCGGATCGAGCGATCCCGGGACTGAGGCCAAGTTTGCCATTGCGCCGGCCGTCCCCGCCGTATCGGACCGCCAGCTGCCATCGACATCCCCCTTGAGCACGCCGATGAGCGAAACGCGCGTTGCATCGCCCGCATTGGCCTCGACCCGCCGCGGCCAGTTCACCGCGCTGCGATTGATCGCCGACAGATCCGCGTCGGCATCGACAAACAGCCAGGCCGGCACGGGCGCATCCTCAC
This sequence comes from uncultured bacterium, assembly GCA_903907905.1. Classification (GTDB taxonomy): domain Bacteria; phylum Pseudomonadota; class Gammaproteobacteria; order Burkholderiales; family Burkholderiaceae_E; genus SYIM01. The sequence continues at coordinate 11,750 of CAIVPX010000060.1, read as the reverse complement.
GACCCACCGCCATGCCCAGAATCGCCCGAGCGTCCTCGACCCCCACATGCCCGTCTTCGTTGGCATCGGCGGCGATCAGTTGCCACGGCAACACCGGCGCCGGCGACTCGGGTCCCGGGCCATCGGGGTCGGGGTTGGGGTTGCGCCCGAACGCGAGTTTCAAAGCCGCAAGCGCATCGGTGGCACTGATGGCGCGCTGACTTTGGGCAGGGGCGATCGCGAGATCGGCGATCACCCTCAGGCGCTCGAAGTCCAGATCGCCGACCGTCCAGTCCCGTGCGTCACTGCTCGTCGCAAGTGCAATGCGCGTCGCATCGGGATCATCCGGACGCACCAGACTGATCAGGGCTGAGCCCATTCTCGCGCCGTCGCCCCAGAAGCGCAGGTCACCGCTGATGGAGGCCGAGCGAATGGCGGGGGTGGCCGCGGTTTCGAAGGTCTGGATCTCGCCCGAGGCGTCCGACAAGGACACCAGCGCGCTGATGCGTGTGCCCACCCAGGCCTGCGAGATCGCAAGACTGAGGCCGGTCTCGCCCGGAATCTGGACGCCGTCGGCAAACCAGCGCGCAGAAATCATCGAGAGCGGCGTGCCTGCCGCAGGATCGACCGCGTGCAGTGAACTGCTGAGGGTCAGTGTGCCACCTCGACCGGTCAGCCCGCCAATCACCACCTCGCCCTCGTACCGGTGGTCTGCCAGCGTCAGCGGCAAGGCCGCCGATCCGCTGGCGTAGCGGTAAAAATCGGCAAGCTGTAGCACGATGGTTTCATCGGGCTCGATCCGGTTGTCTCGCACGGGTTCGATCCGAAGCGTCGCAGACTGTTCCCCTGCAGCGAAAACCAGCGAGACACTGTTGCCCGAGACCACGACGTCGCCGCTCAATCGGTAATCATCACCCGGCGCGGCGCTGCCGCTGATCAGCAAGGGCGCCTGCAAGGCTTCCTGCAGGTTGCCGCTGCGAACGTAGACGATGTCCTGCGCCGGCCCGTCATGTTCGGAGAGGGGCGATGAAGTGGCGAGCGGCGACACGACGCCCGAGTAGCTGACCTTGTAGGCGAGATAACCGTCCGACTGCGACACCGAATACTCGCGATACGAGAAATACGGGGATTCAGCGAAGATCTTGTAGCGCGCGGCCATGTAGCCCCCGGGCTCATAGGCCCAGTAGCCCTGCCCGGTCCACCATCCGCCGTTCGCGGGGTAAAGCGGCACCTTGCCGTACCGGAACAGCATGCCGAGTTCACTGAGCGTGGGCAGGGTCAGCGACACCGCCCCCGCGCTGTAGTCCTGCACGACCAGGTTGCCGCGGACCAGTTTGGCGTCGCCGCGATCGTCCCAGTAGTAGATCACGCCTTGATAGACAACGGGAAAGCGAAGCGTGTTCGTCCCGGGCGAGACGCTGTTGTCGGGCAATACGATCGCGTTCGGGTAGATTGGCGCCTGGGAATTGAAGTACACCTCGTCTAGCCTGACCGCCTCGCTGGTGGAGCCGAAGGCCTGAGAAACGACTGCCCCTTCTGCGAGCGAAAGGCCGAACATCCCCACCTTGCCCGTAGGGGGCTTCAGAGTGAGCAGCCAAGTCCGGGCGTCCACCGCAAGCACCGACTTGACGCTTCCCTGAGTGAGCGAAAAATCGGCAGGCTCCAGACCGCTGACAGCCGAGTCGAACACGAGCGACACGGTTACGTCACCCGAGGCCGGTGCGGCGCTGACGCGATAGCTGCTGAGCGCAGGCCGCGGGGCGTGCGCAAGATCGATCACCGGGGTGGTCGCGACGCTCTGGACGCTGTGGCGCATCGCGAGCCCATCAACATAGCTCGCGACCACACTGATCGCGCGCCCCACGTCCGATCGCCTCAGGGTGTAGGTGCTCGCGGTCGCGCCGGGAAGGATCTCGCCATCGGCCATCCATCGGTAGGAAAAAACGCCCAGACCATCGGCATCGGCGATCGACGCAGTGCTCGCGCTCAGCGTCTGCGTCTCGACCGGCAAGCCCTCTATGACAGGCTTGCCCGTTGGGGATGCATTGGTGTAGGCCAGCACGGGCGTCGAGGCAGCGCTGACGACGGTCTCGGCGTTGCCGAACGTGTCGACGTAGGAGACCGCCACGGAAATCTGCTTACCGACCTCCGATGCACTCAGCGAATACGTGCTGCCGGTAGCGCCCGCCAGTGCCACGCCGTTCGCGCGCCACTGATAGGCAAACGCGGCCAGGCCATCCTGATCGGCGATCGCCGCCGTGCTGACGCCGAGGATGCGGCGATCGATCAGGCTGCCTTCGATGACCGGCAAGCCGGTGGGCGCATCATTGAGATTGGCCACCACACCCGCCACTGCGGCAGAGACCGACTCGAGGCTTTCTCCACCGTCGGTCCAGCTCGTCACCAGCGAGATCCGCGTGCCAACAAGTGCTTGAGTCAGTTCGAGCGATGCGGCGTTCGCGCCCACAATGTCCACGCCATCGGACTGCCAGCGATAGCTGAGGCCGCTCAGACCCTCCGCATCGCTCAGGCCCGAGGTATCGGCCGACAGGGTCTGGCCTTGCTGCGCAAGGCCCGAGATGCCGAGCGTTCCGACTGGCGCATCGTTGACACCGAGCACGCGCGCGGAAGCTGCGCTCGTGACGCGCTCGACCTTACCGAAGGCGTCCGTCAGCACGTAGGCCAGTGTGATGTGACGTCCCACGTCGGCTTGAGTCAGCCGGTAGGCCTCACCCGTCGCGCCCGCGATGTCGACGCCATCAGCCTGCCACTGCCAGCCGGCGGGCGACATGCTGCCATCGGGATCGACGAGCCCGCTGACCGCGGCAAACAGCACCTGCCCCTGCACGGCCGCGCCGCTCAGGGTGACCGTGCCCGTCGGCGCGTCGTTGACATTGGCCACCGCCTCGGTGACTATGCTCATGATCGACTCGGCCCGGCCCCCGCCATCGAACCAGCTCGCGCTCACGCTGATCGGTTTACCAACTTCGGCCTGGGTTGGAGCAAAGGTGTCGAGCGTTGCCCCGGCGATCGCGCTGCCCCCCGAGAACCACTGCCAGGCGATCACGCCCAGGCCATCGGGGTCATCGAGCGTGCTACGCGCTGACAGGGTCTGCCCCTGCTCCGCCTTGCCATCGATCACCAGGGTGCCCGTGGGCGCCGCATTGAGCACCGTGCCCAGGGAATTACCCGAGAAGCGCAGCCGGTCACCCAGGGCAAACCCGCTGAGAGTGATGATCGCGTCAGCCCCCGGCACGGAATCGAGGCCAAGGCTCAGGATCGTGTCAGGCCCGCTGAGCTGGTACTCGACCACTCCCTGCGGCGTGACGTTGCCGTTGCCGATGCGGATCGCGCTCACAGCTTGCAGGTCAGCCAACTGAAGGGTTTCACCGTCACCGAAATCAGTGATTCGGTTGGCCGAGGTACCCAGCAGGCCGGACAGGATGAAGCGGTCCAGATTCGGCCCGCCCGACAGCAGGTGACCCTCGCCCATGGCAATGAGGGTGTCCGCGCCGAACTCGCCCTGCAGCGTATCGCGCCCCCCGCCACCGATCAGGGTGTCGGCGCCCGAGCCCCCCGCAAGGCTGTTGGCGCCGGCATTGCCCGACAGGACGTTCGCGAGATCGTTGCCCGTGGCGTTGAGCGCAGCACTGCCGGTCAGGGTGAGGTTTTCGATGAAAGAACCAGTCGCGCTTTGCGGAAGTGTCCAACTGAACCCGACCTGAACCAGGTCAATACCTTCACCCGCGAGTTCGACGATCACATCCGCGACGCTGTCGATGACATAGACATCGTCACCGGCCCCGCCCTGCAGGCTGTCCGCGCCCGCCCCGCCATCGAGCGTATCGTTACCCGCGCCGCCCTGGAGGGTGTCACTGCCCGCGCCGCCCCACAGCGCATTGCCGGCGGCGTTTCCGGTCAGCACATTCGCGGAAGCATTGCCCGTTGCAGTGAGGGGGGCGACCCCGGCCAGCGTGAGGCTTTCGACTTCCGCGGGCACTGTGTAGGACACCCAGGACAGCACGGCGTCACTGCCGCCCCCTGTGGTCTCCACGATCAGGTCGGCGCTGCTGTCGACGACATAGCGGTCATTGCCCGCTCCGCCCGTCAGCAGGTCGTTACCCGAGCCACCGTCGAGGGTGTCATCGCCGTCAAAGCCGTACAGGCTGTCGTTCCCACTCGACCCGACGAGCCGATTGGCCGAAGGGTTGCCATGGATCACGTTGGCCAGCGCATTGCCCAGACCACTGAGCGCCGAGTTTCCGGTCAGCGTCAGGTTCTCCACGTTCGCCGGCAGGGCCGCGCTCACGTTCGCCTGCACGAGGTCGATCCCCTCATCGCTTCGCTCATCGACGAGATCACCGGTCGCATCGACGAGGTAGGTGTCGTCGCCCGACCCGCCCGAGAGCGAATCATTGCCCGCCCCACCATCGAGCGTGTCGTTGCCGGCTGCGCCTGAGACCGCATCATCGCCCGCGCCACCCGCAAGGCTGTTGGCGGCCGCATTGCCGGTCAATCGGTTGTTGCCGCGATTGCCGCTGGCGTTGATCGAGGCCGTACCCGTCAGCACGATCGACTCAACGTACACATCGTCGGGCAGGACGAAACTGACCGACGACAGCACCTGGTCGTTGCCCTCATCGACGAGTTCGACGATCACGTCGAGCGCATTGTCGACCGTGTAGAGGTCGTCACCCGTTCCGCCGGAGAGCGTATCGGCGCCGGCGCCGCCGTCGAGCGTGTCCAGCCCGGCCCCGCCTGTGAGCGCGTTCGCGGCGGCATTTCCCACGAGCTGATTCGCGAGGGCGTTGCCGATGGCGCTGACAGCCGCCGAGCCCACGAGCTGCAGCGTCTCGACCCCGGCGGGCAGGGTAAAGCCGACACTCGACTGGACGGTGTCCAGTCCACCGCCAGCAAGCTCGACAATCTGATCGCCCGCGCTGTCGACCACATACAGGTCATCACCCAGTCCCCCGACGAGGCTGTCGTTCCCCGCGCCGCCGTCGAGCGTGTCGTTGCCCGCGCCGGCAAGCAGCGTGTCATCGCCCGCTAGGCCAAAGAGACTGTTGGCCCCCCAGCCGGTCGACAGAAGGTTGGCCAGATCATTACCCGTCGCATTGAGCGCCGCCACGCCCGACAGCAGCAGCGTCTCGATGCTCGCGGGCAAGGCATACGAGACCGTGCTCTCGACGCGATCCAGCCCCTCGCCCGCTACCTCGACGATGACATCATCGACGCTATCCACCATGTAGACATCGTCGCCCGCGTTGCCCACCAGGCGGTCGCTGCCGCCGCCCCCGTCGAGCGTGTCCTTGCCCAGACCGCCGGAGAGGGTGTTGGACGCGCCATTGCCAAGCATCCAGTTGTCGAGGTCGTTGCCTGTCCCGGAGAGCGACGCCGTGCCGGTCAGCACCAGCTGCTCCACATTAGCGGGGAGCGTGAAGGTGACCGAGGCCTGAATGCGATCGAGCCCCTCAGCCGCCAGCTCGGACACCTGATCGGCCACGCTGTCGATGAGGTAGAGATCATCGCCCGCTCCACCACTGAGCGTGTCGACGCCAACGCCACCATCGAGCGTGTCGTTGCCATCGCCGCCAAACAGCGCGTCGTTGCCGTCGAGTCCGCTCAGGCTGTTGGCCAGCGCGTTGCCCCTGAGAATATTGGGGAGCGTATTGCCGATGCCGCCGAATGCATCGAGCCCCGTGAGGGTCAGGTTTTCGACGTTGGCACTGAGCGTGTAGCTGCCGATCACCCGGAGAAGATCCGCCTCCCCCCACTGCTGATCGAAGAGCACGAGATCGGTACCCGCCGATGCCTGCTCGATGACGGTGTCGAGAAAATTATCGACGATGTAGGTGTCGTCGCCCGTCCCCCCATCGAGACGATCTGGAGAGGGGCCGCCATCGAGCGTGTCGTTCCCCGCGGCACCCGAGAGCGTGTTGGCACCCGCGTTGCCCGTCAGCACATTGGCCAGTTCATTGCCGGTTCCGGTCAGAGGCAACGCGCCCAGCAGCTTCAGGGCCTCGATGTTCGAGTTCGACGTCAGCGTGAACGAAATCATCGACTGAATGGTGTCGAAGCCCTCGCTCACGGCCTCGATGGGCTTGTCCGCGAGCGAGTCGACCATGAACACGTCATCCCCTGCGCCGCCGACCAGGCTGTCGTCGCCCGCGCCGCCGTCCACGGTGTCGTTCCCCGCGCCACCCAGGATCGTGTCATTCGCCAGACCACCGGCCAGCCGGTTGGCGCCCGCATTGCCGGTGATCAGGTTGCCCAGCTCGTTGCCTGTCCCGTCGATCGGCGCGCTGCCGGCGAGGGTGAGCGACTCGATGTTCGCCGAGAGCGTGTAGTTCGCGCTTGCGTTGACGAGATCGCTTCCCTCGTTCGCAAGCTCGAGAATCACGTCGGCCGACGACTCGACCCGATAGGTGTCGTCGCCCGGTCCACCGGCGAGCGTGTCCACGCCCGCGGCGCCGTCGAGCGTGTCGTTGCCGGCCCCACCCCGCAATACGTTGGCGGCCAAATTCCCAGTCAGCAGGTTGGCCAGTTCGTTGCCGGCGCCCTCAATCGGGTTCGTCCCGACGAGCAGGAGGTTCTCGACCTGCGCCGGGAGGGTGAAGCTGCCAGAGGCCCAGACGAGATCGGTGCCTTGCGCGGCAAGTTCGATCAGCACGTCGGCCGCGACATCGACCGCATAGACGTCGTCGCCCGGGCCGCCCACCAGACGGTCGACCCCCGCACCACCTTCGAGGGTGTCATTGCCGTCCAAGCCCTCGAGCGTGTCATCACCGGCGCCACCCGAGAGATTGTTGGCGGCGGCATTGCCGGTGATGAAGTTGGCAAGCTCACTGCCCGAACCGTTGATGACCTGCATGCCGGTGAGCAGCAGGTGCTCGACATTCGCGGCGAGCACGTAGGACACGGACGACTCGACACGATCGAGACCCTCACCGGCCTGCTCGACGATGACATCGCCCGCGTTATCGACGAGATAGAGGTCGTCGCCGGGCCCGCCCGCCAGGCGATCGGTGTCGGCACCGCCGTCGAGGGTATCGCGGCCCCCGGCGCCCAGAAGCGTGTCGGCTCCAGCCAGACCCGACAGCAGATTGTCGGCCTCGTTGCCGGTGAGCACGTTGGTCAGCTCGTTGCCGGTGGCGCGCGTCGCGCCCGAACCCGACAGCGTGAAGTTTTCGAAATTGGCAGGCAGCGTGTATTCGAAGGGCGCGATCACCGTGTCGATACCGGCGGACGGCAGTTCGAGAAGCGTATCGGCCAGCGTGTCGATGACATAGCTGTCATTGCCGGCACCGCCCTGCAGGACGTCCTGGCCCGCACCGCCGTCGAGCGAGTCGTCGCCGGCACCGGCATCGAGGGTGTCGTCGCCCGCGCCGCCCGTGAGCCTGTTGGCCGCGTCGTTGCCGGTGATGAAATTGGCTTGCGCGTTGCCCGAACCGTCGAGGGCGTCAACGCCGGTGAGGGTGAGCCGCTCGATGTTGTCGGCGAGACCATACGATGCCGCGGCGAGTACGAGATCATTGCCGCCCCCGGCCGCTTCGAGAATCAGATCTCGCGCGCTGTCGACCCGGTAGACATCGTCGCCGGCACCACCCGCCAGGCTGTCGTCATCGGCCCCCCCATCGAGCGTGTCATCGCCCGCACCGCCAAGCAAGGTCTGAGCGCCGGCGGCCCCGAGCATAAGATTCGCAAGCTCGTTGCCGCTGCCGGTAAGCGCCAGCCCGGCCGCGAGGGCAAGGTTTTCGACGTTGGCGGGCAGGGTGTAGTCGGCGGACGCACGGACCCAGTCAACGCCCTCAGCGGCCGCTTCGAGCACGAGGTCATCGGTGGTATCGACGACGTAGGTGTCGTCGCCGGCGCCGCCCTGCAGGGTGTCAGTCCCGGCGCCGCCATCGAGCGTGTCATTACCCGCACCACCTGTCAGCCGGTTTGCGGACGAATTTCCATTGAGCGCATTGTCGAGCGCGTTGCCCGTGCCATCAATCGCGGCGCTGCCCGAGAGCACGAGTGCCTCGACATTGTCGGGCAGCGCATAGGTCACGCTCGCGCGCACCGTATCGGATCCGCCCGCTGCGAGCTCGATCACCACGTCGCCCGGGTTGTCGACGATGTAAAGATCGTCGCCCTCGCCGCCCGACAAGCTGTCAGCGCCCCCGCCGCCGTCCAGGGTGTTGGCAGCGCCGGTGCCCAGCATCCGGTTGGCGAATTCGTTGCCCGTGGCCTCGAGCGCGCCGGGCCCGAGCAGCGTCAGCACCTCGATGCTGGCGCCCGCGCCCAGGGTGAAGGACACCGTCGATTCGACGGTATCAACGCCCTCGTTGACGGCTTCGAGCACGAGGTCGCCCGGCGCATCGACGCGATAGACATCGTCGCCCGCGCCGCCTTGCATGCGATCGTCGCCGGTGCCGCCATCGAGCGTGTCGTTGCCCTCGCCGCCGATCAGCGTGTCGTTGCCCGCCTGCGTCGACATGAAGTCGGCCCGGATCGATCCCGTCAGCCGATCGGCGCCACTGCCCGAGGACACGATGAGACTGCCGGCAACCACGCTGCCCGCGCTGGGAAGGTCGGCGAGATTCACATCGACGCCGCTGCCGAGGTCGATGACGACGCCGGCGTCGGCCTCGCTCCGATTGCTCAATACACCATAGCCAATACCATCACCAACGCTCGACTGCCAGGCGATGACATATCCGCCCGAGGCCAACGCAACCAGATCGGGTCGCTCGGACCTCAAGGTTTGAACATTCAGAACAGTTTCTCCTCCCAACATCGCTCCCGAAGGATCAAAGCGCTGCCCGGCGACCGAGAAGGTCCCTGTCTGTTCAAGAAATGTCCACGCGACCATGAAGCTACCGTCTGCCTGAACCGCGATCTGCGGCTGAAATTGCGGCCCCCAGGTCGTGGAATTCGCACGAATCTCACCACCGACCTTGACGCCGCCAACCGAGAACCGTTGCAGGTAGACCCCAAAATCGCTGCCATCCTGGTTCTGGGAAGCCCATACGGCCCAGAATCCACCATCGGGTGTGCCCGCCAGGGACACCTGGTGTTGGACGCCTGACGTGTAGGTGTTCACCGTGAATTCGCCGCCGGACTTCAATCCCTCTGCCGTAAGGATCTGAGCCTTAACGTCGCCCGAGCTGTCATCTCTCCAGGCGACGACTGTTCCGCCGCCAGAAAGTGTCGTGACAAATGGCCAGAGCTGCGAATTGATCGTCACAGTGTTGGCTAGAAACTCGCTTCCAACTCGGTTACCGTCCGCCGCGAATCTTTGGGCGTAAACGCCCCACTGCGACCCATCCTGAGCGTTACTGATCCAAGCGACGAGAAACCCACCGTCTTTGAGCGCCGTAACATTGGCCTCGCGCTGCTCGTTGATCTGCCAAGTGTTGACGACCGTCTCCGCCCCGACACGAAGACCATTGGCGTCGAATCGCTGAGCGATGACGTCCCATACCCCTCCCGAGACGGCTACGTTTGAACGCCAGACCGCGACGAATCCACCACCTTGAAGTGCCGCAACCGATTGGAGAGCGCCATCGTCGCTCGAGCTCTGATCACCCGTCGTCGTCGCGTTCAGCCGAAATTCGCCACCTATCGGTGCGCCGAGCGCGTCAAAGCGTTGGCCGTACATCCCCCAGTTGTTTCCATCCTGGTAATACGACTCCCAAACAAATACGTAGCTACCATCGGCCAGGCGAGTACCCGAGACCTTCCATTGGTCGCCGTTGGTATAAGTGTTCTGACCGGTTCGCACCCCGGTATACGTATTGACGACACGCTCCTGGCTCGGCCGGAGCGTGAGTCGAAGCTGCACATCGACAAGTCGGTCGCTGAACGACAGGCATTCGATCCCTGATAACGTGTCGCTGCCTTCGTCACCGTCGGTTGGATCGAGGTCCCTGACCACGATACTGGCGCCCGATTCGCAGGGCTCGATCGAATAGCCCGACGCCTTGCCCGAATAGACGGCCGTGTCACGCCCGGCCCCCCCGCTGAGGCTATCGTTGCCCGCGCCACCGCTCAGTCGATTGTCGCCATCGTTGCCGATGATCGAATTGGCAAGGCGATTGCCGGTACCGTCGATCGGGTTGGCGCCGACGAGGATCAGTGTCTCGACGTTCTCCGGTAGCGCGTACGACAGGCCCGACTGCACCGAATCGGTGCCTGCGCCCGCAGCCTCGTTGACGACGTCGCCGATGCTGTCGATGACATACCGGTCATCGCCATCTCCACCCGACAGGGTGTCGATGCCCGCCCCGCCGTCCAGCAGGTCGTTGCCTGCCCCGCCCGCGAGGGCATCGTCGCCCTCGCCACCGTCGAGCACATCATCGCCCGCGCCTGCGTCCAGAAGGTCATTGCCCAGGCCACCGCTCAGAGCATTGGCGGCCACGTTGCCGAAGATCCGGTTCGCCAGCGAATTGCCCGTACCGGCCAGCGCCGCGGTGCCGAGCAGCGCCAATCCTTCGACCGCAGCCGTCGAAACGAGCGAAAAGGACAGCGTCGACTGAATGATGTCATCGCCCTCGCCGATAAGCTCGACCACCACGTCGCCGCTGCTGTCGACGAGATAAACGTCATCGCCCACGCCGCCGAGCATGCGGTCGTTACCCGCGCCACCGTCCAGGGTGTCATTGCCAGCGGCACCGCTCAGCGTATTGGCGCCCGCGTTGCCCACGATCCGATTGGCGAGGTCATTGCCGTCGCCCGTCAGCGCGAGCGATCCGAGCAGTGTGAGCGCCTCGATGTTGGGCGTCGTCGAAAGGGAGTAGGACACGGGCGACTGAACCGTGTCGAAGCCCGCATCAAGGCCTTCGACGACCCCGTCGCTGGTGACGTTGACGATGTAGACATCGTCGCCCGGGCCACCGACCAGACTGTCGTCTCCGGGGCCACCATCCAGGGTGTCGTTACCGTCTCCACCATCGAGGGTATCGGTTCCCAACCCTCCATTGAGTGCGTCATCGCCCAACCCGCCCAGCAGAAGGTTGGACGCTGAATTGCCGGTGATTCGATTTGCCAGACGGTTTCCGCTGCCGCTGATCGGGTTCGTGCCGAGCAGCGTCAGATCCTCGACTTCATCCGGCAGTCCGTACGACACGCTGGTGTCGATACGATCGTTGCCCGCTCCCGACCGTTCGACCACGATATCGCCGGGGCTATCGACGAGATACAGGTCATCACCGGCGCCCCCCTGGAGGGTATCGTCGCCCAGACCTCCGGACAGGGTGTTGGCCGCAGCGTTGCCGATGATCAGGTTCGAGAGTTCGTTGCCTTCTCCCGTGAGCAACGCGTTGCCTGTCAGGGTCAGCGCTTCGATATTCGAAGCCCCGGCGAGTGTAAAAGACACTGGCGACTCGACGGTGTCGAAGCCTTCGCCGGTCAGTTCGACGATCACGTCAGCGGCGACGTCGATGACATAGGTATCGTCCCCAGGGCCGCCAGCCACTCGATCATTGCCCGTGCCGCCTTCGATGGTGTCGTTGCCCCCGGCCCCTGAAAGGGTGTCATCGCCCGCCCCACCAATCAGACCGTTGCTGCCCGAGTTGCCGGTGATCACATTGGCAAGTTCGTTCCCCGTGCCGCTCAGCGAGGCCGTGCCCAACAGCGTCAGGCCCTCGAGACTCGATCCCGAGACGAGCGTGTATGAAACGGACGCCTGGACCGTATCAAAGCCCTCACCCGCCAACTCGACGATCTCGTCAGTGGGATCGTCCACGCCGTAAACATCGTCGCCGGTACCGCCCACCAGCCGG
>CAIVPX010000059.1 GCA_903907905.1 uncultured bacterium | reverse complement strand
GAATTGCGCTGCTCGCGCGGCCTACGGGATCGCCAGCCATGTCTGCTCTCCCCGATCAGGCGTAAGTGCCGCCGACCGGTCCCGCCGGTCCGACACGCATGGACGACAGGGCCTCGGGCAAGGCCGACAGGCCCTCTTCGACCTTTTCGCGCAGTTCGATGGCCAGGCCGATGAAGTTCTCGAGCTGGGTTCGCAGGATTTCGCCGTCCCAGCGGGTGCAGACCGGATCGCGCCACAGCACGACGCTGCGCGAATCGTCGTTGAAGCAGACCGTGCCGCCGCGGGTGTGAATGCCCATCCAGTTGAACATGGCCAGCAGCGGGAACAAGCCCTCGGTAGCCGGATCGACATCGTCTTTGAGCACGGCCGCGAAGGTGATGCGATGGTCTTCCGGGAAGAGCTGGATGGCCACGTCAAGGTCGGAGAGGTAACGGAACACGCACAGGTTCCGGTCATCAAAGTTGAGCGAACTGCCCAGTTCTTTGCCGAGTTCATCCATCGCGGCTTCAATTGCGATCTTTGCGTTATCGACGTGGGTCATGATGATCCGTTCCTGTTCAGATTTGAGCGTCTGTGAGCCGCGCGGCAGGGTGTGCCATCACGACACGTCAGCGGGGGGTGACGCAGGACTGCCTTCGGGCCCCAGACGAGCGCCGCGGCGACCATTGAAAGACCGTCAAACAAGGACTGGCTGCCCGCGAGATGGGCCACCGGGAAGTTTAGTTCAGGCTGATGCGGGAAGGGAAGCGCCTAGGCCACTGCCCGAGTACCCCGCCCCCGCCGCACTGTCCCGGAAACAGCCCCATCTGCCAAATCGCTCCACCGCACTCTCGCGCGGGCTTGCGCGACTTCGGACACCGTAGCCTCGATAGCCTCGCGACGCGCAAGGATGCAGCGGTCGCGGTCTGAACAGGATCGGACTACTCGCTCGAGATCGAACTGCCAGCGATGCTCGAGCCACCCTCCGATAGGCTCTGCTGGCGCGCCGCTCGGAGGGCCTCGATGTCATCGTCACCAAAGGCTTCGACCTGCATCCCGTTGCCGTCCTGCTCCGCCAACTGATCGCTTTGCGCCTCGGATGCCCAATCATCACCCGGCGCAGATTCGAACTCGGGCTCATCACCCAGTACCGCCTGGAACAAGTCACGGTTGACACTGCGTTCAAACTCGCCCTCCTCGAACACCTCGATGACCGGCTCGTCCGGCGGGGCGGCATCGATCTGCAACACGGATCGAATGAGGTCTGGCAGGCGCTCTCCAACATCCGCCTCAATGCGCGCATCGTTCAAGGGATCGAGCCGCAGCGAGGCTGACTCGGACTCACCCGCCATCGCCCTGAGCAGGTCATCCGCTTTGATACCCGCAGACTGGCGCCCAGCCCCTGGCTGCGCAGGACCGGATCCGGGATCGCCACCCCTCGGCTCGCCTTGATTCGCCTCTTGCCCTGCCCCGGGCTGCGGGTCAGCGCTCGCCTGATCGTTGCCACCCAGCGCCGCCACGCGGTGATTGAGCCGGTCGCCGATGAGCGTGACCATCTGCTGGAAGCCCAGGAGCGCCTTTCGTTCCCGGGATGACAGACCGTCATCATCGGGATCGAGTTCGTTGATCGCCTGCGCGGTGCGGCGCTGCCACTGGTCGGTCAGCGAGCGAAGCCTCTCGGCTCGGTCGAGGTCGCCGCCGTCGGCAGCCGCAAGCACACGGTCAACCGCCTCGCGGGTCAGTGCTTCCGGGTCGAGCCCTCCGGTCTCAAGCCGGTCGGCACAATCACGCAGGCTCTCCATCAGCCACATAAGACTGGGCCTGGCCCCGCGCCCTCCTTGCGCGTACATCTCGTAACTTTCCCCGAAAAGCCCTCGGACAATGCCATCCAGCAGCGCCTTCTGCCGCTGTTGACGAGTTTCAGTGGCCTGGTCCTCGACTTTCGCGCTTTCGGCCAGCGCATCGTCGATGGATTGGGCCTCGAGCGGCGTGCGCAGGTAGTCGACGCGGTCGATCATCGACTTGAGCGCAGGATCTGCGAGGTACATCTCGCGACTGCTCATCAGTGCGACGATGAACGCATCGCGCACATCCGGCAGTACGCCCGCCCGGTAGGCGAGCGCCATGGCTTGGCGCATCAGGCTGCACTTGATGTCGGCGTAACGATCAGAGATGGAGGAGATCGCCCCGAGCAGGCTGTTGGAGAGCTTGAGTTGACCATTTTCCTGAGTCCCGATCGCCCGAATCATCGCCGAATCACCGATGTAGCCGCTGCGCCAGAGGCCCTCGATTCTGGAGAGATCGAATCTGACTGTCGCCCCGTCAAGCACCGCATCGCGAAAGCTGATCGTCGGAAACACCGGCGACTCGGCGGGCTTGGACGGTTCGAGACGCGGCCGAAGCAGCACTACCGATTGGGTCAGGTCGGCGCCATACAGAACGAGCGATCTGACCGGTCGGGCAACGATGATGTTGTTGGACAGATCCCGCTGCATGAAGTTGCCGCCGATGCGGCCAAGTACCACGCTTCCCGTGAGCGCGCCGGGCGGCTTCATCAGCCCCTCCTCGAGCATGCGGCCTCGGTATTCAAGCTGAGCCTCGGCGTCATTCGGCCCCAGGTAGGGGTCGTCGCGCTCGAACATGCTGCCCAAGGCCTCCTCCAGAGCCTCCTGGTCTGACTCGGGTGCGTCCCCGACCAGCATTGTCATCAGGTCATTGGCCAAGGGGTGATCGTAGGCCTTGAGCAAGGCCACGAAGTCGATCTGCGCCTTGTAACGCGCGAGCACCTCATCCGGATGACCGGCGTCGGGCGCGGATGGCTCCGGTTTCGCCTGCGCGGGAAGGGCATGAGCCATGAACGCGCTCAGGCGATCGAGATCCTCGGGCCGGGTGTAGGCCTCGGCAGCCAACGCCGCAAGGGAGGGAACCACGGGCCCGCCAAACTCGGCGATTGCAGCATCGGCCAGTTCGGTCGGCGCACGACCCAGAAGATCGCGCAGCGGGCCCAGGGTCGGCAACTGAAAGGGCGGCTCGTAATCGGGGACCCGCGAAGACTGACGCGACGACTCGCTGAGGAGCTCGTCTTGATCCGATTCGTGAACGCTGGCACGCGCCTCGTCAAGGCTTGAACGATCCTGGCGGACACTTGCACGACCCTCGTGGATGCTCGAGCGATTCTGAGGGACACTCGCGCGCCCCTCGTTGATGCTCGGGCGATCCTCGCGCACGCTCGCGCGACCCTGGTCCTCGGCCGGCGCGACCGGCCGCTTGGACGTGATGCCGCCAGTCTGCAGACGCGCATCCGCCTTGGGCCGCGCAAGCCCGAGCACCCGATCCCCAGCACCTTCGCCGGCAGCCTGTGCCTCGCAGGCCTTCACGAGCTTCACGAGGCTGTGACTGCCGATTTTCTGGCCATACGCGTTCAGGTAGGTGTCCAGCGCAGTTCGAGCCTCCTCGCCGTAGGCCTTGACCACCGCATCGCGCACCAATTGAGTGGCTTCCTCACTGCCCGAGCGCTTGAATCGTCGCCCATCGATCGAGGCGCTGCCGTCATCGGCAAACCGCATTCGCAGATTGCCGCTCTGCACACCGCCCGCATCGGTCAAGGCCTGACGGCTCAGGCTGACCAGAAACTGTCGGGCCTCGGCCTGCTCGCCTTTGAACGTCAGACGGGACGATCCGTCCGCCTGAATGTTGCGCTGTACCCAGTTGCTGACATTGATCGCATCGAAAGCCATCGGGCTCTCCGTGGTTGTCTGGACGCCAAATTCTGCACGAACCGGTCGACCCATCAAATGGAATCGCCCACGCCCCTGGGCGTCTTCGCGCTCTGGACAAGACCTTCGCGCTCGCGCATAGTCGCGCGCCGAAGTCGCGCCCCAGCCGCCTTGGGCGGTCCGCGTCGGGCGACTCACCGATAGGAATCCCCGATGAAGATCGTCATTGCCGATGACTACCAGAATTGCGTCCGCAGCCTCGACTGCTTCGCGATGCTGAAGGATCATGAGGTCTCGCTCTGCGTGGAACCCGCTGCCTCGGAGGCCGAACTGGTGGCGCGGTTTGCCGATGCAGAGGTGCTGGTCGTGGTGCGCGAGCGCATCCGCATCACCGACTCGCTGCTCGCGGCGCTGCCCAGGCTCAGGATGATTTCGCTGCTCGGCCGTCACAGCAAGATGATCGACTTCGAGGCCTGCACACGCCGGGGTATCCCGGTGGCACACGGCCTCGCCTCGTCGCCGGTGGCGCCCGCCGAACTGACGCTCGCGCTGATGCTGGCCGCGCGGCGCAACGTCGTACCGGAGGCCACGCGCATGAAGGCGGGGCAGTTTCCGATCACGCTGTCGCACCGGCTGGCCGGCTCGACGCTCGGCATCTTCGGGCTGGGCGTGATCGGCGAAATCGTAGCGCGAGCCGCCCAGGCCCTGGACATGCGCATCCTGGTCTGGGGCCGAGACGCCTCTCTCGACAAGGCGCGGTCGATGGGCTATGGCGTCGCCGCCTCCAAAGAGGCGCTCTTTGCCGAGTCAGACGTCCTGAGCCTCCATGTCCGGCACTCCAAGGACACCCGCGCCATCGTGCAACGCGCCGATCTGAACCGGATGAAACCGACGGCCCTGCTGATCAACACGGCCCGGGCCGAGCTGATCGAAAGCGGTGCGCTGGAGGCCGCGCTCGCGGCCGGCCGACCGGGCTTTGCTGCCGTCGACGTTTACGAAAACGAGCCTGTTCTCAATGGCGACCATCCCCTGCTGAAGATGGACAACGTCACCTGCCTGCCCCACCTGGGTTGGGCGGACCGTAACACCTTCGAACTGTACTTCGGCGAGGCTTTCGAGCAGGTGTGTCGTTTCGCTGCGAACGAGCCGCTGCGTCTGGCCAACCCCGATGTGCTGGCGAAGCCGGGTCGCACTTGATCCGACGCTCGGAGATCCGGCTCAACGACTGATCGCGGGCCCTGCGGGCGGATCGGCGGCTTGCCGGCCGGTGAGCATGACGACTGCGGCAAGCGCCTGGATGCCTGCCGAGAGCGCCAGCGCCCAACTGTAGCCGTCGGGGTCCCAGCCGCCTGAGGCGGTTCGGGGCCAGAGATCGAGAATCCAGCCGATGGCTGCCTGCACAAGGAAGGCACCACCGAGGGTGAGCATGTTGACCGCCGTGGACACCCGTCCGGTCTGCTCGCGCGGATACATCTGGCCGACCGCGATGAAGCCGGCGGGCCCTACGGTAGCGGCAAACGCGAGGGCGAGCCACAAAGCCGCCACCACGATCAGGTTCGAGGGCTGCGTCATGAGCCCCAACTGAATCAGCACCATGACCACCAAGCCACCGATGGGCACCACGAAAGGGTGCAGTCCAGCCGACTTGGCTCGGCTGGCGAGATTGCCCGTGACGGTGCTCCCCACCATCATGGCGATCGTGTAGACAAAGAGAATGCCGGCGCGGGTCGGACCGTCAAAGCCTGCCACATCGCGAAGCCACGGGCCCGCCCAGAGGCCGAGATACGCGAAATTGAGCATTGAGAGCGTGGCCACGGCTGGTCCGAACCGCCAGAAGGTGCGCGAGGCCAGGATCCCAGCACTCACCGACATCTCCTCGCGGAGCGTCAAGCGCGCGGCCCCCTCCGGTCGCGGCTTGTCGGGGACCGCGAAAAATATCCAGGTGGCCACCCCCAGCGTAAGTGCACAGAGGACCCAGAACACGCCTCGCCAGCCCAAGGTGGGCAGGAGGGCCTGCACCGGAGCGGTGGTCATGGCACCTCCGAGCGCCCCGACGCTCATGGCGATGCCGGTCATGGCGGCCACCTTGGCCGAGGGAAACCAGTCAGCATTGCCCTTGATGACCGCCATCAGGCCCGCCGAAACGGCCACCCCCAGGATGACACGGGCCAAGGCAAAGCCGCCAAGGCCCGACGACAGCGCGAACACCGCAAACCCCACTGCCGCGAGCGACATGAGTGCCGCCTGCATGCGGCGCGGTCCGAAAGTGTCGAGAGCAATGCCGAGCGGCAGTTGCACGGAGGCATAGGCGGCAAACATGCAGGCCGCGAGCAGGCCCAATTCGCTCGCCGACAGCCCGAACTCGACGGCCAGTACCGGCCCCACAATGGCCATGACCGTGCGAGCCGCCTGGTTGACAAAGTTCGCTGCGGCAAGCGGAAGCGTGACCCGAAAGAACATGCGCCTGAGGGCTCCGAGACATCGGTTGAGCGGGGATCGCCGACCCGCTGCCTGATGCAGTCAGCAGAGCGGAGCCCGAAACCATTGTAATGAGCAAGTAAGCCCGGGGTCCGGTCGAGCAAGCCGCATCGGGTCCGGAAATTAGTCAGTTTGGTCACTCGGACGCAGCTTTTGCCCGGTCGGCGCCAAAAAGCAGGACCAATTCCGACGATAATGGAGGGTTTATAAACCCAAGAACGTTTCCGGCAACCAGGAGGATCTGCATGAGCAGCGAGCCGACCATCATTTACACGCTCACCGACGAGGCGCCCCTGCTGGCGACCCACGCCTTCCTTCCCGTCATCAGCGCCTTCTCGAAACCTGCGGGCGTGCGGGTCGAGGCCAGCGACATCTCGGTCGCCGCGCGCATCCTGGGCAACTTCGCCGACTATCTGATGCCCGAGCAGCGTGTCGCCGATACGCTTGCCGAACTAGGCAAGAAAACGCTTGAGCCCGATGCCAACATCATCAAGCTGCCCAACATCAGCGCCTCGGTGCCGCAGCTGTTGGCGGCCATCAAGGAATTGCAGTCCAAGGGCTACAAGATTCCCGACTACCCCGGCTCCCCCCAGAACGATGAAGAAAAAGCCATCAAGGCGCGCTACGCCAAGGTGATCGGTTCAGCCGTCAACCCGGTGCTTCGTGAAGGCAACTCCGACCGCCGCGCCCCCCGCGCGGTCAAGGAGTACGCCCGCAAGAACCCTCATTCGATGAGCGAATGGTCGCAGGCCTCGCGCACGCATGTCTCGCACATGCGCGGCGGCGACTTCTATCACGGTGAAAAATCCCTGACCCTCGATCGCGCCCGTGAAGTCAAGATGGAGCTCATCACGCGCAGCGGCAAGACCCTGGTGCTCAAGCCGAAGGTGTCACTGCTGGCGGGCGAAATCATCGACTCGATGTTCATGAGCCGCAAGGCGCTCTGCGCCTTTTTCGAGCGCGAAATCGACGACGCGCGCAAGACCGGCATCATGTTCTCGCTGCACGTCAAGGCCACCATGATGAAGGTGTCCCACCCCATCGTGTTCGGCCACTGCGTTCGCACCTTCTACAAGGATGTGTTCGCCAAGCACGGCGAGGTGTTGAACGGGCTGGGCGTCAACGTCAACAACGGCATGGGCGATCTCTACTCCAAGATCACCAGCCTGCCCGATGCGCGACGCGAGGAAATCCTCAAGGACATCCAGACCTGCCAGGACAAGGGCCCCGAACTGGCCATGGTCGACTCGTCCAAGGGCATCACCAACTTCCACTCGCCCAGCGACGTGATCGTCGACGCCTCCATGCCGGCCATGATCCGGGCGGGCGGCAAGATGTACGGCACCGACGGCAAGCTGAAGGAAGTCAAGGCCGTGCTGCCCGAGAGCACCTTCGCTCGCATCTACCAGGAGGTGATCAACTTCTGCAAATGGCACGGTGCCTTCGACCCGCGCACCATGGGCACGGTGCCCAACGTCGGGCTCATGGCGCAGCAGGCCGAAGAGTACGGCTCGCATGACAAGACTTTCGAAATCGCCGAGGACGGGGTCGCCAACATCACCGATCTGGCCACCGGCGAAGTGCTGCTCAGCCAGAACGTCGAAGAGGGCGACATCTGGCGCATGTGCCAGGTGAAGGACGCGGCCATTCGCGATTGGGTCAAGCTTGCGGTCAGCCGCGCCCGAAACTCGGGCACGCCGGCCGTGTTCTGGCTCGACCCGTATCGGCCGCATGAGAACGAGCTGATCACGAAGGTAAAAACCTATCTGAAAGACCACGACACCACGGGGCTGGACATTCAGATCATGTCGCAGGTGCGGGCCATGCGCTACTCGCTCGAGCGCGTGGCACGCGGGCTCGACACCATCTCGGTCACCGGCAATATCCTGCGCGACTATCTCACCGATCTGTTCCCCATCATGGAGCTCGGCACCAGCGCCAAGATGCTCTCGATCGTCCCGCTGATGGCGGGCGGCGGCATGTATGAAACCGGTGCGGGCGGTTCGGCCCCCAAGCACGTGCAGCAACTGGTTGAGGAAAACCACCTGCGCTGGGACTCGCTCGGCGAGTTCCTGGCGCTGGCGGTCAGTTTCGAAGATCTGGGCATCAAGACGGGCAACGCCAAGGCCAAGCTGCTCGCCAGGACGCTCGATGCCGCCACCGGCAAGCTGCTCGACAACCGCAAGTCGCCCTCACCCAAGACGGGCGAACTCGACAACCGGGGCAGCCAGTTTTATCTGGCCATGTACTGGGCGCAGGAGCTGGCGACCCAAACCGAGGACGCCGGCCTGGCCCGGCACTTTGCCCCGCTGGCCAAGGCGCTGGCAGACAACGAGCAGACCATCGTGGCCGAACTGGCGGCGGTGCAGGGCAAGGCCGTCGATATCGGGGGCTACTACAAACCCGACGATCACAAGGTGGCAGCGGTCATGCGACCCAGCGCCACCTTCAACGCGGCGCTGCAGGCTGCGGGCGCCTGATCGGGGCCTGGCGTCGGGCAGCTGAGCCCGGCGCCTGCCCGGCCTGAGACCTCAGGGCAGCTCGTTGAACCAGACCACCTCGTCGAAAAACTTGTTCGGCTTGGTGAAAAAGGAAATCGACAGGCAGCCCTTGGGGGCATGCGCGATGTGGGTGTTGCCGCGAGGCCGCCAGACGAAATTACCGGCGGTCGCCGACCCTTGCTCGTCATCGAGGCTGCCCTCGAGTATGTAGGTCTGCTCGGTCTCGGTGTGCGTATGCAGCGGAATGCTCGAACCCGGCGCCATGCGCGACAGTACCGTGAGCATGCCGCTGTCATCCTGATAAAGCACCTTCACTTCAACGCCTGGAAACTTGGAAGGCTTCCAGGGCAGGTTGAGCACATCCACGTACGTGGACCGGGGTGTGGCAATGATTTCTTCGTGCGTCGGACGGCGCGACTGCTCGACCAGCGACTTCTCCATTCACGGTCTCCTCGGGTTGTCTGAAGAATCAGCGTTACGCCTCAAAACACCTGCAGCGATTTCAAAATGGGGGCGCGCTTGGCTGCAAAAATTTCTGCCTGCAGCGTCAGCTCTGCCAGGTTCTCTTCCCGCGACTCGAGCGTTTTTCCGTCCTTGATGATCCGTTGTGCTCGAACCGACAGCTCCGCCCAAACCGATTCGACCCAGTCCGCAGGCGACTTCTTGCCTTGGGCGTGAGCCAGCATGAAGAGTTGCTCGAAGCGGCTGACCGATACGCCTCCGCCCGACACAGGGCTCGCCAGGTAAGCAATCTCGCTGCTGCCGCGCGCCTTGCTCATCAGGTGGGCATTGAGTTGATCGGTGTGCCTGCGGGCCCTCGCGGTCAATTCGTCATCCTCGACCGACACCAGGACGCCCATCGCAGCGAGCAACATCACGGCATGCGAAAGTTGGGCGAAAGTAATACCGGCACCTTTTACCGTTTTCTCCAAATCACCCAAGCTCTGAATGCGGTGGTCGGCCAGTCCGTCAAGAATGGGACGATAAATCGCCTCCTGCAGCGTCGCTTCGCCAGCACTGCCAGTCACCTTGAGCGGAACGTCGGCGCGTGGGACAACCATCATGACCCGATGCGCACGAAGCGATTCGACCTGTTCGAACTCCGATAGCCGCCTCGCCCCCCGGGCCCAATAGTCTTTCCGGAATTGCTGATTGACCATGAAGTCCCGAACGGTTTGCTGAAACATCGCATCCGGAACGTCCCTGAGAAGGGATTGCTGCTCGGCGGTCAGATTGACGGCATCAATTTGAGAGAGATAGTCGGCACTGCACGCGAAGGCCAGCTTGGCGGGCGCCAGCCACTGAACCATCCTGGAGAAAGGCATCGGTAGCCAGTCGCGATTAAAGTACTCATGGGCCAGATAATTCCGGCTGTGGGTCTTGAGACTCTTGAAGCGCTCGGCCACCGTCGGGTTTGACTTCAGATATTTGGGCTGGGTGGAGAACAGTTTCTCAGCAAAGGCAATCGCCCCGTCGATACGGTTCACAATCCCGTGACCTGCGACGCCCATCACCTCGCTGTGCTCGGTGAGCAGATCCCGCAGCGGAGCCATCGCAGCCCACCCGGGTTGGGTGTTGTAGCTGACGTAAACGAAGCCGCCCACCTTGAGCTTTCGCCGGATGAACTCAACGATGATCGACCGGTTGTCATCGTTGATCCAGCTCCAGATACCGTGAAGACCGATGCTGTCGAAATCGGGCAGATCCGATCGCGAGCAAAACTCCGAAAAGGCTTCATCCGCCAGGTGAATATCCGCGCCAGACGCCGCCGCGAGCGACTGAGCGAATGCGGCCTGGGCAGGATTGAAGTCGGTGGCGTACCAGGTGCTGCACGATGCCGCCGCATGGATATTCGCACTGATCCCCTGACCGAACCCCAGCTCGCAGTGCACGCCCCGCTCGGGCGGGACAAGCCTGCTGTTCAGAAAAGCCAACCGCGCGTGCAGCGGATTGAGTTCCCGATAGTAGCCATAGGTGTAGCCGATATCGGCCATGTAGCCGGCAGTCCAGTCATTCATCAGGTGGTATCCCGTTATCGAAATGAAGGGGCCGCGAGCCCCGACCCTGAGGCCGCAGCGAGTTCGTCGGCCACATGCTCGCCGGCGATCATCCCCAAGCCGAGCGCGCTCAGGAGACCGTTACCCGACATGTAGCCCTCGCAGCCATCGCCCGAGATGCCCGCGGCCGTGCCGCCGCCCGCGTAGAGATTGGGAATGAGACTGCCGTCGGGGCGACGCACGCGCGCCTTGAGATCCACCCGCAGCCCGCCCTGGGTATGGGCCAGCGCACCGCTCACCTTCGCACCGTAGAATGGCCCTTGAAGCGGCGCGGGCAGCGCCTTGCGCCCGAACCGGTCGCGTCCGGCGGCCACCCCGGCGTTGTAATCGTCCAGCGTCGCCCGCAGCTTGACGGCATCGAGCCGGAAGGCCTGTGCCAGCGCCTCGATCGTGTCTGCGCGGCGCAGGGCACCCGAGGCAACCAGATCACGGAAATGGTGGGCGGGCGCGACGATGTCGTAGATGCGCTGATCGAAAATCCCGATCGAAAACCTGCCGGGCTGCGCCATCACCTCGCGGGCAAATTCGGAGTAGCCCTGGTCATCGCAGGTGAAACGCTCGGCGCCTTGGTTGACGAAGATGCCGCCCAGTTGCGGGATCTCGGGCACCAGACGCGTACCATAGCCGGCGCACACATACCCATGCCCCTGGTAGCTGCCCAGGTGGTCCACCGCAGCGCCCAGTTCCAGCCCCCAGCGAACGCCATCGCCCGTGTTGTTGCCGGTACCGATGTATTCCATCTCGGCCGCTTCCGGGATGTAACGGCGCAGCATCTCGCGGTTGGCACCGAAGCCATCGCTGGCAAGCAACACCTTGTCGGCGCGGATGCGCAACTCCCCCTGCACGCCCGCCCGCGCGCCGATTACCGCCCCCCGCTCGTCAGCGAGGAGCCCGAAGCCGGGCGTCTCGTCGGCGAAGCTGGCATTGGGCAGTCGCGTGAAGGCCTCATGGAGTGACTGAATGAGCGGGCCGCCGGTTCGACCCGGCGGATTGTGCAGCCGCAGAAACGAGAACCCCGCGCGCCCCGCATCCGTGTTCAACACCATCGGCAAACCGACCTCGTCCACCAGCAGGTCAATGAGGTCGCCAGAACGCCGGCAGAGCTCGCGGACGAGTTGCGCATCGGCCTGGCCGCCGTTCTTGCGCAGGATGTCGTCGGCCATCTGCTCGGCTGTGCCAGCGATGCCCGCCGCGTGCTGAAACCGGGTACCGGCTGCCGGGATCGAGCCGCTGGCAATTTCGGTGTTGCACCCGACACGCCGGCTTTTCTCGAGCACCAGCACTTCGACGCCGCGTCGCGCGGCCGCAAATGCCGCCATCAGACCGCACCCGCCCCCACCAATGACCAGAAACTGGGTCTCGACGTCCCAATCCATCGCGGCCATCACTGGACCTTCACGTTGGCCTTGCTGATCACCGCGCCCCACTTATCGCTCTCAGCCCGCACCATGGCTGCAAAGGCCTGCGGGGTATTGCCCGCAGCCTCGAGCCCAAGCCGGGCAAAACCGCTTCGCACCTCGGCATCATCCAGAACCTTGCGTGCCGCCTCGCTGAGGCGTGCCACGATCTCGGGCGGCGTGGCGGCTGGCGCGAACAACCCGTACCAGGTGCCAGCCGCGTAGCCAGGCACCCCCGACTCGGCGACGGTTGGCAGATCGGTCTGATCGGCGAGGCGGTTACTACCCGTAGTGGCCAGCCCCTTGAGTTTGCCGCTGGCGATGTGCCCGCGAACCAGACTGACATCGGCAAAGACCACCTGAATCTGACCACCCAGCAGGTCTGACACGGCGGGCGCCAGGCCCTTGTAGGGCACATGAACGATGTCGACGCCCGCCATGCTCTTGAAAAGTTCGGCGGCAAGATGCGGCGCGCCGCCATTACCCGACGACCCCACCGTGAGCCGACCGGGCTGCGCTTTGGCGAGCGCCACCAGCTCACGCACGCTGGCGGCCGGTACCGATGGATGCAAACTGACGATGAACGGGCTCATGGCCGCGAGCGAGACCGGTGCGAAATCGCGAAAGGTGTCAAAGGGCAGGTTCGCGCCCAGGTGCGGCGCGATCACCAGCGTGCCCGCCGCGCCCATGTGCAGCGTGTAGCCGTCGGGCTGAGCCTTGGCGACCAGGTCTGCGCCGAGCGCGCCATTGGCCCCGGGGCGATTGTCAATGACAACAGGCTGACCCAGCAGTTCGCTCAAGCGGGGCGCCACGCCGCGTGCCACGGCATCGGTGCCGCCGCCGGCGGCGAACCCGACCACCACCCGGATGGGGCGCGTCGGCCACGCCTGTGCCTGCGCCACGCCGGCCGTGCAAACCACAACGGACATCGCGAGTGAAGCCAGGATTATCTTGGGGATCATGGTCGAGTTCCTTTGGTCAGCTACAGAGTTCATGGACAGTGTCGGCCCAGCCCTGGGCGAGCCGCTCGGGAGCCAGGCTCGCGATCGATTCCAGGACCTCGCGAATTCGGGGGTAGACGGGGGCAGCAAGCGAGCTGGCCTTGTCGAACACCACCTCAGCGGGCAGAGGTCGGTCGGGCCCGCCCACTGCAGACAGGCATTCGGCCTCCAGACGCGCGCCGCCCTCGAGCTCAACGATCACCCGGGCCGGTCGGTCGTGCGGCGGCGGCAAGGCCTGCCGGCGCGGTGTCACGCTGACCCGCCGACGCAGACGGTCGATCGCCGGCGTATCGAGCGTACTCGCCGCGAAGGCCTCGGCCCCTCCCGTCCCGGTGACCAGGGCCGCTGCCACCGCATGCGACATTGAAAATTTGGCGGCCAGCGTGGTATCGGGTCGATCATTCATCAACACCATCGCCATCGGATAGCTCTCGACCTGTATCGATCGAACCTGCTCGAGCGAAGCCTGCGAAACGAGTTCGTCGCGCAGGGCCAGTGTGGCCTCAACCGCCGAATGCAGATGCTGGCAGCAGGCATAGATCTTGGTGTAGCCATCCTCGATGCCAAAGCGCTCGCCCAGCGCCTGGCTCAAGACCTCGGGCGCAACCTGCCCGCCCAGCACCGTGCTGTAGGTATCGAAGAAGGCCACCGGCGACCCGTGGATGCCGCACTCGGCCCATTCAAGCGCCATCGAGCCCGACCATGCACCGGCCGCCGGCCATACATTACGAGCGAGGACGCCCTCGGCCAGATGGGTGCGGGGGGACGGTCCGATCAGGGTGACGGCCGTGCTGATGGCCGAGCAGAGCAGGTCCGCGTCCGCCCCACGCGCCAGGGCGAGGCCAGCCGCCGCCCCGATCGCCGAGTAGCGGCCATGAGACTGCATCACCAGGGCCTTGGGAGTCCAGGCCCGTGCCACCCGGGTGACGATCTCGTAACCCAGCACCAGCGCCCGCAGCATCTGCCCGACCGGCAGATTGCGCACTTCGGCGTCGGCCATGAGGGCCGGCAACACATAGATGCCGGCGTGGCAGGGCACATGCCGAAAGCCCTCATCGAGCTCGAGCCAGTCGGCGGCCACCGCGTTGGCTACGGCGGCCGAAATACGGTCGGTTCGACGACGGCCGCCGCGAAACACGGTCGCCTCAGCCGGACGCGAGGCTGACAGCACGCGCTCGTGAAACGCCCGCACCTCGGGTTCATCGCGAGCGCCAATGATGGCCGAAAGGTCATCGGCCAGTACGCGCGCCGCGCGCCCGAGCAGCGGCGAAGGAATATCGGACAGGGACGTGCCGGCCGCCCAGGCCGCAAGTTGCCGGATCGCCTGCCCGGTCTGCGCCTTCTCCGCTTGCGCCCTCTGATCGCTCATCTCATGCGCTCCGCTTGCAGTCGCTCAGGCTCACTCAATCTTGACACCCGAAGATTCGATGGTCCGCTTCCACTTGGCCGTCTCGTCACGCAGGAAAGCGGAAAACTCTTCCGGTGTGCTGGTGACGATATCCTGGCCCATGCCCCGCAGGCGATCCGAAACCTCCGGCGTGCCCAGCACCTTCAAAATCGCCGCATTCAAGCGGTCGATCACCGCCCGCGGCGTTCCTGCGGGCGCCAGAATACCGTTCCAGGTGACTGCCGAATAACCGGGCAGTCCGGCCTCGATGAGCGTCGGCCGGTCCGGCAACGCCGCCGACCGTCGGACGCCCGTGACCGCCAGGGCCTTAACCATGCCCGCCCGGATTTGCGGTAGCGCCGAGGGCAGGACATTGAACATGAGGTCGACCTGCCCGGTGACCACATCATTCATCGCTGGCGCGCCCCCCTTGTAGGGCAGGTGAGCCATGGTGATGCCGGCCAGTGCGTTGAACAGTTCGCCCGCCAGATGCTGCGACGATCCTGCGCCCGGCGACGCAGCATTGAGCTTGCCCGGGTTGGCACGCGCAAAGGCAATCAGTTCAGCCACCGACTCAACCGGCAGGCTCTTTCTGACGATGAGCACGTTCTGCACGCTGCCCACGAGCGAGACCGGGGCAAAATCGCGCAAGGGGTCGAATCCTGCGTTGGGGTACAAACTGGGGTTGGTCGCGAGCCCCGGCGTGCCCATCAGCAGCGTATAGCCATCCGGGGTCGCCCTCGCGACCGCCGCCATGGCGACATTGCCGGCAGCGCCGGGCCGGTTGTCGACCACCACGGGCTGGCCCAATGTCTCGGCCAGCCCCGGTGTGAGAGCGCGCAGCAAAATGTCGGAGCCCCCGCCCGAGGCAAAGCCCAGCACCACCCGAACCGGCCGCTCGGGCCAGTCGGCCTGGGCGGCCGTGGAGACAACGAGCAGCATCAGCGTCAGCGCGCGCCGCCAGCTCGCACGGCGGTCGTGTCTTTCCAGCGTCGAGTTCAAGGGGCGGCTCCTTTCATGGCTCGGGCCCGGGATTATGACCTTACCGGTTGACCTTGGGCCGGCAGCGGTTCATAAAGCAGGGCCCCGCGCGCGTCAGGATGCACCTGCGATCTGCGACTTCACAGAAGGATGAACGATGAGAGCGTTTTTGATCGACCCCAGCCAGCGTGTCATCGATCCTGTCGAGTTCGATGGCACCGAGGATGGCATTCGAGGCCTGATCGGATTTTCCACCATCGATTCGGATGCGATTCGCGGCGGCGACGATCGTCTATATTTCGACGAAGAGTGCTTCCTGCGTGCGACGCCCGACTCGGCCCGCTTTCAGCTCGACACGCTGGCGCCCGTCAGCGGCAAAGGGGTCATCGTCGGGGCCGACGCCACCGGCGAGTCGCTGGGCCCGCCGGCCATCTCGCTCGCCGACCTGAGCGCCCGGGTACGGTTCATCTGAATCCGATCCGCGACTGGCCTCACTGTCCGTGCTCGCAGCCTGCGACCGCCCGCTCGATATCCTGTTCCGGGACGCCCATCTGGTCGTGGTCAACAAGCCCGCCGGCTGGCTGGTCCACCGCACCGCCCTTGACCGGGCCGAGACCCTCATCGTGTTGCAGGCCCTGCGTGACCAGTTGGGCCGATCGGTCTGGCCGCTGCATCGGCTGGACAAAGGGACCAGCGGCGCGCTGGCCTTTGCGCTGGACGCCGACACCGCTCAGCACATGGGCCGACAATTTGACGTCGGCGATGGCGATCGCATCGAGGGGGTACAAAAAACTTACCGGGCCATCGTGCGGGGCTGGCCCGAGAACGAACGTAACATTGATTACCCGCTTGCGCGCATGGATGAAGATATGCGGACCGATCGCAAGACCGTGCAGCCGGCCCGGACACAGCTGCGCACCCTGCGCCGCCTCACCCTGCCCCTTCCCGACCGCGAATTTGCAGATCTGCGGCTGGCAGAGCTTGAGCTTCAGCCCCTCACCGGCCGCCGCCACCAGTTGCGCCGGCACATGAAGCACATCGCACACCCGATCATCGGCGATGCCACCCATGGCAAGGGCCCCCTCAACCGGGCCGTGGCGGCCCATGTCGGCCTTGCCCGCCTGTGGCTGCACGCGAGCGTGCTACGGCTGCACCACCCGGAAGACGGGCGAGCGCTCCACGTTGAGGCGCCGGCAGGCGCGGAATGGCAGATCTGGCGTGACTCGGCGCGGGAAGGTCGTTGCGGCCCGCCTGCCGTCGAGCCGAACCCGCCTTGACCGGACGCTGAGCCGCGCAGTCAAGCGCCCCCGGTCACGGCCGTCTCACCTGCCTCGCCGCCCACGCGACCCAGGCCGATTCCGCTGGCGCGCCCAGGGACAGGCTGGGCGCACTGGCATCACCGGCCAGGAGGGCCACGAAGGGCGTGCCGCCCCGCCAGGAGGGCTCGATCGCATGGCGAATTCGCGCCGGGTTGTCATCGAAGACATGCAGGCCCCCGGCGCGTCGATAGAGCGCCCGGTGACGTGGGTCAGGTTCGCGGTCCATGATCACGACGTGCAACTCCGCGCGCAAGCCTTCGCGGGCCAGACGATCGGCCAGCGCCTCGACCAAGGCCGGGCAATGCGCGCAGAACGTGGTCGAAAACAGCACCACGCGCGACCCGCCATCACGGTCTCGCCAGGCGCGCCACACCTCGGCGTCAAAACCGTCCACGCCCACCGGCTCTGCGGCAAAGGCTGAGCCGTGGAGTGCCCCGAGCAGCGAGAGGAAAACAAGCAGGGATCTCAAGGTTTTCATGGAGTCACCCGCTCAACGTACACGGCTTCGGCCGTTCGCCAGAATGCGTAAATTTCGCCACCTCGCATCGGCAGCATCGGGTGGTCGGTCTCAGCCTCGCTTTGAGCCAGTGTGCGTTGAACGAAACTTCGGCCACTGTCATGCGAGACCCAGGCGTTCAGCCGGGTCAACCGGCCGTCGAAGCTGCGCCACACGATCACCACCATCGCACCGCTGGCTGCAATGGCCGCGTGCTCGGCAGCCTCGTCGGGCAACGCGACTGGTACCGATATCGGGCTGCCATCGTGCGCCAGACGACCATAGCGAACGGCCGCCCGCCCGGCCCGATCGCCAAACCAGACCGCATGCCAGCCCACTGACGGGTCGGGATCGGCGCCGGCCGGCGCAAGCCCCGGGCCGTGATGCGGACAGGCATCCAGCGCCCAGCGATCAAAGCTTGCGCGCACGGGCGCCGATGGCGGTCGCGTCGCCCCCTGCGCGGTCTGGGCAGCCATCGCGCCAGGCGTCAGGCGCGTAAACGCGTGATCGCGCTCGTTCGGGTCGAATACATGGCGCCACAGCGCTGCGAGCCCCCCCTCGGGCGTGGGCGCAAGCGCAATCCGGCAGCACTCGCAGCTGTGGTCAAAGAGTCGGGTGTCGGGGCTGAACGATCGCCCGCCATCGACCGACACCACACGATAGACCGCGGCCCCTCGATAGTCGGTGTGACCGCCGCCCTTCGATGCCCCCTGCGGCCGCGCCACCCTCATCGCCTCGACATCGCGCTTGTCGATCCAGAGCACGTGCAAGGCGCCCGAGGCATCAAAGGCGATCGACTCGAAGCGGTGGGTGATCACCTGACGGTCCTGGTGAACCGTGAAGGGCTCGCCAAAGCGCGCGCCGCCATCCTCGGACCGGATCATGCGGATATTGCCGGTGTAGGGGCGGGGAAGCGGCGTCGTCCAGGCGATCACGGCCTGCCCCCTCGGGCCGAAGGCGATCTTGGGACGGCTCTCTCCCTCGGCGGCCACGCTCTCGCGCACCTGTTCAAGACGACGCTCGGGCCCGAGGCCGGGGGGCTGATCGGCTGGCGCCACGCGCAGCACCAGACGCATCTGGTGATCCAGCCCCACCATCCAGAGCCGCCCCTGCGCATCGAAGGCCGCGCCGGACGCAAGCTGGGGCCTTGCGCGGCGAGGCCGGGTAGCGCCCGAGGTCGCCGTCCCGGCCGGGGGTTCGCCTGCGCTCGGCGTACCCGACCCCGCCGGCGAGGGCTGCCCCGCGCCGGCGGGGCTGACCGCGCCGGCATCGTGCGACAGACCGCTCGAGGGACCATGGGCCAGCCCCTGCCCCGTCACCAGAGCCAACGCACACAGGAGCGCCGCCCTCACCACCCGACCAGCCGCCTGAGCCCGGCTTCGTTGCAGGCTCTTTACCATTTCGCATCGACCCCAACATAGAGCGCGCGCGGCAACGCCGGTGTAAAGACCGGCGTATTGGACGAGACCGACGCGCTGTCGGCATAGCGCCGGTCGGTCAGGTTCATCACGCGAGCATTCAGTGACATGTCGCGGTCGAGGCGACGCGAGACGCGCAGGTTGAACACGTCATGCCCCGGGTACCTGCCATAACTGGCCGAGTTCGACTGCTCCAGCCACCATGCCCCCAGCCTGACCCATTCGATTTGAACGCGGTCGACGTCAGTGGGCGTCCAGCTCAGGCGGGTATTGGCAATCAGACCCGGCGCGCTTTCCATGTCCTTGCCCGAGTAACTGATGGGCTGCCCCGAACTGTTGACCGTGTTCCAGTCCTCATAGGTGTGCCGCGCCCAGGACAGGGCCACATCGACACGCCACTGCCCACCGAACGACTGCCCCAGGCCCGCCTCCACGCCGCGGTGGCGGGTCTTGCCCGCATTCACGGTGGTCGAGACATTGGTGGAGAGGTCTTTCTGACTCACCAGGTCGTCACGTTTGACCAGATCAAAGAACACCAGTTCCCACTGACGGCCCGACTCAAACCCACGCACGCCCAGTTCGAACTGCTCGGCGCGAATCGGGCGCAGCGCCAAGGCCGATCGCGCCTTGGCAAGTGCCTCGGCCGAGGTGGCACCGCTGCCGGCGCGGAACAACTGGCTTTCGGAGGGTACCCGGAAGGCCTCGTTGTACGAGGTGAACGCCGAGCGGCCACCACCCAGGTCGTAGGTGGCCCCGAGCTTCGGGCTCAGGCGCGAATAGTCAACACTGGCCGATGCGATCTGACCGTAATACTTGCTGCCGTTCTGGCTGGCTCCGGCCGCCAGTTGATTGGTCATGTCGAAGCCCATGGTGTCGTGGCGCAAGCCCGCCGACAGCCGAAGGCGCGAGACCGGCTCGAACTCGGCCTGCGTCCACAGAGCAGCGGTCTTCCAGGTCACTGCGTAATCGAAAATCCGCGAGCCGACCGTATAGCCCGTGTAATTCGTACCGGCCCCCGAGCCACTCTTGATCAGATTGAGCGCATCCTCCTGCCTCTGCCCCGGGCTACGTTCGAGGTCGGCCCCCGCCAGCAGTCTGGACTTGTGACGGCCGCCCAGGTCGTAGCGCCATTTCGCCATCAGCCCATACGACTCGACAGCGGTTTTCTCGATGCGCGGATCCGAACTCAGGTTATAGGCACCGTTCAGGTCCATCGCATTGTTGCGATAGTAGGGAATCACGCTGACCTGGGTCGGGCCCGCCGACCACGCGTACTCGGTTGACAGCCGCAGCGCATCCACCTTCCGATAGGCAATCGCGAAATTGTTCTTTCTCGGATTGTCCCGGTAGTCGGCCCAGGGCAATGCACTGTTGGCACCGGTCTGCTGATCAATCCTGGTGTAGCCGATCAGGGTCTTGAAGACCCCCTGATCACCGGCCGCGTGGTCCCAGCGGGCATTGAGGCTTTGGCGGTCATACGCCGTCCGGGCGCGCCAGCCGTCAGTTTGAGTCAGATTGAGATCCGCTCGGATCGCCCCCTGGTCGGACACCGGCCCGGTCGCCTCGCCGAGGAATCGTCGCCAACCAAAACTGCCCGCTTCGACATTGAGGCCTGCGCCAGGGGTCGCAGAAGGCAGCCGCGACAGAACATTGACCGTGCCGCCGATGGCATCGGACCCGTAGAGCGCCGTCCCGGGGCCGCGAATGACCTCGATCGAGCCCGCCTGGGGCAGATTCACTTCGTACAGCGCGTTGTGATTGAAAAAGCCCGTGGCACGCACTGGAATGCCGTCTTCGAGAAACAGGTACATCGGGCTGGTGGTGAAGGGCTGACGGATCGCCGTCGTGTGCCCTTCACCATTGGTGACCGCGATCGCGACGCCCGGCACCTGACCGAGGATTTGCTGGGGATGAGCGGGCGCGGTATCGCGCACGCTGCGATCGCCGATCACGCCGATCGAGACGGGTGTGGTCGACACGGCATCGCGCTCACGCGTGGCCGTGACCGTGACCGGTTCAAGCGCCGAGGGGCTGGCTGCCCCCGACGCGGCAACAGGCGCTTGCGCCCAGGCGCCGCCGAAGCTCAGCGAAATCAGGCCGGCCTGCGCCAGGCAGAACGACAAACGGGAAATCGTCATGGAGACATTCCTGATCAGATCGTCGTACTTGGGACGGCCCTGGGGGCCGAACCGTTCAAACGTTGGGGGCCAGCACCGCGCAGCGATCAGCCGACGGCGGGCACCCCGCCCGCAAGCGAGATCAGGAAAGCGTGGGGGGCGCTCGGGGGCTGGGGATCAGCCAGACGTCAACACGCCCGGGGGGCTCAACCGAGCGCTGACGCAGCGATTCGTCGGTTCCACCGCTTGAGAACCAGGCGACTGGCGCAAGCCCGGGTGCGACCGGGCCATGCCCTGCGGGCGGACAGCCGACACAATGCCCGTGCGACGAGGAAGAATCAGCAGGGGTAGGCGCCTGCGAATCGAGCGCCACACGCTTGACGCCCTCGGTCGTGCAGATCTCGCCCAGCGCCGCATGCGGATCGGAGCGCGACCCCGGCACCAGGCCGAGTGACGACCACAGCAGCGCCACCAGCAAAAGCCAGAGCGACAGTTGGGGTAATCGGGCAGGGCGGGACGAGCGTTTCACGGGCGCGAATTCTACACGGGCTGACCACGCGAACCGTGGCCGTTGGCGAGCGGGACCCATCGGACACACCGCCGCGAAAGTCCCCGCCCCGCAGGCCATCCTGACATGATTCGGGTCAGCATCATCCCAAGCTCAGGAGCAACCCATGCAGGAACGACAGCGTTATTTTTCCGGACTCGATAGCGAGCGCCGTGTCGGCTATTGCCGTGCAGTGCGGGTCGGCCATCAGGTCTGGGTCTCGGGCTCGACCGCACTCGAGTCGGGCGGCGGCGTGCTCGAGGCAAGGCGCGACAATGCCTTCGAGCAGGCTTCCGAGGCCTTCCGCCGAATCGCGGCCGCGCTGGAAGGTTTCGAGCTTGGCTTGGCGAACGTGGTCGTCGTTCGCGCGTATCTCACGGAGGCCCGGCACATCGAGGGCTACCTGCGCGCCCACCAGATTCACCTTGGCTCAGTCTGCCCGGCCGCCACACTGGTTGGCACGCCCTTTCTCGCTCACACCGACCTGGTGGTGGAAATCGAAGTCGAGGCGCTCGACTAGGGCGCAAACGACCTTTGGTACGGCACAGCGGCCCGCGTGACGAACGCGTTCAGTCCGCGCGAAGCATGGCCCCGTAGGTCTTGACCGCGTCGTTTCGCAGGGTATCGAGGTGCCCGCGCATCTCGCTCATTGCACGGGCCTCGTCCATGGCGAGAATGGCCTCGGCAATGCGCTGGTGCTCCTGGATGGACAGCGCCATCAGGCCCTCGTGGAAGGTCGTGGCGCGGCGGTAGGGCTCGAGCCGGTTGCGAAGATCGAGCGTCTGCCGCTCGAGAAACGCGTTCTGACACGCCGCGTAGAGCGTCTCGTGCCAGCGGGCATTGGCCCGGTAAAACGCATCGGGGTCGCGCGCCTGATGCGCCAGCACACAGGCTTCGTGGGCCGCCTGAATGGCGTCGCGATCGGCCTGGGTATGTCGCCGCGCAGCCAGACTTGCGCACGCTGCCTCGAGCCAGGCCATGGTCTCGAACATCTCGATCAGTTCCTCGAGGCTGAGCTGCATGACCTGCGCGCCCTGCCGGGGGCGGTTTTCCACCATGCCGCGAGACTCGAGTTGCCGAAGCGCTTCGCGGACGGGTGTGCGCGAGGCCTTGAAGCGGCGCGCCAGGGCCTGTTCATCGAGCCGGGTGCCCGGCCGCAGGCGCCCCGACACGATGTCGGCCTCGAGCGACGCCAGCAGGCGGCTGGCCAGGCTGGCCGGCCGTTTCGGCACACTCTTGGTGCGCGGCGTGCGGGTTTTATATCCAGTCGTTGACATGGGCGTAGTGTATCGGTAGAAAGCCAGGTTGTATGCACCATGCTGGGATTTGTATACCTGCTATCCCTCGCAATGGTGCAAGATTTTTCCCCGCCGGGACTTCCTCACCCACCCCTCACCTGGAGCCCCCCATGAAAACGCCCCTCGCAGTCAATCGCCGCACCGCCCTGAAGACCGCGCTGGCCGGTGCCTCGACGCTGGCCTTCCCGGCCATCGCCCAGGGCCCCACCAAGGTCACCTTCACCACCTCCTGGACGCCCGAGGGGCCCAACCTGTTCGCCTATGTGGCTCGCGATCACGGCTTCTGGAAAAAGTACGGCCTCGACGTTTCGGTCGCGAGGGGCGCGGGCTCGGGCGCTGCCGCCCAGGCCGTGGGCTCCGGCAGCTTCATGTTCGGCATGACCGCCACGCCCGTGGTGGTGGCGCAGGCGGCGCGTGGCCTGCCGCTGGTCTCGATCGGCCAGATCAATTACGACGCGGTGATGGGCATCGGCGTGCTGGCCGACTCTCCCATCCGTACGCCAAAAGATCTCGAGGGCCGCAAGATCGGCGCAAGCGTCACCTCGGGCGAGTACCCGTTCCTGGGCATCTATGCTGAGCGCGCTGGGTTCGATCTGTCCAAGGTCAACATCGTGCAGCTCGACAGCAAGGTGCGCGATCGCTCGCTCATCGAAAAGCTGGTTGACGGCGTGTCCGCCTTCGGCTCCAGCACCATCCCCGCTCTGGCCTCCAACGGTGCGGCCCTGCGCTTTCTCACCTTCAAACAGGCGGGCATCGATTTTTACGGTCAGTCCCTCATCACCCAGCCCGATCGCGTCAAGAAAGACCCGGGTGTCGTCGAAGCGCTGGTGGCGGGCGCCATGGACGCGATCAAGTACGCCATGACCAACCCGGACGAAGCGCTGGCCATCTTCCTCAAGGCCAATGAAGAGGTCGCCATGACCAGTACCTCGAAGGAATTCGTACGTATCGGGCTGGGCCTGTCCAATCTGCACAACTACTGCCCCGAGGTGATCGACCATGGTTTCGGCCACGTCGACATGGCCAAGGTCAAGACGCAGGCCGAGCTCATCCTGAAGTACGGCGTGAGCGGCAACGTCACGCCGCCCAAGCTCGACGAGCTTTTCACCAACCGCTTCACCGGCAAGCTCAAGCTCAGCGACGCCGACAAGGCACGCGTGCAGAAAAACATCGAGCCCTTCCGTAAGTACGTGAGCTGACATGTCGGAACCGTCCCTCATCACGCTGGACCAGGTCGGCAAGACCTACCACACCCGAACCGGCAGCGTGCATGCGGTGGCCGAAGCCAGCTTCGGTGTCCGGCAGGGAGAGTTTGTCTCCCTGCTGGGCCCCAGCGGCTGCGGCAAGAGCACACTGCTCATGATGGTGGCGGGCCTCGAGACCCCCAGCAGCGGTTCGCTTCGTTTTTCGGGCGAGCCCATCACCGGGCCTCGCCGCGACAACGGCATCATCTTTCAGGATGCAACACTGCTGCCCTGGAAGTCGGTGATCGACAATGTGCTGTTCCCGGTCGACATCCTCAAGATGCCGCGCGAGCAGTACCGGACGCGTGCATTCGAACTCATCGCGCGGGTGGGCCTCAAGGGCTTCGAGCACAAGAAGCCTCACGAACTGTCGGGCGGCATGCGACAGCGCGTCGCCATCTGCCGCGCCCTGATTCACGATCCGCAGGTGCTGCTGATGGACGAGCCTTTCAGCGCACTCGACGCCATCACGCGTGACCAGATGAATGTCGTGCTCGCCGACATGCTCGAGAATTACAACAAGACCGTGCTCTTCGTCACCCACAGCATCCGCGAGGCCGTCTATCTGTCGGACCGCGTGCTGGTCATGGGCGGGCGCCCGTCCACGGTCACGCTCGACCTCCGGATTGACTTCGAACGGCCACGTCGACCCGACATCGAGGACGACCCGCGCTTTCGCGACATGGTCCGACAGTTGCGCCAGAGCATCGAGCACGCCCACGACACCTCGCACGCCCGAGCCTGAATCCATCATGTCCGACGCATCCAGCAAGACCCGACTGGCCCAACAGACTGGCGATGTGAGTTCACCCGCCTTGCGTGGCCTGCGCGGCCGCGCCCTACTGCTGCCTCTGGCCGTCGCCTTCGCGGTACTGGCCGCCTGGCAAATCGCGGTGAAATGGGCAGGCATTCCGGAAGTGATCCTGCCCTCGCCCACCAGCATCCTGGCCCTGGTCATCGACAAGCAGGACATTCTGCTGCGACATGCCATCCCCACCACGCTCGAATCGGCCGGCGGATTCCTGCTCGCCTCGATCTTCGGCATCCTGATCGCGATCCTGCTCACCTACTCCGAGATTGCGCGTCAGGCCCTGTTCCCGAATCTGGTCTTCTTTCAACTCATTCCCAAGATCGCGCTCGCGCCGCTCTTCATCATGTGGCTGGGCATCGGCTCGCAGTCGCGGCTAGCCTTCTCGGTGTTCATCAGCATTTTCCCGATCATCATCGCCAGCACCGCAGGCCTGTCCAGCGCCGACCCCAATGCGGTTCGACTGTGTCGCTCGCTTACCGCAAGCGAATGGCAGATCTTCACCAGTGTTCGATTCCCCAGTGCCCTGCCCTACATCTTCAGCGGCATGAAAATCGGCATCACGCTGTCGATCATCGGCGTGATCATCGGCGAGTTCATCACCTCGCAGAGAGGACTGGGCTACCTCATCATCTTCGCCACCTCGCGCGCCGATACGGTGGTTGCCATGGCCTCCATCGCAGTGCTGTGCGCAAGCGGGTTGCTGCTCTACGGTGCCGTGGCGCTCGCCGAAAAAATCACCGACCGCAAGTACGGCGTGCCACGCGGCTGACCATTTCGATCCACAGAGAGGCTTTCCTTGGACCTTCAACTCAAAGACAAAACCGTCCTCATCACCGGCGCCTCGAAGGGCATCGGCCTGGCCGCCGCGCGCGCCTTCGCCGCCGAGGGCTGTCATCTGCACCTCACCGCACGCAACGGCCAGGCGCTGGCTGAGGCCCAAGCGGAACTGCAGTCGGCCCACGGCGTTCGGGTCACCGTTCATGCCCTCGACATGGGCGACCACGAGGGCGTGAAGAAACTGGCCGATGCCTGCGCCGAGACTGACATCCTCATCAACAACGCCGGTGAAATTCCCTCCGGGCCGATCGAGTCCATCGATGAAACGCTCTGGAAAGCGAGCTACGACGTCAAGCTCTTCGGCTACATGTTTCTCACCAAGTACCTGTATGCGCACATGAAGCAGCGCGGCCACGGCGTCATCCTCAATGACATCGGCAACTCCGGCGAAAACTGGGATGCGAACTACATCGCGGGCAGTACCGCCAATGCCGCCCTCATGGCCTTCACACGAGCCCTCGGCGGCGTCAGCCTCGACTTCGGTGTGCGGGTGCTGGCGGTCAATCCCGGACCCGTTGAAACCGAGCGCATGGTCAAGATCAACAAGCGCCGGGCCATCGATCTCTATGGCGACGAATCGAAGTGGCAGAGCCTGCGGGAACACTACCCGGGCGGCCGCCCCGCCACGCCCGAGGAGGTGGCTGATCTCATGGTATTTCTCGCCTCGCCCCGCGCGGGCTACATCACCGGCACGGTCGTCACGATCGACGGCGGCATCGCGGCCAAGGGCTCGATCATCAAACCCAGGGCGCAGACCAAATGAGCGAGCGCAACTTCGAGATCCGCAACCGGCACTTCGACACGCTGTTCAATACCCCCGGCCTGATGTGGCTGGGGCAGAACACCAACCACTTCGAGACTGCGCCCGAGGTGCGTCAGGCGATGCTCGACTCCATCGCCGCGGAAGAATTTCATGCCTACGCGCCACCCGCGGGCATGGAGGCCCTGCGCCAGGGCATTCTGCAGGACGTGGGGCTGAGCGGCCAGAGCGTGATGGTCACGGACGGCGGTGTCGAGGCGCTGTACACGGTGTGCAGAAACCTCTGCCGACCCGGTGACGAATTCGTCACGACCGACCCTGGCTGGAAGTGGCCCATTCACTTCTCGCAGGCGGCAGGTGCCAAGGTCATCGAGATTCCGATCTACGATCCGGCGCGTCAGTACCGCCTGCAGGTCGAGCAACTCGAGGCGGCCGTCACCGAGCGCACCCGCGCCATCTATCTGGTCGACCCCAACAATCCCCTGGGTGTGTGCTACACCGACGCCGAGCTCGCGGCCTTTGCGGCCATCGCGCGCCGGGTGGGCGCCTACTTCATCCACGACACCACCTACCGGCAGTTTGCCGATTCGCCGGCGCTGGCCGCCCGACACTATCCCGAGCGCACCCTCACCATCTACAGCTTTTCGAAGTGGCTCGGTCTGGCGGGTCTGCGCGTGGGCGCGATCATCTCCAATCCTGATCTCATCGAGCTCATGGCCTCGGCTCCCCCCAATAATCTCGGCTGCAATGTCGTCTCGCAGCGCGCCGCGATCGCAGGTCTGGCCATCAAGGACCGCTGGATGAAAGATATCGGCCCCCGCCAACGCCGCAACCAGCGCGTCATTCACGAGGCGGCCAGCCGCATCCCCGGTCTGCACATCCCGGTGTACCCCTCGCAAGCTAATTTTCTGGTGCTTGAAGTGATTGATGCAGGCATCACGCCTGAAGCGCTTTGCATGGCCTACCGCGACGAAAACATCATGATCCGGCAGGGTTCGTATCACACCCCCGCCTTCGGCCATCGCTTTGTCAAAATCAGCACCACCGTGCCCGAGGCCTGGGCTGACGCCTTCGCCACCCGCCTGCCCGCCATGGTTGAGAAAGCCCGCGGCATCCGTCAGGTCGGCGCTCTGTTCTGAAAGGAAGTATGCCCATGCCCCGCATCAAGACCACCGACGGAATCGAACTGCACTACGAGGAGGCCGGACACGGTACCGCCATTGTCTTTGTTCACGAATTCGGCGGAGACCATCGCAGCTGGGAGCCGCAGATCCGTCATTTTTCGCGGTCCCACCGATGCATCGTCTACGCGGCCCGCGGCTATCCGCCCTCCGATATCCCCGCCGAAGTAGCCCGCTATTCGCAGCGGCGTGCCGTCGACGATATTCGCGATGTCATGGATGGCCTTGGCATCGACCGCGCCCACGTCATCGGCCTGTCCATGGGCGGCTTCGCCACCCTGCACTTCGGCTTGCACTACCCCGACCGCGCCCGCTCGCTCGTCGTAGCTGGCGCAGGCTATGGCGCGGAGAAGCAGCACGAAAGCTACTTCAAGGGTGTTTCGCTTGAGGTGGCGCGCCAGTTCGAGACCCAGGGCAGCGAACAGTTTGCCAAGACCTACTCAGTGGGCGCCTCGCGCGTGCAGTTCCAGAACAAGGATCCGCGCGGGTGGGCCGAGTTCGCGCGCATGCTGGGTGAGCACTCGGCGCTCGGTTCAGCCAACACCATGCGTGGCGTCCAGGCCGAGCGTCCGTCCATCTACGATCTTAAAGATGCCCTGGCCAAGATGCCGGTGCCCACACTGGTCGTGGTCGGCGATGAGGACGATCACTGCATTCAACCCGGCGTGTTCATGAAGAAAACCATCCCCGCCTGTGGCCTGCTGATCCTGCCCAAGACCGGGCACACGCTGAACCTGGAAGAGCCCGAGCACTTCAACCGCTTCACGCTCGAGTTCCTGCACGCCGTCGAGACGGGTAGCTGGACGCCGCGCGATCCACGAGCGAACC
This sequence comes from uncultured bacterium, assembly GCA_903907905.1. Lineage (GTDB taxonomy): Bacteria > Pseudomonadota > Gammaproteobacteria > Burkholderiales > Burkholderiaceae_E > SYIM01. Next base: position 17,395 of record CAIVPX010000059.1, on the reverse strand, counting down.
CCGGCGAAATCATGAAAACCAACTGATATGTCGCGACCGGCATGAGCATCCTCGTATCAGCGATCAGCGAGCAACGCCTGTGGCAGCGCCATGAGGCCATGGCTGCTCATGGCGCCACGCCCCGGGGCGGGGTCAATCGCCAGGCGCTGTCGCAGGCCGACATCGATGCGCGCCGTACGATATGCAGTTGGGCCCGTGAGCTCGGTCTCGGCACCTTCACCGACGCCCTGGGCAACTTCTTCATACGGCTCGAGGGCAGCGACCCCAGCCTGCCCCCTGTGCTCACGGGCTCGCACCTCGACAGCCAGCCCACCGGGGGACGCTTCGACGGCGTGTACGGCGTGCTGGCCGGTTTTGAGGTGCTGCAGACGCTGGTCGAAAGCGGTCTTCGGCCGAGACGTTCAATCGAGGTCGTGTCCTGGATGAACGAAGAGGGCTCGCGTTTTGCCCCGGGCATGATGGGATCGGCTGGCTTTGCAGGCACCCGAAACCTCGTCGAAATCCTGCCGGTGCGTGATGTCGACGGCGTGTCAGTCGCCGAGGCCGTTGCCGAGGTACACCGGCAGATGCCGGAGGTTGCCCTGCGGCCACTCGGCTACACGCCCCACTGCTATGTCGAGGCCCACATCGAGCAGGGCCCCGTCCTCGAGGCGCAGCGGCAGACCATTGGCATCGTCACGGGCATTCAGGGCAAGCGCACCTTCCGCGTCACGGTCACGGGCGAAGAGGCCCACGCGGGCACCACCCCGCATCAGGACCGCAAGGATGCGCTGATGTCGGCCAGCGCGATGCTCCAGGCCCTCAAGGTCCGATTCCTCGACCCGCAAGACATCACGCGGTTCACCGTCGGGCTCTTCAGGATCGAGCCCTGCGCGCCGTCCGTGGTGCCCGCCCGCGCGGTGTTTTCAATCGACATCCGGCACCCGCTGTCGGAACGACTCACCGAACTCGGCGATGCGGTGGCGCCCCTCTGTCATCAGTACGCAGCACCTTGCGCGGTTCAGGTCGAGGAACTCTCCACGGCGCTGTCGCTCGAATTTCCCGAAAGTATCCGGCAAACCATCGAGCAGGCCGCGGCCGAACTGGGTCTGGGTCACATGAGACTGCTGTCGGCAGCGGGGCACGATGCACGCTACCTGCACGAGCAATGCGAGACCGGCATGATCTTCGTGCCCTGCCTCAAGGGCGTCAGTCACCACGAATCGGAATCAGCCACCTCGGCCGACCTCGCCGCCGGCGCGCGCGTGCTCGGCGAAGTGCTCTGGGCTCGGGCGCGCTAGGCTCGCGAGGCCATGGCCTGGCTTCAGCGACTTGGCTACCGGCTGATCAGACCGGTCCTGTTCGCGCTGGATGCCGAGTCCACGCATGAGCGCTTGCTGGCTTGGCTTGAACGCACGCAGGGTAGCGCATGGCAAACGCTCTATCAGCTCCCCAGAACGCACGACCCCTTGAGCCTGGCCGGCCTGCAGTTTCCCAACCGCGTTGGCCTCGCGGCGGGCCTCGATAAGTCCGCACGCTGCCTGCCCGCAATGAGCGCCATGGGTTTCGGCTTCGCGGAGGTCGGCAGCGTGGCTCCGCAGGGTGAAAGCTGGCCTGCCCGCCCCCGACTCTTCCGCTTGCCGCAAGCGAAAGCGCTGATCAATCGCATCGGCTATCACCGTGAGGGGCTGGACAGCTTTGTGCCGGCGCTGCGCCAGGCACGCGAGCAACTGGGTGAACCAGGACCCGAGGTCATGAAGCTCGGCGTCAACATTGCCCACAATGTTGCGACGCCGCCCGAGCGTGCCCTGAGCGATCATGCACGCTGTCTGCGCGCGGTCTACCCCTTGGCCGATTACGTCACGATCAACCTGTCCAGGCCCCGTGTCCAGGGTGGGCCGTCTGAGGCTTCCGGCATGGCGATGCCCGAATGGTTGCAACAGATCGATACGCTGAGGCTCGCACTGCAGGATCAGCATGGCAGAGCCCTGCCCCTCTTTCTCAAGATCTCGCCGGACCTCGATGAAGCTCAAGCGGGCGAACTGGCCCAGGCCCTGCTTGATCACATCCAATCGCCCGCTGGCAAGACGCTCCGCTGGGGTCTGATCGCCACCAATACCAGCGCGGACCGAACCGAGCTATCGGGCCTGCGGCATGGCGCCGAGCCCGGCGGGTTGTCGGGTCTGCCTCTGCGGACGCGCAGCAACCAGATGATCACGCGCTTTCGCCAAGCTCTGGGGCCCGACGTCCCAATCATCGGCGTGGGCGGCATCCTCAGCGCGGGTGACGCCCTCGCTAAGCTGCACGCGGGCGCGGACCTCGTACAGCTCTACACCGGCCTGATTTATCGCGGGCCCGCGCTGGTCAGCGAGGTGGCGCGGGAACTCGCACAGGCCAGAGCGCGTGCCACCGCCCCTTCCACCGGTTGATCACGAGCGAGACTGGCAAGTCCGCGCCACCGTCAGGGTCGCGGGCCGCCTGCTAGCATCTTCACCATTGAACCGACCGACGACTCTCATGGCCCCTCTCTCCTGGCGTTTCGACAACCGCTACGCGCGACTGCCCGACGCGCTGTTCGCGTATGCCAAGCCTGCCCGGGCTCGGGATCCGCGACTCGTCGTCTTCAATGAAACCCTCGCCTGCTCGCTCGGGCTCGATCCGGACCTGTCCGATCGAGCCCAACTCGCCGCACTGCTGTCGGGCAACACGCTGCCCGAGGGCGCGCAGCCGATTGCCCAAGCCTATGCCGGTCATCAGTTCGGACACTTTGCCATGCTGGGCGACGGTCGGGCGCTGCTGCTGGGCGAGCATCTGTGTCCCGACGGGCAACGCGTCGATGTGCAGTTCAAGGGCTCGGGCCCCACGCCCTTCTCCCGCCGGGGCGATGGTCGTGCCGCACTGGGTCCCATGTTGCGCGAACACCTGATCAGCGAGGCCATGCATGCGCTCGGTATCCCCACCACGCGCAGCCTCGCGGTCGTGGCTACGGGCGAGGCGGTGCTGCGCGAAAACATTCTCGACGGTGCGGTGCTCACCCGCATCGCCGCCAGCCACCTTCGCGTCGGTACCTTTGAATACGTCGCCGCGCGCAATGACCCCAGCCTGCTCGATGCGCTGATTGCCTTCACCATCGACCGGCACTACCCGGCCTGCCGTGAGGCGGAGCGTCCCGCGCTTGCTCTGCTCGAGGCCGTGATCGAACGACAGGCCTTTCTCATCGCCGAATGGATGCGGGTCGGTTTTATCCATGGGGTCATGAACACCGACAACATGAGCCTATGCGGTGAAACCATCGACTATGGCCCCTGCGCCTTTCTCGATGTTTACGACCCGGCCACGGCATTCAGCTCAATTGATCGTGGGCGGCGCTATGCCTTTGGCAACCAGCCGCAGATCGCGCAGTGGAATCTCGCACGGCTTGCCGAAGCGCTCATGCCGGCCATCGATGCCGATGGAGACCGGGCGCTTGATCTCGCCCAGCACGCGATCGAGCGCTTCGGCGATCTGTTTGCCAGGTACCACCTCGATGTCATGCGGCGAAAACTCGGGCTCGACGACGATACGCGGGCCGACGATGATCAGGCGGACGACGCGCCCCTGATCGAGCAGCTTCTCGATTGGATGCAAAGCCGCAAGGCCGACTACACGCAGAGTTTCCGCATGCTGGGCGAAGGTCTCATCCCCGCAGAGCGACTGGCGACCGACACGACCCTCTCTGATTGGCACACGCGCTGGCAGGCGCGGCTGAATCGCTCGAAACGATCCGCGGCCGAGACCAGCGCGGCCATGAACGCCAACAATCCTATCTACATTGCACGCAATCATCAGGTCGAGGCTGCGCTCGAGGCCGCGACCGGCCCTGTTCTCGACATCGTCCCGTTTGAAAAGCTGCTGACAGTGCTGCGAACTCCTTACGCGGCGCAACCAGAATGCGAGGCCTACGCTGCCCCGCCACCGCCAGGGGGGCGACCGTACCAGACCTTTTGCGGCACCTGAGGCCTCGAACCAAAGCTCGGCTAGATCGAATGATGAGTGAAGATCGGGATCAATTTTTCGTTGGTGGGACTACGCATGCACGCTACGCGACGTCGGATCATGCTCACAGCGCTGTCGGGCCTGATGAGCAAGCCTGTGACGGGTGCACAAGCAGAGCGGTTTGAGATGAACTTCATGGATCCTGACCTGGTGCGCAAGCTCTGGGTGGTCAACGACGGCGTGATGGGAGGCCTCTCGCAATCCCGTCCCCGTGATGACCCGGAGGGCGTCATCTTCGAAGGTCTGGTGTCACTCGAAAACAATGGTGGGTTTGCCTCCTTGCGCGGCCCTGTCACACTCCCATCAGGCACCTCCGTGCTGGCGTTGACGGCCCGTGGCGACGGCAAGCGCTACAAGATGTTGCTTCGTACCGAGTCCGCTGCGCGCGCACCGACCTACCAGTGCGATTTTGAAGCGGGTGACTGGCATACCCATGAGTTTTTCCCCGAAAACTTCGAGGCACGTTTCCGGGGTCGTGAGGTCGAAGCACCACCGCTTGCCTTGGGCCAGGTGACCGAGTTTGGAATCCTGATCGCAGACATGCAGGCGGGTCCTTTCAAGATTCAGCTGAAGTCGCTTGGGTCGCGATGAAGCCTCGCATCCACCCCGGCGCCACGCCATGCTGCGCTCGCTGAGTTCGGGCTACTCGGCGCTCGTGATCGGCGCGTCGGGCGCGATCGGTCAGGCTATCTGCGCTGAGTTCGAGGCCGACCCGGGCTGTGCCAGTCTGTTGCGTCTGAGCCGATCGACATTCCCCGGCTTTGATCTGCGTCACTCAAGCTCTCTCGCTGCAGCCGCAAGCGCGCTGAGCGTCAAGGCGCGCTTGGCGGTGGTCATTGATGCGACCGGTGCGCTCAGCACAGGCACCGCCGGGCCAGAAAAATCGCTGGCGGCGCTCGACCCGGCAGCCATGCAGGAACTGATGCAGATCAATGCAGTAGGGCCTCTTCTGTTGCTACGCGAACTGGCGCCCCGCCTCGCTCGAGATCGTTGCCTGTACGGCAAACTGTCAGCGCGGGTCGGCAGCATTGAAGACAACCGACTAGGGGGCTGGTACAGCTACCGCGCGTCCAAGGCATCGCTCAACATGCTGCTGCAAACAGCGGCCGTTGAACTGCACCGACGATTGCCTGGCCTCGTCATCGCAGCCATGCAGCCGGGCACGGTTGTCTCTTCCCTATCGCGGCGTTTTGTATCGGCGACAACCCCGGTGGTTGAGGCGCGTCAGGCCGCTGCCGGCTTGTTGAAGACGCTGGATACGCTTGAGGCGGGGCCGCGCGCCCACTTCGTTGATTACCGGGGCCAAATGATCCCCTGGTGAGGTGAGCGCGACCGTCACAGGCATCCTCATGCGGCGGCCGCGTCATGGCCCAAAGAAAAGGTACTGGGCTGCCGGGTGAATCTTGCTCAGGCTGGCCGATCGTTCGGTTCTTCGAACGCCTTACGATTCTCCGGCGACAGCGGCAGGTTCAGGTTGATCCCCTTCGGTGGGATCGAGCGGGTAAACCATTTCTCATAAATCCTGAGGATCTCCCCCGATCGCATCAGTCCGCTGATCGTCCGGTCGACAAGGGCCTTGAAGGCCGGATCGTTCCTTCGCAGCATCACCGAGAAGGGATCGTGGCTGAGTCGCTCGGGGAGGATCCGAAAGTCGTCAGGCTTGAGCGAGCTGGCGATCTGACCAGCCATCAGCACATCATCAAGCACCCAGGCGTCGGCGCGATGGCGCTCGAGCAGCAGGAAGGACTCGAGATGGTCCCGCCCGTAGACCTCGACAACATCGATGGCAGCGCCTCGTCCAAACTGCCTGATCAGAGAAATTGCGGTGGTGCCCGCGGCGGCAGCCACCGTGCGACCAGACAGCTGGTTGATCGATTCGATGCCCGAACTCTTGCGCACCGCGACAGCGACCTGGCTCACAAAGAAGGTGGGGCCAAACGAGACCGTCCTCTGCCGCTCGACGGTGTTGGTCGTTGAACCACATTCCAGATCGACCCGCCCCTTTTCCACCAGCGAGATCCGGCTGACCGAGGTGACCGACTGCCAGCGGACAGTCAGATCGGGAAGGTCCAGTTCGTTCCGCACAGCATCCACGACCTTGAGGCACAGGTCAATCGAATAGCCGATCGGATTCAGTGCTTCGTCGAGGTAAGAGAAAGGGATGGCTGCATCGCGATAACCAACGGTCAGCGTGCCAATCTCCTTGATTTTTTTCAGGGTACCCTCCAGCGGCTGCGCAGCCAGCGGCGCATGGAGCGCGATCACGATCGAGAAAAAAGCCATCCAGCTCAGTCGTTTCATCGACACTCATCCTCCGGTTGAGCGGGTGTCTGAGGCCACGCCACCGCCCGAAAATTGTAATAGGATCCGCCATCGGGTCATACCTACCCCCCGGTTTTGGCCCGTCACCGCAAACGCCTTGATCATGATACGAGAAACTCGCCGCTCACCCCGAGGCCTCCGGCCCGCTGCCTTGCTGCTCACGGCTCTCGCGCTCGCCGGCTGTTCGCCAATGGGTCCAGGCAGTATTTCTGTCAGCCGAGCCGCCTACAACATGGCGATTCAGCAGACGAACGACCAGGAACTGCTGCTGAATCTGGTGCGGCTACGCTACCGAGACACCTTGTACTTCACCCATGTCGAGCGGATCGCGACATCCTTGCAGTTCAACCGCAGCATGGGCGTGAGCGCCACCGCCAGCAACACTGCAAACGCGTTTGCGGTCGCAGCGCCGAGCGGCGCGCCAATCAGTGACACTGCGCTACGCAGCCTGTCGCTGGGGCCGTTTGGCATGTCGGTGAGCGAGAACCCGACGATCTTCTACGCGCCGGTCGAGGGCGAGAAGTTCGTTCGGCAAATGATGACGCCAATGAACCCGGAGTTGCTGTTCCTCTTGGTCAAGGGAGGCTGGCCGATCGACCGGGTGTTCGCGGTTGCGGTCCAGGAGGTCAATGGCTTGCGCAATTTCTCGGGCAGCACGCTGCGCCCTGGGCTGCTGTCGGGCAGCTTGGCCGAATTCAAAGAGGCACTCCGACTGTTACACGATCTTGCGATGGACAACCTCGTCGATCTCGCGCGCTCCGACGACAAGGGCGGAGGCGTTGAGATACGTTTTATTGGCGAGGCATCGCGCACCCCGGAGGCCTTGCGGCTGAAATCACTGCTCGGGCTCGCGCGCGATCGCGATCGCTACCGGATCGTCGCGGGAGGCGAGGCATACGATCCGGATACGATTTCAGTCCTGCCTCGGCCGATGCTCGCGGCAATGAACTTCTTGGCCCAGGGTGTCGAGGCTCCCGAGTCTCACATTGCCGGGAAACGGGTTGCGCAGGTTCGAGGGCAGCCGGGCAGTGGTCATTCACAGAGTGACATCACCGGCAACCTGTTCCGCATTCGCGTATCCCCTCAGCCGCCCGCCGAGGCCAGTGTTTCGATTTTCTATCGCGATCATTACTATTATCTGCCCGATGACGATCTTGATTCGAAGGCGACCTTTTTGCTTCTGACGCAACTCATCGCGCTGCACGCCTCGCCGTCCACTGCGGCACCCGGGGTCAGCCTGTCGATCGGGCGATAAGCGCTGCGATGGTCTATCTGCCGCGCGGGGCTGCTCGACAAACCTTGGCGCACATCGCACCTGAATACCCGACAACACCGTATCCATAGCGGACACCAAGGCGCTGGCTTGCGCTGCAACGTTCGACACAGGGCGCCGCAGGACCATGGCGGGCAAGGGCACCCGAGGAACCACGCGAAGTCGGTTCCGGCGCGCGCCCCCCTTGCAAGGCCTCGAGCGGAGGTATCCTCACATCGTCACCTTGCCTTCAGGTCACAATGAAAACGTACTTTCATCCCGAGCAACTGCTCCACGATCCCAAGACTTACCTCTCGCGCGGCCAAATGCGCACACCCCAGGAAGTGCCAGACCGTGCGCTGGCGATTCTTCGCGCAGTTCGAGCGCTCGGGTTCGATGTGAATCCCCCCGAAGACTTCGGTATGCAAGCCCTGCTGGCCGTGCACACCGAGCCCTACCTGGCCTTTCTTCAAGGCGCCTATTCGGCCTGGAAGCGCATGCCCGCCGACTGGGGCGACGAGGTCATGTCCAACGTCTTTGTTCGCGAACCCAACGCGCTGCGCGGCATTCTGGCGCAGGCTGCCGCCTATCTCGCCGACGGCAGTTGCCCGGTCGGCGAATTCACGTGGCGCTCGGCTTACTGGAGCGCGCAATGCGCTGTGGCTGCAAGCAACGACGTGCTGGCCGGCGCGCGCATGAGCTATGCGCTATGCCGCCCGCCTGGGCACCATGCGCGCGCAGCGGCGGCGGGGGGCTTTTGCTACCTCAACAACGCCGCCATCGCGGCCCAGCACCTGCGCCAGAGGTTCAGCCGGGTGGCGATTTTCGATGCTGATGTACACCACGGCCAGGGCGTTCAGGAAATTTTCTACGAACGCAATGACGTGTTCTATGCATCGGTTCACGCCGACCCGACCAATTTCTACCCGGTCGTTGCTGGGCACGCGGACGAAACCGGCAGAGGCGCGGGCGCCGGTTTCAACCTGAACCTACCCCTGCCGCACGGCTCGCCCGAGGACGTTTTCTTCGACCAGGTCGAGCGCGCGCTATCGGCCGTCCGTGCCTTCAAGCCCGAGGCGCTGGTGTTCTCGCTCGGCTTTGACATCTACAAGGATGACCCCCAGTCGAGGGTCGCGGTAAGCAGTGCGGGATTTCATCGGCTAGGCAAGGCGGTCGCCAGCCTGGACCTGCCCACGGTCCTCGCGCAGGAGGGCGGCTACCACATCGAGACCCTGGCGCATCATACCGAGCAGTTCTTCAACGGGTTGATGGGGCGGCAGGCGCCCTGACACAGCGAGCGCAACGGCCATGCGGGCAAGCAGCGGCGTCATCTCAATCGGTGATTGATCCGGTACCGTGCGCCTCGTGCGAAGCTTCGCCTGTACCGCCGCAGCGATTGCCATCCTCAAGCCAAGGATTCCGAATGAAACAGGCCGACTGGTACTTCGACTTCATCTCGCCCTTCGCCTACCTCGCGATGTCACGCATCGAGGTGCTCTCACAACTCGTGGAGATCCGTTTGCAGCCAATTCTGTTCGCGGGACTGCTCGAGCACTGGGGCCAGAAGGGTCCGGCTGAAATCGTGCCCAAGCGGATCTGGACCTACCGGTGGTGCACCTGGCTGGCCGCGCGCGAGGGCATCCCGTTCCGCTTCCCGGCATCCCACCCCTTCAATCCGCTCCCCTACCTACGCCTGGCCGTCGCGGCTAAAGCCAGACCGATGGCCGTGCGCTCGATCTTCGACGCACTTTGGACCTCGGGCGCAGACCCTGGTGACCCTAGCGTACTCGAGGCCCTGATGCGCTCGCTCGACGTCGACCCAGCCGAAATTCAATCCGACACCGTCAAGTCCGCGCTACGCGCCAGCACGGCGCAGGCCTCGGCGCTCGGGGTGTTCGGTGTGCCCACCCTGGTCGTCGACGACCACACCTTCTGGGGCGTCGACGGGTTGGACCTTGCCCAAGCCTACCTGGACGATCCCGGTGTGCTCGACACCGACGAGATGAAGCGCGTGAGCGATCTGCCGATCGGGGTGGCGCGCAGGTTCTAAGCGACAGGATCGCCCAGCCCCCCAACCCGCACCCCGCACCCAACTGGGTCTCGATCAACCCGACGATCGCGCAAACCCTCGGGAACTGCGCACCGACGACTCGGATACGCCGCGCCGGCGCCGAAATGCGCACCCGTAAGCGCCGATCCCTCAGGTTCGTTCTTCCTTGTCCTTGAAGTTCGGGCTTTTGAGCTCCCACTTCATCACGAGCGATGAAATCGCCAGCAACAGCACCGCGCCGCTTTCATAGATCAGGTCGACCGTGCTGATGCCTTTACCCTGCAAAATGATCAGGCGGCAGAGCGCGGTAATCGCAATGAACACCGGGATCGTGATGGGAATCTTGTTGTACTTGTAGAACGCGGCCACCATGCCCAGCACCTCGGCATAAATGAACATGAGCAGCAGATCCGTGAGAGTGATTTTGCCGCTTGCCAGCACCGTGTACATTTCCGAGCAAACGCTGTAGACCGTGAACAGTGCGATCAGGATCAGAATCCCTTTCTCGGCGGCCGTGATCAACCTATGCATGTTTACCACCCTCAGTCTTTAACAAAAAATACCGCCGAGCCGCTACCAGCGTGTCACTGCAAGCCCTCGGGCGCGATCTCCACCATGATCTCATTGCGCTTGAACATCGGCGGTGTCCAAGGTGGGTCATAGCGCGCCAACTGGGGTGCACCCAGAACTTTCAGCGACCGATCTTGCGCCCATTGCAGGGTTTCGAGCGTTTTTTGGTGCACGCGTGAAGCCGTGTTCAGCCAGGAATACGTGTGGACCACAAAGTACTTGGCCGGAACCTCGCGGAGCCGGACTGCCTCGTTCCGAGGCTTCGGGATGTCTTGCAAGCTGTACGCGCGGGGCATGACGAAATGAATGCGCCACTGCCTGGCGGAAATTGAGTTCGCGTCGTCCGCCAACGGCTCGACGGTCACAGGCGCTGTCATCGCAATGCGTGATGATTGCGGCTCGACGGTAACGGGTACGGTCATCGCAATTTTTGCCCGCTCATCCGACCCAGGGATCTGATTGTTCCCAAAGATGAAGTCGGCGATCAGTCGAAACCCCTTGTTCGAGGCCTCGTCCATGTCCCCCTCCACGACAGTCTCGGCTACGAGCATGGGCGCATAGCGCCTGATCTCGAAGGCGCCGCTCGCTTGCAGGACGTCGTAGCTCGGTTCTTCGATGGCCATGGCGGTGGGCGTGAAAAGCACCGCGCCCAGCATACAAAGCAAAGGAAAGATCTTCTTGAGCATTGCGGTTCTCTTGCCGGTCGGCGCCCGGGTGCGCATCATTTTCTGGGGCAAGTGTGACTAAGGTTCAGACTACCGCGCCGCATCAAGACCCTTGACGGTTGTCAGGATCGATGACCGCCCCTGGTCAGGCCCCTGCAGCGTGATCGACGACAGCGATCCGACTGTAAGATGACCCGCTTCGTGGCAGGCCCACACACTGTTTCCATAGCGCCGTATCCTTGGAAATCATGAAACGTCAAGCCAACGCACGCCGTCCCCGCAATCCGATCGCCCGCGCAGTCCGCACGCCGCTTTACCGGCCCCGCAGTGAGGAAGACAAGCGCCGTAAGTTGCGGGACAAGGTGCCCCCGCAGCGTGGCCCGCGCGAGACCGGTGAGCCCGATGAATCCTGAGCTTTCGACCCTTCCGAAAGCGGCAGATCCGGCGAGCACGGCGAACTCATTTCCACTTACCATGCTGTTCGCTACGTCGCCCCATCCACTGCGGAGGCACCCCGTCATGCCGTGGTCTGCAAATACCGCTCTGACGCGTCGGGCAACGATACTCGAGAGGGTCGATTGAGTCGCCAGAGCCCGAATCTGTACACCATCCGGCCCGCCGCGATGGCGCCGCCGGTGCGGCGCGCTGCGCGTGCCATGTCCACGTCCCGTGCGCTTGCCGATTCCTGCAGCGTGGTCATCCGAGGAGACATCATGAATCGACTCGCTTGGCGCCATCTCGGCGCCCTCGCCTTGACGGCGATATTGGCTGGCGGCGCCCTGGCGGAAAGCCCCTTTCCGAGCAAAGCGGTGACGATGACCGTCCCGGTCGGCACAGGGGGCGGAACGGATCTGGTGGCGCGGCGGCTCGCCAAGGCCCTATCTGACCAATGGGGTCAGCCGGTCGTGGTGGAGAACAAGCCGGGCGCATCCGGCATCATCGGTGCCAATGCGGTCATCAGGAGTGCCCCCGACGGGCACAGTCTGCTGCTGGTTTGGGACGGCCCCATCGTCGCGACGCCGGTACTGTTCGCTCGGCCCGACTACGAGCCGCTCAAGCAACTCGCACCGATCTCGCAGGTCACGACGCAAGGGTACGCCTTGACGGTTCACCCCTCTGTTCCAGTCCGAAATGTGGCCGAATTGATCGCCCACATCAAGAAAAAAAATGCGGACAAGGAGCCATTCGGTTTCGCCACGTCCTCCGTGGGCGCCGCGGATCACCTCAGCGGCGAATTGTTCCGGACGATGGCCGGCGTCGAATTGCTGACTGTGAACCACGCCGGGACAGGCCCGGCGATCATCAACGTTCTGGGCGGTCACATTCCATTCGGCTGCTTCTCGTTCACCGCAGCGCTGCCGCATATCAAGTCGGGCGCGCTGCGCGTGCTGGCGATCACCGCCGACAAGCGCTCAGCGCTGCTACCGGACGTGCCCACGGTCGGTGAAACCGTTCCAGGCTACAACTACCAATCCTGGATCGGTGTGTTCGGACCCGCTGGCATGTCAGACAGCCTTCGCGAACGCATCAGCCGGGACATCCGCACCGCCGTCAGCTCGCCCGACCTGGCCTCGGCATTCACGAGCAATGGCCTGTCGCCAACCGTATCCGACCCCGCGACCTTCGCTGAATTCATCCGCCGGGACGCGGTTCGAACTGCTGAAGTCATCCAGCGCGCCAAGCTCAGAGCCGAGCAATAATCGTCGCGCCGCACGATAGTTCTTGTTGTACATCGAGTCATTCTTTTTGAAGGAGCACTGCCATGTCCTACCCCGACACACCGAGCTCGATCCGAACCTGCGCGGCTCGGATGATCTGCGCTGTTGACACCTTCGAGCAGGACCGCGATGCCATAAAGTTTCGCCAGGCGCTGCTCGATGCCACCCTGCCCGTCTCTCAACGACCTGACCTGTACAAACTAGGTGTCAAACGTCAGGCCAACCATATCGACAATGCCAAGTGGCTGTACTACGACGACCAGCTCACGCTTGAGCTCGATGAGTTTCCGAATGGTAAGTTCATCCCGCCGCACGATCACGGCGTCTGGGAAGCCTTGGTGCTGTGCAGTGGTTCGCTCAAGCACACCACCTATGAGCGCGTGGATGACCGGAGCGTCGAGGGTCACTCCGAACTGAAGGTGGCGGAGGAAGTGGTGATGAAGGTCGGCGATATCGCCATGGTCGTGCCGCCGAGCGACATCCACAGCTTCGAAGCCATGACCGAAGACACCTATGTCCTCACCATCGTTGGCGGCGAGTACTCGCCGCTGCGGCATTACTATAACCTTCAAGCCAACACCTACGCGGTGCGCACGCCCAAGGCCCTGCGCGAAAGCGGTGCGCTGGGCCCGAGGTGACCAGATACGTGCCGCCCGATTATCGCTAAACTCGTTGCCCGGCCGTCTGCCCCTCCAGACGGCCAGCGCGATCGCCTGGCTTGCACAGATCGAGTTCGCCGCCCCGTGGGAGTTGACGCGTCCTATCTCTGCTGCCGATCACAAGGGATGTCAGCAGGTACGAAGTGAAAATCGGCAAATCCGGACCGAGTTGCTGCTTGGGTGTTATCCGTATCTGCGGTAACCGCAAGTTGAACGGGTTCAGCCCCGGGCCCAAAAAGCCGCGCTACATCATGGCGCACGTCAACCCGCTCCCAGACCCATCGACCTGCCTCTTGGTCACCGCTTCGAAGGACCACCATTTGCGCGCGATCGGTGTAGGCGTTGGGGCGGACGGTGCCGACGGGTTGACGGTTGTCCCAGACGTAGTTGATTGCGGCATCGGGAAGGTCTTGGCCCCATATGGCGCGGGCTACAGCCAGTTGCGCACGCAGGCCAAGGCCCAGTGAGGAGGGCGGCAGCCGAAAGCTCACGTAAACCCGCGCTGCATAATCATCGCCCTCACGCCGGGTCATGTCGGCTTGGCTCAAGGTGGCGTCGATGCGCCATCGCCAGCACAGTACTGGCGTCGCGTTGAGATCCACGCGGATGGGTCGCGTCAAGAGCGACATGCTGGCCTGCGAAATCACCTCAACTGCGTTGACGCCCTCCCATCGACTCAACTTGAACGTATTGGGTCGTTGTCCAGACTTGAGCCGAACCTCCTGCCAGGGTGTCAGCCCGAGATCAAACCGCCCCACCCACTGGACCCCTGCCGGATCCGTATGCGGCACAGGGTTGACGCCTGCGTTGGTAACGACCGGTGCAGCCAGGGCAGCCAAGCGCAAGAACATCACCAGAGAGTCAAGTCGCCCGAGCGCTCCCGCAGTGGCGGTGGCTGCAAGCGGCATCCGCGAGACAAGGGCCGGTCGGATGTACACAGGCGAAGGGGAGGGAAAGGCCAAGTTCGGCATGATTCGCATGGGTCAGTTTACAGGCTACAAGTTATGCGTATTCCGGCTGCTCGCGACCAAGGGTTCAAAGTGAATTCGCGACCTGATCGACCAGGCGGCACACCTGCTGGGCAAAACCCGGTGCGACTTCATGCTGTAGGCCGCCTGCGGCGGATTCAAGTCATCGCCTGCACACCCAATGACATCGATGTTGCGACTCAGTCAGCTGTCCATCTGAATCTCAACCTCCGATATCTGTCGGTCACGATTACGCGAAATGCGCAGGCGGGGCTGACGTGATGGCCTTGCGAACAGCCTTCGGTCGGAAGATTTTCTGAGCTGGTTGGGCAGGCGATGACTATGAGCCCGATGCCCCCCCAGTCTTACATTGAGGGGCGACATCCTGCCCGCCTTGAATCTGCAAGTCAGCGAAGCCGCTACCCAATTAGGCGTTGTGGGCGACCCTGTCCGAGGTGCTCAATGGACGTGGGGCGATCAGCCCCTCAATGGCGCTGCGCATAGAGCGCTGGCCAGGGCGCGATCACGGCGGGGCCGCTGAAGTGTTGCTGACCCAGCGGCGGGACAGCACCCGTCTCGCGTATGTGCTGGACTTGATGCGGAGGGCGTGCGAGACGGCGTTAATCGAGGAAAGGATCATCACCCTCGAAGCGAAACGATGAGACTCGAGCGCAGAGTGGAGCGTCTGGAGGCCTTGCATGAGCCAAAGGCAGGGAACACGATTCTGATGTTCCAGCGGCCAGGGCCGTCCAAGGACGATACGATGCGCGCGGCAGGGGTTGACCCCAGCACAACAACCGCGCTGCTGCGAGTCAAGCGGGGAGAGGGTCCGGCGGATCCGGCGGTAGACCATGACTCAGCGCAAGCTGCTCTGTGACCGCATTCATCGAGGACTGCGCTAGCGGCTGTCGGCAGGTGCCCGACTGAAATCGGCGAACACATGATCCGGCGCGCTGAGGTTATGCCTGGAAGGGGAATCGCGACCGAAGCGGGCGCGGCTCGATTCGAATCGACCGAATCCGACGATAGGCGCTGATCGCACGCCAGAACCATCCCGCCAGGCCGCCACCGAAGCATCGGCGTTGCTCATCGTCACGAACATGGAGCGCAACGCCGCGAACGGAGTCTGACCGGTTGAAGTCACGCCCAGATCCATCACCACGCGCGTACGCTGCGACGTTGCCTCAGCCACCGATAGGGTGCCGACACCACCGCGCGCGAACTGGAGCGTGAAGCGCAGCGTCGCGGGATCGAACTCGAGCGCGCGAATCGCCACCAGCGGCCGGCCGTCCTCCTCGATCGGGCCAAACAGGAATGAGCTGCCATAGGCGCTGTCCGGCAGCTGTGCAGGCGGAAGCGGCTTGGCGCGCCAGTAGCCATCCGCCGGGTAAAGCACCAGAATTTCGATGTCGCGCCGCGGCCCGCGACGTAACAACTGGAGCAGATGGAGCCCGCGCTCGATACGCTCGCCCACCTTCACCTCCACGATGTCCGGCCGCCAGAAGTTGAAGAAGGTATGCCCCACCAGTCGGATCGAATCGTTTTCGTACAGGATGAGTTCGCGCGGTGTGAAGGCGTGCTTGGGATCGCCGCTCATATCGCAATGCGTGAAATCTGGCGCGGTGCTGTCCGAGGTCACCGTCGCGATGTACGGCGGATGCTCAACTGACAAAGAAAAGCTGCGAACCCCAGACGCCTCAAGCTTCACATAGAGGTTGTCTTCCTCGGCACAGCGCGTGGGCTTGCTCGCGTCGACAAACTGAACCCGCATCTCATCTCGTCCCTCGGCGCGGACCGGCTCCATTGCAACCAAACCGATTGCCAGGCCCAGCACACACAACGTTACCCGCGACGCCAGGCGATGAGGCGACATTACCGAGCGCCTGCAGCAACCGAACTGAAGCCGATCAGCGTGGAGGCGCAGTCAGGACCTGCGCTACGCACTTCCTCAGGCAGGCGGCAGAGTCCTGCATCGCGCGCGAGCGCGCCCACACGCGGCGCGCCACTCAGCATGGTGATCAAGATCGCCGCACCCAGGCCGGTGTAGAACGGGAGGGCAATCCACATCGCACCCGGCGCGAGCAGGAACAGCGACACCGCGAAGGCGATGCCCGCCGCCGTGTGTACCCACAGCCGGCGCAGCGCAAACCCAAGCGGCACGCCTTCAGAATCGCGCTGCTGGGCGGTCCAGCCCATCTGCCGGCCCAGCGGAAGACCCAGAACGAACAGCGTGACCGATAACGCACAGACCGGCACGATCAGCATCGTGAATACGGTTTCGACGAGCGCACTCAGAAGAACAGCCGGCGCGCCACCGAATGCCTCACGCAGGCGCCTGCGCAACAGCACATCAGCCAACGTGGCCAGCTTGGGCGCGAAATTCATGGTGAGCGACAACACCAGCAGCAAAAGCCCCAGATCGGCATCCATCGGCCCCTGGCGAATAAGGCCGAACACGGTAAACCCGATCCAGCCCGGACCGCTCAGATACATGGCGATCGCGATCCACAACTGCCAGCGACTGACCGGACGCAACCCCGGCATGCCGAGGAAGCGGAAGTACTGCATGTTGCCCTGGCACCAACGCAGATCACGGCGGATGAATTCGATCAGGTGCGGGGGGTTTTCCTCCCAACTGCCGCCCTCGTCGGGCAGCACCCGCACTTCATAGCCCGCGCGACGCATCAGCACCGCTTCCAGCTGATCATGACTCAGCACATGACCACCCAGCGGCGGGCGGCCTGGCAGCAGCGGCAGACGGCAATGTTCGGCAAAGGGCTGAATTCGGATGATCGCGTTGTGCCCCCAGTAGGGGCCGCAGTCACCCTGCCACCACGCCGCGCCCAGCGTCCAGGAGCGCATGCCCAGGCGCATGCCAAACTGAAACACGCGGGCAAACGCGCTGTCAGAGGGCAAGGCAGTGACAAGCGTCTGCAAAATGCCGATTTTCGGGTTGGTTTGCATGATGCGCACCAGCCGCAACATGGACGCGGGGGTCATGACGCTGTCGGCATCGAGCACGATCATGTACTCATGGCGATTGCCCCAGCGATCGAGAAAGTCACGCAGGTTGCCCGCCTTGAAACCCTCACCGCCCACCCGCTGGCGCCAGGTTACCGCCCCGCGCCCCTCAAAGCGCGCCGAGAGCGAATCGGCGAGCGCTTCTTCAGCAGCCAG
>CAIVPX010000058.1 GCA_903907905.1 uncultured bacterium | reverse complement strand
CCGGGTCGTGCGATCACGAAGGCCGTGACGGCTTCGCCCCAGCGTGCATGGGGCAGCCCGACCACTGCCGACTTCATCACCTCGGGATGCAGATGCAGCACCGCTTCGACGCGAATGGTGGTGACGCTCTCGCCGCCCGTCTTGATGATGTCCTTGAAGCGGTCGGCAAGAATGCGTTGGCCCGCCTCGCCCCAGCGGAAGGCGTCGCCGCCGTGAAACCACCCGCTCTGAAAGGCTTGCGCGCTCTCGTCGGGCTTTCGGTAGTAGCCAGCCATCAGTGCGGGCGATCGGTAGACGCCTTCGCCGACCCGGTCGTCGCCCTGTTCGACGGGACTGTCTTGGGCGTCGAAGATCTTTGATGAGAGCAAACCGTGCGGCTGGCCGACATAGTTCTCGCGAGGGGCGGTGCGCTGGTGAAGCTCCGCGTGCTGGTCCAGCCAGAAGCGATGGCAGCACACGACCTCGGTCTGGCCGATGATTTCGATGCACCGGGCGCGAGGGCCGAACACTCGGCGTGTCTTCTCGTGGAGCGCCGGGCTCATGGGCGCCCAGCCAAAGACGATGCTGCGCAGGCTGGCAGGGCTCAGCGAGGGGTCTTTCTCGAACTCGGCGCAGACCGCATCGATGGCGTGTGGCGCGCCCCCCCAGAGGCAGCTGATCCGCTCGCGGTCGATCGCTTCAGCGCTCTGGCGCGCGTTGAAGCGCCGACCCAGCACCAGTCGTCCCCCGGCAATGACCGCGTTGTACATGATGCCGTCGCCCACGTGGTAGATCACCGGCAGGAAAGAGCCCATGCAAAAACTGCTCTCGAAGTCCATGCCGACCATCCCGAGCCCGGTAAAGCTCATGGCTGCGAACATCGTGTTGGTGTGGGACACCATGACCGCTTTCGGAATGGCGGTGGAGCCCGAGGTGAAGAGCAACTGCCAGATGTCGTCGCCGTGAATGACCACATCGGGTTCACCAGCCGGGTGGCCGGCGGTGAACTGAGCAAAATCGGCCAGGGCCGGATCGCGTCCACCGACGGCAATCTGGTGAAGCAGACGCACGCCGCTGGCGGTGGAGAGACGTCGGGCCTTGCCGATGAGTTCGGCGTCGGCCACCAGCGCGTGTGGCTCACACAGATCGATCAGGGCCTCGATCACCTCGTCACCCAAATTGGGGTTGACCGGTGCAACGGTGATGCCGGCCTTGGCCATGCCGATCTTGGCGATCAAGGCCTCCACCGAGTTCTCGCACAGCATCATCACCACACTGCCGGGCGCGATGCCCTGCGCGATCAGGGCGTGCGCATAGCGATTGGCGGCGTCGTCGGCCGCAGCCGCGCTCAGATGGCGATGCTCGGGCGACTCGAAGGCGCCGTCCCATGCACTGATTACGATGCGATCGGGGGCGGCGCTGCGGATGCGCTCGAAGAGGTCGCCCATGGAGACGCGGTTCCATCGGTCGGTTGCCCGCCGGCCTCGCAGTTCGGTCACGTTCATGCTCGATGTCTCACGGATAAGGCGCGTGGCTTCAGTCGCGGTCGGCGCCGATTCGCAGCACGATCTTGCCCACGTGCAGATCGGCCTGCATGCGCTCACGCGCCTGCGGCAACTGGTCGAAGGGCAGCACCTGGTCAATCAGCGGCCGCATGCTGCCCGCACGGATGAAGGGCACGATGTCACGGGTAAAGCCGGCGATGGTGGCGGCGCGCTGGGCTGCCGTACGAAGCTTGTTGCTGACGCCAAAAATGCGCAGGCGCCGGCTGTGCACATCGTCGAGGTCGATCTGCGAATGCCGCACGCCGTCCACGTGCCCCACCAGTGCGAGCCGCCCCATGTAGCCCAAGGACTGCAGGCAGGCCTCAAAGACCGAGCCGCCGATGTTGTTGATGGCGACCTGCACGCCTCGGCCCTCGGTGAAGCGGTTCACCGCGTCGACGAAATCGGGCCCACGCGTGAGGACGCCTTCGTCAAGACCGGCCGCGCGCAGCGCCGCGAGCTTGCTGCTCGAGCCCGAGGTGCCAATCACCCGGGCGCCGAGTGCCTTGGCGATCTGCAGGCACGCCACGCCGACACCCGAGGCGACGCTGGTGACCAGAATGGCCTCGTCGCGTTTGAGTTCGCCCTCGGCAACCACCATGTCGTAGGCCACTGCGCCGGCAATCGCGATGGACCCGGCATCGACCCAGTTGACCCCGTCGGGCACGGGGATGGCATCACGCTCGTCAATGGTGGTCTGCTCGGCAAAGCCCCCGGCGGCGCGTCCCATCACGCGGTCGCCCACCCGAAAACGCGAGACCCCGTCGCCGACGGCCGTGACAATGCCTGCGGCTTCCATGCCGCAGCGCTTGAGCGAGGCGGAGCCGGTCACGGCCGCGACTGGCACCTTGCCGCCGCGCAGAAACTCGCCGCGGTTGAGCGAAGCGGCCATGACCTGCACCTGCAACTGTCCGGCCGCCGGGGCGCTCACGGGTAGGTCGACCAGGCTGAGCGCCTGCGTGGCGCTGTCCATCATCCAGGCTTTCATCGTTCAGACACCCTTGAAATTCGGTTTGCGTTTTTCGGCGAAGGCCTTGCGGCCTTCCTGGTAGTCCTGACTGGCAAAACACGTGTCGGTCATCTGGCGAACCCTGGCCACCGCGGCGGGGTCTTCGCCACCCGCCCAGGCCCGCATCGCCGCCTTGGCCGCTCGTACCGTAAGCGGTGCGCTCACCGAGAGCCACTGCAGGTACTGCTGCACGGCTTCGTCGAGTTGCTCATCGGGCACTGAACGATTGACGAAGCCCAGACGCAGCGCTTCAGGGCCGTCAAACTGACGGCCGGTGAATACGATATCGGCGGCGTGGGCCGAGGGCAGCACCTCCATCAGTCGGCGCACGCTCTCGTAGCGGATGCCCAGCCCCAGCTTGGCCGCCGGCATGGCAAAGCGTGCCCGGTCATTACAGATTCGCAGATCACACGAGGCAGCAAGATAAAGTCCGCCCCCCATGCAGATGCCGCGAATCTTTGCCAGGGTTGGCTTGGCGGCGGCGAGCACGGCCGCGTAGGCGGTATCGACGGCCTCGTTGTAAATGGTGGAGGCATCGAGCGTGCCGCGTTTTTTTTCGAACTCGGAAATGTCGGCGCCCGAGACGAAGGCCTTTTCGCCGTCGCCGGTGAGCGCGATGGCGAACACGGTGGGGTCGGCGTCGAAGCGCGCGATGACCGCAGGCAATTCGCTCCACATCTCGTAGGTGACGGCGTTGTGCCGTTCGAGATTGGAAAAACAGATCCAGCCGATGCCATCGGCCTGATGCACCTTCAGTTCCGCCGTCATGCTTGCATGTCTCCTTTGATCGGACTCATTCAGGCCGGATCCGCGCGCTGCGGACCACCTTGCCCCAGACTTCGTATTCGCGCCGCAGGGTGGCGGCGAGTTGTTCTGGCGACCCCGGACGAGGTTCCAGGCCGTGCACCACCAGCTGCTCAAGTACCTCCGGGGCCTTGAGAGTCGCCACGATCTCCTGATGAAGGCGTTGCAGTACGGCGGCGGGCGTTCGGGCTGGCGCCACGAATGCATACCAGTTCACGGCCTCATATCCCGGAAAGCCGCTTTCCGCGATGGTGGGCGTCTGCGGCAGATCACGCGCTCGCTCCGCGCCAGTGGTGGCCAGCGCCCGAATGCGCCCGGTCTTGATGTGGGGCAGAGCGCTGGGGAGCGAGGCCATGACCGCAGCGATCTGACCACCCAGCAGATCGGTCATGGCCGGACCGCCGCCCTTGTAGGCAATATGAGGGATTTCGGTGCCCGCCATGAAGTTGAGCAACTCGCCGGCGAGATGGCCCGCGCCACCGATGCCCGAACTGCCGAAGCTGATTCGTGCGGCTGGGTCGCGAGCCAGCCTGAGGTAATCGGCCAGCGACTGGGCCGGCACGCTCGCATGCACCACGACCACGTTTGGGAACACCACAGCCATTGAGATGGGCGCGAAATCGCGTTCGATGTCGTAGGCCACTTTCTGCATGTGCGGCGTGACCGCAAAGGGGCCGACCGCGCCCAGCAAGATGGTGTAACCGTCGGCGGGGGCATTGGCCACCAGTTCCATGGCCACCACGCCGCCGCCGCCCGCGCGGTTTTCGACCACGACCTGCTGGCGCAACTGTTCGGCGAGCTTTTTCGACAGGATGCGCGCGGTGATGTCGGTGCCGCCCCCCGGCGCAAAGCCCACCAGCAGCTTGACGGGGCGATTGGGAAAGTCGCTCGTCGTCTGTGCGTGTGAGCTGGCCGAAAGGGCGGATAAACCGATGAACGCCCATGAGCCCAGACGCCTGGCGAGCCCGATCGGCATACGCCCGCGTCGGCGCCCGGTCGGCCTGCAGGGCGGAGCGGGGCCGAGCTCCTTTGGGGGCGCTGCGTGCGTTCGCATGAGGCCTCTTGGTGACGGGCAGGGCGCGCTTAGTGGCGGCGGGCCAGTCTGCGGGCGATGCTCCAGCGGTGGACCTCGGAGGGACCGTCGTAGATCCGGAAGGCCCGCACATCGCGAAAGATTCGGGCTACCTCGGTGTCGGCGGTGAGTCCCAGCCCGCCCAGCACTTGCATGGAGCGGTCCACGATCCGGTAAATGGCCTCCGAGGCCAGCGTCTTCACCATGCTGCTCTCGCGATTGGCGCGCTCGTTCTGATCGAGGAGCCAGGCCGTGTGCCAGATGGCCAGTCGCGTGGTGTGCAGGTCGAGTTCGTTGTCGGCCAGCGGAAAGCCCACCCCTTCATGCTCGATCAGCGAATGCCCGAAGGCCTGCCGGCGGTTGGCGTAATCGGTGGCGATGTCATGCGCGCGACGCGCCGCGCCCAGCCAACGCATGCAGTGGGTGAGCCGGGCAGGCACCAGACGGACCTGCGCGTAGCGAAAGCCGCCGCCCACCTCCCCCAGCACCGCCGAGGCGGGTACACGCACATCATTGAGGCGGACCTGCGCATGACCGCCGCAGAAGCTGGAATCGATCGAATCGATCAGTCGTTCGATCGTGAAACCGGGCGTGGGCAGATCGGTGAGAAACATGGTGGCGCCCACGTCTTCACCGTCGACCAGCGTGCGGGCCATGATGATGGCAAAGGCCGCACCATCGGCGCCCGTGATCAGCCACTTGAGACCGTTGATGACGAACTCATCGCCTTCGCGCACGGCCGTGGTCGCGAGCAGCCCCGGATCGGAACCGGCGCCGGGGGAGGGTTCGGTCATGCAAAAGCAGGAGCGGGTCTGGGCGCGCGCGAGCGGCGCCAGCCAGCGTTCCTGTTGTGCCGGGGTGGCGACCAGCGACATGAGGTGCATGTTGCCTTCGTCGGGGGCTGCGCAGTGCAGGGCGATGGGCCCGAGCATGGAGTAGCCGGCTTCTTCAAAAACGATGGCTCGGCCCACATGACTCAGACCCAGTCCGCCCCAGCGCTCCTCCACCTGCGGCGCCAGCAGGCCGCGTCGGGCGGCAAGCGCGTTGAGTTCTCGGCGCAGATCATCGGTCGGGCCGTGACTGGTTCGGCGGGGGTCCTGCTCGAAGGCAATGACTTCCTCACGCACGAAGGCGCGGGTGCGGGCCTGAAGGTCGGCCAGGGCGGGGGGCAGGGAGAAATCCATGAAGGTCGATCCGTTGAACCGTGAGTGGAGCGGGGCAGAGATGCCCGCCAAAATCTACATCAATAGGCCAGATCCGGCATTGTGCTTGGCATGGCGCCGGAATGGTAGCGGGGTCTGTTTGACGCCGGTGTCGGCGCCGCCTAGCATCGGTTTCGTTCCTTCGTCGTCTTCAGAGCCCCCGTGATGTTGCCCGTTCAGGATCGCTTCGATCGTCTCTCGCCGCGCGCACTGAGTTGCGCCGAACGCCGGCTTTTGGCCGCCGGTACCCCGAGCGGGCGGCGCGAGCGCGGCGCAAGGCCCATTGTGGGGCGTACGCGCTGGCGCATGCTGGGCCTCCTCGCCACCGCCTGGCTGGTGGCCGCGTACTTGGCGCCCGAGGCCCTGGCGGCCGAGTGGGCGAGCTTCAAGTCCTTCTTTCAAGGCAGTTGGGCGTCGACCTGGTGGTCCATGGGGCTGGGCACGATCGCCAACACGGCGGCCGCGGTGGCGTCTTTGCCAGGCTCGGGATCGGTTGCCTCGGCCGTCGGAACCGGCATTGGCTCCATGCTGGGACTGACGGGCGCTGCAGCCACCAAGCTTGGCACGGCGGTGCTGGGGGGCGGGGCGGCCGCGGGTGGCGGATTGGTGATCGCAGGGGGCGCGTCGCTTCTGTCGGCCGCGCTCAGTTTCAGCTCCGAGGTCGTTCTCGACTATTCGGCGACCCGGGGCGTTCAGCCCTATCAGGCCCAGAAGTTTCGCGAGGCCAGCCACGGCATGATGCACCTGCCGTTTCCGCTCAGCGATTCGGGCCCGCCGCGTTATCGTGAGGCGGTTCGCCGCTTGAACAGCATCGACTTCAAGACGAATACCTCGCCCAAATCTGTCATGGGCACGGCTGAGTTCCGCAGTGCCCTCGATCTGCTCCGCGCAGAGGCCGATCCGCGCCTGTCGGCTGAGGCCGTGGTTCGCGAGGCATCGCTGCTCGCCATGCTCGAGCTCTACGCCTCCGAATACGAGCGCGCCGGTCAGACCGCTCAGGCGGCGCTTGCGCGGGTGGGCGAGGCGCGACACCGGGTGACGGTGCTGCACTTCGTGAATGGGGTCGCCATGCTGGCCGATGACCAGCCCGCCCACGAGCAGTCGTTCGCGGCCTTTGAAAAATCGGTGCTCGAGGAGCCCGACAACCCGCTGGCCCCCATCCTGTTCGCCGCCTACCTCGACAGGTTGGTCACCCGCATGAACGACCGGGCGGTCCCCGACCAGTTGCTGCACGAGGTGCATGAGCTGGCGGGATCGGTGAGGGACGACAAGCAGCGAGCCGTGATCCGGCTGGGCATCCTGTCGCGCTATCTCATTCGGATCAAGCAGGAGCAGCAGGTGATTCATTCGCTGATTGCCGAGCGGG
>CAIVPX010000057.1 GCA_903907905.1 uncultured bacterium | reverse complement strand
CTCATGCCATCGGTGCGGTCGTACCAGAGCATGCCGGCCTGGCTGAAGAAGGCATTGAGCGCGGCCGCCGTACCCGTGAATCGCGTGCCGTAGAGCGGATCCGGCGTGAGGCCCGACGCGCTGCGCGCAAGGGACGCACCGCGCGAGACCACGACCGCGTTCGAGCCCGTGCCGACGCTCTGGTCCGCCTGGCCTGCGGCCCAGTCAGTGGCCGAGACCGAGGCTGGAGCCACGCCATTGATGACCAGGAACTGGCGCGGCGTGTCGAGTTCAACCGTGAGCGTGCCCTCGCCCGCAAAGGCCTGCGAACCCAAGACCACAGGCACCCGAGCGCCGGGCGTAGCAAGAATTTCGACCGGCAGCACGAGCGCGCCGCTGGTGGCCCGCTGGCCCGGTTGCACGGGCTCGGCCAATGCAATGCCCGAGAAGGTCGTGCTGGCTGCGCCCGCGCCTGTCGCGGCACTGGCCAGCGTCAGATCGATCGTCGTGGCCGGGCCCTCGTAGCGCAGCGTGCCGGCCGCGCGCAACACCGCCTGCAGTGGCGCAGCCTCCCCGCTCAGGGTGAGGCTTCGGCCATCGGCCGCGCGCACCGACGTGACGCCCTCGGTGGCAGCGCTCGTCACGCTCAGCCCCCCGAGCCCAGCCAGGGCGACACCGGCGGGGAGTTTCAGTGTCAGCGTGAGCGCACCGCTTCCGCCCAGCACGATGCCCTCAAAGCGCAGATCGGAGCCCGTGCCCGCCGTGATGAACACGCGGCTGGGCACGCTGGCAAGCGTGGGCGAAGCGATTGGGCGGCTTGCCGCCAACGAGACCGAGGCGGCCACGCTGGCAGCGCCGCTGGCGGCGGCGTCCGAGGCTTCGCCTTTGATGAGCTTGACACTCAGCCGAGGCGATGCCTCGGCGCCGGGGAAGGCCACGTTCGCGAGCAGGCTCAGTCGGCCGGCGGCAAGATAGCGGTTGAGCGCGCTGATCTCGCCCGACAGGCGCACGGCGCTCTCGCGTGCATCCAGATCGGCGAGCCCATCGGCACTCTGCGCCGACAAGCTGCCCGCACCCACCTCGACGCCCATCTCCAGCGTGTAAAGCTGCGACGATGCCGCGCCCGCGTCGCCCACCAGCGCCGAATCAAAGGCCAGCACATTGGTCAGACCCGCCGTGAGCGCGTAGCTGGCCGGCAGGCGCAACTGGAGCGCCGACGCACCCGCCGCGACCGGACCGGCAGCCGGTGCCTGCAGCGTGACCGTGCCCATGGCCTCAGCCGTGGCACTGGCTTGGCTGGCGGCATTTCGCAAGGCCAGCGTCAGCGTGCTGCTGCTGAACGACGCATCCGGCGCGAAATAGCCCAGCTTGCGGCCCTGCAGATACGTGTTGAGCGCGCTCGCGGTGCCGATCAGTGTGGCCTGACCGGCCTGAGTGTCCGGATTGATCAACACGCCGTCGGCGTTGGGGGCCGTCGCATGGTCGTCATCATTGACCAGAGAAAGCGTCCCGGTCGCCACCGACACGGTGAGCACCAGCGTGGCGTTGGCGGCCAGGCCGCTGGCCGAAATCGCGCTTGCGCCCAAGAGCAGCTCGGAGGCCGAGGCCGAACCCGGGGCCACGTTCAGCACCTGCG
>CAIVPX010000056.1 GCA_903907905.1 uncultured bacterium | reverse complement strand
TGAGTGGCGTGTCAGCGACCTCAGGCAGGCTGCGCGCTTCAATGCTGCCACTGGGACCTGGTCCGATCAGGACGGTACGGACATCTTGCGTGGGATCGAGCTGATTCGGTTTGTCGACCAGGATCGTTCGATTCCGCTCGAATCGCGCTTCGAGAGCATCGTCAATCTGCCTGTTGAATCGGTCAAGGCGATGAATGTCGCGAGCTTGACGGTTGACCAGATGAAGGCGCTAGCGCCTGAGCAGGTGGCCGGATTCGACCCAGCGCAGGTGAAGTCGCTCACCGCGACGCAGTTGGGGGCGATTGAAGCGGCGGACATGTCCGCGCTCACCACGGCTCAGTTCGGCGTCCTTTCAAGTGCCCAGATCAAGGGCTTGCTACCCGCACAGGTAGGGGCTTTGTCCCTTGAGATCGTTCGCGGCCTCGATGCAGCACGACTTGCGCAACTGAGCAGCGGACAGATCGGCGGCCTGTCAGCGGAACAGACCGAGATCCTCACGAGCACTCAGGTCAGGCTGTTCAACTCAGGGCAGATTCAGGCGCTGAGCCCGTCGCAGATTCAGGCCTTGCCACAAGCCATTATTCCGCTGCTTCTCACGTCCCAGATCGCGGCCCTGCGCGCGGAGCAGGTCAACGCCTTGGGGAGCGTGGGCCGGCTGCCGTTGCTCTCCACGGTTCAGACGCTCTCGATCACCTCGGCGCAGCTATCGAAGCTCGACCCGTCCTATCTTCCGCAACTCTCGGTTGACCAGATCCGAGGGCTGAGCAAGCTACAACTGGCCTCGTTGGGGTCAGGCCAATGGCCCGGTTTCGAGCCGTCTCAGATCGCGGCATTGGGCACAGGGCAGCTGGCGCTGCTTTCCACTCAGCAAGTGGCTGCGCTGACCTCCAGTCAGTTTGCGGCGATGGGTGGCATGCAGATCGCTGCGCTGAGCACGGCCCAGATTCGCGCGCTCGATACCGACGACCTGCAGGCCCTGTCGCAAGCGCACTTGTCAGCCTTGTCGAGCAGCCAGATTGCTGCGCTCGAGACGCGAGACCTGGCGATGCTATCGGTCGGTCAGATAGCGGGACTTTCGAGTTTTCAGGTGCGGGCGCTTGCCAGCGCACAAATGGCGGTGTTGAGCCCAGCGCAGATTGCTGCACTCGATTCCGAGGACTTTGCCGCACTATCGAGTGCTCAGTTGCGGGTACTGGGTACGCAGCAGGTTCGTGCGATTGAGCCCGTTGACCTCGCCGCGATCGGTGTCGGGGGCATGGCGACCATCGGTACCGCTCAGCTTGCGGCTCTGACGCCCGCGCAGTTGGCCGCGCTGACCACGGCTCAGGTTCTCGCACTGGGTAGCTCGCATTTTCGCAGTCTCGCCCCCTCGCAAATCGCGCTGCTGGGTGACGCGCAGGTGCGTGCCATGGAGTCATCCGACTTTGCTGGGCTGAGCACCGCGCAGGTGGCGGCGCTGACACTCAACCAGATCGCGGCCATTGAAACGCAGGATCTGGTCGCGTTCAGTACAAGCCACATCGCAAGCCTGTCGCCGCGACAGGTGTTGGCGATGACCACTTTTCAGATGGCGTCACTAAGAACGCAGCATATTCGCGCGCTGGATACAGACGACATGACGGCGCTTTCGGCGCCGCAACTCAGAGCGCTCACTACTTTGCAGGTCGCCAGTCTTGAGGCCAGCGATCTGGCGGCCTTGAGTCTGGCGCAAGTGCGCGTCTGGGATACTCAGCAATTGCGCGCCTTGTCGACGACCCAGTTGCGGGCGCTCGAGCCAGAGGATTTCGCCGCGCTCAGTCTTGAGCAAGTCGTCGCGCTCAGCAGCGCGCAGATTGCAGCCCTGGAATCTTCGGATATTCAGGCCTTGCAGACCGGGAAGATCGCCAGTCTCGGTTCCGCGCAGGTGTTGGCGCTGATGCCGAGCCAACTCCTGGCGCTTACCTCCTCTCAGATCAAGGCGCTGGAAACGGTACAGATGCAGGTGCTGGGCACCCGGCAGTTGCAGGCGTTCACCGGCGTGCAGATGCCCTACTTTGAAACGCGTGACCTCGTTGCTCTGGGCACGCGTCAGGTTCAGGCGCTCACGACCGGCCAGGTGGTGGCGCTCGGCACAGATCAGGTCCAGGCGCTTCAGACCAGCCAGATCGCAGCACTCCTCACCACTCAGGTCCAGTCGCTACGCTCCGACCAGGTGGCCTCATTAAGCGAGGCGCAGATCGTCGCGCTTTCTTCAGCCCAGTTCTTGGCCTTTTCAGGTCCACAGATCTCATCGCTGACGACAGCGCAGGTGGCGGCGATTGAAACCCGGGATCTGATTACGCTCACGAGCGGTCAGGTGCTGGCAATGACGGTGTCGCAACTGGCGGCAATGCGCACAAGCCAGATTGCCGCATTGTCCACCGCGCAGATCCGGGCCCTCGAGGCCAACGATATTGCGTCGCTCGATACCTTGCAGTTGCGTGCGCTCACGACTGTTCAAATCGCTGCACTCGAAACCCAGGACCTCGCAGCGCTTGATCTGGCGCAGTTGAGGGCGCTCAGCACGACCCAGGTGCGGGCGATGACCAGCACGCAAATTGCGGCGATCCCGTCCGGGAGTTTGACGCCCTTTGGGTATGGACAGCCGGCTCCGATTCTAGACACGGGAGGGGGCCCGTCGGACACATCGAATGCGCCAAAGATGGATATCACCGGCTTGGCTGCGGGCGCAGGCGGGCGGATGATTGTTGGATGGAGCTCAGATAGCAAGACTCGATGGCTGGAGATTGATTCTGCTGGGCGAGCGCAGCGGTCGCAGGAGTTTTACACGGGGCTTGGCCCCGCGATCTCTTTTGCACAGGCCGACCTTGACGGCGATGGCGCCCCCGAGGCGATTATTTCCGGGAGTGGGGGCGCACAGCTCGTGCTTCGCTACAGCTCGGGCGAGCAACGAAATCTCGACGCACTGAGTCCGGTTGAAATCGACACGGGTGATGTCAATGCTGACCACAAGATCGATCTGGTCACTGCTAACGCAGGTTCCAGCAGCTTTTCCGTCTTCACCAACATAAACGGTCACTACCTCACGCGGAAGGATTTTGGGCTCGCCGGCTCTGCCACGGCCATCGCAGTGTCGGATCTGAACCAGGACGGCCAGCTCGATGTCGTGGTGGCCTATCAGCTCGGCACGGTTGCGTCTGGTACGGCAGCCTTTGGCTTCGAGGTCTGGGCGGGTGATGGGCAGGGCGAATTCAACAAGCTCGAGCAGCACGCGACCAACTTCAGGATTGAGCAACTCGAGACGGCTGATCTCAACTTGGACGGTTGGGTCGATCTGGTGATGGCGCCGTCGGCCTCGGCAAATTCAGGATCTGTCGACGGTGGTGTTCGGATCTTTCTTGGGGGGAAGTCATCGATCGGTACAGCGGCAATCGACCCGCATGCGGGCGTTGTGCAAAGCTCAGGCGCCGTCACGAGCTCGATGGGCTCCAGCGCCTACGTATCGACCGGCTCGTCGGGCACCAGTTCCAACGGATCGTCGGGCTCGACGACACCGGGAAGTGTGACGGCGCAGGTCTCGACTTCGTCGAGTTCCCAGGGCCAGCTTTACGACGCCCGTAGCGTCGCGTCAGGCGGCACGACCATCGGCGGATCGACCACGCGAATCATCTTCCAGCCCCAGGACGGGAACGACACCATCGTTGGCAATGGCGATACTCAGGTGAGCTATGGCAGCACGGCCCGGTTTGCGATTGAAGTCAATTTAGGGTTCGGATACGCGGACGCGCTGAACAACTCAGATCGTATCGGTCCGCTCTACGCGACCATGGGTCGCGACGTCATGCTTGATGTCTCTCGCGTGCAGGGTTCGATCTACGCGGACCGCCTGGTGGGGGGGGGCGCAGGGTCGTTCAATTCGCTGCAAACGGTGTCCGAATACTTTGATCCTGGCGCGGGCGACGACACCATTGACGGCCAGGGCGGTGTCGATCTGGTTGATTACAGCGGTTCGGGCCAAGCCCTCTACGTCGATATGAGTCTCGCCCAGGGCCAGGCCCAGGGCGCCTGGGGCAGCACCGATACGCTCATCAACATCGAACTCATCTACGGCACGAGTGAAGACGATATTTTCCTGGGGAGCAGCAGCAACCCGGCTTCAGGCTCGGCGCGCGAGGGCTTCATGGGGCGCGCAGGCGCTGACTGGATTGCGGGGCGTGATGGCCTGGACGCAACGTTCTACATGAACGATCCATCCGGCGTCTCGGTCTACCTTGACAAGGGCAGCACTCAGGCGACCCGTACCTTCAGCGCCGAGACGAGTACTACGACCACCTTCGAGGGTTATGCCGTTGATGGCTGGGGCAACATGGATTACCTGTCGTCGATCGAGCAGATCGAGGGCTCGGGGTTCGACGACAAGCTTTATGGTGGCGCGCGCGACGAGCGCTTCGATGGTCGGGGCGGTAACGACACGATCGATGGTGGCGCGGGTATCGACTGGGTCGAGTACAACAATGCGTGGGGCGGTACGACGGTCACCTTGGGCGAGTCAACCGGGAGCGGCTCGGCGCTCGATGGCTTTGGCGGCACGGATCAGTTGGTCAATATCGAAAACGTGCTGGGCTCGATCTACGACGACTCGATCACGGGCAACAGCAGCGACAACCAACTGCAGGGCGGCGCGGGCAATGACACCCTCGACGGCTTGGGCGGTAGCGACACGGCGATCTACAAAGGCGGGCGCGACCGCTACGTGGTCACGCCCACGACCGATGGCTTCCAGGTTAGCGATCTGCTCACCAACCCTTACTTCGATGCCCAAACCGGTGAGTGGGTGATCGCCGAAGGCACGGACACGCTGCGCAACATCGAGAGCCTTCGCTTTGGTGATGGGTCAACACTGAGCTTGACGGGCTGGACCGTCGTGGCGGGGGCCACCTCGGGTAGTGACTCTCTGGGTGCCGCACCCAACTCCAGCAATGACCTCATTTCCGGGGGGGCGGGCAACGACACGCTCACGGGCGATGGCGGCAACGACTGGCTGGTCGGCGGTGATGGCAACGACATTCTCAAGGGTGGTGACGGCAACGACGTGCTCGAGGGCGGTCTGGGTGACGACACCTTCTATCCGGGGGCGGGTGATGACCTGATCCAGGGCGCCGAGCAGCGCAGCGTGTATTGGCTGCAGGACCGACCCGGCGATCGGGACACGCTCAATTACAGCACGGTGACCGATGGTGGCATCAAGCTTGATCTGTCTGCAGCCAAGGTGACCGGGCCCGCGTCAGTCGGAACCGACACCTACAGTGGCATCGAGTGGATTATCGGTACGAGTTCGAGCGATATCGTGAGTGGACGTTTGGGTCGGCTCGCGGACCCGCTTGCGCAGCACACGCTGGCGTTTCAAGGGCGCGGTGGCAGCGACGTCATCACTCAGGAGCTTTACGGTAACGAACCCTGGTTCAATGCGGCGATGGCCTGGTATAGCTGGTCGACGACTGGGATCACAGCCAGCTTCTCTGGCGACTCAGGCACCATCAGCTACGGCGCCGGGGGCGGGCAGCAGGCTGGCACCGATACGCTGGTTCGGGTGCTTCAGATCATGGGCACCAACTTCGATGATTCGATCGACTTCAGCGGTGTGACTGGATCCTGGCTTCCTTATCGGAAGGAAACCGTTGCGACGATCACCGGTGGTTCGGACATCATCACGGGTAACGGGTCCACCTGGCTCGTCATCAACGCGACGTCAACGACGCAGGGCTCGCAAGGCGCGAATATCGATCTGACCCGATCGAAAGCGGACCTGTCCACTCTCAAAGGCCCGACAGGTGGGCAGATGGGTACGCTGACCTACTCGGGTGTGTATGGGCTGATCGGCAGTGTCTTCAATGACACGCTGTCGGGGGGGCTGTACGACGCGAACGAGCAGTTCCGCGGGCAGGGGGGCGACGACACGATCGATGGCCGTTCGGGCTTCGACCGGGCGGATTATCGCGGTGCGACCGAGGCCATTACGGTCAATCTCGCGGACGGAGTGGTGTTCGGCGGCAATTCCTCGGGAACTGACACGCTGCTGCGCGTTGAAGCGATCCGGTCGACCGTGTTCGACGACACGTATGACGCGTCGGGATTTAGTGGTAACAGCGCAAACGCCGGCAGCCTGGGCACCTTCAACGCCATCGAATCGCTGGGTGGCGACGACCTTATCCTCGGCAACGGCGCGACCCGCGTCATGTACGAGTTTTCCATGCTGCCGATCGCGGTCGATCTTCAGGCCGGGTACTCCGACGCACTGGTGGGCTCCGACAAGTTGACGGCAGGGTACCTGACGCTTGGCCGCGATACCTTCTCCGGCGTCTACTCAGTGCGGGGCTCGGTCTTTGGCGACTGGCTGGTAGGTGGTGGGCAGGGCCGCATCGATGATCCTCTGCGCTACGAGGAGTTTGAGGGCGCCGACGGCGACGACATCATTCAAGGGATGGGTGGTTGGGATATCGCCAGCTACCAGTTTGACCCCGGGGCGATCGAGGCCGATCTTGAAAAGACCATCGATCAAGTGTTCGATGGCTTCGGTCACCGGGACACCCTTCAAGGGATCGAACACATCCGAGGCAGTTCTTACAGCGATCTGCTCATCGGAAGAAGCTCGCACGAGGGGCTTCAGGCAGGATTCGAGGCGCTGGAAGGGGGCAACGGCGCGGATTGGATCGTTGGACGCGCGCCGCTCACCAAGGCCGTGTACGTCAACGATCCGAACGGCGTATCGGTCAAACTGAGCGTAGACGGCCAGATCAAGACTGTGCAGAGTCAATCGGGCGAGTCGTTTCTGCTGACAGGCATGGCGCAAGACGGTTGGGGAAATATCGACTATCTGCGTGGCATCGATGGCGTCGAGGGCTCCGCCCATGACGACGAATTGTTCGGTGACTCAGCCGATAATCGCCTGGACGGACGCGGCGGCAACGACTCCATCGATGGCGGCGCGGGATCTGACTGGGTCGAGTACAACAACCAGCTCGCGGGTGTCACCGTCGATCTTTCCCTGGGAGCCGCCAGTGACGGCGCGGGCGGAGAAGACCGCCTTCTGAATATCGAAAACATCCAGGGCTCGGCCCAGGCGGATCGACTGATCGGTGACGCGGGTTCCAACCGCTTTGAGGGACTGGGGGGCGATGATCTGATCCGCGGCGGTGCTGGGATTGATGTTGCGCAGTATCGCGCGGCTCGGCAAGACTACAGCGTTGAAGCGCAGTCTGACGGCAGTTGGCGGGTCAGTCAGATACAACGGTCAAGCCTTGGTGATGCGAATGGCGGGGGCTCGCAGCCCTGGGACGGCACCGATACGCTCGAGAGCATCGAGCAACTGGTGTTCGGCGACGGCGAGGTGATGACCCTCAGCCTCAAACCGATTTTCAGTTCACCCTCGGCCGCGACCGTTCTTGAGAACGTCTCGATCGATCAGGTCGTTTACGACGCCACGGCGTCCAACGACCAGAACGTGAGCTATACCCTGTCCGGGGTTGACGCATTCCTGTTCCGCATCGCCCCGGAGACGGGCAAGGTCCGCTTCCTTGCAAGCCCCGACTATGAATGGCCGCTCGATCGCAACGAAGATAATGTGTACGAGTTCGCGGTCGTCGTCGTCGATTCGCTGGGGGAGAGCGCCTCGCAGAGCGTTTCGCTAGTCGTGACTGACGTCGATGAGCGATCGGCCTTACCACTGATGTTTGGTGAGCCGATCGTAGTCACCCCCGGAGTGGCCTCTGATATCGCAATCGCCGACCTGAACGGTGATGGCATTCCTGATCTCGCGCTGGCGCACTTGAGCATCAACAAGATTTCCATCCTCGGGGGTGACGGGCGGTCCGGTTTTGCTCCCTTGCAGACAATTGAGTTGCCGTTGATCCCAAGCGATATCGCAGCCATCGACATTGACTCGAATGGCCAGATCGAACTGTTTGTCGCAAGCGCCTCCGGGCCCACCTACATGATCTCGGCAGCCGAGCAGAACGCGGTCATTTCAGGTCTGACGTCGTCGCAGGTGGCGTCGCTGACCACCAGCCAGGTTCGAGCCCTGACCAGCACCCAGTTGCAGTGGATGCTCCCGGAGCATTTGAGGGCCCTCAGCAGTACCCAGGTTTCCGTGATCGATACCGCTGATATCGCGGCCATGAGGCCCCTGCAGTTCGCCGCATTGACAACCTCAGCGCTACGAAGCCTTGGCACGGCGCAGATTCGCGCCATGGAGCCGCTTGATTTCGCGGGTTTAAGTGGCGCGCAAACGCTTGCCCTGTCATCGGCGCAAATCGTCGCGCTTGAAACATCGGACCTTGCCGGTTTGCGAGCGGACCAGATCGCCGCCCTGACCACAGCGCAGTTGACGGCTCTTCAGTCCGCGCAGGTCCGCGCGCTCACGCATGATCAGGTGATAGCCCTGACGACCGCTCAGGCCGGGGCCTTGAGCAGCGCTCAGCTGGCAGCCTTGAAAACAGAGCAGCTCGGGTGGCTGGAGACCGGTGACCTAGTGGTGTTCAGCTCGCGCCAGCTACTAGGGCTTTCGTCATCGCAGATCGCGGCATTGACGCCTCTGCAAGTGCGGGCCCTATCGAGCGCACAAGTGAGTTCGCTCAGCTCAAGCCAGATTCGCGCATTCACGACTGAACAGCTGATGGCTCTCACCCCCGCCGAGATTGTGGCGATGGTGTCCGCGCAGTTTGCCGCCCTGAACACGGTTCAGTTGCCGGTACTCACTGCGCGGCAGATTCCCCTGATTGAAACCCGTGACATGGCTGCGCTCAATAGCGCCCAGATCGTGTCCTTCACCAGCGCTCAGGTATCCTGGCTCACCACGAGTCAACTCTCGGCACTCAGCACGGCGCAGGTCCGGGCGCTGGAGAGCGAGGACCTTGCTGCCTTGTCGTCGGCGCAGTTGCAGTCCTTGAGTACCGCTCAGGCGGTGGCCATCGAAATCGGGGATATCCGGGCGCTCAATACCGTCCAGATCCGTTCTC
>CAIVPX010000055.1 GCA_903907905.1 uncultured bacterium | reverse complement strand
GCGCTGGTTGCATTCGGTGAAGTCGCTGCCCGGGATCCGTTTTTTCTGATCGGCCCCCGCCACCTGAGCCCGTTTTCGCTGAGCGATCTGCGTGGGCTGAGGCTCGCCAGTGTGAGCGAAGTGCCCACCCCCTGGCTTTGCCTGCAACAAGACTTGCGCGAGGCGGGCGTTGACCCCGCGGCGCTTCGCAGAACCGACCGCCACAGCATGGCCGAACATCTCGAGGCCCTCGCCCGCGGCGAGGTCGATGTGGTGCAGGCCTTCGAGCCCTTCGTGACGCAGGCCGAGATGCAAGGCTTGGCTCAAGTCCTGCACAGTGCTCATTCGAGAGGCTGGACCGCCTACACCACCTTCATCACCACACGACGCCACCTGCGTGAACAGGGTGATGCCTTTCGCGCGATGGCGCGGGCGATTGAGGCCTTACCCGGCTGGCTCAATGAACACGGTTGTGCGGCGCTGGCCTCGGTCGTTCATCCCTACTACCCGCACCTGTCCGTCGACGTGATGCAGCGGGCCCTGGCCCGCTATCAGGCGGCGCATCTCTGGACCTGCCGCCCCGAAATTTCGCGACAGGGATTTGCGCGGCTTGCCGCCAGCATGCTCGACTCGGGCTTTGTCAGGACTGCCGCGACCTACGAAGAGTGTGTCGCTGAATGGGCCTGGGAGCGTTGAGCTTGCCCCTGCGATCGCAGGCCCGCTCATGAGCGAGCGACACGCCCTGGATGCGCGAGCGGTCGGTCTCATGACGATGCTTTGTCTGATCTGGGGGTTGCAGCAGGTCGCACTGAAGGTCACCGCAAGCGATTTTTCACCCCTGCTGCAGATCGCGCTCCGTTCGGGCGTAGGCGCCCTGCTGGTCGGCGCCTTCATGCGCCTGCGCGGCGAACGCATGTCGATGGGCGATGGCCTGTGGAAAGCGGGTTTCGTGGTCGGAGGGCTGTTTGCCCTCGAGTACCTCTTCGTTGGCGAAGGGCTTCGGTACACGAGTGCGGCCCATATGGTGGTGTTTCTCTACACGGGTCCGATCTTCGCGGCCCTGGGGCTGCACTGGGCCTTGCCAGCCGAGCGCCTGCGTGCCGTGCAGTGGATCGGCATCGGCCTGGCGTTTGGGGGGATCGCG
The DNA here is from genome assembly GCA_903907905.1 of uncultured bacterium. GTDB lineage: Bacteria > Pseudomonadota > Gammaproteobacteria > Burkholderiales > Burkholderiaceae_E > SYIM01. The sequence continues at coordinate 3,386 of CAIVPX010000055.1, read as the reverse complement.
ATGGCATTCCTGCTTCGGGGTTTGGGCACGGAACACGAACTGGCGGCCATGCTGTGGGGTGATTTTCTGGGGCTTCTGGGTGGGGCCGCCTGGGGCGCCACCACCGTCGTCATTCGCACGACGCGACTCGCCGCCCTGCCCGCGACCCAGACCCTGCAGTACCAACTGGTCGCAGCCTTCGCGCTGCTAATGCCGGCGGCGCTGATCGGCGGGCACACGACCTTCATACCCGGGACGCTGGTATGGGTCGGTTTCGCCTATCAGTGCCTGGCCATGTCCTTCGTCAGCTATCTGGTCTGGTTCTGGCTGATGCGCCGCTACCTGGCCTCGCCGCTGGGGGTGCTGTCTTTCATGACGCCGCTCTTTGGCGTGATCCTGGGGGCGTGGTTGCTCGATGAAGTGATCGAGCCCAGCTTCCTGCTGGGCGCAGGCCTGGTCATCGCCGGCATCGTTCTGGTCAGCGCAGGCGGCAAGGTCCGCCGCGCAGGCGCGTGATCAGACGTCAGACCGGCGAGGTCACTCCACCTTGAGATTGGCGGCCCGCGCCAGCTTAGCCCAGTGGACCAGTTCTTCGCGAAGCTGCTTCGCATGCTCATCCGGCGTCGATCCAACCGGATCGAGCCCCAGGCCCTTCAAGCGCTCGGTGACATCGGGCTGTCGCAAGGCCCGAGCCACCTCGGCATGAATGCGATCGATGATCGCCCTGGGCGTACCGGCGGGTGCCATCAGGCCGTACCAGGAATTGACGTCAAACCCGGGGAGCAGTTCGGCCATGGCGGGCAGTTCGGGTAGTGCCGATGAGCGTCGGGTGGTGCTCACCGCGATCGGGCGTAACTGCCTGGCCTCCAGCTGGGGCCTGACACCTGCGATATTGAGAAAGGAGATGGCGATCGAACCGCCCAGCATGTCGGTGATGACGGGCGCGGCACCCTTGTAGGGTACGTGGATCACGCTGGTGCCGCCGAGCATGTTGAGCTGCTCGCAGGCCAGATGCGAGGTACTGCCCGCTCCGACCGAGCCGCAGGTGGCGCGAGACGGGTTGGCCTTGGCCCAGGCGATGAGCTCGGCCGGGGTCTGCGCTGCAACATCGTTGCGCACCAGCATGACCAGCGCGCCCGACGCCAGCAGCGAAATCGCCTCGAAGTCTTTCAGCGTGTCGTAGGGCATCTTGCTCACGACGGCCGGGCTGATCGCCATGGGCCCAACGTGCGACACCAGCAGCGTGTAGCCGTCAGGTGGCGACTGCGCGACGAGTTGCGCGCCGATGGTGCCATTGGCGCCTGGCTTGCTCTCGACGATCACCGACTGACCGAGCGCCTCCTGAAGCTTGGCGCCGACCAGTCGGGCCACGATCTCGGCAGGCCCACCCGTGGTCCAGGGATTGATGAGGCGGATGGCGCGATTCGGATACGGCTGGGCAAGGGCCGGCAAGCTGAACGATGCGGCGATCAGGACCGCCAGGAACGGGCCGATCAAACGACGTAGGGATGAGTGCATGGTGCCAACCTCACAATTTCGTTCGGGCGCAGGCATCTTCGGCCGACCGATGGCCGATGACCTCGCCTCGTCGAACTTGTACACCCTCCGGGCAGGATCGTGCAACGATCCTGCGTGGGCTTCGACACGCCACGCGTGAGCCCGGCGTGATAGCCCGACGCGCCCTGCCCCTAATGGGGCATCCAGCTACCGTCCACGTCCCCGATCAGAACCGCCATCCAGCCCTGGGGCGATCCAGGATCGACCTCGACCATTCGCCATATCGGCGCGGGTGCGTCGGGGCGTCCCACCGACTGGCGCAGGATCGCCACGGCGTCGACCCGGCTCACGACGCCATCACCGTCGACATCAGCGGCCAGTTGCTGGAAGGGTGAGACCGCCTGGGGAGTCATCGGGCCGGGTCCATCAGGGTCAGGGTTCGGATTGAACCCAAGCGAAATCTTGAGCGCCGCCAGGGCATCCGCAGAGGACACGCCGGATGACCGGTCGAGCGAAGACGCGGCGGTGGCGTCGTCCGTGGCCTGAAATTGCGTCGCTGCTCCGCTCTTCCAGTGCACCGCGCCCGCTGGGTCTGGCAAGGACAGACCAATCACATCGACAATCGCCCCGCCGCGCAGCGCCAGGTGCGACACGAAGCTCAGGGGCGATGCGAGCCCTTCGAGCAGTAGGAAAGCATCGCCACCCGGCACCTCGTCCAGCCCAAGGCTCAGCAGCGTCGAGCCGTCCTGTGCAGTCGCCTGGACACGCCCACGGCCCAGCGCACTGTCCGAGCCGCCCTCGACTCGGCCGGCGATGCGCGCCAGCCCGTCAAAGCACAGTTGGTCATCGACCCCGAAATCGAGAATGCGGTCCATCGCCTGGCCGGGTTGCACCGACAGCGTGAAGACATCAGCGCCCAGGCCACCGGTCAGGCGGTTATTGCCGCCCGCCGCCCAGAGCCAGTCTTGGCCTTCGCCACCATCGAGGGTGTCGGCACCGCCCGCCCCGATCAGCGTGTCGCGCCCTGACCCACCCGACAGGCTGTCGGCACCGGCAGCCTGAGTGGATGTAAACGCATCCCACGCCAGGGCGATCCGCGCAAGCTGATCGGCATCCAGCCCAGAACCGGATGGGGCTTCAGGGCCGTCTCCCCAAAGTACGTCATCGCCGGGTGAGCCCAGAATCGTGTCGGCGCCGCCGCCGCCCGCCAACACCACCCGCTGGGTCGCCTGCCGAAAGTCGAGCAGGTCTCGCTGCGGGCCGGCCACCAAGGCCTCGATGGCCCGGAAATCGACGTCCGAGTAGTGAAAGCGCAGTTGCGAGCTCTGAGGAAACTGATAGGGCTCGAAGACAGCCATGTCGAGAAAGCGACTCGTGATGACACCTGCCGCGGCATCAAATACGACCCGCATCGGCAGCGACGAGTCGCCCATTGCGGCGACATCGAAGCCTGGGCCACCATCAATCTGGGAGGCCGGGGTACCGTAATAGCCGGCCAGGCTCGAGTTGCCGGGCAAGAGCACATCGTCACCCAAGCCGCCTGAAATCGTATTGCTGCCTGCGCCGCCGTAAAGAAAATCATGGCCGTCGCCGCCCTCGATCTGATCTTCGTAATACCCCGTGACATCGCTGCCCGGAATGCTCAGAAAGGGGGACAGGAAGCCGTCACCGAACAGGTAGTCGTCAAATGCGCCGCCTAGGAGCCGGTCCGGGCCGTCGCCCGCCAGCACCAGCACCGAGCGCGGAGCCTTCGAAAAGTCCAGCGTATCGTTGCCATTGGCATTGGCGTTGACGAAACTGCCGTCGAGCATCGAGAACTCGACGCGCCCCGGGCGAGCCGCGCCCGCTGCGCGATCGCGCCAGAGCACCAGATCGAGACCCGGACTATCGACGATCCGATCGGCGGCCTT
>CAIVPX010000054.1 GCA_903907905.1 uncultured bacterium | reverse complement strand
GGCGAAGCCCTTGTTGAAGGCCTCGACGAACTCATCGATGGTGCGGATATTTTCGCGGCGCTCGTGCACCTTGTACTGAACGTCCTCGCGCGCGCTTGAATAGGTGTCGCGCAGCACCAGCGTCGAGCCGTCCGCCGACACGGACACGATCTGCGAGGGGGCCAGCCAGCCGCCGTCGGCGGCCGACAGCGTGATCCAGTAGCCCGCCATCGACGCGGCGAACTGACCCACCTGGCCCTTCAGCACCGAGTCGCCCGAGCGTTCAATGCTGGCTGCGCCCGAGCTCGACGCGGTTTCGGTCCTGGCCGGCATCCACAGCTTGATCGGACGATAGGTATCGACCTTGTCGACCACCTCGCGCTTGAAGAGCGCGGCGATGTCGAGCACGTCGTCAATGCCCTGGGAGACGATCGGCAGATCACCCAGGCCCAGGCTTTCGGCGCTGACGCCATCGAGGTAGGACAGGATGCTGGGCAAGGCCAGCAGCAGGTCGGCGACCGACATGCGGCTGATGTTGGTGAGTTGCTCGAAGTGCTCGGTCTCGATGTCGAAGTTGCCTGCCAGCGGGTCTCCCGTCAGGGTGACAGTAGGCACCGCCGTGCCGGTCGACACGAGATCGATGCCGGCCACCGAGGCGTAGAGCGGCAATTCCAGATTGAACCGACTGGCGCCGGGCGTGAGCGTGAGCACGCCACCCTGATACGCCATGCGCCCGCCCAGGGCGGCATCGAGCGAGCCCCGCGCCCAGGGCTGGGCCGGGGTGATGATGTTGCCCTGGTCGTCGCGTTGCGCGGGCACCGCGTCGCCGGCACGGCCGATGCTGAGCGCCACCGGCCCCAGGCTTGCCTGCAGCACGACGTCCTGTGCGCGCAGCGCACCCGAGAAGCTCAGGTCGTTGAGGTCAAAACGGGCCTTCAGGCCCTGCGACCAGTCGATGTCCAGATCGAAGTCGAGCGCCGCGGCAAAGTTCGCGTCAACGCGCAGGTCGCCCTCGAGATTGAGGCCGATCGACTCGAAGCGCGTCCCCAGATCGAGCACCAGGTCGTTCACTTCGGCCCCGATCGAGGCTTTGAGACCCAGCTTCAGACCCTTCTCATTGAAATCGAAGACCAGGCCCTGCTGCGGGAAGAGGTTGACCTCGCCGATCTGCACGCTGTTGGCCAGCGCGGCGTTGCGCACCTGCGTGAACACGAGCTTGTAGTACTTGTAAGAGGTGGTGTTGGCAAAGCTCGCGGTCCGCGTCGCGTTGCGCGCCAGGGTGAGCCCGGTTTCGACATCGGCGGCGATCGGCGTCCAGGCGTCGCTTGCGCCCCAGACGGGCTCGGCATCGGCGTTCGAACCGTATACCGCAATGCGCGTCGGGTCGCGCTCGGGCGCGTCGTTGCCGGTGGTGAGCGCAATCGACTTCACCGCCGTGGCTTCAGACAGGGTGAAGACCAGACCGGCACCGGCCCCATCGCGGTTGAGGTACTTGCTCGAGGGCGAGCCGTCCACCGCCTTGTCCGCGCCCTCGCCTGTCGGCGAGTTGGCCGAGGAGGGCTTGACCGACAGCACCGTCGGGCCCGTCCGGTCGGAGTTGGCCCAGGCGAGGTAGGCCTGCAGACCGCGAACCGTGGGCGCCGCCTTGACCCCGTAGAAGCCGGCAGGCTGGTTCAGATAAGCCAGCACGTCATCGCCCACCTGCAGGTAGTCGGACAGGTGCAGGATCTCGTCGAGGGTCTGATTGATGAGCGGCAAGGGCTCCGCATTGATGAGGTCGGATCGGGCCCGGCTCATGGTCCTGGCGACGCTTTGAATCGCTGAACCGATCGCGCCGGACAGCGAACCGTCGATGTTGTCGATCTTGAAGCGCGAGGTCTCGCCAGCGCCGAAGCTCACGGCCAGCACCTGGTCGCCGACCTTCACCGAGCGATTGACCGCCGCACCGGTGAAGTTGGCGCCCACCGAGATGTCGCCAAACAGTGCCTCGTTGATGCCCGGAATCGGCAGCCTGGCGGTCGCATCGAGCGCAAAGGCAAAGCCGCTGTCGGCGAGCACCAGCGCCATCCGGCCATCGATCACCCCTGCGGTCTGCCCGCCAAGCGTGAGCGTGGCGTTCAGGCCGGTAGCGCCGATCAGCATCGGTCCGCCTGCCAACTGCTCGAAGGCAAAGCGTCCGCCGGCAGCGAAGATGGGCGCGCTCTCGGGCGCAGCACCCGGGTCGCGCATCTGCACCGTGACGCTGCCCGATGCCGAGAGCGTCTTCTGGCTGAAGCCCAGCTCGCTGATGACCTCCCCCCTCAGGCGGATGGGTGTCGCGGATCCCGCCGTCCCGTCGCCGTCGAGGTCGCCCTGGGTGAAGTCGACCACCAGGCCCTTGAGCACGCCCGTGGACGGCCCCTGGTTCAAATCGAGCGACAAGCCGCCGGCGGACAGGGTCAGCCCCGCTACGCCCACGAGCGCCACATTCTGGGCGCTGGCCTGCAGGCCCACGAAGCTGCCCGCGCCGCGGACGTCTTCAAGCACCGCCAGGCCAAAGCCCGCGCCTTCGAGCGAGACGCCAATGAAGTCCTCACGGCCGGCGCCCGCACCGAGCTGAATGTTGATGTCCTGACCGGCCAGCATCGTGGCGCGCATCGAGCGCCGCGAGCCATCGCTCAGCGTGACCGCGCGCGCACCCAGCAGGGTGAGCGCAAAGCTGCCCGTGGCCGTGACGTAGTCACCCAGGCGGATGTCGGCATCAAAGCCCAGCGAGGCAAAAGCGCCCGCCGAGGCGGCGTAGTCGAGCGTCATGGTCGACTCGGGCGCAAGGCGGGTGCGGACCGCGATCGAGCGGTCGACCGTTTCACCGTCAATCGTTGCACTGCCCAGATCGAGCACCTGATCGTTGGCCACGCCGTTGCGGCTGCCCAGGGCCTGATTGGCCTCGATGCGCAGTGAGCGGGTCTGCAGTTCGATGAGGTCGGCCGGCAGGCCCAGGGCCTCGGCATCGAGCTCGACCGAGTCGACCTCGGCACGAAGCGCAAGCCAGGCCCGGCTGTCGCTGGCCTGTGCATCGACCGGCCGCAGGAAGGCCGCCGCCAGATTCACATTCTCGACATCGATGCCGCGCACCTGCGCCGATACGCCTGATGCGCCAATGAGGAAGCCCTCGGCAAGCTCGGCGCGCCCGCCCACGGTCGCCTCCACCGTCTGTCGCGTGATCACGACCGAGCCCTCGGCCCGAACCAGATCGCCGATGCGTAGCGCAATCGTGCCGGCCACCTCGAAGGTTTCGCCCTCGAACTCGAGCGCAATGGGCGCCCCGGTACCCGGCCGGGTCTGCAAGGGCGTCTCGCTCCAGTTGACGGCACTGGCCCGCGTGCCCAGGGGGTCTGACCCGAAGGACGTGTTGAGTTGCAGGCTCAGGTCGGTGCCGGCCAACACCAGCCCGTAAGCCTCGGTGCCGATCACGCCGACCGACCCGACCGTGCCACTGACGGCGAGCCAGCTGCGGCTGTCGCCGACAGCACTGGCTCTCGCAAAGGCGAGTGAAAAATCGAGATCGGTGAGTTCGAGCCCGATGGCGTCCGCACCCGAACCGGTGGCCATGCGCGCCGAGACACCGGCCCCGGCGAGCACCATGACGCGCGTATCGACCTGCTCGAACACGCCGCCATCGACCAGCGTCTGCGCCTCGCCATAGGCGCTCCACACCCAGCCGTAGCTCGGCACCACGACACGGATCTGGGCTACATCGGTGCCCGCCAGCGTGCCGCCGAATCGGATCATCGGGTGGTCGGAGCCCGGCACCACGGTGACGCTGACGCGTGCGCCCTCGACGGCAGCCAGCGCGTCATTGAGCGCGCCCTCGATCTCGAGGGGACTTTCGCTGACATGCAGGTCGCGAGTCACCAGGGTCGTGCCCTCGACCTCCAAGGCCAGCCGGTACCAGTCGGCGCCGGTGCGGGCGCCCGACGAGACCGTGATGGCCTGCACTTCATCGGTTTTTTCCGAGAGCGTGAGGGTCTTGCGCGACTGCTCGAACTGGATGCCACCCGACAGGCTGATGGCGCCGTTGAGATCGATGTCGACATCGCCCTGCACACGCAGCATCTCCCCCATCGAACCGGGCAGGTCGAGCACGATCTCGGTGCCGGTGCCGGTGCGAACCGGGTAGGCCCGCTCGCCGCCGAAATCGAGCACGTGCGCATCACGGACTTCAGCGGGCAATCCGCTCACCTGATTGAGCGCGACATTCAGGCTGCGGGCACTGAGCGTGACACCCGACAGGCCCACCACCTCCACCGCGCCGGCCTGGGCGCTGAGCGCCGTCCAGCGAACGCCATCGAGCGACGCACCGGCCTTGTCCATCTGACCCGCTTGCGCGCGGAAAAGACCCAGGCCGAAATCGACCTCGGTGAGTGACAAGCCCGCCGCATTGGCGTTGGGGGTGTCCTGGTCGTCGATCAAGCCGTCATCATTGCTGTCGACGCGATACGGCCCATCCAGGCCGGCAAAGGCATTGATGTCGGCCGCGCCCACCAGCAGGGCATCGACCTTCACGCTCGAACCGTCCGCGAGCGTGACCGTGTCGCTGCGCTTTTCGAAGCCCGCCGAACCGTCGAGGTAAACGTAGTCGCCCAGTTCGATCGTGAAGCCGGCCGTGACGCTGAGCAGCTCATGCGCCGCACCGTCGATGCTGAGCGTTCGGCTCTTGCCCGTGCCCGTGACCACATCGACATCGCCCATCGCGGCAAAGTCGATCACGCGATCGAGCGTGCGGTCAGCCAGGTTGATCGACACCGCCGCGTCGCGAACCTGCAAGGTGATGTCGTTGAGCCCCACCACCGCGACGCCTTCGGCCTCGGCCTCGAGCGCGATGCGAGTGGGCAGAGATTTACCGCCCACCGACAGCCTGGCGGTGAACACGCCCTCACCCTCGGCCACGCCGGTGAGCGCCGAGCCATCGGCCGACAGGGCCACCGACCGCCAGGCGCGGCCCGCGGTGTCGGTAATGAGGCGCCAGCTAGCGCCGCGATCTTCCGACACCCAGAGGCCACCCTCCTCGCCTGCGGCCGCTGCCGCGATCACGCCCCCGTCGGTCGAAACGGCAACTGCGGTCCAGTCACGCATCGCGCCGGTTGGCGCCCACGCCCAGTCATCGTTGCCTGCAGGTCTGGCCACCCAGACGTAGCCGCCCTGCGCGGCTGCGACCAGCAGATCGCCCGGCTCGCTGGCTGCGACCGCGACCCAGCTGGCGTCAGCGGGCGCATTGCGCGTCTGCTCGGTCCACGCCAAATAGTGGCCCATCAGTTCGCCGCTGCTCGGGTCGCGATCCTGGATCAGCGAGCCCACGAAAATGCCCGACTCGGCGCTGCGCCAGCCGTCGAACACCGGATCGCCGGCTGCCGCAAGCACGCTTCGACCATGCTCGAAGCTTGCGACCGAGGCCCAGTTGGCGCCCATGCGCGGCATGTCCAGCATTTCCCAGCCACTCGCCGATGCCACGGCCGCCACCTGCAGCGAGCCTTGTGCGGCCGCGTAACTGTCGCGCCGAACCACCGAAACCGTACCCGCGCCGCTGCTCGCATCGGCAACGCCGCCCTCGGCCGAGATCACCCGCAGGTTGAGGCCCGCACGGTCCGCCTGGCCTGCACCATCCGACACGATCAGCAGGTTGTCCCAGCCCGAGGCCACCGCCGCCGACGACCCCGACTGACCCAGGATTCTGACCAGGTTATCGACGATGTGCGCATGCGTCTGCGCGGTGCTGAGCGGCAGCGTCTCGCGCAGCTCGGTGAAGACCACCTTGTAGTACTGGTGGCTCGCGTTGTTTGCGAAGTTGACCGTATTCGATGCGTTGCGAGCCAGCGTCAGGCCCGTGGCCACATTGCTCGCCACCGGCTTCCATTCGCTGGAATCCCAGGCCAACGTCTTGTCGGAGCCGAAGATCGCCAGCGTCAGCGGATCGCGCTCGGGCGCATCATTGCCGGTGGCGAGCGCAATCGCCCTGACAACCGCCGGGTCCTTCAGAGCCAACACGAGGCCCGAACCCACCTTGTCGAAATTGAGGTACTTGCTGGCCATCGACCCGTCGATCAGTTTCTCGGCACCCTGACCCGACGGAGAATGGCTCGAGGAGGCCTGGACCGACGCCAGCTTGGGCGATGACAGCAATTTGAGGTCAGCAACCTGCACGCCGTCGGCGGCGGCCGCATTGCGCACCGACTTGAAGACCACCTTGTAGAACTTGTAAGCCGTGGTGTTGCTGAAGGCAACCGTGCTCGACGCATTGCGGGCCAGCGAGAGGCCGGTCGCGACATCGCCTGCGATCTGCGTCCAGCCGGTGGTGGCGCCCCAATCGGGCGCGGTCGAGTCATTCGAACCGTAGATCGTCAGACGGGTCGGATCGCGCTCGGGCGCGTCATTGCCTGAGGTGAGCTGAATCGAATTGACCGCCTCGGCGGCACCCAGGCTGAACACCAGCCCGGCGCCCGCTTCGTCGCGGTTGAGGTACTTGCTGGCGGTGGATGCGTCGATCGCCTTGTCGGCACCTTCACCGGCTGGTGAATTGGTGGACGAGGCCTTGACCGAGCTCACCCTGGGCGCGCCGAGCAGTTTCAGCTCGGCAAGCTGCACGCTGTCGGCGGTCACCATGAGGTCGTCTTCGGTGACCGTGTACTCGATCGGATCGTCTGCAAAGCCCGTCACCTCGATGCGGTCGCCCGCAGCAAAGTTTCCGGAGAGCAGGGCGTAGTCTGCGCCGCGCTCCGTGCTGCGCTCGAACACTCCGTACTCGCGGCGTTCGACCACGCGCGTCTGCCACTGAACCCCACCGTACCAGGTGGATACCGGCACCGAGATCCGCTCCTTGCTACCCTGGATCGTCCAGGGCTGCAGATACGCCCAGCCCTCGCCGGACGCCGCCTCGAGCGCCGAGAGCGTAATGCGAGGGCCCGCGCCGCCCGCACGCATCACGCCGGAGCCCGCGTTGATCTGGGCCCGCAGGCGGTCCGCCAGATAGGCGCTGCCCTGATCGGGCGTGAGCTTTGCAAGCACGAGCACGTCGAAGGACGAGACCTGGATTTCGAAGCGCTCGAAGCGCTGACCCCAGACTGACAGGCCGATGCGATCGCCCGCCACGAAGCGGCCCGCCACATCGAGGACATCGAAGCGCACCGCATCGAAGCGGTCACCAGCGATCAGCAGATCGTCGGCCAGCATCGCCACATCGGTGTGCTGCGCCGCGGCCGCACCGCTGATCGCCCAGCTCTGGCCGCCGTCGCTCGACATCACCACCACGCCGCCCTGCATGACGGCCGCAATGACTTGGCCGTCCGACGAGATCGACACCGCCGCGTAATCGCCGGCGGGCGCGCCGGCATCGACCCAGGTGGCGCCTTGGTCGTTGGAGAGATACACCGCGCCCTGAAGGCCACCAGCCACCGCCACCTGGCGGGATCCGGCGATCGCCACATCGCGCCAGGCAAGCGGCTGGTCGATGGCCAGTTCCACCGCTTCGCGCTCACTGGCGAGGAGTAACGCAAACTCGACGCCCGACAGCGAAAAGCCCACCGCGTCCGCGGCCGGTTTGACGACCGAACCGTCAAAGCCACCGCCGATACCCGCGAAGGCGGACAGGTCGGTGCCGCCCACGGTGAGCACATCGTGCGTGCGCCGCGTGCCGTCGTCGAGCGTGAGCACCCGGGTGGACTTCTCGAAGCCCAGCGACCCGGCCGCATAGAAGAAGCCGCCCAGGCCGATCTGCACATCGGCGCTGGCGCGCAGCAGTTCGCCCCGATCGCCCGTGATGTCGAGCGTGCGCGCGGCGTTCGTACCGGTGACCACTGAAAGAGGCTGCGACCTGAGGTCAAGCACCTTGCCGACCTCGTTCATGCCTTCGGGCAGACCGCTCACCTGACTGACTTCGACCAGAATGTTGCGGGCCGTCAGTTGCAGGTCATCGCCGCCGAGGAAGGCAACCTTTTCGGCGCTGACTTCCAGCGCGGTCCAGCGCGCGTTCGATAGCGCGCTCGAATCCGAGGTGGGCGCAAGCAGTGCCAGCGCAAACTCGGCGTTTTCCAGCGCGAAGCCGCGGGCATCGGGGTTGGGGCTGTCCTGCCCGTCGATGGCGCCGTCGCCGTTGCTGTCGCGGAAATAGGGGCCACCGATGCCGGCAAAGGCATTGAGCCCGGTGCCGCCCACCGCCAGGGCATCGACGCTCACGGTGCTTTCGTCGGCCAAGGTGACCGTGGTGCTGTACTTCTCGAAGCCGAGGCTGCCGCGCGCCTGCACGAAGCCCGCGATATCGAGTTCAAACGCGCCCGAGGCCCGCACCGACTCGCCCTTGGCGCCGTCGAGCGTGAGCGCGGTGGTGCTGCGATAGCCGGTGTAAACGGTGAAAGGCGCCTCTGAGAAATCGAGCACCTGATCGCGTGCCGGCGCATCGCCCGCCGCGTTCTGCACCAGGTTGATCGCCACTTCGATGTCGCGGCCGGTGGCGGTGATGGCGGGCACGCCCACCAGACCGGCCTCGGCCACCCGGGCCTCGAGCGCCACCCAGTTGCGGCCCGCGTGCAGGTCGACCGTGCCCGAGGGCGACTCGCCCAGCGCGCGCTCCCAGCCCAGCACCAGGCCGAACTCACCGCCCACGGCGCTCAGACCCAGCGCCTGCGGGTTGAGCTCGTCCTCGAGGGTGATCAGGCCATCGCCATTGGTGTCGCTGCGATACGGGCCGTTGACGCCCACGAACAGGTTGAGATTGCTGCCACCGATGGTGAGCACGTCGGTCTGAACGATGCTGCCGTCGGCCAGCGTGAGCTGCGGAGACGATTTTTCGATCGACATCTGGCCGCCGGCGCTGAAGAAGCCGGCAAGCTGGGCATCGATGCCGCCTGAGGCGCGCAGCAGCGGCCCGCGCAGGCCATCGAAATCGAGCGTGAGCGTCGTGCCCGTACCGGTCACCAGATCCAGCGAGCGGTCATCGTCCAACACCAGGTCGCCGTTCGCGTCGTAGGTGGAGCGGTCGGCATAGTCGATCATCTGATCGACGGCGAGCACCACGCTCGTGCTCAGTTGAGCGCCCGTGGACAGCACCTCGAGCGTCAGCGCGAGCTCGCCCGCCGGGCCGGTGTACACCACGCGGCCGGGGGTCGTGAGGAAGAGACTGATCGCATCGGCACTGCCGGTGATGACGAGGTCGCCCTCGCCATCGCGCTGCACCGTGACGCCTTCGGCCGTGCTGCCATCGGAGGCCACACCAGGCAGGCTGAACAGGCCAACCGGCTGGTCGTCGGCCGAGCGGGGCAGGTCGAGTTCGAGCCGCAGGGCTTCGCTTGCGAGCAGGCTCGGGTCGGCGGCCGTACCCGTGAGCCCGATCCGGGCCTCGGTAAAGGCCAGATCCACCGGCGCCTGCGGGGTGATCCAGAGCTTGCCGGTCAGGGCCTCGATCGACGGCAGCAGTCCCGCACTGAACCCCTCCGGCAGGTCGCGGCCCGCGTCCAGGTGGACCCGCGCGGACACGGTCCAGGGTGCGGCCGCACCCGAGGCCTCATCGGCTGGCGCCGAGCGCAGCGTGACATCGAGCCGCGCATCGGCGCTGTCGCCCGCATCCGCGACATGACGCAGTTGCGCGTCGTGCGACAGCCACAGGTCGATCGCGCCCCGCTCACCGCTCAGGGTGAGGGCGTGGAGGCCCGCACTCAGGTTGTCACTGGCGCGGGCATCGGTGGCAACCGATTCGGGCAGGGTCTGATCGGCGACCAGGCCGATGACCTTGCCGGCTGACCCGTCGGTGGTCAGCTGCGCCTCGAAGCTGCCCGTTTCGCCGGGCGCCAGCGCCTCGAGCACGATGAGCGTCCCCAGGTCGGGCGCTTCGACGCCCTCGATGGGCTCGCCCGATTCATCGAGCGGCGCCGTCCATTGCCAGGCCTTGACGACAAGGCCGCTGGTGTCGTCGGCCGCTGCCGCATTGATCCGCGTGCGCAGCGACTCGGCGATCTGGCGCAGCGCCATGGCGGGTGAGGCCCGACCCAGGCTGGGGTCACGATCAAGGCTGAGGTCAGCCTCGGTCACGACATAGGTGAAGGGCTGCGGCGCAGGGTCGTCCTCGGACCCCTCTGCGGGCGCCTCGAACGCGATGCCCGTCAGCGTGAGGATGTCACCCACCTCGAAACTGCCGGTCAGCGCAAAGCTTGTGGTCTGCGTGAGCGTGCCGCTCGCCTCGCGCGACAACGGCAGGTCACTACCCGCCAGCGCGAGCGTGCCGCGATCGGGCGACAGCGTGAGCTCGACGCGCTCACTGCGATCGGCGCCCAGGCTGCCCGCTGCAAAACTGAAGCCGCCGTCGGCATCGACCGAGAGCGCCGGCGCAAGATTGGGCGCGGGCAGCGACAGCACGGGCGCCGTGTGGCTCACGAGGTTGGCTGCGAGGCCAAGGGTGTGCACATCAAAGCGCAGGTTGTCGGGCAGGCCCGCCAGCAGGTCGACGCCCCCCACCACACCGGTGGCCGAGATCCATCGGGTATCGGCGAATTCGCCCTGACCCTGGAAGAGCGCCACACCAAATTCGATATCGCGCACGCCCAGACCGCGCGCATCGGGATTGATCTCGCTCTTCTGGAACACGCCGTCGCCGTTGGCGTCATCGCCGTACGGGCCAAGGCCGACGAAGCCATCGAGGCCCGTGCCGCCGATCGTGATCATATCGGTGTCGACACGGGTGCCGTCGGCCAGCGTGATCGTCTGGCTGGCGCGCTCGAAACCGAGCGAGCCGCGCACCTCGATGAAATCGCCCAGCGACAGTTCGATATCGCCGCTCGCACGCACCAGATTGCCCTTGGCGCCCGGCGCGTCCATGGCAAGCGAGCTGTGGGTACCTGTCACCACATCCAGGGCACCGCCCTCGGCACCATAGTCGATGACCCGGGTGTCGGCATCGAACCCGTCCGCCACGCCACTGACCAGATTGATGTCCACGGCGATGTTGCGCGCGGCCAGGGTCAGGCCCTCGACGCCGACCAGTTCGACCGAATCAGCCGTCACTTTCGCCGTGAGCCAGCTCATGCCGGCGATGTCGTCCTGCGCGGGCGATGCGCTGGCCAGCACCAGACCAAAGCTCGCATTGCCCAGCGCAAGCCCGGTGGCGCCCGTCTCGGGCGTGTCGGCCGCGGTGATGTGGCCATCGCCATTGCTGTCCTGCCAGTAGGGGCCGTTGATCCCGGCGAAGGCGTGCAGGTTTTCGCCGCCCAGCATCAGGGTGTCCACCCTGATTTCCGTGCCATCGGCGAGCACCAGATCCTGGGTCGACTTCTCGATGCCCAGCGACCCGCTGGCAAAAAGGAAGTCGGCCACGCGAAGCTCGAAGTTGCCCGAGGCACGAATGAGTTCGCCCCGGTCGGATTCGAAGTCGATGCTGAGGGTTTCGTCGCTACCGTCTTCGTTGAAGCCGCCGGTGTAGACGGTGAGCGGCTCGGGCGTGCCCGCACCCGTTCCGTCGCCGGCGTAATCCACCACGCTGCCATCGCTGCCCAGATTGAGTTCGAGCTTGAGGTCATCGGCCTGGATGTCGATGAAATCAAGACCCACCTGCGTCGCCTTCTGCGCCGTGGCGAGCACGCTCAACCAGCCGCGCGGCTGCGCGCTCGCGCTCGCCTCTTCGCCTGAGGTCTCTTGATTGAACACCAGCGCCAGGTCGACACCCTGCAGCTCGAAGCCGGCCGCGTAGGGATTGGTCTGCTCTTCGTCCAGATTGAGGTCGTGATCGGTATCGAGGCGGTAGGGACCGTTGAGGCCCGCGAAGGCCTGCAGGTCGCTGCCGCCGACGGTCCAACGCTGCACCTCGACGCTCGACCGGTCCGACAGCACGACCGATGCGGTTTCGTTGCGCAGATTGAAGCGTCCGTCGACCGTGAGGAACTCGGCGGCCGACAGCGTCATGCCAACCTGATAGCTGCGGTCCTGGCCGAAGTAGTCGGCGTTGAAGAACATGCCCAGGGCATCGGCGTCGGCGCGGCTGTGCGCGGCAATGTTCACGAGCTCGGCGAGCGGCCGCTCGGTCACTGCGAGGGACACGCTGTGCGCGTCCTGATCGATTCGCAGCACCGTGTCGCCGCTGTCGTAGCCAAAGAGCCCGCCGGCGCTGCCGAACTGGCCGCTGAGCCTGCCCTCGACGCGAATCATGGCGTCGAACGCCGAGCCCAGTTGCGGCGTGAAGCTCGTCGGATGGCCCAGCGCATCCGCACTGGCGGCATAGGTGAGATCGAGCTTGCCCGCGAGCGTGAGATCGCCAGTGACTTCCAGCCGGTCGAACTGGTCCTCGCCCGCGATCTGCAGCCGCAGCCCCTGGCCGTCCCCGAAGGTCTGATTGCCTTCGATGCGGATCAGGCCGGGCGAAACGCTGCGACCGAGCAGCGCATCGTCACCACGTGCGTCAAGCCAGAGGCCCTGGTCAGTGATCGTGCCAAGCGCCAGACCATCGGCCGCACGAATCACGAGATCGCCCCCGGTGACGAACAGATCGCCCCGGGCCGCGCCCACGACGCGTTCGCCTTCGATGAAGAGGCTGCCGCCCGGCGCGCGAATAGCGTCGTCAATCTGCACGGCTGCGTCCTGGCCGGTGGCCCGCAGGCTCACCGAGCCCCGGGGCCCCGCATCCACCGCCGCCGAGACGCGCAGCAAGGCATCCTCGCCGTGCGTCTGAATGTCGATCGCCACGGCGTCGAGCGCAACCAGCCCCTCGCGCGCACCACCCTGTGCGTCAACGTCCAGACGCGAGATCTCGAGCGAATCGGCTTCGCTCAGGTAGATGGAGCCCGAACTGCGGCCGGCCAGACGCTCAACCTGGATGTCGAGCGCATTGATCACGCGCTGGTCACGATCGCCGTACAACATGAAATCGAGCAGGCTGTCCGCTCGCTGCGGCAGATCGCCACCGGCATACACGGTCTCGCCCACCGCTTCGGCAGCATCCAGCCAGAGCTCGCCGGCGATGATGTCCGCGCCCTCGTCGGCCTCGCCGCTTCCCGAGCGGATCGTACTGTTGTCGAGGATGGAGCCCGCCCGCGCGGTGATCGCCACCGCGCCGCTGCCGGCATCGATCTGCGACAGCAGCACCGAGTCGCCCGCATCGAGCACGACCGCGCCACCGCCCGAATCGAGTCGGGTGACCACCGGCTGACTGGCCGTGCCGGTCTGCTGCACGATCGAGCCGCGCACCGTGGTCAGGGTGATGTCGCCGCCATGCGAATCAATGCTCGCCGTGGACAGTTGGGTGAGCGTGCCCCGCGCAAGGAGTCCGATCGCACCGCCCTCGGACTCGACGCTGCCCTGCAGGTCGAGGTCACCGCGCACGCTCAGACGCATCTCGAGCGAGCCGGCGAGCTCGAGCCCGTCGACTCGCGTCGTGCCGGACGCCTGGTTGTCGAGCAGCAGGCCCAGCTCGGTGTTGTCCGCGCCCGCGGCGCCCCCATCGGCGTGTGCCCGGAGGATGCCCGTGCGAAGCAGCAGCGGCGCTGCCTCGATATATCGTTGCGCGGCCTCGATGGCGCTCGCGCCGCCGGCCGTGTCGGTGCCGCTCGTATGGGTCGGCTCGAGCAACTCCAGCAGACGGCCAATGCCGCCCGCATGGGCGTCGAGCGACACCTCGGCGGCCTTGATGTTGGCCAGGCCCCGGGTGTCTGTGCCCAGGATGGATCCGAAGACCGTCGAGAGCACCGCCGAGCCCGCCGCCGTGAGGCGCCCGATCACCAGATCGCCACCGGCTTCGCGCAGGTGGATCGAACCGGCCACCTCGCCGCCCAGCACGCTGCCCGCGCCCACCAGATCGACCGCCAGGGGTGCGTCGGCGCTGCCAACATCACCCGCGTGGGCGGCCGTGCCGTCGGCGTCGAGCCCCGAGGTATACAACTCGAGCACGGTGGCCTCGATAAGGCCCGCGCCCGCGGTGTGAACGCCATCGCGTGCGGCCAGCGACACCGTGCCGCCCTCGACCCTATCGTCGATTGACAAGGTGCCGCCACCGGCTTCAAGCACCAGCCGGCCGCCAAAGGTTTCGATGGCGCCGCTCACCGTGATGTCGCCCAGCGTGCGCAGAACGACCTGGCCAGGCTGAGCCGGACTGCTCGCGGCCTCGTCTGCGTAGAAGCTCATCTGCATCGCGCCGCCGGTGGCGGGCTTGCCCGCGCGCAGCGAAGTGATGTTCAGCGGACGGGTGCTGGTGCTGCTGATCGAGATGCTGCCTGCGGCCACGATGCTGAGCGAGCTCAGCGCGCTGTCGGCACCGAAATCACCCGAGACGTCGCCGCCGGAGAAAAGTTCCACCTTGGCGAGCGTGAGAATCGCGTCGCTCAGCGTGATCGAACCGGTGGCCGCGATGCGAACCGGGCCATCCGGGTTGGCGGCAAGCTGCACCGCCGCCTCGCGCGCCACCCAGGCTTCGTCGATCACCAGATCGCCGGCGATCACCTTGACTGCGGGGTCGAGATCGTCGGGCAGACCCGTCTGCACCTGACCGATGTAGCTGCGCGCGGTCGCGCTCAGACCATTCTGGGTGGCCGTGAGGGTGAGCTGCGCCACCGCGCCAGCGGGCAAGCCCGCCTCGATCGCTCCGTTGGCGTACACATACGCGAGGCTGGGCGTGCCCTGCAAGCCATCGAGCCAGGCCGAGAGCGCCCGCGCATTGCCCGTGAGCAGCATGCGCGATGCGGCCGCACCCGATTCCAGCGGGACCGGCGAGTCGGTCATATCGAGGGCGACGACGCCCTCGGGGAGTGTCCCCAGCCGGATCTGGCCCGAAGACACGGCGAGCTCGACCACCATCTGGCTCGTCACATCCGACCAGAGCGCCGGCTGGAGCGCGGTGTCGCCCAGCGCGATCGCGCCATCGCGGCTCATGTCGGGCGCAAGATTTGCCGGCAGCGTCAGACGCGGCGCGTTGCGAAGTTCGGTGCCCTGACCCGCAGGCCGGGTCAGCGTGAGCCGGGCGTCGGCCCGCGCCTCACCGGCCATGAGCGAGAGCTCGAGCTCGCCCGAGGGGCCCTGATACAGCAGATTGCCGGTCTTGCGGAAATAGGCGTTGATCGCCGAGGCACTGCCGGAGAAGCTCACCGTGAGGCCATCGGCCGATGCGCTGACCGCGACGCCATCGGCGCCCTGCGCCGACTGCGCGCTGTCATCGTCAAAGAAGCTCAGCCCGCCGCGCTCGGCACCCGACACCGGCAGCGTCAGCGTCAGCGTGAGGGCGGCGCCGGGCACCGAGGCCGACACCAGATCGTGCTTGAGTTCGATCGGCGCCGACCCGTTTGCGCTCAGGCCAATGCCCTGAGGCACCGTCAAGCCAAGCGTTGGCGCAGCCGCCAGATCGAGCGCCATCAGCCGAAGCTGCGACTGCGACTGCGCGGCCCGAAGCACCGTGCCCGACGGCACAAGCGGATCGAGCGAACGCACCTGCACCGACAGGCTCGCATCGCCCGAGGCCGCCCAGCGCAGCGAATCGGGGGCCGACAGCCAGTCGCTCAGCGTCGCCGCATCGCCCACCAGCGTGAGCGTGCTGCCGCTGCCGGCGGCAAGCAGCGCACCGCCGGCGGTCGCCTTCAGGAGGCTCGCGGCCTGCCAGTGCAGCGACCCCGCGTTCACCTCGAGGGTGACCGAGAGCAGCCCCTCACCGCCGATCGCCTGCGCCGGCAGGCGCAGCGCGCCGTCGGTGGGCAGCGTGAAGAACTCGGGCAGACGCAGCGAGGGCTGCACGACGGCCGCATCGGCCACGGGCGAGGTGTCGATCGCGATCTCGCCGCGACTGCTCACGGCACCGACGATTCGAAGCCCGAGGGTGTTGCCCGCGCTCGTGTCGAAGAACACATTGCCGTCGTGCGCAAGGTACTGGTTGAGCGCGACAGCGCTGCCACTCAGGCGGGTGGCCGAGAAGGCCTGCCCGACACCATTGACGGTGCGCAGGCGGGTCTCGCCCGAGCTGACCGAGATCGAACCTGCGGCACCCGTGATCGTGCCCAGCATCGAGTCGGAGCCCGTCGAAGGCTGCAGCCCCGCCAGACGCAGGGCCTCGATGGGCGCGTCGAATTCGAGCGTGACCATTGCAGGGCCCGCATTGCCAATGGCCTGCGCCCCCAGCACGATGGGCGCGAGCGCCGACGGCGTGGTGATGCGCACAGCGGGCAACGTGAGCGTCGGTCCGGTGACCTGGCTCATGGACTGGGCTGGCGCTGCGAGCGACACGGTGGTGCGGGCGAGGCTGCCCGAGGCGTCGACGAGCAAGGCCTCGAGCGCAATCGCGGCACCGTCGGTCGTCGCGCCCGGACCGGTGTAGCGCAGCACGCCGGCCTCGGCACGCAGCCAGGCATTGAGCTGATCGGCGCTGCCATGCAGCACCAGCGTGCGTGCGCTGCTGCTCGGGTCGATGCGCACCGCGCTGGACGAGGCGGCGCTGGTGGGCGTGGACGACGTGTGTACGGTCGAGGTCTGCGCGTCAGGCGCGCTCGTCGGCTGCGCCGACAGGCCCTCGCCGGCGGTCAGCGCCAGCAGCGCTTGCTCAGGCAGGCTGAGCGACAGCGTAAGTTCGCCCGAGCCCGTGAGTGCGGCCGCCTCGAACTTCAGCGCCGAACTGACCTGCGGCGTCACCCACAGACGCGAGGACAGGCTTTCAATGGTGGGGGTGACGTAGCTCGCAGAGCTTGCGCCATAGAGCGCGATCGTGGCCTGCGACTGCTTGCCCTGGCCAAGCGCGCCAGCGTCTTGCACCACCAGGCTCAGCGTTTGCGCGGTGTTGCCGCTCGCAGCCGCGAAGGTGGCCTGACCCGTGTAGGTCACACGGGCCGGGCTGCTCGAGAAGAAGGCGCTCAGGGCCTGGGCGCTGCCCGTGAGCGTCAGCGCGCCGGTGCCGTCGCCGGCAAGGGTGATGCCGTTTGCCGCGTCGGGCTGGGCATGGAACACACCGCCCTGCGCAACCGACAGCGTGACCGACCGCGGGCCACTGCCCACGCCCAGGGCATCGGGCGCCAGCACGATGGCGCTCGCCGTATCCGGCACGATCGCCATCGACCCCGGCGCGGTGAGCTGGGGCGACACCGCGGGGGCCGCCGCCTCCAGCGTGATCGATCCGCGGACCTCCTGCTCACCCAGGCTCAGGCGCACCTGCACCACCGAGCCCGAGCCCGCATACACCAGCCGGCCCGAGGCCAGCCAGGCGTTGAGCGACGCGATGCTACCCACGAGGCGCAGCGCGTTGGGCGATGCGTCCAGATCGGGCAGCGCCAAGGTGTCGCTCGCACCCGCGAGGCGCGCCTCGCCGGTACTCAGCACGCCCGAGGCCGCGCTCAGTTCAAGGGTATACGACGCGGTCGGGTCACCCGAGAGCGGCGTACCCGGCAACGCCAGCGCACTGGCCTGACCCGTGCTCACGGCCAGCGCGGCCGGCAAGGCGAGGCCAATGCCCGCAGGTCCGGCCGACTCGACCGCAGCACTCGCCTGCAGCGCCACCCGGGCCGTGCTCAGGCGCTCGATGCCCGAGGCATTGCCCAGGCTCAGCACCAGGGCCGCGCCCGGTCCGGTGTAGCGCAGGCCCCCTGCCGCCAGCCACGCGTTGATCTGCGCAGCCGAACCCGTGAGGCGCACCACGCCCGAGGCCTCGCGGCTCGGCGCAGCCAGGCCGCCTGCGGCCACCGTGTCCAGCGTGCCGGCCGTGACCGACAACGCAAGGGTGAGGGTGCCTGCGCCGCTCACCGTGTCTGAGCCCATTACCAGCGGCGTCAGGGTGTTGGCGAGCACCGGCAGCGACTGCAGGAGCGCAAGCGAGGGCACGCTGGCCGAGGCGGCAGCCAGCAGCGTCGATGCGCGCAGGGTCTGCGTCGCTTGCAGCGCGTCGGCGCCCTGAGCCGGGGCTTGCACGGCCCCGGTGGCGACGGCCTGCGACATCGCATGGCCCGCGCGGCTCAGTTTGAACAGCAGGGCTTCGCCGGCACCCGTGTAACTCAGGCGCCCGCTATCGAGCCAGGCATTGAGTTGCACCGCGTTGCCGTTGAGGCTGAGCGTGCGGCCATCCTGGGCCAGCGCGCCGCTGGCCAGTCCCGAGAAATCGCTGGCCGAGAGGCTGCCCTGCACCACCGAGAGCTCGAGCGTGAGCACCGACGTGGAATCACCGCCCACGGGTGCGCCGGCCACACGCACGGGGGTGGCAAGGCCCGCATCCACCGTGAGGGCTTGCGGCAACTGCAAGCGCAGCGCACTCGCGTCGCTGACGATCTGCTCGGCGGGCTTGAAGCGGATGGCCACGGAGCCCGTGCTGACAATGGCCGACGAGGCACCCGAGGCGGGCGAGGCTTCCAGTTCGAAAGACAGGCTGGAGTCGCCCGAGGCCAGCACCTTGAGATGGCCTGCGGCCAGCCAGGCCGAGAGCTCGCTGGCGCTGCCCTGTAACCAGAGCGAGGCGCCCTGGCCCGCGGCCAGCGCAACGCGCTCGGCGCCCGCGCGCAGCACCGGATCGGTGTCCCACGCCAGGCTGGCCGAGGCGGCCGCGCTCACGCGCAGGCTCATCGGGCCTGTGCCCGAGATGGCGCCCGCAGGCATGACGAGCGCAACCAGTGCGCCCGGGGTGGTGACGAGGGCCTCGGGCAGACGCATCGCGCCGCCCGCATTGACCACGTTCGATTGAACCGGCGACTGCAGCACGACGCTTGCGGCCGAACTGCCCGATGCGCCACTGAGTGTCAGGGTCAGCACAAGCGGAGTGCCGCCCGCGGCCGTCCCCGGCCCGGTGTAGCTCAAACGACCCGCCGTCGTGAGGAAGCCCTGCAGATCGACAGCGCGCCCTTGCAGGCTGAGGCTGCGGGCCGAAGTGGCCGCCAGCACCACGCCACCGGCTGCGCCGGTTGTGGCCAGACCCTGCCCTTCGCCGAGGGCCAATTCGGCGGTCTCGGGCAGGCTTAATGTGAGCGTCAGTGTCTCGTCGCTCGGGGCGTCACCGACCGTCAGGCCACTGAAGACCAGATGCGAACTCGTGTCCGGCGTGATCCACAAACGGGTGGGCAGGCTTGCCAGCACCGGCGCGCTGGCCTGGGTGCGGCTTGCGCCATAGAGTTGTACGGCGGTTTGCGTGCGCAGGCCATTCTGGTCGAGCGACACGGTGAGGCTCTGCGTGGCAAGGCCGGTGTAGCTGAGCGCGGACGGACTGCTCCCTGAGAGGTAAGCGGCCAGGTCGGCAGCCGTGCCGGTGAGGCTCAGGCTGCCGCTGTGATTGCCGCTGATCGCAATGCCCGGCGAAGCGACCGCATCCAGGCGGCCCTCCCCCGGCACCGACAGGCTGAGAGTGACCGACGGCGCAGTGCTGCCCGACAGCAGGGTGGCGGCAAACACGATCGCGCTCGCCACATCGGGTACGACGCCCAGGCTGTTGGGCAGGCTGAGCGCAGGCGTCGCCTGCTCCGCCACGCTGGTGAGATCGATGGCGCCCGCCACCGACTGCGCCCCGCGGCTCACTGCCACCTGCAAGACGATGGATGAGCCCACCGTGCTCGCACCCGCATAGCTCAGCGCCCCGCTCGTCAGGAGCGCATTGAGCCCATCGATCGTGCCCTGCACCTGCAGACGGCCCGCCGTGCTCGAGGCGAGCTTCTCCACGCCTGCAAAGCCCGATGCCATCGACAGACCCTGGCCTGCGTTCAGCGCCACGCCTTCGGGCAGGCTCAGCGTCATCGTGTAGAGGCCGGTATCGGCCTGCACCGAACCGTTCACCCGCGCCTGGGCCGGCAGCGGCAGGCCCGACAGCGCCAGCACCGTCCTCGCCCCCGATGCGCTCACCTGCAGCCCCTCGGGCAGCTTCAAGCCCAGCGGCAGCGGCCCGGCCGTTTCGGTCACAGCCACCGCCTGCAGGGTGACCTGCGCACGCGTGCGGCGAGCGTCGATTGCCGACACGCCGGACTCGAGGTTGCTCACCGAGACCGTCATCGTCTCACCTGGGCCCGTGTAACGCAGTTGGCCCGCTGCCAGCCAGGCATTGATCTGCGCGGCCGAGCCGGTGAGCGTGAGGGCATGGCCATCGGCCGCGCGCTGGGCGCTTGCCAGACCGGTGGCATCGGGCTGACCGAAGCTGCCCGCATTCACCGACAGCTCGACCGAGACCTGCGCCGACCCGGCGCCCACCGTGGAGGCGCCAAAGACCAGCGTGGAGGCCGTATCGGCGCTCACCGGGTAGGTCTGCGCCAACGCAAGCGCCGGTGCGGCAGCGATCGCGGGCACCAGGCCCAGGTTTTCCGTGACTTGCTGCCAGGCGCCGCTCGAGTCGGTGTGGGTGAGCGTGAGCGACAGCGTCGCGGCTGCGCCCGTGTAGCGCAGCGCGCCCGACGCAAGCCAGGCGTTGAGCGCGGCCAGCGTGCCCGCTACCCGGACCACGCGGCTGCTGGCCTCGATGATGTCGAGCGCGGGCGTGACCGCCAGCGTGCCGCCGGTCGGCGCATCGTCGGGTTGCGAACCCGCCGACACGGCGAGCTCGAGTGTCAGCGTCTCGACCGACGACCCCGACAGCGGCACACCGGCCAAGACCAGCGACACCCCGTCGGTGGCAGCCTGCGGGGCAAGCGTCAGCTGAGCGGGCAAGACCATCTCGAGCCGCGGCTGCGCGCCCGCCACACCCGGCGCAGCGACAAGCTGGGTCACCTTGATCGTGCTGCTGGCACGGCTCTGCCCTGAATCCGTCTTCAGCGTGATGCGGGTGTCGTGATCCGCGCGAACCTTGATGCGGCCTGATACGTCCGAGAGGTAAGCGTTGAGCGCAGCCGCAGTCCCTTCGAGCGTAAGCGTGTCACCGGAGCCGGGGCTGATCAGGCCCAGTTCGGGTGCAGCCGCCCAGGTGAGGCTGGCCGTCTGGCCGGCGGGCGCCTTGTCGAGGCTGATCGTCAGCGTCAGCGTTCCCGCACCTTTGATCGCATCCGCCGCCATCACCAGCGGCGCCCAGGCGCCCGGGGTGAGGCTGAGCTCGGCGGGCAGATCGGCGGCGGGGCTCGTCATGGTGGTCTGCACCTGCTGCGCGGGCCGCAGGGCGCTGGTGACGGTGCTTGAGCCGCTGCCGTCCGCACGCGAGACCGTGAGCGTGAGCCCGAGCGGCGAGCCCTCATCGAGCACACCCGGACCCGTGTACACCAGCATCCCGCCCTCGCCTGCCGCGCCGCGCAGCAGCGCTGTCAGCGCCGAGGCACTGCCCGAGATCACCAGGCGACCGGCGGTGCTCTTTGCCGCATCCAGGGTGAGGCCCGAGGCCAGCTGCGAGGCGGACAGGCCTTCACCTGAGGCCAGCGCGAGTCCGCTTGCCGGGAGCTCGAGCGTGAGCACGAGGGTGCCTGCCGGCGAGCCCGCCACGCCAGACTGCGTGATCTGCGCACCGGCAAAGATCAGGCTGGATTCAGTCTCGGGCGTAATCCAGAGCTGGGTGGGCAGATCGGCCAACACCGGCGCGCGCTTGAGTTCGCTGCCTGCACCATAGAGTGCGAGGGTGGCGTGCGTTGACGCAACGACCGTCGACGAGTCGCCGGCGAGGCTTTCCACGCGAACACCCATCGCCTGATTGGCGGGGCCCTTCGCGAAGACCCGCGCGGCGGGACCCGTTGCGGCAAAGAGCGCGCTCAGGTCCGAGGCCTTGCCCGTGAAGCTTCGCGAGGCGCCTGAATCTTGCGGCGAAAGCGGGGACACGTCGACGCCCGCAATCGGCGCATCACCCAGCAGGTCGATCGTGCCCTGAGCCAGCGACAGCGTGACACGAAGCCGCTCAGAGCCGGTGCCAAACGTGTTCGCCCCGAGCACGATCTGGCTGGGCGTATCGGGTGTCACCGGCAAGTAGCCCGAAAGGTTCAGGCTTGCGCTGCGCTGACTGCCCGACGCTGCCATCACGGCAATGTCGAAGCGGCCCGTGGCCACGCGATCGGCAGCGTCCGCATCGCTCAGGCTCACCAGAACCTGCTGCGGGGCCGAGCTGCGAAGCCGCAGCTTGCCCGCCGCAAGCCAGTCAGCCAGATCGGACGCCGTACCGGTCAGCGTGATCGAGCTGGCCGACACCTCGCTCAGTGTGACGCCATCGTCCGACTCATCGGCAGCGGTGAAGGCCGCAGCATCGTCCGAAGCAACCAGCGTGAGCTGCATCTGCAGGCGCTGCGAAGCGCTTGCCCCCGACACCGCACCGGCCCCGAATCGGAGCGGCGAATCGGCGCCCGACACCACCGCAACCGATGCGGGCAGTGCCAGCCTG
>CAIVPX010000053.1 GCA_903907905.1 uncultured bacterium | reverse complement strand
TCACGCCCAGGCGGGTGCTGTCCGGGTAGGGCGTGGCCATCGCGAACTTGTGCTTGTGATAGGGCTCGAAGTTGCCGTGGTGCGCGGTCACCGGAAAAAGGTGGGTGACATTTTTTTCCAGCACCAGCGGCAAGGTGGCCAGTGACACCACCGAGCCCAACGACCCCAACATCGAAAAGATCTTGTCCTGGGTCAGGAGTTTCTGTGCGGCCAGCACAGCCTTGCGCGGGTCGTAGCCGGAGTCTTCGACGATGAGCCTGAGCTTGCGGCCGTGAATGCCACCGTCGGCATTGAGTTGCTCGACCCGAAGAATCATGCCGTTCTGGATGGGCTTGCCCAGCGTGACCAGCGGCCCCGACAAATCCTGGATGGAGCCCAGCACGATCTGATCGCGCGACACCCCCTGATCGGCCCAGGCGCTGCCAAGCGGCAGCATCGATGCGGCACCGCCGGCTGCACCAAGTTCCAGAAAACGTCTGCGTGAGTTCATTCGTGGGTCTCCTTCATGGGTTCGAGTTGTACATGCTATCGATCAGGTCACGGTACTTTTCGTTGACCAGCTTACGCTTGAGCTTCATGGTGGGCGTGAGTTCCTCGTCTTCGGCGCCGAGCTTTTGCTCGATCAGCCGAAACTTCTTGATCTGCTCGACCCGGGCAAATTTTGCATTGACGCGATCGATCTCCGACTGGACCAGATCAAGCACCTCACGCGTGCGACACAGGCTCTGGAAGTTGGTGAAGGGCACCTTGCGTTCCTGCGCATACTGCTCGACGTTTTCGTGGTCGATCATCACCAGCGCGGTGAGGTAGGCGCGACGATCGCCGATCACCACCGCATCGGTGATGTAGGGCGAAAACTTCAATTCGTTCTCGATCTCAGTGGGCGTGATGTTCTTGCCGCCTGCGGTAATGAGGATGTCCTTCATTCGATCGGTGATGCGGAAAAAGCCCGCCTCATCCACGCTACCCACGTCGCCTGTGTGCAGCCAGCCCTCGTCATCCAGCGCCTCGGCCGTCTTGTCCGGCAGGTTGAGGTAGCCCATGAAGACGTTTCGGCCGCGCATGAGAATTTCGCCCTCGGGCGAGATGGCCATCTCGGCCCAGGCTTGCGCACGACCGATGGTTCCCAGGCGCATGGCCCCCGGCAGATTGATCGAGCCGCCCGCCGCCGTCTCGGTCATGCCCCAGCCTTCGTAGAGGGGCACGCCCAGCGCGTGGTACCAGCGAATGAGTTCGGGCGAGATCGGCGCAGCACCACTGATCGCCCAGCGCAAGCGGTTCACGCCGATCGCCTTGCGGACATTGTCGAGCACCAGACGCCGGGCGAGCCAAAAGAGCATGGACAGCCCGATGGGCACTGTACGCCCGGCCAAGCGCCGATCGACGATGCGATAACCAAGTGCGATGGAGACGCCATACGCCCAACGCTGCAGCGGCGTGGCCTCGCGCAGACGGATGGAGACCGCCGAGAAGAATTTTTCCCACACCCGCGGCACGCACAAAATGATGGTGGGCGCGATCTCGCGAATATTCTCGGCGATGGTTTCGGGGTTTTCAACGTAATTGAGGCGCGCGCCCGTTTGCAGCGACAAAAACTGCCCGATCATCCGCTCGGCCACGTGACACAAGGGCAGGAAGGCCATCTTGTCATCGTTCTCGTCGGCATCCAGTTCGGGCGCAAAGTGCTCCATCACCCAGCACAGATTCTCATGCGACAGCATGGCCCCCTTGGGCTTGCCCGTGGTGCCCGAGGTGTAGACCAGGATCGCAAGGTCCGGGGCGCCCCGCGACGAGAGCCTGCGATCGAACTCGCCCGGGTGGGCCTGGTCAAAGGCCTCACCCTCGGCTTCAAAGGCCTCGAGCCCGATCACCATCGGGTCATCGAGCGCGCCGAGCCCTTCCATCTCGAACACGATGATTTTGCGAAGCAGGGGTAGCGATGGCCGGACCTCGAGCACCTTGTCCAGTTGCTCGGCATCCTCGACGAACACAAACAGCGAGCCCGAGTCGGTGCACAGGTACTGAACCTGTGCGGCCGCATCGGTGGGGTAAATGCCGCTCGATACCCCGCCCGCAAGCAGGATGCCGTAGTCGGCATAGCTCCACTCGCGCCGGGTATTGGCGAGAATCGAGACCCGATCACCAGGCTGGAGCCCGTGTGCGACCAGCGCCATGGCGATGCGCCTCGAATGCGCGCCCATCTCGCGCCAGGACACTTCATCCCACAGACCGAAACGTTTCTGCCGAAGCGCAATGCGCTCACCACGAGCGAGGACGGCATTCCAGAATTTCCGGCCGATCGTCTCGCCCGGCAGATTGGTGCGACGTTGCGGGCTCATCGCCATTGCTTCTTCTTCTTCCAGCGACGCTCGCCTCGAACCGCCTGGGCTTTCACACCCAGATAGAACTCGCGAATGTCGTCCTTCTGCAATAAGCGCTCGCAAGTGTCTTCCATAACCACGCGCCCCACCTCGAGCACATAGCCGAAATCGGCGGTCGCGAGCGCGATGCTGGCGTTCTGCTCGACCAGCAGCATGGTGACGCCCTCTTCCAGGTTGACACGCCGGATGATGGCAAAGATGCCCTTCGTGAGCTTGGGCGACAGGCCGAGGCTCGGCTCATCAAGCAGCAGCAGCCTGGGGCGCGCCATGAGCGCCCGTGCGATGGCCAGCATCTGCTGCTGCCCCCCCGACAACTGCCCCGCCTCCTGGGTGGCACGCTCACGGAGAATCGGAAAATAGTCGTACATTCGGGCGATATCAGCGGCGATGCCCTGGCGATCATGACGCGTATAGGCGCCCATCAGCAGGTTGTCGCGCACGCTGAGCATGGGAAACACCTCGCGCCCCTCGGGCACATGGCTGATGCCGCGCCGAACCACCCAGTCGGGGTCGCGGCGCTGAATTTCCTCGCCGTCAAACCAGACCGACCCTTTTTGCGGGTCGATGATGCCGGAGATGGTCTTGAGAATGGTGGTCTTGCCCGCACCGTTGGCGCCCAGCACGGTGACGATCGCGCCTCGCTTGACCTCAAGGCTGACCCCGCGAATTGCCTGCACCGGCCCGTAACTCGACTCGATATTGGACAGGCGCAGCAGAGTCTCGCCGTCCACCTCAGTCTCCCAGGTAGGCGGCAATGACATCGGGGTGCGACTGCACCTCGGCTGACGTGCCCTCGGTGATCACCTTGCCGTAGTTGAGCGCCAGCACGCGATCCGACACACGCGAAACCAGACTCATGTCATGTTCGACCATCAGCACCGTGACACCGAGTTCGTTGCGGATATCCTGAATCCAGTAGGCCATGTCATCGGTTTCCTCGACGTTGAGGCCTGAGGAGGGTTCGTCCAGCAAGAGCAGACGAGGCTGGGCGCAGAGCGCCCGCGCAAGCTCAACCACCTTTCGAACCCCGTAGGGCAGGCCTGCCACCATGCTGTCGCGGTGCACCTGCAGATCGAGAAAGTCGATCACGCGCTCGGCACGCTTGCGATGCTCGACCTCACGGCGCCTGACCGACGGCAGGCCCAGCATCTCGGCGATGAAGTGGACCCGCGCCTGTGCATGACAGCCGATCAGGAGATTCTGCAGCACCGTGGCGTGCTCGAAAAGCTCGATGTTCTGAAAGGTGCGCCCCAGGCCGCGCGCCGCCACCTTGTCGGGCGCCAGCCCGGCGAGGTCTTCGCCGCGAAATTCGATGCGTCCACCGCTGGCGGGGTAGATGAGGCTCAGCAGATTGAAGATGGTGGTCTTGCCCGCCCCATTGGGGCCAATGAGCGTGAAAACCTCACCCTCGCGCACACTGAAGCTGACGTCGTCGACAGCCGCCAGCCCGCCAAAGCGTTTGCTCAGGTGCTCGACGCGAAGCAGGTCCATCAGTGCACCCGCTCCGACTTCTGATAGGACTTCTGCCGCTGAAACATTCCCCGCTTGTAGAGCGGAAACAGCGAAAAATAGGTTCGGATCTTGACCCATCGACCGTAGAGGCCCATGGGCTCGAAGAGCACGAAGACGATCATGATCAGACCGAATACCGTGCCCTTGAGCCCCGTCTGCTCGGCCACGGCCTGAGGCAGCCAGTCCTTGGCGAGCGCGATGAGTTCGGGCAGCACGATCATGAAGACTGCACCGAAGACCGCGCCGTGCAGCGACCCCATGCCGCCGATCACCACCATCATCAGAAATTCGATGGATAGCAGCAGGGTGAACTGCTCAGGACTGATGAAACGGATCTGGTGCGCATACAAGGCACCGGCCAGACCGGTAATGCCCGCCGACAGCGCAAAGCTCAGGGTCTTAAAGCGCGCCAGGTTGACGCCCATGCTCTGCGCCGAAATTTCCGAGTCGCGGATCGCAATGAAGGCTCGGCCGGTCGGCGCCCGCAGCAGATTGCGCACGGCCAGGCCCACCGCCAGGACGCAGGCCAGACAAAGAAAATAGAAGGCCTCAACGCTCTGCAGTGGCGCCCCGACAAGATTGAGCGCGGGCACCATCAGCCCCGAGTTGCCGGCGGTGAGCGACTCCCAGCGTGCCAGCACCTCTTCGACGATGAAGCCGAACGACAGCGTGGCAATGGCGAGATAAATCCCAGACAGCCTCAGCGCGGGCAGGCCGATCAGCACGCCTGCGCCGGCCGCCAGCAGCACCGCTGCGGGTGCACTGACGACAAAGGGAATGCCACGCGCCTGAAGAATGGTTTCGGCGTAGGCACCAATGGCGAGAAACGCCGCGTGCCCCATCGAGATCTGGCCGGTAAAACCCGACAGCAGCATGAGCCCGAAGCCCACGATCGCCCAGATAAAGATGAACACGAGCTGAGCCCGGTAGTACTCGGGCACGACAAAGGGAGCAAGCAGCAAGAGCACCAGAAGGAGCCCATACCAGAATGCCTCGACGCCGTCCTTGAATAGCTGCTGGTCTTGCTCGTAACGGGTCTTGAAGAGGAATCGCATGGGGTGATCCGACCGGCCTCAGACCTTCTTGCGCCGCATTTCGGCGAAGATTCCTGACGGCCGTACCATCAGGACCAGCAGCACCACCAGGTAGGCGGCCACGCTCTTGAAGCCTTCGGGCAGATAAAAGCCGGCGTAGGCTTCGACCAGACCAATGATGAGGCCGCCGACGATGGCGCCCGGAATGCTGCCAAAGCCGCCGACCACTGCGGCGGGAAACGCCTTGAGCCCGATGAAACCCATGTTGGAGTGAACGAAGGTGATCGGCGCGAGCAGCACGGCGGCGAAGGCGGCAATGCCCGCTGAAATAGCCCAGATCAGCGTGTTGATGCGACGCACCGGAATCCCCATGTAATAGGCCGCGAGCTGGTTCTGAGAACTCGCCTGCATGGCGATGCCCACTGTCGTGTAGCGAAAGAACAGAAACAGCAGCCCGCACAGGAGCGACGTGAGGGTGATGATGGCGAGGTCGTCGGTGGAAACGACCAGCGCCCCCAGGTGGAGCACACCGTCTGAATAGGGGGCCTTCAGCGCATGGGTGTCGGTTCCCCAGCCCGGAATCATGGTCGCCACGCCCCGCGCAACAAACCCAACTCCGATGGTGACCATGACCGCAGAGAAGGTGGGCTGGCCGATGATGGGCCGTAGCAGGAAGCGGTCAAAGAGCGCGCCCACGCAGGCCAGCACCAGCACCGCAAAAGGCAAGGACAGCGCAAAGGGCCATTCCCAGAGACTGGCAAAGGTGAAGGCGACAAAGGCACCCAGCATCATCACATCGCCCTGGGCAAAGTTGACGACCTCGGTGGCCTTGTAGATCAGCACGAAGCCGAGCGCGATGAGCGCATAAATGCAGCCCATTGCCACGCCGGCAATCGTCAGTTGAAGAAGCTCCATGTCTCCTCGGAATCAGACCGGTTCTGGCGACCGGACTGCGCACGGCTGGTGCCGCGTTCGAATCAAAGTAATTTGAGGAAAAGTCTAGCGAGCCCCCGCAGCGACGTCAAAGAAAACCGTGCGCCCGGCAGGCCCAGCGGGGCGACCGCCCTCACTTTGGCGCGCCCAGCCCCATCGACCGTGTGATGAGCTCCTTCATGATTTCGTTGGTGCCACCGTAAATGCGCTGCACGCGAGCGTCGGCCCAAGCCCGCGCCACCGGATACTCCCACATGAAGCCGTAGCCCCCATGAAGCTGCACGCACTCATCGAGCACCTTGCCCTGCAGGTCACTGCACCAGTACTTGGCCATCGAGGCCGTCGCCGTATCGAGTTTGTCCTCCTGCAGCGCCTCGAGACAGCGATCAACGAACACTCGGCCAATCTGCACTTCGGTCTGCAGCTCGGCGAGTTTGAAGCGCGTATTCTGAAAACTGCTGACCGTGGTGCCGAAGACCTTGCGCTGTTTGACGTAGTCCACCGTCCAGTCGATCGCCGCCTGCGCGCTCTCAATGGCCGCAATCGCAATCTGCATGCGCTCCCATGGCAATTCCTGCATCAGATAGATGAAGCCCTGATTTTCCTTGCCCAGCAGGTGCGAGGCCGGCAGTCGCAGATCATTGAAAAACAGCTCCGACGTGTCCTGAGCCTTGAGCCCCACCTTCTTCAGGCGCTGCCCCTTTTCAAAGCCGGGCATGCCTCGCTCGACCAGGAACAGGCTGGTGCCCTTGGCACCGGCGGCCGGATCGGTCTTGGCCACCACGATGACGAGATCGGCGTGCCAGCCATTAGTGATGAAAATCTTGGACCCGTTGAGCACGTAGTAGTCGCCATCCCGTACGGCGGTGGTGCGAACGGCCTGAAGATCGGAGCCCGCCGCCGGCTCACTCATGGCGATGGCGCCGATCATCTCGCCGCTCGCCATCTTCGGCAGATAGCGTGCCTTCTGCTCATCCGTGCCATAGCGCAGCAGGTAGGGCGCCACGATTTCGGAGTGCAGCACGAAGCCGAGCCCGGTGGCATTGACCCGGGCGATTTCTTCCATGACGATCACTGAGTAGAGTCGGTCCGCCCCTGACCCGCCCCATTGCTCCGGCATTGATGAGCAGAGCAGCCCGTTGGCCCCCGCCTTGAGCCACACCTCCCGATCGACATAACCCTGCTCTTCCCAGGCTGCATGAAAGGGCACGACCTCGTTTTCAAGGAAACGCCTGACCGACTCTCGAAAGATGGCGTGGTCTTCGTTGAACAGGCTTCGTGGCAGCATCGGCGACTCCGGTTGTGGGAGAATCAAACGGCTCAGGGTAACAAATTGCGCCCAAACATTGCCTCATCGTCAACACGGAGACCGACATGCCCGAAGCCTATGTCTTTGACGCAATCCGCACCCCGCGGGGTCGCGGCAAATCCAGCGGGTCGCTGCACGAAGTCAAGCCGGTAAGGCTGCTCACCACGCTGATGCACGCCATGCAGGCACGCCACGACTTGGACACCGCGCTGGTCGAAGACGTCGTCGTGGGCTGCGTATCGCCGGTGGGCGATCAGGGTGCGGTCATCCCTAAAACCGCCGCGCTCGCCGCCGGCTGGGACCTGAAGGTCTCCGGTGTTCAGATCAACCGCTTCTGCGCATCCGGCCTCGAGGCGGTCAATCTTGCCGCCCAGAAGGTGCGCTCCGGCTGGGAAGACCTGATCGTGGCCGGCGGGGTCGAGTCGATGTCCCGGGTGCCGATGGGCACTGACGGCGGCGCCTGGGCACTCGACCCGGAAACCAACATGAACACGGCCTTCATGCCGCAGGGCATCGGCGCCGATCTGATCGCCTCACTCGACGGCTACACCCGCGAAGATGTCGACGCGTGGGGCGTGCGCTCCCACCATCGGGCCGCCGAGGCACGCGCCGCAGGGCGCTTCGCCCGTTCGATCATTCCCGTGACCGATGACCTCGGACTGCCCATTCTCGATCACGACGAGACCATCCGCCCCGACGCCAGCATCGAATCCCTGGGACAACTCAAGCCCTCCTTCGAGAAGATCGGCGAGATGGGCTTCGACTCGGTGGCCCTGCGCAAGTACCCGCAGGTCGAACGCATTCATCATGTCCACCATGCCGGAAACTCCTCGGGCATCGTCGATGGCGCGGCGCTGGTACTGATCGGCAGCGAGGAGATGGGCCGCGCGCTCGGCCTCACCCCCCGTGCGCGCATCGTCGCCACCGCCCTCACCGGCACCGACCCCACCATCATGCTCACTGGCCCGATGCCCGCCAGTCGCAAGGCGCTGGCCAAGGCGGGTCTCGGTTTCGACGACATCGATCTGTTCGAGGTCAACGAAGCCTTCGCCGCCGTACCGCTTCGATACATGCGCGAACTGGGTGTGCCCGAGGAGAAGATCAACGTCAACGGCGGCTCGATCGCGATGGGCCACCCCCTGGGGGCTACCGGCGCCATGCTGCTGGGAACCCTCATCGACGAACTCGAGCGCCGGTCCCTCAAACGGGGGCTGATCACGCTGTGCGTCGGGGGCGGCATGGGCATCGCCACCATCGTCGAGCGCGTCTGACCTGATTCTTGACTCCCCCGGGCGCCACCCGTAGGGGGCGGCGTTCCCGCCTGTCGGTTAGGCGCCCGCCCGGGCCACGATCGCAGGCTAGGCTTCCGAGCCCGACCACTCGAGCCCAGCCCTGCGATGTTCAGCACGCCCCCTGCCCGCCGCGTTGACACGTCCGTTGCGACCCATTCATGGATGGAGCGTCTACCGCCCCGCGCCGGTCAAAGCCTGCACTATGGTCCGCTCGGCAGCTTCGTCGCCGATCGAACTGGCAGACTGCAACAATTCGACCCGCACTTTGCTCGGCTGACCGAACTCTGGATTCGCCCGGCACGGCCGCAGCTCAGCCTGGCCCACCTGATCGGCGCGCACGCCTGGGACATGGTCTCTCGACCCGCCACCATGGAATGGGCCCAGGCGGCAACCGAATGCTGGGCAGACTCCGGCCGCTGCCTGCTGATCCGCGTCACACGTCACCGCTCCGGCCTGCACGGATGGGTCGAGGACATCACGCGACGCCAACGCTCGGAGACCCGGCTTCGCTTTGAGGCCGAGCACGACTCGCTTACTGGCTTGCTGAATCGCCGCGGCCTGCACGAACCGATGCGTCTGGCCCTGCAGCAAGGCGCTTTGCAGCCCCTCTGTATCGCCTACCTTGATCTCGACGGCTTCAAGGGCGTCAATGACCTCTTCGGTCACGCGGCAGGCGATCAGGTCTTGAGGCAACTCGCCAGTCGCCTCCAGGACACGCTATCGCCCGGCCAGATCGCTGCACGGATCGGCGGCGACGAGTTCGTCCTGCTGCTACCCGGCTGCAGTATCGATTCGGCGCAGGCGTTGCGCGAACGCTTGCAGCGGGAGATCGCCGGGCGCCCTTTCGCCTTCCATGATCACAGCTTCAGCATTCGCGCCACCATCGGGGTGGCCGCCGCGCCCGCCGGCATGGAAGCCGAGGAGGCGATCGCAGCGGCCGAGCGGGCGTGCACCAAGCCCGACCGCGATCACGCCCGTGAACCGCGCGGGCAGGAGCCATCATCCATGAGCGAGAGCGGTCAAAGTCGATTCGTCTCGCAGCTTCGTGAGCGTTTTCCGAGCGAGAACTTTCTGATCGTTGCTCAGCCCGTAATCGGGCTGCGATCGCCGTCGTCCGCACCGGGACTGGAAATGCTGGTGCGCATGCGCGACGCAAGCGGACGCATGCTGTCGCCGACCCAGTTCCTCCCACTGGCTCAGCGTAACGGGCTGATTACGCGCATCGATCGGTGGGTGCTGCGATCGACGCTCGAGTGGCTCGACGCCGATTCCGCTCGGCGCGTCGGGCTCGACTTCTGCGCCGTCAATCTGAGCCTGGCGGCCCTGCACGACCGGCGCTTTCTTGAAGACGCCGTGGCCATCGCCGGCGATCATCCGCAGAGCGCGGCAAAGC
Organism: uncultured bacterium; assembly: GCA_903907905.1. Lineage (GTDB taxonomy): Bacteria > Pseudomonadota > Gammaproteobacteria > Burkholderiales > Burkholderiaceae_E > SYIM01. The sequence continues at coordinate 41,378 of CAIVPX010000053.1, read as the reverse complement.
TTTGCGTCGAAATCCGTGACGGCGGGCCACTGGCTGCGTCCAGCGCGGCCAGCGGCTTCGTCGAGCGTATGCGCTCGCTGGGCGCAAGTCTGTCGCTGGATGGCTTCGGTGGCGGGCTGGTCTCGTTCCCGGGCTTGCGTGATTTGCGGCCGGACATCATCAAGCTCGACGGTCGAATCGTCCGCGAACTGCGCAGCAGCGCCCCGCAGCGAGCCATCGTGCGATCGGTGACCGAACTCGCGCACTCGCTCGGCGCGCGGGCCTGCGCGCCATGTGTCGAATCTCGGGAAACGCTCAGTGCCCTCATACCGCTCGAGGTCGATCTGGCCCAGGGCTTTCTGATCGCGGCGCCCATGATGCTGGACCGGATCCCCCGCTCGACGCCTGCGGCATCCCTGATCGCTGATGCAGCAAGCCGGGCGCTATTTTCCGGCGCCCACGCTCCAGGTTGAGGTCAACAGGGTCGGCGTGATGACCAGGCCGGTTGCAACCCGGTGATCCCGGAGGCCTGCGGTTTATCATGACGGTCTCTGACGCAGAGATCGCCCACGGGGGCCTCGCGTCCAACCGACTTCCAAGCGAGCCGCCCACACCATGTCCAGCATCCGCTACGAACGGGACCCGGAGCACATCGTCACCCTGGTACTCGATGCGCCAGGCCAATCCGTCAACACGATGAATGCGGCCTTCCAAGCTGATCTCGAGAAGACCGTCAGCCGGCTCGAATCCGAGCGTGAAACGATCACTGGGGTCATTCTCACCTCGGCCAAGAGCACGTTTTTCGCGGGCGGCGACCTGCGCGCGCTGATCGCCGTCAAACCCCAGGACGCTGCGCCGTTCTTCGCCAGCATCGAGGCGCTCAAGCGCACGCTGCGCCGCCTCGAGACCCTCGGCCGGCCTGTGGTGGCCGCCATCAACGGCGCGGCCCTCGGCGGCGGGCTGGAACTCGCGCTCAGTTGCCACCAGCGAATCTGCCTGGATGCCCCCTCGATCCAGATCGGCTTTCCCGAGGTCACGCTGGGGCTGCTGCCTGGTGCGGGTGGCATCACCAAGACCGTCAGGCTGATGGGCTTGCAGGCCGCCATGCCCATCCTCAGCGAAGGCAAACGCCTGAAGCCCGCCGAGGCGCAGGCCATCGGACTGCTGCACGCGCTCGCCCCCTCGCGCGAAGCCCTGCTCGACATGGCGCGCGCCTGGGTTCGCGCCAACCCGAAGGCGCGTCAGCCCTGGGACGATCCGAAGTGGCGAATCCCCGGCGGCACACCGGCCAGTCCGGCCGTTGCGTCGGTGCTTCCCATTGCCCCTGCCGTGCTCCAGCAAAAGACTCAAGGCAATTACCCGGCCCCCGAGGCGATTCTGTCTGCCGCCGTCGAAGGCGCCCAGGTCGATTTCGATACCGCGATGCGTATCGAGTCCCGCTACCTCACGCGATTGGCCACCGGACAGGTCGCCAAGAATATGATCGGTACCTTCTTCTTTCAAATGAACGAACTGAAGGCTGGCGCAAGCCGCCCAACGGGTCAGCCCCGATCGAAGGTCACCCGGGTTGGCATCCTGGGGGCAGGCATGATGGGCGCGGGCATCGCCTGGGCGTGTGCCAACCGGGGAATTGACTGCGTGCTCAAGGACGTCACCCTCGACAAGGCCGAACACGGCAAGCAGTACAGCGGCAAACTGCTTGCGCGGCGCGTCGACAAGGGGCGCATGACGACCGCCGAGGCCCAGTCGGTGCTCGACCGAATTCACCCCAGCGCGAACCTGAGCGACCTCAAGGACTGCGACCTCATCATCGAGGCTGTCTTTGAAAACCGTGAACTCAAGGCTCAGGTCACCCGCGAGACCGAAGCCGTGCTGGGCGATCACGCCATCTTTGCCTCCAACACGTCCACGCTGCCGATCTCCGGGCTGGCGCAGGCCAGCGCGCACCCAGAGCGCTTCATTGGCCTGCACTTCTTTTCGCCGGTCGATCGGATGGAACTGGTCGAGATCATCAAGGGTGACAAGACCTCGCCCGAAACGCTCGCGCGCGCCTTCGACTTCGTGCTGGCCATCGGCAAGACGCCCATCGTCGTCAATGATTCGCGCGGCTTCTACACCAGCCGGGTGTTCGGCAGTTTCGTCAACGAGGGTATGGCGCTGCTAGGCGAAGGCGTGCCGGCCGCCGTCATCGAAAACGCAGCGGTCCAGGCAGGCATGCCGGTGGGCCCGCTGGCCGTGCTCGATGAAGTGTCGCTCAAGCTGGCCGATGATGTTTTGCATCAGGAGTTGGCCGATCTGGAGCGGGAGGCCGCCGCGGCGAGTGGTCACGGGCACTCGCACGAACACTCGCACGAGCACTCACCCGGGCACTCGCAAGGGCACTCGCACGAACACTCGCACGACCACGGGCACGGCCATTCGCATGCACATGATCATGACCACGCCCATGGCCACGATCATGCTCATGGACCTGGCTGCGGCCATGATCATTCGCACGAAACGGCTCACGGCCATGCTCACGCGCACGAGCACGCCGATCACACACACGAGCACGGCCCGGGCTGTGGTCATAACCATTCCCACGGGCACGACCATGCTCATGCGCATGACCACGCCCATTCGCACGGACATGCACCTGCCCAGGCACAGCCCGCCGTGGTCTCCATCAAACCGCCCAGCCGCGCGCGCGGTCATGTGCACAAGGTGAAGTCGCGGCGCGTCCCCGAGGCGGCGGTCTACGTACTCGAGAAAATGTCCCACGGCTACAAACGACTCGGGCGGGCTCACGGTGCCGGCTTCTACGACTACCCCGAGGGTGCACCCAAGGTGCTCTGGAGCGGCCTGTCGGTCTTTGCGCGAGGCGCCAAGGCGCCACCAAGCCTGGACGAGATCAAGGAGCGACTTCTCTACGTTCAGGCACTCGAGACCCTGCGCTGCCTCGACGAGCATGTGCTCGAGTCGGTGCGCGACGCCAACATCGGGTCGATCTTCGGTTGGGGCTTTCCGGCCTGGGCAGGGGGTACGATTCAGTACATCCATCACGTTGGCGTCAGGCGTTTCGCCGAGCGTGCGGCCGAACTGGCGGATCGCTATGGCGATCGATTCAAGCCAACGGCCTCGCTGCTCGAGCATGCCGCGCGCGACGAGTCGTTCTGAGGAAAATACCACCATGGTCCGCCCCGACAAGCAACTTCACGGCTGGCGAGAGCCCGCCCCCCTGAGGCCCGCCGCCACCATCCTGCTGCTCCGGGATTCTGACCAGGGGCTGCAGGTGCTCATGACCCGGCGGTCCCAGTCGGCCAGCTTCGCGCCAGGAGCGTATGTGTTTCCAGGTGGCGCAATCGACGCCAGCGATAGCTCGGCGCGCGCGCGCCGACTGGCGCATGCCCGGGACGACCAGACCGACGATGTGCTGACGTCAGCCACCGCCGCAGTCCGTGAGGCCTTCGAGGAACTGGGGATCCTGCTCGCCTGTGATGCGGCCGGCGTGATGATCGATGCCGCTCACGCGGCAGAGCTCAACCGCGCGCATGACGGCGATCTGCTCGCGCAGCTCGACGCCCGCAACTGGCGACTTGCGCTCGATCACGTCTGGTGGTTTAGCCACTGGATCGCCGACCGCGACCTGCCCAAGCGCTTCGACGCCCGCTTCTTCGTCGCCCGGATGCCGGCGGGGCAAACGCCCGAGGCCGACGGCAACGAACAGTTCGAGCCCGTCTGGGTATCGCCCGCCAATGCGCTCGAGCGTCATGAACAGGGCGATTTCGAGATAATTTTTCCGACCATCCGTACCCTGCGACAGCTCAAGCGTTTCGATTCGGTCGCGCAAGCGATCGACCACTGCCGAAACCAGAGCACCGTCTGGACGACCTCACCTCGTGCAGGACTGATCCAGGGGCGCATTGAGCGCTTCTGCGAGGATGAAACCGCTTATGGCGAGCTCGAACTCGTCATCCCGGATGGCCGGCCCATTCATCCGCTCGACTGGCAGAGCGAACGGCCGGTGCAACTGCTGAGCCATCTCTGGCGGCTGACGGCGCCCAATCCGGGCCGCATGACCGGCCCCGGCACCAACACCTACATCATCGGTGGCCCGGGCGGCTATATCGTGGTTGACCCGGGCCCCGATGATTTCGCCCACGTCTCGCGCATCCACGCCATGGTGGGCCAGGACCTGCAGGCAATCCTCTGCACCCACGCCCATACCGATCATGCGCCAGGCGCGGCCATTCTCAAGTCGCTCACCGGTGCGGTGGTACTGGGCCGCCCCACAGGGCCCGACTTCAACCCGGACTGGAAATGGACCCCTGACCGCACGCTACATGACGGCGACCGCGTTCAGGTGGGCGACACCACCCTGCGCGTCATTCACACGCCGGGCCATACCGAGCATCACCTCTGCCTGCTCATGGAGCAGGATCAACTGCTGCTGAGCGGCGATCACATTCTGAATGGGTCGACCACCGTCATCACGCCGCCTGACGGCAACATGCGCGACTACGTGCGTTCACTCGAGCGTCTGCGGCATGAGCGCTTCGAGTCGATTCTGCCGGCCCACGGCTACGTGCTGGGTCGCGGCAAATATGAAGTTGACCGACTGATCGCGCACCGGATGATGCGCGAGAACAAGGTGATCGGCGCACTGCACGCCTGCCCCAACGGCACGCTGGACCAGCTCGTGGAGATCGCCTACGACGACACGCCCAAGGTGCTCTGGCCCGCCGCCAAACGATCACTGCTTGCGCACCTGCTGAAACTGCGCGAAGACGGCCGGGCCGACCACGTGGCGAACGAGCGCTGGTACCCGAGGGACTGAGCGCTCAATCCAAAACTCGCCCTCCGGGACCCGGTCAGCCCGCGAGGCTCAATACTGGGGACTGAAGCCGCAGGGTTCAATGCTCGAGCCTTCACCCGCGGGACTCGGCCCGCGGGATCCGCTCAATAACAATCAGCTCGCAGGTTGCTGCGGCGCCGCACCGGCTGCGGCGTCATCGGCTGCGGCAGCCTTCATGGACAGGCGCAGGCGGCCCTTGTCATCGGCCTCGATGACCTTGACCCGCACGATCTGCCCTTCTTTCACGTAATCGGACACCTGATTGACGCGCTCGTTGGCAATCTGCGAGACGTGCAGCAGACCGTCGCGTCCGGGCATCACCTGAACGATGGCACCGAAGTCGAGGATCTTGAGCACGGTGCCTTCGTAGATGTGCCCGATCTCGACCTCGGCGGTGAGGTCTTCGATCATCTTGCGGGCACGTGCGGCCGCTGCGCCGTCAACCGCCGCAATCGTGATGGCGCCGTCGTCCTTGATGTCGATCTGAGTGCCGGTGGTCTCGGTAATCTGGCGGATGGTGGCGCCACCCTTGCCGATGACATCGCGAATCCGCTCCGGGTTGATCTTCATCGTGTACATGCGCGGCGCAAAATCGGACAACTCGGTCCGCGCCCCGCCCATGGCATCACGCATCTTGCCCAGGATGTGCAGGCGGCCGTCGCGGGCCTGAGCCAGCGCCACCTGCATGATTTCCTTGGTGATGCCCTGGATCTTGATGTCCATCTGCAGCGCGGTCACGCCCTTGTCGGTGCCGGCCACCTTGAAATCCATGTCGCCGAGGTGATCCTCGTCGCCAAGAATGTCGGTGAGTACTGCAAACCGGCCACCATCCTTGATAAGGCCCATCGCCACACCGGCTACATGCGCCTTGACGGGAACACCTGCGTCCATCAGCGCGAGGCAACCGCCACAGACCGAGGCCATGGAGGACGACCCGTTGGATTCGGTGATCTCAGACACCACACGCAGCGAATACGCAAACTCGGAGGCCGGCGGCAGCAGCGGGCGGATGGCGCGCTTGGCCAGATTGCCGTGGCCGATCTCGCGGCGCTTGGGCGACCCCATGCGACCGGTTTCGCCGGTGGCGAAAGGCGGCATGTTGTAGTTGAACATGAAGCGCTCGCGGTATTCGCCGGTGATGGCATCGATGATCTGCTCGTCGCGCGAGGTGCCGAGCGTGGCAGCCACCAGCGCCTGGGTCTCGCCACGCGTAAAGAGCGCCGAGCCGTGCACACGCGGCAGAACCCCGGTGCGAATGGCAATGGGACGCACGGTGCGCGTGTCACGGCCGTCGATACGCGCCTGGCCCGAGAGAATCTGGCCACGCACGATTTTCGACTCGAGCTCGAACATGATGTTGCCGACTTCATTGCTGTCGGGAGCGGACTTGCCCGCAGCGGCGGCCTCTTCGGCCAGGCGGGTCGATACGAGCTTGCTGACTTCGCGCAGCTTGGTCGTGCGCTGCTGCTTGTTGCGAACCTGGTAGGCGGCCTGAAGTTCGGCGTCGGCCAGTTCGGTCACCCGGGCGACGAGCGCCTGATCGCGCTCGGGCGCCTGCCACTCCCACTCGGGCTTGCCGGCCATGTCGACCAGTTCATTGATGGCGTCGATGACGATCTGCATTTGCTCATGGCCATACACCACCGCGCCGAGCATCACGTCTTCGGACAGTTCATGCGCTTCGGACTCGACCATGAGCACCGCGGCGTCCGTACCCGCCACAACCAGATCAAGTTGCGAACGTGCCATCTCGGTCGCGCTCGGGTTGATCTTGTACTGGCCATCGATCCAGCCCACGCGGGCGGCACCAATCGGACCATTGAAGGGTATGCCAGAGATGGCGAGCGCAGCCGACGCGCCGATCATGGCCGCGATATCACTGTCGACCTCAGGATTCTGCGACATCACCTGCAGCGCGACCTGCACCTCGTTGTAAAACCCGTCGGGAAAGAGCGGGCGAAGCGGGCGGTCGGTGAGGCGGGCGATCAGGGTCTCACGCTCGGTGGGACGCCCTTCACGCTTGAAAAAGCCACCCGGGATACGCCCGGCAGCATAAAACTTCTCGATGTAGTCGACGGTGAGCGGGAAAAAGTCCTGCCCGGGCTTGGGGCTGCGGGCGGCCACCACGGTCGCCAGCACGACGGTGTCGTCAATGTTGACCACGACGGCACCAGTAGCCTGACGGGCGATTTCGCCGGTCTCGATGGTGACGGTATTACCGCCCCACTGAAAAGTCTTTTTTGCGATCTCAAACACTTGTGGATTCCTTTATTTCGCGACGCACACGCGCCGCACAAACGAAAAACCCGCAAGGTTCGCTTGCGGGTTTTTTGCGGGCCTCAGCCGCGCAGACCGAGCCTTCCGATCAGCGCCTTATAGGCTTCCGGGCTCTTGCCCTTCAGATAGTCAAGCAGCTTGCGACGACGGCTCACCATGCGCAGCAGACCGCGCCGCGAGTGATGATCCTTGACGTGAGACTTGAAGTGGCCGGTTAGATCGTTGATGCGCGCCGTGAGCAGCGCGACCTGAACCTCCGGAGATCCGGTGTCAGCCTTGGCGCGCTGATACTCGGAAACGATTTTTGCCTTGTCGATGTTGGCAACTGCCATGATGACCCCTTTGACGTGCCCGTCGGGCACAAACTTGCGGCGCCGCCGGGATGCGGACCGTGCAAACGCTTCGCCATCGCTAATCGTACCGGTCCAACTGGTACCGAAAACTTTCAGCAAAGCCTTTGAATAATATACAAAAACTCGCCCCCCGTCCAGACGGCGGGCCAGGCGGAACGCGTCAGCGGTACCCCGGCATGTTCCGGTCCAGCACCCGCATCATCGCCTCGAAAAACAGCCGATCGCGGTCGTCACGGTTGTGCGTCTCGAGGGCTGCCGGTGCCAGCACCTTGGCGATGATCCCAGGCGCGAGCACCTCCAGTTCCCGGCCGGTCGACATCGCCAGCACCTGGGTCTTGCAGGCCTTTTCGAGCTTGTAAAGGCGCCGATAGGCCTCGGCAACAGTGCGGCCGGTCGCGATCACCCCGTGGTTCTTCATGAACACGACCGGTTTGCCGCCTGACACCCTGGCCAGGCGTTCGCCTTCCGAGGGGAGGTCAGCCGTGCCGTCGTAGTGATCGTCATAGGCGATCAGCTCCTGGTAGAACACCGCGGTCTGGGTCGCAGGCAGCAGGCGGTTGTCCTTGAGCATGTTCAGCGCGAGCGCCCAGGGCTGATGCGTATGCAGCACCACCTCGGCGCCCGTCAGTCGGTGAAACGGCGCATGAATGCAGTACGCTGACAATTCGATGCGCCCCTCGCCCTCCAGCGTGGTTCCAGCCTCATCGAAAACCACCATGTCATCGGCGCGCGCCTCGGACCAGTGATAACCGAAGGGCAGCATGACGTACTGACCCTCGCGACCGGGCACCTTGGCCGTAAAGTGATTGTCGATGCCTTCATCCAGTTCATGCAGCACGGCCATCCTCATGGCGGCGGCCAGATGAACCTTGAGTTCGCGCAACGCATCGTGATCGCGCGCCGATTTCAGATGGGTGACACTCATGGATTTCTCCCTTGCAGACCGCTTCAGACGCCCGACTGCGGATTGACCCGCTCGAGATTGCTTTGCAGCTTGTTGAGCGCATTGATGTAGGCCTTGGCCGACGCCACGATGATGTCGGGGTCAGCTCCGACGCCATTGACGATGCGCCCCGCACGCGACAGCCTGACGGTGACCTCGCCTTGCGACTCGGTACCGGTGGTGATGGCGTTGACCGAATACAGCAGCAGCTCCGAGCCGGAATCGACCTGCGCCTCGATGGCCTTGAGGGTGGCGTCGACTGGGCCGTTGCCCGAGGCCGCCTTGCGTGACTCACGGCCCGCGATCGAGAGCGTGACCTCGGCGTGGGGCCGCTCGCCCGTTTCGGACGATTGGGCGAGCGACACCAGCTTGAAGTGCTCGGACTCGGGCGTGACCGATTCGTCGGAAAACAGCGCCTGAATGTCCTCATCGAAAATGTCGCTCTTGCGATCGGCCAGGTCTTTGAAGCGCGCGAACGCGGCATTGAGTTCGGTTTCAGAGTCGACCGGAATGCCCAACTCCTGCACGCGCTGCTTGAAGGCGTTGCGCCCCGAGAGCTTGCCAAGCACGATCTTGTTGGCCGACCAGCCGACGTCCTCGGCTCTCATGATCTCGTAGGTGTCCCGCTGCTTGAGCACGCCGTCCTGGTGGATGCCCGAGGCATGGGCGAAGGCATTGGCGCCCACCACGGCCTTGTTGGGCTGCACTGCAAAACCGGTGATGCCCGACACCAGCTTGGAGGTTGGCACGATCTGCGCGGTGTCGATGCCCACGTCCAGACCGAAAAAGTCACGGCGCGTCTTCAGCGCCATGACAACTTCCTCGAGCGAGGTGTTGCCAGCCCGCTCACCCAGTCCGTTGATGGTGCACTCGATCTGCCGCGCGCCACCGATAGTGACGCCGGCCAGCGAGTTGGCCACCGCCATCCCGAGGTCGTTGTGGCAGTGCACCGACCAGACCGCCTTGTCGGAATTGGGGATGCGCTCACGAAGCGTGCGTACCAACTGACCGAACATTTCGGGTACCGCGTAACCCACGGTGTCGGCGAAATTGATGGTGGTGGCCCCTTCCTTGATCACGTCCTCGATGACGCGGCACAGGAAATCGATGTCGGAGCGACTGCCGTCTTCGGGCGAGAATTCAACGTTGTCGGTGAACTTGCGCGCAAAGCGTACCGCGAGTCTTGCCTGCTCATGCACCTGCTCGGGTGTCATGCGCAGCTTTTTTTCCATGTGCAGTGCCGAGGTGGCAATGAAGGTGTGGATGCGCGACGACTTCGCCCCGCTCAACGCTTCGGCCGCACGCGCAATGTCGCGATCGTTGGCGCGCGACAGCGAACACACGGTCGAATCGCGAATGGTTGCAGCAATAGCCTTGACCGCCTCGAAATCGCCATTGGACGAGGCTGCAAACCCCGCCTCGATCACATCGACACGAAGCTTTTCCAATTGACGGGCAATCCGCAGCTTTTCGTCCTTGGTCATGGACGCGCCCGGGCTTTGCTCGCCGTCCCTGAGGGTGGTGTCGAAGATGATCAGTTTTTCGGCCATGTCGGATACTCCTGGGTCTGCCCCCGCTGGTCTGGGGAGCTTGCAAAACGGTGATGGGAAGAGGGGGGAGTTTTAGCGCGCGGGGCGCAGTAGCAGGGCGGGCGCCGGTAGACGGCGCACACCCAGCGGCCGCCGCAGCGCGGCAGCCATCAGCGAAGCAATGAGGGGGATACGATTTGAGCCCATCGAGAGAATATACGGGCAGGACGCAGGCCGTGCAAGCCGCTGATCCGCTCGCCATGGGCCCAATGTAGCGGCCATCGCACGGTCTCGCGGGGAATCGGCTACAGTCGACACCACAAAACACAAGGGGAGACATTCCATGCTGCGCATCCGCCTGGCCCGCCTCGCAATGGCACTGGCCGCCCTGCTCTGTCTGCCAGCCCAGGCCGCGTTTCCTGAAGGTCCCGTGCGCATCATCGTGCCCTGGGCGCCCGGTGGATCGGCCGACCTGCTTGCACGCCTGCTCGCCGACGCATTTCGCCAGCATTACAACCAGGCCTTCGTGGTGGAGAACCGCTCGGGAGCTTCGGGCAATATCGGTTCCGATCTGGTTGCCAAGGCCAAGCCCGACGGCCAGACCCTGCTGCTCGGCGTGATGAGCACTCACGTGCTCAATCCCCTGATGATGGAGAACATGCCGTTTGACGGGGTCGATGACTTCACCCCCATCGCATCGGTCGGCGTATCCACCACGGTGATGGTGGTACACCCGTCGGTCGCACCCGGCGGACTGAAGGAGTTTCTAGACTGGGCCAGAACCCAGCCCAATCGCATTGCCTACGGCACCAGCGGCGAAGGGTCTCCGACCCACCTGGGCACCGCCTTGCTTGCGCAGCGCGCCGGACTCAGCCTGGTGCACGTGCCCTATCGAGGGGGCGGGCCGGCGATGGCCGATCTGCTCGGGGGGCAGATCCAACTGATGCTCACCTCGGCCAATATCGCCCTGCCCCACGTACACGCGGGCAAGTTACGTCTGCTAGCCGTGAGTGAACCCAAGCGCGCGGCCATCCTTGCGGACGTCCCCGCCATCAACGAAATCCTCCCGGGCTATGACTATTCGCTTTACCTGGGGCTCTTCGGCCCCCGGGGCTTGAGCCGAGAACTCACCCTGCAGATCAATGCCGACGTCAACCGGACCATGACGCGCCCGGACGTGGGTCAGAAACTTGCGGCGATGGGCATCGAAGCCACCAACCAAGGGCCCGAGGCGCTGGCCCGAATTCTGCGTGCCGAACGGGAAAAATGGACGCCGGTCGTGAAGGCCATCGGCGCGGCGATCCGTTAACGGCCTTGTGGATCCGCTAAGCTCACGCCTTCGAAAGGGAGACCCGCAGATGATCCATGTCGGCACACTGGCTCAGGCCAGACAGACTCGGCAGTCCTTCAAGATGGACGGCGCGCTGCTGTCGCACAAGAGCGTCATCATCGGCGGCCCTGCGGGCGACACGCGGCACCCCAACGCCTTCCTGATCGAACAGGAGCCCGGACGACTGCTGCCCGCGCACTTTCACGGCTGGGGGCAATTCCAGGTCGTGGTGGCGGGGGGCGGCAAGCTCGGTACCCACGAACTGCGACCACTTACCGTGCACTACGCTGGGCAACGCAGTCCCTACGGTCCCATTCTGCCCGGCGACCAGGGGCTCTGGTACCTCACGCTTCGGCCTCGCACCGAGAGCGGCGTGTTTTTCATGCCCGAATCGCGGGGCTTTCGCGACCCCGCAAAGATTCCGCGCTTTGATTGTGTCAGCGAGTTTCACGAGACCGCCGGCACGCGCGACGCGACGGTCAGCGAACTGCGTGTCGATCAGATCATGCCCGAGAAGACGGTCGGTCTCGGCGCCTGGCTGATGCGCATCCCGGCACACGCCAGCGCCCAGGCGCCGTCGCTTCCCGGCGGCGCGGGCCGCTATCACGTGGTGGTGGGCGGCTCGCTGCAGCAGGCGTCGGCGCCCCTCGACTGGCTGTCCATGATCTGGAGCGACGCCGACGAAGCACCGCTTGCGCTGCAGGCTGGGCCCCGCGGGGCCGAAGTGCTCATCCTGCAGTTTCCGGGCGACGCCTGCCTTCACCCGCACCCCGATCCCGAGCGCACCACGCTGACCTCGCTTGTCTCACGTCAGTCTGCTGCAGACTGATCCCTGGCGGGCCGATACGCCCGCCAGTACCTCTACCCCGCTTGTCCACACCGAGCCCACGATGTCCGCCACCCTGTACGCCGAATCCACCCCGGTCTTCGTGCACTTTCTCAGCACGCTGAAAACCATCCTGAACAAGGCGGCCCATCACGCGGCCGAACACAAGATCGACGAGTCGGCGCTGCTTGGCGCGCGCCTCTTTCCCGACATGTTTCCGATGGCCCGGCAGGTTCAGATCGCCTGCGACTCGGCCAAGGGTGCGATTGCGCGCCTGGCGGGCGTTGAAATTCCCAGGCACCCGGATAACGAAGCCAGCCTCGCAGAACTCATCGCCCGCATTGACAAGACCCTCGCCTTCATCGAGAGCATCGATGCCAGCGCGTTCGCCGACAGCGCCTCGCGGCAGATCGTGCTGAAATTCGGCGACTGGCGGCGCGAATTCACCGCCACCGATTTCCTGCGCACCTGGGCGCTGCCCAACTTCTACTTCCACGTCACCACGGCCTACGGGCTGCTGCGCCACAACGGCGTCCCGGTGGGCAAGATGGACTATCTGGGCTGAGGGGCGGCGCGGCGGGCGCCAGGCTCAGACCCTGGGTCCTAATGGCGGCGAGATGGGCTGTGAGGACGCGCGGCGAAACGACCGGGAATCAGAGTTCGGCCCGATATCGCGCCAGCATCGCCTCGCGCGTCTCGGCCGGGGCGTCGCTGCCGATCTGGTCCTTGATCATCTCGCCCATGCTGGGCAAGACCTCGCGGTCCACCCGAACGGCGGGGTCCCAGAGGGCCGAGCGCATCAGCGCCTTGGCACAGTGAAGATAGGCCTCCTCGACACGCACGCAGATCACCACGCTCGGCGACCGGCGTTCGTCGGTGAAGAGGCTCAGGTGCTCGGGGGCTTCCGACAGCACCGCCCAGCCGTTGACCCGAAGGGTTTCGTCAACCCCAGGCACCATGAAGAGCAGGCCCACCCGGCCGGTTTGCACGATATTCGACAGGGTATCGAGCCGGTTGTTGCCCGAGGCATCGGGGATCAGCAATTCGCCCGCCTCATTGATCCTGACGAATCCGGGCGCGCCCCCGCGGGGCGATGCGTCCAGCCCGCCGGCGGGGTCGCTCGACGCCATCACCACAAAGGGCGACAGCCCGACAAATCGCCGACAATGGCTATCCAGCGCCGGCAATTGTTTTTTGAGAACGCGCTCGGTCGGTGCCGGGTAGCGCGCACGCAGTTCGGATAAGGATTGAACGCTCATCGGCGCATGATAGCGCCACACGTTCGCACCCCGCGCGGCTTCGACGCAAAATGAACTAACTGGTACATTTCGCCCATCGGGCAACCGGAAAGACGCCCGCCCAACCCGAAACGAGGAGACGCTCATGAAACGCATGCTGCTCAAGTCCGTCGTGGCCACCCTGATCGCCGGCCTCGCTGGCGTGGCCACCGCGCAGGAAAAGACCATCAAGTTCGCAACCCAGAACCCCAAGGGTCACCCGATCGTCGCCGGTATGGAAAAGTTCGCTGAACTGGTCCAGGCACGCTCCGGTGGTCGAATCAAGGTCAACCTCTTCCCCGGCGCCGTGCTGGGCAGCGACCAGGCCAACGTGTCGGCGCTTCAGGGCGGCACGCTTGAGATGGTGTCGATGAATTCGGGCATCCTCGCCAGCCTGGTGAAGGATTTCGCCGTCTATGACTTCCCCTTCATGTTCGCCAACGAACAAGAAGCCGATGTGGTCGTCGATGGCGCATTCGGCACGCGCATGCACGCCCGGCTGGAGGAAAAAGGCATCGTCGGTCTCGCCTACTACGAGCTTGGCTTTCGCAATCTCACCAACGGCCGTCGGGCGATCAACAAAGTAGCCGATATCGAGGGGCTGAAGCTGCGCGTCATTCCCAACCCCATCAATGTCGACTGGGTGAAAGCGCTGGGGGCCAACCCCACGCCCCTGCCTTTTCCCGAGGTGTATGCGGCGCTCGAGCAACGTGCGATCGACGGACAGGAAAATCCGGTGACCGTGATCGCCGCCAACAAGTTTCAGGAGGTCCAGAAGTTTCTGGCACTGACCAACCATCAGTACAATCCTCAGTCGGTGATGATCAGCAAGAAGTTTTGGGACGGGCTGCCCGCAGCCGACCGCCAGATCGTGCAAGCCGCTGCGATCGAATCAGCAAAGCTCCAGCGCACAGTGGCGCGTGAGCAGGTGGCCGGTGCGATCGAGACGCTGAAAAAGGGCGGCATGACCGTCACGCAACTCCCGCCGGCCGAAATGCGCCTCCTGCAGGACAAGATGAAGCCGGTCATTGCCAAGCACGGCGAGGCGATTGCCGCGACCGTGGCCGAGTTGCAGGCTGAACTCGCCAAGCTGCGCAAGTAAACCGAAGCGCGATGCGCCGCCCTCGCATCGCCGTCGCAGGAGCCGGTTACATCGGCCTGGCCCACCTCGATGCCATTGCCCGCAGCGAGCGCGCCGCGCTCGCTGCCATCGTCGACCCGGCGCAAGCCGCACAGAGGCTCGGCGAGTCCTGGCGGATACCGGTTTACCCAAGCCTGGAGGCGCTGCTTTCGAGCGAGCCGCCCGATGCAATCGTGCTCGCCACGCCCAATGCGCTCCACGTCGAGCAGGCGCTGCAATGCATCGCGGCGGGCCTGCCTGTTCTCCTGGAAAAGCCGATCGCAACCGAACTCACTGATGCCCAGAGACTGGTCGATGAGGTCGAGCGCTGCGGGGCACGACTGCTGATCGGACACCACCGGGCGCACAGCCCCATCATGGCCCGCGCACGCGAGGTGATCGAATCAGGCAGGCTCGGCCGACTGGTCAGCGTGATGGGCAGCGCCACCTTCATGAAGCCTGACGAATACTTCAGCCAAGCGCCCTGGCGGCGACAGCGCGGCGCCGGCCCCATCCTGCTCAATCTCATCCACGAGGTGCACAACCTGCGTATGCTGTGCGGCGAAATCGTGGCCGTGCAGGCCTTCGCCTCCCACGCCGTACGCGGGTTCGAGGTTGAGGATAGTGCAGCGATCAGCCTGCGGTTTGCCAACGGCGCGCTAGGCACCTTCATGCTGAGCGACACGGCGGCCAGCGCCCGCAGTTGGGAGCAGACCAGCCAGGAGAACAAGGCCTACAGCAGCTACCCGGACGAGGACTGCTACGTCATCGCCGGAACGCTGGGCAGTCTGTCGGTGCCCACGATGCGGCTCAAGACCTATGCCACCCCTGGTGAGGCCTCCTGGTGGAAGCCCTTCGCTTCAGAGACGCTTGCCTTGCAGCGCGACGACCCCATCCGCAGGCAGATGGCGCACTTCATCGATCTCGTCGAGGGTCGAATCCAACCGCTGGTCAGCGCGCGCGATGGCCTGCAGAATCTTAAAATCACGATCGCCATCGCCGAAGCGGCACAAACCGGCCAAACCGTTCCAACCTGAACCCTCTGAGAGCAACCGACCATGAAAGTGCTGACCCTGCACGGCGTCAATCTCAACATGTTTGGCAAACGCGACCCCAAACAGTACGGCACGATCACGCTCGATCAGATCAACGCCGGCCTGGTTGAACTCGGCCGCGAACTGGGCGTCGAGGTCGACTCCTTCCAGAGCAATTTCGAAGGCGCCATGTGCGAGCGCATCCATCAGGCCCTGCACGAGGGCGTGAGCGCCGTGATCATCAACGCGGGGGCTTGGACCCACTATAGCTACGCCATTCGCGATGCGCTCGCCATCCTCTCCTGCCCCATCATCGAGGTGCATATGTCCCATGTGCATGCGCGCGAGGCGTTTCGCCATGTTTCGGTGTTTGCCGAGGTGGTCAAGGGCCAGATTTGCGGATTTGGCATCGACAGCTATCTGCTGGGCCTGCGCGCGGCGGTTTCGGCGGTGCGACAGGCCTGATCCAAATGCGGTGGACAACCCTGGCGCGGCCCACTCCACGCGGCCAAGTCTGGTGCGGCAACCGGCGCCTCAGTCTGCAGGTACGGTTCCGTCGCGCCGGTTGAGCCAGTGCAGGGGCAGTCCGCCCCTGGGCCAGGGCAAGGACACCAACTGGCCGGCCGACGACAGCGTGACGAAGGCGGTCTGCAGCCCAGGGCCGCCAAAGCAGAGGTTGGTGGTGAACACGTCGGGCATGGGATGACGTTCGATGATTTCTCCCCCGGGCGAAATCACCGTGATGCCATGGGTGGGAAAATCAGCGACACAGACATTGCCCGCCGCGTCGATGGCCATCGAGTCGAGTACCGAGTAACCGCCCAACCCGATGAGCAGTCGGCCGCGCTCCCACGGTACGGGCCCGACCACGCGGCGGATTTCGCCCGGCCCGGCAATTTCGTAGCACCAGACGCGGGCCGTCCAGGACTCGGCAACGTAGAGCACCCGGTCATCCGGGGACAAACCCACCCCATTCGGTCCCTCCAGCGGATAGATCACCTGCCGGATGAAGCGGCCATCGGCACTCGCATAAAACACCGCACCGCGATCGCGCGTGCGATCGACGATCTTTCCGTTGTCGCTGAACCAGAAGCCGCCATGCTGGTCGAACACCAGATCGTTTGGCGCGCGCAGCGGGATGTCGCCGCAACTGCGATACAGGATCTCGCTCTCGCCAGTATTTAGGTCGACCGCCTCGATCCAGCCACCCGCGTAGTCGGATGGTGTCCCCACCGGCATCAGCAATCCGTCTTTGCGAACAAAGCGCAGGCCTCCGTTGTTGCAGACGTAACAACGCCCGTCGGGGCCGATCGCCGCGCCATTGGGTCCGCCACGCAATTGGGCGACCACGCGGCGCTCGCCACAGGGCATGATCCGGGAAAGGGTTCGAGTCTCGATTTCAACCAGCAGCACGCTGCCGTCGTCCATCGCGATGGGGCCCTCGGGAAAGCCCAAGCCCGTGCTAAGCACCTGCAGGGCCGGTGCGGCCACCTCATCATTCACGTCGAGAGCACTCCATTGACCGAAAACCGGCAAAGGGGATGCGACTCGGGGTCCGGGTCGCTTCGATCAAAGCTTAGCCTGATTGCCCGCTGCGCAGCAGCGCCCCGCGCGCGATTTGGCATGCACCCGACTCGATCCCGGGGGGCCGATCCCCTATACTGCCAGCCGGATTCAGCGGATTCAGGAAACCCCGGCCATGCCCCTCCATGCTCCGACCCGACCACACTGGCTGATTGCCGTCCTCTCGCTCATGGTCGCCCTGCTGACGGGCTGTGGCCCACAGGGCGACAGCACGCCAGCCGTGAGTGTGCTGGGCATCATCAGCCAGTACTCCCTGACGGGGCGGCCCATCTCAACGCTTCAGGTCAAGGCCACGAGCAAGGACGGCAAGACGCTCAGTTACGCTGCGAGCGGCCTGCCCCCCGGGATCAGTCTCGACCCCGCAAGCGGCAACATCACCGGCACCGCTACAACCGTCGGCACCTACCCGGTGGCTGTCACCGTCGCCACCGAGTCGGGTAAATCGAGCCGCAACTTCACTTGGAACATATACAGCGATGCGCTGGTCGTCACGCGAAGCGGTGGCCAGATTCGGCTGGCGGGCTATGACACGTTCACAGGCACCACCGGTTGGTGCTTCAAGGCCAGCGACACCAGTACGCCCTCAAGCACCGACGCCTGCTGGCAAACCACCATTGCGAAAGCCGTCGCCCAGCAATTGCCGCTGCCCGTCTACACGATGTGGACTCGGGACGGCAGCGGCAATATCAGTGCGCCGATTAGCGGCCCTTGCTCGTCGGCGCTGATGGCGGCCGCCACCCAGCCCAGTGTCGTCGGACCGGTCGTCTGCCTGGTCACAAGCGCAGGAGAACTGGCGGTCGAACTCGATGATCAGCGGGCGCCACTCAGCAGCGGTAATTTCCTCGCCTACGTCAACGACGGCTTCTACGACGGCACCGTGTTCCACCGGATCCTGGGCACGCCCGGTGCTGCCCATCCGATCGGCCTCGGAGAGGCTGGTGCCTATACCTACTCAGGTGGAAACTTCAATCGCAAGGTCGCCACCTATCCGCCGGTCGCGCGCGAGGCCACCGGACTGCTCAACCTCGCGGGTAGCGTCGGCCTGGTTCCCGTCTACGACAGCACCGCCGCAGTCTTCCAGCTGCAAAACCGCTTCTTCATCAACTTTGTCGACAACCCCAGCCTCGATTCAAGCGGCAACGCGCTCGACCCCAACAGCCTGCCCCTCGTCTTTGGCAAAGTCATTTATGACGCAGGCACCACACTGACTGCACTGCGTGCAACGCCCGTCATCAATACGGTGGCTGGCGAGCCGAGTCAGCCGAGCACCCCACCGGTGATCGGAACGGCTTTCAGGGTGAAGTAGATGCAGGTCGGCAATCGACCTGGCGACATGCTCGAGGGACAACCAGGTGTCTGAGCGCTACCAGACCCCCGCCACCACTCAGCGGTACGCCCCCTTGGCCGCACCATCTTCGTACGACTGGATCTTGGTCCCCCGATAAAGAATCTTGGCGCTCTTTTCAGCGAGTGACTTGTGCAGCGCCAGCATGTCGGCTTGCATGTCGGCCTGGGCGCGAGGCTCGTGAAAGAAGGTGTTGTAGCGATCGGCGCCCCGCACCAGCGTAGCGCCATCCTCGCCGTGCAACTGGCGCACCGAGGTGGGGATGTAGCGGATCGCAAAACCAATGCGACGATCGTCCGACTGATTGGGCGGCGACCCATGCACGATCCGCACGTGGTGCAGGGACATCTCACCGGGTCTCAGATCAAGACGCACGGCCTTGCTCTTGTCGACCTCGACGGCCACCTCCTGCCCGCGGGTGAGCAGGTTGTCGTTCGAGAAGGTGTCGCGATGCGGCACCTGATCCATGAGGTGGGTGCCCGGAATGACGGACATGGCGCCGCTCGCCTCATTACTCTCGCTGAACGCCACCCAGGCCGTGACCACGTCGGGTGAGGACAGCCCCCAGTACGTGGAGTCCTGATGCCAGGACACGAAGGCCGGCGTGCGCGCCTCCTTGATGAAGAAGTTGCTGTTCCAGCAAAGCAAGTCGGGGCCGTAAAGGTCCTGGATCGCATCGACGATGGGATCGAGAAACACCACGTCGGACAAGAACTTGAAGATGAGATGCGACTTGTGCCGCAAATCGCCCCGCAGCGGGCCGCCGCTCGAGCGCTCGAAGGCCTCGAGCTTGTCGCGAATGGCGAGCGCATCCGCCTCGCTCATGACCCGCACCCGCGGAACGTAGCCCTCGTCCTGAAACTGCTTGACCTGCAACTCGCTCAGCATCTTGGGCATACTCGACTCCTCTCGTCAGCGATTCATCGTGGAAGGCAGCCAGAGCGCGAGTTGCGGAAAGGCAATCAGCAAACTCAACGCGATGAACTGCAGCCCCATGTAGGGCCAGATCGATCGGAATATATCGGAAAGCGAGATGCCCGGCGGCGCCACGCCTTTCAGATAAAAGGCTGCGGGCCCGAAGGGCGGCGAAATGTACGAGATCTGCATGTTCATGCAGAACATCACACCGAGCCAGACCGGATCAAAGCCCATCTTGGTCGCGACCGGCACGAAAATGGGCGCGGTCAGCAGCAGGATCCCGATCCAGTCGATGAAGCAGCCCAGTACGATCCACACCACCTGGATAAGGATCATGACGCCGATGGGTCCCAGCGGAAAGGCCTCGAGCATGCGCTGGATCATGGCCGTGCCCCCGGCCAGCGTGTAGACGCCGATCAGCGCAGACGAGCCGAAAAACAGCCAATAGAGCATGGCCGTGGTGCGGGTGGTTTCAGTGACCGCGTGGCGCACCGCCGCCCAGGTAAGGCGGCGCCGCACAACTGCAGCGAGGGCTGCACCCGCCACCCCGACGCCACCGGCTTCGGTCGGTGTGGCCCAGCCCAGGTACAGGGACCCCAGCACCGCGAACACGACAAACGACGGCAGCACCAGTTTGCCAAGCAGCGCGAGCTTTTCGGCCATGGGCAGAGCTGACTCGGCGGCGGCCTCGCGAGGCGCGAGCGTCGGGTCGAGCTTGGCGTGGATGATGATGTAGGCGATGTAGAGCGAGGCGAGCATCAGACCCGGAATGATGCCCGCGACATACAACTGCCCGATCGAGACGCCGGCCGTGAGGCCGTACATGATGAAGACGACCGAGGGCGGAATGAGCGTCGACAACCCGCCCCCGGCGCAGATACAACCTAACGCAAGCTCCTTACGATAGCCGCGCGCCAACATGGCCGGCAGCGCCACGATGCCGATCGTGACCACCTCGGCCCCCAGCACGCCCACCATCGCCGCCATGAGCGTGCTGGTGATGATCACCGCCACCGCCAGCCCGCCGGGCACCTTGCCTGCCCAGGCGCTCACCACGGCGAAGATGTCTTCAGCAATGCCCGATCGTTCGAGCAGACAGGCCATGAACACGAACAGCGGCACTGAGATCAGGACGTTGTTGCCCAAAAGCGTGAACACGCGACTGACGACGAGCGTGAGCCCGGGCGGGCCGTACATGGCCAGGCCAAACACGATCGCGCAGGCCCCGGCTGCGAAGGCCAGCGGCAGGCCGATCAGCAGCAGGCCCATGAACGAGACCGCCATGAGCACGGAAATCAGTTCAATACTCATGCTTGCCCCTCGCTCGGAGCCGAATTGGTAGCCGGTCGGATGATTCCCATATCACGCAGGGTATTGGAGAAGGTCTGCAGCAGCAGCAACAGCCCCGCCAGCGGGATGCAGGCCTTGATGGGCCAGATCGCCGGGTTCCAGGGTGTGCCCGTCCCCTCGTGCTGCAGGAAAGAGGTCCAGGCCGTTTGACCGCCAACCACCAGCAGCGTGAGGGCATAGGCCAGCAGAAAGGGCAGCGCCAGCAGATCCATCCGACGCTTGGCACTCACGGAGAGGCGATCGAAGAGCGCATCGATCCGGACGTGCCGTCGATGCAGCATCGCGTAGCCGCCGGTCAGCAGGTAGACGGCCGCCGACCCGTAAACGGTGGCCTCGCTCACCCAGATCGTGGCGATGTTGAAGATGCCCCGCGACACGACCTCATACAGAATCGCACCCGTGACGAAAATGATCATCGGCCCCATGAGCCAGCCCACCGCCTCGTTGAGGCGGTCGATGCGATCGCACCAGGCTGTCAACTCGGGCCGGTCGGGGCGATGCGTCGCCCCACCGGCACCGACGCTCATACCTGGATACCGAGCGCCTTGAGCCAGGCGATCTGCGAGTCGTAGGCTTTCTTGGCGAAGGGTGTTTTCTTCGACCACTCTTCCCAGGTCTTGGTGGCAACACCTCGGATCTTGCCCAGTTCGGCCTCGTTCCAACTGGTGGCCGTGCCACTCTTGCCACGAATATTGGCCATGGCATCGGTATCTTCCACGGCGATGCGCTGCACCTGATCCCAGGTCCATTCGCGAACGCAACTGGACACGATCGCCTTGAGGTCGGGGGTGAGCGCGTTCCACTTGCCCGAGTTGACCGTGAACTCCTGCACCGGCATGGAGTGGCCGATCCGCACGGAGGTTTTCGCCACGTCGAAAAAGCCCATGCGGAAATTCATCGACTCGGTGCCCCAGTCAGCGGCATCGACCACGCCCTTGTCGAGCGCCGAGTAGACCTCGCCACCGGGCACGACCACGACCGACGCCCCGAACTTGGTAATGATTTCGGCGAACATGCCCTGAGGGGTGCGAACCTTGAGCCCCTTGAGCTCGGCCGTACCGGGCAAGGGCTTCTTGGACACCAGCGCCTCGGCGCCCCACCAGGACACGCCCACCGGATAGACGTTGTAGCGGGCATAGGCCTCGCGCAGCAGGTCCAGGCCGCCGCGATGATAGAACCAGGCCTCGGCCTGCCACGGGTGGGTATAGGCAAAGTTGAGGTCGCCCAGCACCGAGAAACCCGCGTCCTTGCCGCTCCAGTAGACCGGCGCCGACGAATGAGCATCGAGCACCCCCGCCGATACGGCATCGAGCGACTCGAATACGCCCACGACTGCAGCAGCCGGGAATGGCTGAATTTCGAGACGTCCGCCGGTCGCTTCGCCCACGCGCTTGCAGAAGCTCTCGAAAGCCTTGTAGGTGGTCTCGGCAGCGCTCCACATGGACTGGGCGCGCCAGCGGATCTTTGGCTGTGCGCTGACGACTGCAGGCGCTGCCAGCACGGCACCGGCCGCACTTGAAGCAATGAAATGACGCCGGGATAGCGGATTACTCATGGGGTCTCCTCCCTGTGTGGCGAACCGTCGGATCAACGGACTGCTCGGTTATGGTGTGCGAAACCGAGCCATCCTAGGCGCAGGGGCCCAAGGGCGTCAAGGCTGGCCACTCAATTTCGGGCCCATGCAACCCCATGCAAGCTTTAGGCGGCCAAGCACGCTGTTAGCATCACGAGCATGCACGCCCTGCTCATTCAAGCCGCACACTTGAAGGCTGTCCGCGTCTCGCCGCGAACGGTGTGGATCTTCATCGAACTGATCGATGCCGACGGGCGCACCGGGCTGGGCGAAGCCAGCCTTGAGTCCAACCACCTCGCGGTGGCCACGGCCTTCGAGCACCTGCGGCCGTCGCTGCAAGCGTCACAGTTCGGCAACGCAGCCGATCTGGGCCGATGGGTTCGCGCCCACCTGACCCACCGGGCCGACCTTGCCCACGCCGCCGCCCTCAGCGCGATCGAGCAGGCATTGCAGGATCTGCTGGCCCAAGTCGCAGGCCGGTCGCTGCACGCCTGCCTCGGCTCTCCCCGGCGAAGCCGCGTGGCGCTCTATGCCAACATCAACCGGGGCACCACCAGTCGCAGCGCCGAGCAGTTTGCCCAACGGGCGCTCGAGGCGGCCTCGCGGGGCTTTGCCGGCGTGAAGATCGCCCCCTTCGATGGCGTGACGCCCGACGGGGCCGGCAGCCGCGGCGCGATCGACCTCGCTTTGGCGCGCATTGCTGCCGTGCGGGCTGCGCTGAACGGCCAGCGCAGCCACTGCTCGCTGATGGTGGACTGTCACTGGCGATTCAGCGAGCTAACCGCGGTGGACATGGTTCATGAGCTCGCCGCGCTGGGCGTCACCTGGTACGAGTGCCCGGTTGCCGAAACACCCGAACATTACCCGCTCATCGCTCGGCTCCGCCGACTCGCCAACGCCCGGGGCATTCGCCTGGCTGGTGCCGAAACCATGGTGGGTCTCGAGGGGTTCCGACCGATTCTTGAGGCGGGGCTCTACGATGTGGTGATGCCCGATGTGAAATACGCGGGGGGACTTGAACAAACCCTGCGCATCGCCGAATTTGCAGCGACGCACGGCACCGACTGCTCGCCGCACAATCCCACCGGACCCATCTGCCACGCCCATAGCCTTCACGTGGCCGCGCTCATCGATCGCATGCCCATGCTTGAGTTGCAGTACGGCGAGACCCCCCTCTTTGAGCAACTGGCCAATGGAGGCCTCCCCCCGTATCAGGACGGCACGAGCGCCTTGCCCGAGGGGCCAGGTCTGGGCGTCAAATTAGCGCCTAGCTATCTCGATCACCTGGAGATCACCACATGAAAGCACCGTCAGGCCCACATGGCCCGATCCCGCCCGGGCAACGGGAGCGGCGCCGGTTGGGACGCCGCACAGTTGCGCAAAACGCCATGATGGCGATAGCGCTCGCGATCTGCGCTGTCACCGCGTTGATCAGCGCCCCCGCTCACGCTCAAAACTTTCCGCAGCGACCCGTCCGCCTCATCGTTCCCAGCCCGCCTGGTGATGGCTCGGACCTGACCGCTCGCTTGGTCGCCCAGAAACTGAGCGAGCGCTGGGGGCAACCGGTCGTGGTCGAGAACCGGGTCGGCGCGGGCGGGCGCATCGGCACCGAAGCAGCCGTGTACGCGGCCGCGGACGGTCATACCCTGCTAATGGGTAACGCCGGCTCCAACGGTATCAATGCTGCGATCTACACCCTGCCCTACGACCTCGAAAAGGGGTTCGACCCGGTCACGCTGGTGATGCGCGCCCCCAACGTGCTGGTGGTCAACCCTGCACTGGGCGTGTCGAATGTGGCCGAGCTGATCGCACTACTAAAACTTCAGCCAGGCAAACTCTCCTACGGCTCAGGCGGTGTCGGCAGCTCCGCCCATCTCTCGGCCGAACTCTTCAAACTCATGGCCAACGTTGACCTGCTCCACGTCCCCTACAAGGGCGCGGTCGGCGCCCTCAACGCGGTCATGACGGGCGAGGTGGCGCTCTTTCTCGGCAACCTGCCGCCTGCCGTCGGACACATCCGCCAGGGCCGCGTGCGGGCGCTGGGGGTCACAACGCTCGCCCGCACGCGCATGCTGCCCGAAGCGCCCACGCTCGACGAAAGCGGCCTCAAGGGCTTCGAGACTGTCGCCTGGTTCGGGCTGTTTGCGCCGGCGGGGGTCCCACCCGCCCTCATCAGCCAGATTCGGGAGGCGGTGGTAGCGCTCCTGGCCACCGCCGAGTTACGTCAACTCATCGACACGCTGGGCGGCGAGCCGGTGGGCGGCACACCGGACGAACTCCGGGCCCTGGTACGAAGCGATATCGCGAAATGGAAGCGGGTGGTCGCGAGCGCGAAGATCAGCGCGGAATGACGCAGGCGCTGCTGTATCGCAATGACCGGCAATGCCGCCGCAGGGGCTTAGATCTGAGCACTCACCGCTGCCGAAGCCGGGGGACCTGACTGAATCAGGCACCCCCCGCATCGCTACGCAGCATCCGCGAGACCTGCACGCACCAGGCGCTGTAGCGCGGCGTACTTCGAAACGCCTCGGTACGAGGGTAAGGCTCATCGATCAAGACCTCGCCCACCACGCGGCCGGGCCGAGCGCCCATCACCACGACACGGCGACTGAGGTACACCGCCTCGTACACGCTGTGGGTGACGAAAAGCGCGGAGAAGCCTTGCGCCCACCACAGCGCGAGCGTGTCGTCATTGAGTCGCCCGCGCGACATCTCATCGAGTGCCGCAAAAGGTTCGTCCATCAGCATGAGCAGGGGGCTGGTCACCGTGGCGCGGGCAATCGACACACGCATTTTCATACCACCCGACAACTCGCGCGGGTACACATTTGCGAAGGTGTCGAGTCCCACCCGAGCCAAGGCCCCCTTCACCGCCTCGCCCGCCTGCTCACGCGACTGACCCCGCAAACGCAAGGGCAACCACACGTTGTCAAAGACCGTCGCCCAGGGCATCAGCGTCGGCTCCTGAAAGACGAAGCTGATCGGCTGTTGACGAGTTTCGAGCGATGCCGAGGGCGACCAGACGACGCGTCCACCGGTTGCGGGCATGAGCCCCGCGACCAGTTTGAGCACGGTGCTCTTGCCGCACCCCGAAGGACCTAGCAGGCTGATGAAGTCCCGACAGCGGACCTCGAGGTCGACCCGGTCCAGCGCGACTGTTCCGTTGGGGTAGCGCTTGGACAGCGCATCGAGTCGAAGCAGCAATGACGACAAGTATGACCGCCTGTCGCGGCCGCCTCAGCGGTAGCGCGTGCGCAGGGGATCCCACTCGAGCGCCCCCACGCGATTGAACATCTCGCGCGGTCCCAGGTCAGCAATAGGCACCGGGTGCCGCTGCTCGCGCTTGAGGCCTTCCAGCGCCTGATCGACTGCACCGATGACCGATGCCAGCAGCAACCCTGGCACGATGGACACGGCATAGCCCATCTCCTTGGCCTGCCCCAGCGTGACCTCGGGCGTTTTGCCGTTTCGGACGATATTGAGCAGGCAGGGCCCCTTGACCAGTCGTGGCACCTGAGCCATTTCCTCCATGGTTTGCGGCGCTTCGACGAAAGCCATATCGGCACCTGCGGCAATGGCCGCATTGACGCGCGCAACGGCCTCGGCCATTCCATGACCCGCACGGGCATCAGTGCGCGCGATGATCATGAAATTCGGATCGCGCCGGGCATCGACCGCAGCGCGGATCTTGGCCACATAGTCTTCGCGCGACACCAACTCCTTGTCATCAAGATGGCCACAGCGCTTCGGAAACACCTGATCCTCGATATGCACCCCTGCCACGCCCGCCTTCTCGAAGGCGCGAATGGTGCGATAGACATTGAGCTCGTTGCCGTAGCCATTGTCGGCATCGGAAATAACGGGCACATCCACCGCATCTGCGATCCGACTGGCGTTCTCGACCATCTCGCTCATGGTGAGCAGGCCGTAGTCGGGGTAGCCATGCGCTGACGAGGTGCTGCCCCCGCTCATGTAGATGGCGTTGAACCCCGCCTGGCGAATGAGCTTGGCCGTGAGGCCGTCATAGCAACCGGGTGCCACCACCATGCCTTCTTTGGCGATGAGTTCGCGTAATGCTTTGCTACTGGACATGGGACGTCTCCGTTGGTTTGAAGGATGCCTGAGCTTGAATCAGACCGAGGCCGCGATGCGCATCTCGGGCTCGATCCAGCCTTCCTTGATGAGCATGGGCACGGCGCCACCACCGTTGACCAGGTCCACAAAGAGTTGCGGCATCGGGCGCGCTTGCAGCGAGCGGCCGCGATCGAGATTCTCGATGAGGCCCGTGGCGTAGTTGATGCGGGCGCGGTCGCCCTCTTCGAAGATTTCCAGTACGCCTGGCGCGCTGAGGGCGGGAAAGCCGAAGGTGACGCAGTTGCGAAGACACAGGCCGTTCACCGACTCGGCGACCACGCCGCCTGCGCCGCACTCCGCGAGCACGCGTCCGATCGGGCGCCCCGACCCCATGCCGAAATTTTGGCCGGCGATGATCAGATCGCCCGCTTGAACCTGATCGACCCAGCCGGGCCGGTTGGCGGAAAACACCAGACGGTGCTGCTCGGCCAGTGCGGTTCGAAACGCGGTATTGGGGAACATGAGGTCGGTGTTGATGTCGTTGCCGAACTTCCAGACACGACCCTCTCGAATGAGTGACATGGCGCGGTCTCCTTCAGGCGGCAAGCGAACGGGGGTCGGTGATGACGCCGGTCAGGGCCGACGCGGCAACCGTGGCGGGCGAGCCCATGTAGACCTTGGCCTCGGCGCTGCCCATGCGACCCTTGAAGTTGCGGGTCGATGCCGTAATGCAGACCTCACCCGGGGCCAACACCCCCATGTGATAGCCGAAACAGGCCCCACAGGTGGAGTTGGTGACCACCGCGCCAGCTTCGGCGAGCACCTCGAGCAATCCCTCCCGGGCTGCCTCGATATAGACCTGGTGTGAGCCGGGCGTGACGATGAAGCGCACACCCGGCGCCACCTTGTGTCCCCGGACGATGTCGGCTGCAATCCGCAGGTCTTCGATCTTGCCGTTGGCACATGACCCGATGAAGGCCTGATCAATGCGAACCTGCTCCCGGAACCCCGAAATGCGGGTGCCGTTATTGGGCACCGCGTCCGGGTACATCACATAGGGCTCGAGCGTGGAAAGATTGATGCGCCGCACGTCGGCATAGTTCGCGCCGCGATCCGCGGCCACCGGCTCGAGCGGCCGATCGACGCGGCCGCGCAGGTATTCCTCGGTGAGCGCGTCAAAATCAAAGATGGCGAACTCGGCGCTGATCTCGGCACACATGGTGGCGATCGTGCGCCGATCGGTCATCGGCAGGTTGGCCAACCCGGGGCCGCCAAACTCGATCGACATGTTGGAGTGACCGCCCCACTCCTGTGCAATGTGGAAGAAGACATCCTTGCCACTGACATGAGGCGGCAAGCTGCCCTCGAACTCATAGCGGATGGTCTCGCTGACCGGATACCAGATGAGCCCCTTGGTCATGGCCTGCAGGGTATCGATGGGTCCGGCGCCCCGACCGGCGCAGTTGAAGGCGCCCGCCGCGCAAGTGTGCGAGTCGGGGCACACCAGCAGTTCGCCAGGCCGCGCGAGGCCGTTTTCAGCAATGACCACATGACAAATGCCATGCCGGCCAAGATCGAAAAAATGCTTGAGCCCGAACTGCTTGGCGAAGGCACGACCCTCGACCATGCCCGAAGCATCCTTGATGGAGGGCGACGGAATGGCGTGATCGAAGACCAGCGCCACGCGATCGAGATCGAAGAGCTTCTTGGGTCGGTACCAGAAACCTTCGACCGTGATGGTCAGATCAAGTTGCACGACCATGTCGGGCTTGCAGACTGCGATATCGCCCGGTCGCACTACATCCTGCCCCGATGCCCGGGCCAGGATCTTTTCAATAACGGTCATCGCCATGAACGGTGTCTCCCTCGCGCTTGACTCTTCCGGAACCACTGGGGTATCAATAGCGCCCTGGGCATGCTAACAATGAAGGCACCCGCGCGCAATGCGCGACGTGCTCAATAATGGGGGGACTGAAATGCGCATTCGCCTGAAGGCCATGCTGATGGCCGTTGCTGCTTCGCTGTTCGCGCCGGTCGCTAGCGCCGAGCAGATCACCGTCACGCACTGGGGCGTGAGCTTCTACGGCGCGCCCTTCGCGGTCGCGCTCGACAAAGGCTGGTTCAAGTCGCTCAACATTGACGGATTCATCACCTCCTCGGGTGGCGGCACGTCGGTGCGCAACACCCTGGCCTCACCGCTTCCCTACGGCGAGGTGGCACTTCCTGCCGCAGTGGAAGCCATCAAGTCGGGCCAACCGCTCATCATCGTCAACTCGGGCGTGGGCACCGTGGCCGACATTCTATGGGTGGCTAAAAAGGGCTCGCCGATCAAGTCCATTCAGGATCTGGCCGGCAAGAAGGTCGCCTACACCCGGCCCAAGTCGGTCTCGAACATGCTGATCCTCATGGCGCTCAGGGAAAACAAGATCGACATCGCCAAGGTCAACCTCATCGCAGCCGGCGGCCCGGGCGCCAACTTCACCGCCGTCATGCAGGGCGCAGTCGACGTCGGCATGACGGCCGACCCGATCTGGTCAATCGAAAAGGAAAAGCTTCAACCCGTCTTCTGGGTGAAGGACGTGATGTCGCCCAAAATGACCCAGACAGTGGGCGTCACCACCGCTGAGTTCGCCCGCAAGAAGCCCGAGGTCATTCGCGGCATCATCGAGGTGCGGCGCAAGGGCGTGCAGTTCATCCGGGACAACCCCGACGAAGCGGCCGACATCGTCGCCAGGCAGTACAAGATCAGCGCTGCCGAGACCCGCACGATCTTTCGGAATTTTCTCGGTTTCGATTACTGGGACGAGGGTGCCTTTGATCTCAAGGGCATGGACAGCATGCTCGAGGGGCTTCGCATCGTTGGAGAGCTCCAGGGCTCGATCGACTGGAGCAAGCTGATCGATCAGGGCTACCTGCCCAAGGACCTCCAGGCGCCAAAATGACTTCGGAGATCCATGCACGCGTCGAGCGTGCCACGCGGGTCTTCGCTGCACGGGGTGGTCAGCCCCCCGTACATGCGTTGGGCCCGATCGATCTCGAACTTCGACGCGGCGAATTCCTCGGCGTCGTCGGCCCCTCGGGCTGCGGCAAATCCACCTTGCTCGATCTGCTGGCGGGTCTGCAGCAACCCACCGAAGGCTCGGTGAGCTTCGAGGGCCGACCGGTCGCCGGCGAGGTCCCCGACGGAGTGGGTGTCGTCTTTCAGGAAGACGCGAGCTTTCCCTGGCTCACCGTCTGGGACAACGCGGCTTTCGGGCTGCGCCGCAAGGGGCTCGATGGCGCAGAGGTCACCCGCCGCGTCGACTACGCCCTCGGCTTCATGGGACTCAAGGATTTTGCCAAGGCTTACCCCGCCCAACTGTCGGGCGGGATGCGACAGCGTGTTTGCATCGCGCGCACATTGGTGCTGCAACCCCGGCTGATTCTGCTTGACGAACCCTTCGGCGCACTCGACCAGCAAACCCGTCTGTTGATGGGCGACGAACTGCTCAGGCTGTGGCGCGAGACAGCGGCCAGCGTGGTCATCATCACCCACGCCATCGACGAGGCCGTCATGCTCAGCGATCGCGTCGCCGTCATGTCGGCTCGACCCGGCCGATTCATCGAACTCGCCGAGACCGGCTGGGAGCGCGAGCGCGACTCTCGCGTGGTGGAGCGCGAAGCCTTCGGCCGGCTGACAGCGCGGGTGTGGTCCAAGCTGCGCGCCGAAAGCATGAAGGCGATCGGGCGGGATTCACCGTGAGCCGGGCAGCGGCGCTCCGAATCGTCGTGCTGGGCGCAGCGCTGCTGCTGCTCGAACTGGCCTGCCAGCTCGGCTGGGTCAGCCGATTGGTCATGATCGCCCCCTCCGACATGGCGGTGGGCCTCGCGCGCCAGTTCCTCTCCGGCAAGATCTGGCCGCACATCGAAGAAAGCTTTCGCAAGGTGGGCATTGCCTTTGCGTTATCGGTCGTGATCGGTACCGCTGGCGGCGTGCTGGTTCATGCCATGCCCCGGTTGCGACGCGCCATCGACCCGCTATTGGCGTCTTATTTTTCCGTGCCCTTTTTCATCTTTTACCCGCTCTTCATCGTCATTTTCGGTCTGAACGACTGGCCGCTCATCGCCATCGCTTTCATGCTTGCGGCCGTTGCCATGATGGTCAACACCCTCAACGGCCTGGACCGCATCCCAAGAGTGCTGCTCAAGGTGGCCCGCGTGCACCGCCTCGATCGCCTGCGCACGATGTTTCTCATCCTGCTGCCCGCCGCGGCGCCCTACCTCTTTACGGGCGTCAAGCTCGCGCTGGCCTACGCTTTCGTCGGAGTCCTGGCCTGCGAGTTCATCATGGCCGGATCGGGTCTGGGCTACTCGATCGCATTTGCCTACGACAACTTTGATACCGCAGGCATGTACTCGCTGGTGGTATTCGTGCTGCTCACGGTCACGCTCATGAACACGGCGCTTCACGTCTGGGAACAGCGCATGATGCGCAAGCGGGCCCGCGCATGATCACCGTGGCTGCCGACCGCCCGCAGGTCAGTTCACTCACCCGCGCAATTGACGGGGTGCTGATCATCGTGACGCTACTGGCAGGCTGGCAAATTCTCTATCTCGTGGTGGGCGATATCGCCCTGGCCTCCCCCCAGGATACTTTCAGTCTCGCGCTCGAAATCCTCGTCGACGACTGGTCGCGTCCCCACCTGATCGCAACGCTGCAGGCCTTCTCAGCCTCGTTCCTCATCTCGGCAATCGCAGGCGTGCTCATTGGCCTGCTGCTGGGCTTTCATCGG
This sequence comes from uncultured bacterium, assembly GCA_903907905.1. GTDB lineage: Bacteria > Pseudomonadota > Gammaproteobacteria > Burkholderiales > Burkholderiaceae_E > SYIM01. Next base: position 10,260 of record CAIVPX010000053.1, on the reverse strand, counting down.
CTGTCAGGCGAGGTCGCGGAACCCATCCTCACGGCGCTCTACTCGATGCCCAAGGTCACCCTCTATCCCATCGTTCTGCTCATCTTCGGACTGGGCATCTCCGCCAAGGTGGCCTTTGGTGTGATCCATGGCATCATTCCGGTGGTGATCTTCACGCTCAATGCCGTGCGACACATCAATCCGGTTTACCTGCGCACCGCCGCGTCACTGCGCCTGAGCGCCTCCCAAACCCTGAGCACGGTGCTGGTACCCGCCGTCCTGCCAGAAATCATGACCGGCTTGCGCGTGGGCTTCGGCCTCACCCTGCTGGGCGTAGTGATCGGCGAGATGTTCGCCTCGCAGCACGGCCTGGGCTTCATCGTCATTCGCGGGGTCAACGTGCACAACGTCAAGGAGATGTGCGCGGTCATCCTGCTCTTCGTGCTCTTTGCAGCGGGCTCGAACATCGCCCTGCTCTGGCTCGAGAAAAAGCTCAACCCTGGCAGCTGAACCAGCTTGCCACCGGTCCTTCCCAGCCTGCCTCGGTCAGCGGGCGTCCTGCGCCCGCCAGCGTCAGTCCGCTTTGACCTTCGCGGCGCGCGCCACCTTCTCCCATTTCTCCTGCTCGCCCCGAATGAAGGCGGCGAACTGCTCGGGTGAGCGAGGTGTGGCGTCGAGACCGTTGGTTTGCATCTTCGAGCGCGTATCGGGCTCGTTGAGCGCAGCGTTGATCAACTGGTTGAGCCGCGAAACGATGTCGCCTGGCGTTCCGGCGGGCACGAACATGCCATTCCAGTCGAGCACTTCAAAATCTGGGAGCGACTCGGCAACGACCGGCGTATCAGGGTTTTCGGGTGAGCGCTTCAGGCCGCTGAGGGCCAGCGCGCGCAGCTTGCCCGCCTTCACGAGCGGCCATGACGGCCCCTGACCCGAGAAGCCATAGACCACCTCCCCACTGGCCACGGCAGTGGTCGCAGGCGCTGCCCCCTTGTAGGGTACGTGCAGTGTCTGCGTGCCCGCAGTGAAGTTGAGCAGCTCGGCCGCCAGATGCGCCGCCGATCCATTGCCGCCGGAGGAGAAGGTGAGCTTGCCCGGTTCCGCCTTGGCACGTGCGATCAACTCGCCAACGGTCTGAATGCCTGCCGAGGGGTGGGCAATCAGAATCAGAGGGGACACCACATTCATGGCGACCGGCACGAATTGCTTACGCGGGTCGTAGGGCAATTTTTCGTAAATGGCTGGATTGATGGCCATGATGCCGAGATTACCCAGCAGAAGGGTGTAGCCATCGGGCGCCGCACGCGCCGCGGTCTCGGCCCCGATGCCGCCGTTGGCGCCGGGTTTGTTCTCGATGAGCACCGGCTGTCGAATCATCGCCGACAACTTGTCGCCAACGATTCGTGCCGCGATGTCGGTCGAGCCCCCCGGGGGGAACGGCACCACGATGCGGATCGCCTTGCCCGGGTAGTCCTGGGCCGCGACCGCGCCCGCGAGCGCGAGCGAGGCCCAAATCAGCCCGTGCAGTGCACGCGCGACAAGCTTCGAGTGATTCCGGTACGAAATCTTCATAATCGCCCGCCTTTCATTGAAGTTAGTTTCATTCGAGGTCGACCAGCAAATTGGCATGCCCGTCGACCTCGACCTTCGCACGGCCATTCAGCACCACCGTGGATTCGCGCTCCTCGATGATCGCCGGCGCATCGAAACGCACGCCGCGCGCCAATCGGTAGCGATCGTAAACGGGTGCCTCGACAAACCGGGACTCGGCTGGAATGTAAATGCTGCGACGCTGCGTCATGGCCGACGCCGCATCCCCCTGCTCGGGGGCGGCCCACGCCGACAGTGGCGCATCCGGTGCGGGCCCCTCGCAAATCAGTCGCCAGTTCAGGGCTTCGACAGCGAGCGCCTCCAGCCGCATGGTGAAGAGCTCGAAATAGGCGGTCTCGAAGGCTCGACGAAGGGCCTGTGCGTCGTGTCGCCGCAGCACCTCGTCCTGATCGACCGACACGTCAAGCTCGTGCCCCTGCCCGGCGTAGCGCATATCGACCGATATCCGCATTCGCAGGTGCGAGGCGCCGAGACCCGTCTGCGCCATGGTTTCGACGGCCTCTGCGCGCATTTCGTCAAGCAGCCCATCCACCAAGGGCCAGTCGATGGTGTCCAGACGACTGACGTAACTGCGCACCAGCCGGGTGGCCGCTGGCGAGACCAGAAAGCCGAACGCCGACAGCGCGCCCGCCCCCATCGGATAGATGATGCGCTTCAGGCGCAAGGCCTGAGCCACCCCCAGCGCATGCACCGGCCCGGCGCCACCGAAGGCCATCAGGGCGTAACGCAGGGGATCCTTCCCTCGCTCGGCAACATGCAGGCGTGCAGCGGTTGCCATGTTTTCGTTGGCCAGCGCGATCATGCCTGCAGCGGCCTCGGTCGCGCTCAGTCCCAGGGGCAGAGCCAGGCGCGATTCAATCGCCTGCAGCGCCGCCGCCTTATCGAGTCTCAGCCGACCACCCAGGAAGTTCTCCGGATTGAGGTAACCCAACACGACATCGGCGTCGGTAACCGTAGGCTCTGTGCCACCCAGCCCGTAGCAGACCGGGCCGGGGCTTGCCCCGGCGCTCTCGGGCCCGACCCGCAGCAGCCCCATGCCATCGATTCGGCCAATGCTGCCACCGCCCGCGCCAATTTCAATCATCTCAACCGAGGGCACCTTGAGCGGCAGGCCGCTCCCCTTCTTGAAGCGGCGAATGCGCGCCACCTCGGTATCCATCGTGTAAGCCGGCTCGCCCGACTCGAGCAGGCTCACCTTGGCCGTGGTGCCCCCCATGTCAAAGGCCATCAGGTCTGACCAACCCAGTTGTCGACTGAAGGCGGCGCAGGCCTGGACGCCGGCAGCGGGTCCGGATTCAATCAGCTGAATCGGATGCCGACGAACGTAGTCGACCGAGGCCACCCCACCATGCGACAGCATGATGAAGAGCGGCCCGGCAAACCCCATCGCGACCAACTCACCCTGAAGCTTGCGCAGGTAATGGTCGACCAGCGGGTGCACATAGGCATTGGCCAGCGCGGTGGACATGCGCTCGAATTCGCGGATCTCGGGCGCGATCTCGCTCGAGAGCGTGACACTGAGCTCGGGGAAATGCTGCTTCAACACTCGCCCGACGGTCTGCTCATTGCTGCGGTTTCGGTATCCGTGAATCAGGCACACGGCCAGCGACCGGGCGCCCGCCTCGACCAGGGCACGCGTCTGTTCGATCACCTGCGCAGGATCGACAGCCAGCCGCAGCGTGCCATCGGCCAGCACCCGTTCGTCAAGCTCGCGACGCAGGCGGCGCGGCGCCAGCGGCGGCGGATTTTCGATGGCCAGGTCGTAGATGTCGTAACGCACCTCGCGACCGATCTCGATCGCGTCGGAGTGGCCACGCGTGGCAAGCAGTCCGGTGGGCGGCCCCTTGCGCTCGATCAGCGCGTTGGCGACAACCGTCGTGCCATGAACGATCTGAACCAGATCGGAGGGATTAAAGGCAAATTTTGCCGCCATTTCCCGAATGCCCGCCATCACCCCGATGCTCGGGTCATGCGGCGTGGACAGACGCTTGTGCAGCAGCAGCTGCGCATCATCGACAATCAACACGAAATCGGTGAAGGTGCCACCGACATCGACGCCCAGGCGAAGATTCTTCATGGGGGTCACACCTGTCCGGCCGCGGCACTTGCGCTGACATAGCCCTGCAGCAGGTCCTCGGCGACAAGTGCCGGATCGCGCGCCTGAGGCGGGCCGAAGCCTCCCCCGCCGGCACAGGTGATCTCGACCACATCGCCCAGCTCAAGCATGACGCGGCCCTTGGGCGGCAGCGCCATGTCGCGATTGATCAGTCGAAGGCTGGAGCGGGCGCCAGGGCCGCCCCCCTGAATGCCGTCCGGCGCATTTTCAATGCGGTCCATCAGAAAGGAGGCCTGAAGGGGTTCGGTGGATAGCACCTCGATTCGAATCGTCTGCCCGAGCCCGCCACGGAATTGGCCGGCACCGCCCGAATCGGGTCGCAGGGCCTTGGTCTGATACAGGATGGGCGTGGTGCTTTCCACGACTTCGATCGAGGCTGCGCCCGAATTCGTCGGAAACGTGGTGCAGGCGAGCCCGTCCCGGTGCTTGCGCCCGCCCATCCCTCCACTGGTGAAGAGCAGGATGTTGAAGGCGCTGCCGTCGGCACGCGTCCCGGCAAACACGGTTCGGTTGGAGGGCGCGCCACACGGTGCAATCACGCGATCGGGCGCCGCCTGCCCCAGGGCGCCAAACATCACCGCATGCAGGTAGTGCAGCACGATCTGGCGAGCGTTGACCGGCGCGGGCCGGCGCGGGTTGAGGATGGTGCCCTCAGGTACCGTCACCGAAAGCGGGGCCATCGCGCCCTCATTGTTGGGCAACTCGGGGTCGAGCGCGCACTTTAGGTAGTAGGCGGTGTGCGCGTAGGTGCAGTTGAACACGGCATTGATGCCACGGCGAACCTGCTCGGACGTACCGCTGTAATCGCAGTGCACCGCATCGCCCCGGATGGTCATCGCAACCGCGATCCGCAGACTTTTTCCGTCGATACGATCGGTCTGCACCTCCGAGCAATAGGTGCCATCAGGTAGCGCGGCGATGGCCGCGCGCATCGCCCGCGCCGAGCGCTCATGGATCTCCTGCGCCAGCGCCTCGAGGCTGTCGAGCCCATGCTCGTTCATCATCTCGAGCAGGCGTCGGGACATCACCCGGCAAGACGAAATCTCTGCGTGCATGTCGCCCAGGGTCTGGTCGGGCACCCGCACATTCGCACGGATGAGATCGATCAGCAGTTCGTTGGGCCGATCGGCCTCGTAGAGCTTGCACATCGGGAGGTTCAGCCCCTCCTCGAAGAGCTCGGTCGAATCCGCCGAATAAATGCGACCGCCGATATCGGGCATGTGGGCCACGGCGCCGGCAAACGCCACCAGCCGCCCCGACAAAAACACCGGCATCACCACCGTGATGTCGGGCAGGTGCCCGGTGCCCAGCCAAGGATCGTTGGTGATCGCCACATCGCCGGGCCGCCAAGAGCCGGCTGGGTACTTGTTCAGGAAGTGTTTCATCGTGCGCGGCAAGGTGCCGACAAACGATGGAACGGTGATGGTGTTCTGGGCGAGCGAGCGCCCCTTCTCGTCCATCAGCACGCAGCAGAAATCTTTCGACTCGCGCACGATAGGCGAGAATGAGGTGCGTACCAGCGCGGTGGCCGCTTCGTCGGCGATCGCTACCAGCCGGGCCCACAGCACCTCGACAACAAAGGGATCGAAGTGTCGGATGGATACGGTGCTCATGGGGGACGATTCCGGGAGGATGAACTCGCGCAGTATGGCGGAGCGAGCGCTCCACGATCAACCCGAAGCGTCCTGAACCGAAACGCCTCGGGCCATGAACCGTTCACCGCGTGCGGGTAGACCTCAACTCCGGACCGATGCACTCGCCAGAAAATCGGCATACGCCAGGTCAAGGCCCTCGGCCAATTCGATCCGAGGCCGCCAACCCAAGCTGAACAGGCGCGCCGAGTCCATGAGCTTGCGCGGCGCGCCGTCGGGCTTGTCCGCATCCAGCACGATCCGCCCCGCGTAGCCGACGGTGAGCGCAACCCGCCGCGCCAGATCGGCGATGCTCACGTCCTCGCCGCAGCCAACGTTGATGTGACTGAGCATGGGCTCAGTCTGCTCGTCATAAACGGGCTTGGGAAGATTCATGACGTGCAGACAGGCTTCGGCCATATCGTCGACGTAGAGGAATTCCCGCCGGGGGGTGCCGCTTCCCCAGACCACCACCTCGGGTGCGTGAGCGAGCTTGGCTTCGTGAAACCGACGAATCAGCGCCGGGATGACATGCGAGTGGGTGGGGTGATAGTTGTCGCCCGGACCGTAGAGATTGGTGGGCATGACGCTGCGGTAATCAAGGCCGTGGCTCGCGCCATACTGACGGTTGTAGCTCTCGCAAAGCTTGATGCCGGCAATCTTGGCGATCGCGTAGGGCTCATTGGTCGGCTCAAGCGTGCCAGTCAGAAGCGCCTGCTCGGACATGGGCTGCGCGGCCAGCCTCGGGTAGATGCAACTGGATCCGAGAAACAGCAGGCGTCGCACACCTGCTCTGAACGCGCTGTCGATCACGTTCGACTGAATCATCAGATTGTCGTAGATGAATTCCGCCGGAAGCGTGTGGTTGGCGTGGATGCCGCCCACCTTGGCGGCCGCCAGATACACCTGGTGGGGGCGCTCGCGCTCGAGGAACGCCCGCACCGCCCGCTGGTCGGTGAGGTCGAGTTCGCTACGGCTTCGGGTGATGACATCGCCGCCGCCGCTGCGAGCCAACGCGCGAACGATGGCCGACCCCACCATGCCCCGATGGCCAGCCACGAAGACTCTCGCCGCGGGCGAGGAGTCGGCGGGGCGAAACAGGTCGGCCAAGGTGGTTCCGGGTGCGTGCGGTCAGAAACCGATGAAATGGGCGAATGATTCCGGCGTTTCGCGCTCGGTCCGGAAAGCGTTCCAGGCGGACCCGGTATCGGCATAGCCCAGCGACATCCCCGAGTACATGATGTGGCTGTCCGGGATTTCCATGAACGACGCAATGGTGCGAGGCCAGTTGGCCCAGATCATCTGCGGGCACGTGGCCAGACCGCGTTCGACCGCGAGCAGCATGAAGGTCTGCATGAACATACCGACATCGGCCCACTGCGGCGGTCCGGCGCGACGGTCGATGCTGAAGAACAACCCCACCGGCGCGCCAAAGAATGCGAAGTTGACGCGCTGCATCTGTCGCTGACCATCGGGGTCGTCGGTGATTGAAGTGGCACGAAAGCGACGGCCCGCAGCCTCGGAGCGCCGGCCACGCAGAGGATCCCAGAGATTCGGCGGGTAAACGTTGTACTCGGGCGTTTCCTTTTCGCCAGCGTCCATCTTGGCCGCGATGAGGCCCTTGAACGCCTGCAGGCGTTCACCCCCCAGCACATGCACGAGCCACGGCTGCAGGTTGCCGCCCGAGGGCGAGCGCGCAGCCAGCTCGAGCATGTCGCGAACGACTGAGGCCTCGACCGGCCGGTCAAGGAAAGCGCGCACGGAATGGCGCTGGCGGACTGCATCGCTGACGTTCATCATGGATCTCCTCTGGCCGAATGATAACGAAAGCGCGCCGTCGCCGGTCGGTGACTGGCTCACCAGGTGAGCCTCGTGCACCGCATCATCGCTCGACCCCACCGCATTTCGGACCGATTCCCCATGACCCTGCCCCGCCTGACGCGCCGGCACCTGCGGCGCCTCAGAGACCTCTGGCGCTCGGCCGGCTGGCCCTACCAGGACACGCTCGAGCTCGAGCTGCTCGCCTGGGGCCTTCTCGAACGCCTGACCTCAGTCAACCCGGCGCACCGTCCAGACACGCTACGCCTTACCGAAGCGGGCATCCGCTGTCTGGCGCATGGCCTGGCAAGCAACCGGCAGGCGCTGGACGCCCACGAAGCACTGGTCCAACGCACCGCAGACCACCTCGCTCAATGTGGCCGAATTACCTGGACCGGATTGAGCCTGCATGCAAAAGGGGAGGCGGGCGCGTGGGCGCTCTGCAAGCCCGATGTATTTTCAATCCGCAGCACCAGCGCCGAAGCCCTGCTCGAGCCCTCGGTTCACGAAATCAAGGTCTCGCGTGCCGATCTGCTCGGCGATCTGAAGCAGGCCGACAAGCGGGCCCGATATCTCGATGCGGGCGGCCAATGCTGGTACGTGCTCGGCTGCAACGCGCGCGGTGAACCCATCGCCGATCCATCTGAGATTCCACCCCAGTGCGGCGTGATGATCGACACCCCGGCGCAGCTGAGCATCGCCCGGCCCGCCCCCAGACAAGCGGCCCGCCCACTCGCCTTTCATATCTGGATGGCCTTGGCCCGAGCCCGACCGCGCGAACCTGGCGAGCCTGCGCGCACTCGCGCGCTGGGAGAGCCCTCGCCAGAGCAGGCCGTGGCGCCGACTGGCTGACGGAGCACGCGCGCCATCGGTATCAGCCCCGCGCAGCCGAGAGCGCTCGCCCGGCCCTCAGCCCGCCGGATTCAGGGCCGCCCAAACCTTAGCAGGGGTAAACGGCATGTCCATCGTGGCCACCCCGCACGTGCGCAAGGCATTCAGCATCGCGTTGGACAGCGCCGGCAGCGACCCCGAACACCCGGCTTCGCCCACGCCCTTGGCCCCCAGCAGATTGAGCGAGGTCCGAAGCTGAATGGGGTCAACGGTGACTGCCGGCATGCAACCGGCACGCGGCATGGCGTAGTCCATGAATGAACCCGTGCTCAACTGGCCCCGATCGTCGTAGATAGCGTGCTCGCAGAAGGCCTGGCCCCAGCCCTGCACGACGCCGCCCTGCAGTTGGCCACAAACCAGCAGCGGCGAAATCACCCGACCCAGATCGTCGACCGCCACATACCGCACAACCTGCGTCACGCCCGTTGCAGGGTCGATCTCGACCTCCGCAACATGGCAGCCGTTCGGGAAGGTTGACCCCGATTGGGCCTGCCCCTCGGCCGACAGTCGCGTACGCTGCTCGGCGCTCAGACGCGGAACCCAGTCAGCAAAATTGATGGCCGCATCGGCCGCCCCGCCCAGTTCGACCCACAGGGCCCGCGCCTGCGCCTTCAGTTTGGCGCACAGGTCGATGATGGCGCTGCCCGCCCCATAGAGCGTGCGCGAGCCGCCCGTACCATTGCCCACGAGCGCACGCCCGTGCGAACCCGCGCGATAGTGCACACTGGCCGCCGCCACCCCAAGCTCCTGCTCGACAATAGCGGCGAATGAGGTCTCATGACCCTGCCCCGACGCACCGGTGACGCCGAAGATCAGCAGACCGCCCTGCTCGTCGAACTGACCCTGAACCTGATCACTGGGCACCGCACCCGCACCCGAGGCTTCCAGGTAACAGGCCAGCCCGATGCCACGCAGCCTGCCGCGACTCGCCGCTTCGGCCCGTCGGGCCTCGAAGCTCGAAAACTTCGACAGCTCGATCGCATGATCGAGCGTGCGCTCGAACTCGCAGCGATCGTAGACCGTACCGTTCGCCGTCTTGTAGGGGAAGGCCTCGGGTGCGATGAAGTTGCGCCGGCGAAGCTCGATCCGGTCAAACCCATGCTCATGCGCCGCGTGATCGATCAGCGTCTCGATGGCGTAGGCGATATCGGGTCGCCCCGCCCCCCGGTAAGCCGAGATCGGCACCGTGTTGGTAAAGACCAGCCGCGAATTCATGTAGAGCGCGGGCACCTGGTAAGAACCGCCCATGGTGACAGCCAGGTTGCGCGAACCCATCAGCGAGTTGACCGAGGTGTTGAAGGCACCCAGGTCGGCCGTATCGTCGAAGCGGATCGCGAGGATGCGGCCCTCGGCATCGAGGGCGATGCGACCGTCGAGCGTGAGCCCGCGGCCGTGCCAGTCGCTCACGAAGACCTCGGAGCGCGAGCCCACCCAGCGTACCGGGCGATTGAGGTGACGGGCGGCAAGCACCACCGCCACATGCTCGCTGTAAGGCGCAGCGCGCAGCCCGAAGGAGCCGCCCACATCGTGACTGAGCACTTCGAGCTGATCGGCGTTGAGCCCGGTGGCTGCGCAGAGCGCGCGCAGCATGCCCGTGACACCTTGAGAGGGCGTATGCAGGCGAGTGAGTCCGCTGGCCTCGTCGTGTACGGCGAGGACCGCACGCGGCTCCATCGGCACCCCGATCAGTCGCTGGCTGACGATACGGTGGCGACTGACATGCGCCGCCCGCGTAAAGGCCTGCTCAACCGCCGCCTCGTCGCCCGATTCATAGTGCACCGAAAGGTTGCCGGGCGCCTGCTCATGCGTGAGCGGGGCGCCGGGCTCGAGCGCCTGTTCAACCGACACCACCGCGGGCAGCTCTTCGAACTCGATGTCCGCCAACTCGGCAGCGTCCTGGGCTTCGAAGGCACTGTCGGCGATCACCATCGCAATCGGCTGACCGACAAACTTCACCGTATCGCGGGCAAATACCGGCAACGTGACAATCACCTGCGCCTGCCCGCCCTTGCCCGGAAAGGTCTGGGCGTTGGGCAAATCGCGACCACCCAAAGCGGCCAGCTCTTCGGCCGCCATGACGTATCGCACCCCGGGCGCCTGGCGCACCGCGCTCAGATCGATCCGGACGATGCGGGCATGCGCGTGCGGCGAGCGGATCACGCTCGCGTGCAGCATGCCCGGATACCGATGATCGGCCGTAAATCGCCCCTGACCCGT
>CAIVPX010000052.1 GCA_903907905.1 uncultured bacterium | reverse complement strand
GTTCGAGCAGTTGCGCGTCATGCGCTCGGGCATCTACGACATGGTCACCTTGCGTCTGGGGCAGGTGTCTCGTGACGAGCCCACCATTCTCGGGCTCGATCTGGTCGGCATGAACACCGACTTCAAGACGGCGCGAGCCAACATCGCCGCGTTCCAGCCCGTTCTCGACCGGCAACTGCAGGCCCAGCACAATCTGGTGCTGCTGGGCGTGTGGCCCTTCGGTCCACAGATCATTTTCTGCAAGCCCCCCATCCCCGGCGGGCTGGCCGATCTGAAGGGCAAGAAAATTCGTGTGATCGACGGCGTGATGGCCCGCTTCATGGAGAAGATCGGCGCAACCCCGGTGACGATGGCCTTCAGCGAGGTGTCCCAGGGCTTGCGGCTGGGCACCCTCGATTGCGCGGTCACCGGGCCGAGTTCGGCCAACAGTGCCGGCTGGATGGACAGCGCCACCCACGTGTACCCCTTGGGTCTGCAGATTGCGGTCCAGGGCTACGCGATCACCACGGCCGCCTGGAAGAAGCTCTCGCCTGAGGTCCAAGCCCGCTTCAAGGCCGAGGTGGATACCCTGGTCAACGATATCTGGACGAGCTCGGAAGCCCTGTGGGCCGATGGCGTGCGGTGCTCCACGGGTCAGACGCCCTGCACCGAGCACAAGCCCTTCAAGGCCACGCTGGTCGAGCCGACGGCGAAAGATCTGGAGCTGGTGCAGGCGGCGGTACGCGACATCTCGCTCCCGGCCTGGGCCGAGGGCTGCGACAAGGTCAACCCGGGTTGCTCCGACGCGTGGCGCAAATCGGTCGGGCCGCTGCTCGGCATTCGTTGAACCGCTCCTGTTCATGAAACGGATCGAGACGATCGCGGCCTGGCTTTTCGGCCTGGGCTTCACCGGGCTGGGGCTGGCCGTGGCGGTCGAGACCGTCCTGCGCAAGTTTTTCGATCACTCCTTGCAAGGGGTGGACGAACTCGGCGGTTATGTGCTGGCGGTGGGGGCGGGGCTCGCCTTCACCGTTGCACTGATTGGTCGCTCGCATGTCCGGATCGATCTGGTGCATGAGCGCTTTCCCTTTGCTGCGCGGGTGGCGCTCAACCTCGTGTCGGTCCTCAGCCTGATGCTGTGCGCCTGGGCGCTGCTGGCCATGGCCTGGACCAGTCTCGGTGACACCCTCGCCATGCAGAGTACGGCGCAGACACCGTGGGCCACGCCGCTCAAGTATCCGCAGGCCGTCTGGATTGGTGCGTTGGCACTGTTTGCGCTGGTGTCGACCGTGTTTGCTTCGCGCGTTCTGATCTTGCTGGTGACCGGCCGCAGCGGCGTCATCGACCGCGCTGACGGGCCCAAGTCGAGTGGCGAAGAGCTTGCCGAAGAAATCGCCGATCTCGAGAAGCGGAGATCCGCCTCGTGAGCCTCTCCATGGAGGCTATCGGCGTCCTCGGCTTTGTGCTGATGGTGGGGCTCATGCTGCTGGGCCTGCCCATCGCCTCGGTGATGATGCTGCTGGCGGTCGGGGGCGGCATGTTGGCGTTTGGCGAGGGCTTCATCATTTCGTCGGCCTCCATCGCCTGGGGCACGATGAACGAGAACGCGCTGTGCGCGATTCCGCTCTTTGTCCTGCTGGGCGAATTTCTGCTTCGCAGCGGCATGGCCGACCGGATGTATCAGGCGTTTGCGGCGATGTTTGGGCGGGTGCCCGGTGGCTTGCTGCATACCAACATCGGCTGCTGCGCACTGTTTGCCGCCACCTCGGGATCGTCAGTGGCCACCGCCGCCACCATCGGAACGGTTGCGTTGCCCTCCTTGCAGCGTCACGGCTACCCGATGCGTCAGGCGCTCGGCAGTCTGGCGGCCGGCGGCACCCTGGGCATCCTGATCCCGCCCTCGGTGAACATGATCATTTATGGGTCGATGACCAATACCTCGGTGATCAAGCTGTTCCTCGCGGGGTTCATCCCCGGGATCCTGCTGTCGCTGTGCTTCATGCTCTGGATTCTGATTTACACCCTGGCCACCGGCACCCGGGTCGAGCATCCGCCAGTGCCCTGGGCTGAGCGGCTGCGCCTGTTGCGAGGGCTGTGGCAACCCTTGCTGATCTTCATCACCGTGATCGGCAGTCTTTACCTGGGCATTGCCACCACGGTGGAATCGGCGGCGCTGGGCATGGTGGTGGCGCTCCTCTTCATCGTGCTGGACGGAAAGCTCTCGGTCCGGTTGCTGACCCAGTGTTTCGTGTCCAGTGCCCGCACGACGGGCATGATCCTCCTGATCGTCGTGGCCGCCTTCGTGTTGAACCTGGCGCTGTCAATTACCGGTCTGGGCGAGCAGATGACGCGGTGGGTCACCAGTTTCGGGCTCTCCAAGACCCAGATGCTATTTGCCCTTATCGTGTTCTATCTCTTGCTCGGCATGTTTATGGACACCCTGTCCATGATGGTGGCGACCATTCCACTCACCTTTCCCGTGGTGAGCGCATTGGGGGTCGATCCGGTCTGGTTCGGCATCTTCATCGTGATCATGTGCGAACTCGGCCTGATCACACCGCCCGTCGGGATGAATCTGTTTGTAGTGCAGGGCATCCGACCCGATCGCGGCGGGCTGATCGATGTCATTGTGGGCGCCTTGCCCTACGCGGTGATCATGATCCTGTTCACGCTACTCCTGATGGCGTTTCCAGAGATCGTCACCTGGCTGCCGGACAGGATGTGATCAGGCGGTGGGTGGCGCACCCGGCGCGGGGCTCAGCAGATCCGGGGTAATTTCAGCGATGGAGCGTGCGCCACAAAGCCGCATCGATCGCTCGAGCTCGTCCTTCAGGATTTCAAGCGCGCGCAGGGCGCCGTCCTGGCCTGCCGCACAGGCGCCATAGAGCGTGGCGCGACCAATCAGCACGCCCTTTGCGCCCAGTGCCAGCGCCTTGATGATGTCCCCCCCGCGGCGCACGCCGCCGTCGACCAGCACGTTGGTGCGATTTCCAACGGCGCGCAGCACGCCGGGCAGGGCATCGAGCGTGGCAATCCCGCCATCGAGCTGGCGGCCGCCATGGTTGGACACCACAATCGCATCGACGCCCACCTGCAGGGCGCGCAGCGCATCATCGGGGCGAACGATGCCCTTGACGATGAGCTTGCCCGGCCAGGCATCCCGCACGCTCTTTAGCCCGTCCCAGTTGAAGGAGGGGTCGTAGTTGCGGCCGGCTACCGACACCAGGCCGCGTGCGGTGGTGGGGCCGCGCGAGAGCCCGCGCAGGTTTTCCATCACCGGCATGCCCTTCATGAGCATGTCGAGTGCCCACGCCGGCCGTGAGGCGAAGTCGATGAGATTTCGCGGGGTGTAGCGAAACGGGATCGACATGTCGTTGTGAAAGTCGCGCTCGCGCTTGCCGCCGACCGGCAGGTCGACGGTGATCATCACGCCTTCGTAGCCTGCCTGGCGCGCACGCTCGATCAGGTCGAAGGTCTTGCTGCGGTCCTTGATGATGTAGGCCTGGAACCAGAGCCGACCGGGTGCCGCCTCGGCGATCTGCTCGATGGAGGCGGTGGCCGAGGTGGAGAGCGAGTAGGGGATGCCGTAGTGCGCCGCGGCACGCGCGATCATTACATCGCCGCCATGGCGGCCGAAGCCCACCGCGCCGGTGGGTGCGATGGCAAAAGGCAGGGCCGAGGGCGCGCCCAGGAGGTGGGTGGTGGTGTCAACCCGTTCGACATCGACCAGGACGCGGGGCATGAGCTGCCAGCGGGAAAACGCAGCGCGATTGGCGCGCAGGGTGGACTCGTCTTCGGCGCCGCCGTCAAAGGTGTCGAAGACCGCGCGCGGAATCTTGCGGCGGGCCAGTTGCCGCAGATCCTCGATGGACCAGGCGCGCATGGACGGGAACCGTTACGGTGCGGCGGGGCGCGGTCAGGCGGCGAGCACGGCATGCTCGGCCGTGCTGCCCTTGCGCAGGATGCGGTCGGCCATGACCTGGCAGCGCTTGATCAGGCGGTGCTCATCGGGCCGGTAATCGGCCAGCGCCTGATGGATGGTGCGCAGGTTGTCCCACATCAGCACGTCGCCTCGGGTCCACTGGAAGGTGTAGATGAAGCGTTCCTGCAGCTGGTGCTTGAAAAGGAAATCGAGCAGCTCGTCGCTTTCGGCGGGGTCCATGTCATCAATCCACATGGCGTAGCCCGGGTTGGCGTAGAGCGATTTCTGCCTGGTGATCGGGTGCTCGAGCACCAGCGGGTGCGAGACCGGCGGCTTGGTCTTGCGCTGGGTATCGGTGAGCGGCGGGCGGGGGCTGTTGCGGTCGCGGCGCATCATGTCCCAGAACTTGGCGAAGTCATGCGTGGCGGTACGCCCGACGATGCGCCGCTTGATGTCATCCGGCAGGGTTTCGTAGGCGGCCACCATGTCGCCGAACTGGGTGGAGCCCAGTGGCTTGCCATCGCGATGCGGTACCTCTAGGGCATAGAGCACGTTGCTGTAGGCCACCGTTGCACTGTAAGACATGTCGGTGTGCCAGCTCTGGCCGGCGTCGTTGATGCCGATGGGTTTGCCGTCGCGCACGATGTTTGAAAGGATCATCACCTGCGGCAGCCCCGGCTCCTGGAACATGCCCGCCACGTTTTCCTCGAGGGTGCCAAAGCGCGCGCTGAAGTCGAACTGTTGCTGCGCGGTGAGCGTCTGGTTCGGAAACCGCAGCACGCCACGACGGCCCAGCGCCTCGACGATTTGCTGATAGTCGGCGTCGGACAGCGGTTTCGAAAGGTCCAAGCCCTCGACGCTGGCGCCAAGGGAATGCTGGGTCGGGATGATGTTCATGCGCGGCTCCGGAAAAGACATCGCTTGACTCACCATTGTCTCAGGAGGGTGGGGGGCGTGCAAAGCGGGGGGCGGTCCTGGCTGGACGAACGTTTCGAATCGTCGATTGCCCTCCCCCCTCACCCCCGATTACGATGCGGGTGGCAAGCGTGAAGCGCTTCAGGCCATCAAAACAGGAGACACGCACATGAAGGGATGGAGAGCGCGGCTGGGATTTCTGGTGCCGGCGGGTACGCCGACCGCAGAAGACGAAATGGTCGCCATGGCGCCCGAGGGCGTGTCGGTGCATTTCGAGCGCATGGTGGGGCACGGCGCTACGGGCACGCTCGACGGACTCGATGGGCGGATCGCCACCCAGATCGCCAATCTTGAAAGCTCTTTCACGCTGCTTTCGCAGGTGAAGCCCCGAGTGATCGCGATGGCCCATACCGCCACCAGCTACTACCTCGGACCGGAGGGTGAGGCCGACATGACCACCCGGCTCGAGGCCTTGGGCGGGCCGAGGTTCACCTCCGCCTTTGCCAGCGTGGTTCTGGCGCTGCGCGCACTGGGTGTGCGTCGCGTTGCGCTGGGCACCCCCTACAACGAAGCCCTCACGCTCAAGGGCAAGGCCAACCTGGAGGCGCATGGCTTTGAGGTGGTGCGCTTTGACTGGCTGCGCGACGTGCGCAGCATCTTCGAAGAGCCGCCGCACCGGGTGCATGCGCTGGCCCGGGGCGTCGATCACGCTGATGCCGAGGCGGTCTTTCTGAGTGGCATCGGCATGCCCACCGTGGAGACCATCGCAGCCGTCGAGCACGACCTGGGCAAGCCGGTCATTTCGAGCGCTAGCGCGATGATGTGGAACAGTTTGCGCCTGGCAGGTGTTGCGCCCGCCGCCGTCAGAGGCTACGGTCGTCTCTTTGATCTGCCCTGACAAGCGGGCAGACACCCAAGCGGATCAAGCCGCCGTCCGTGCGGCCCCATTCATCGGAGGAGACTAGCCATGAAACACCTTCAGATTGCGTTCGCCGGACGGGCGTCGGCCGGGCGGCTCCGGCGCGCCAGCCTGGCGCTGGGCCTTGGGCTGCTGGCATCGGGCTGGAGCGGGCTGCTGGCGGCCCAGGGCTTCCCCTCGCGGCCGATCAAGATCATCGTGCCTTATGCGTCGGGCGGCGGCGTTGACATCGTGGCGCGCTCACTTGCCGAGGGCATCACCAAGGAGTTCGGTCACACCGTGGTCGTGGAAAACAAGACCGGAGCGGCGAGCAATGTCGGCTCGGCCTTCGTGGCCAAGTCCGAGCCCGACGGGCACACGCTGCTGATGGCCTCCAATGCCAACGCGGTCAACGTCAGTCTCTACAAATCCATGCCCTATGATCCCGTGCGCGAGTTGACTCCGGTCACGCTGGTGGGACGGGTGCCGATGGTGCTGCTTACCGGTCCCAATTCGCCCTTCAAGACGGCGGGTGACGCGGTTGCCGCTGCGCGCGCCAAGCCGGGTTCGATCAACTTCGGCTCGGGTGGTGCGGGCACGTCCGAGCACCTGACCTCCGAACTCTTCAAGCGCAAGACGGGCATCACGGCCGTTCACGTGCCCTATCGCGGCGGCGCTGCGGTTTACCCCGATCTGGTGTCCGGTCAGATCCATCTGTTTTTCAACAACCAGTTGCAGGCCATGCCCTTCATCACCTCAGGGCAGGTGCGCGTGCTGGGTATTTCCAACGCGACGCGCTCCAAACAATTGCCAGACGTGCCCACGCTGATCGAGCAAGGCGCCCCTGATCTGGTCACGGGCGCGTGGTGGGGGGTGATGGGGCCGGGCAATCTCTCGCCCGAGGTCGTCGCCGTGCTCAGCCAGATGATCAACCGGGTGCTGCTGACGCCTGCCGTATCGGGGCGGCTCGAGTCGCTCGGTGCCGAGCGGGCGGGCGGACCACAGACCGCGTTCCGTGATTTCTTCAGCCGCGAGATGGCGGTGTGGTCAGAGATCATCAAGGCCGAGAAGATCGTGGTGGAGTAGAGCGCGCGATGAGTCGTCTTCCGCAGTACGGCGAGCGCCTGCGCCTGGGCATGATCCTCGCCTCGAAGAACACCGTCGCCGAGCCTGATGTGCAGGCCATGCTGCCCCCGGGTGTGGCGCTGCACACCACACGTCTGATGCTCGAGGGCACGTCGGACGCGCAGTTGCGGGCCATGCTGGGACAGGTCGAGCAGGCGGCGGCCTTGCTAGCCTCGGCATCGGTCGGGCTCATCGTGTTTCACTGCACGGCGGCCTCTACCGTTGACCCGGCCGTGGGCGATCAGGTGGTCGACCGGATCGCGCGTCAAACGGGCATTGCGGCCACCGCTACCTCCCAGGCGCTGATCGCGGCACTGTCAGCGCTCCAGGCTCGACGAGTCACCCTGCTGTCGCCCTATCCTCAATCGGTCAACGATGCCGAGGTGGCCTTCTTTCAAGCGCACGGCGTCGAGGTGCTGGCCGAGCGGGGCTATCCGCCGCCAGCCGGCGAGTCCTCACCCTACGCAACGCCCGATGAATGGCTGGAGCGTGGCCGGGCGATTCATCGCGCCGAGGCCGGGGCCTGCTTTCTCAGTTGCACCAACATTCGCGCGCTCGCGGCGATCGAGCCGCTGGAGCGCGCACTGGGTGTGCCCGTCATCTCGAGTAATCAGGCCATGCTCTGGCATTGCCTGCGAAGCGCGGGCATCCATGACCGGATCCCGGGGTTCGGTCGGCTCCTGCAAATCTGAAAGGATGGTCGTGTCGCAGACTTCTCCCGCCGGGCCGCTCGTGCGCTCGGATGTCCCGGCGCTGTCGCAACCCTTCGAACTGGCGGGCAAGCGGCTTAAGAACCGCATCGTTCATGCCTCGATGAGCACCATGATGGCCCGCGACAGCATGGTCACCGACATGCAGATTCGCTACTACGAAACGCGCGCCAAAGGCGGGGCGGGCATGATCGTCACCGAGCCTCACGGGCTGGCCGATGAGCACTTTCAGCGCACCGCGCACAAGACGCGTGCCTTCAATGACGACAACCTCGATGGCCTCAAGCGCTGGGCCGAGGCGGTCGAGTCGCACGACTGCCGCATTCTTGCGCAACTGCACCACCCCGGGCGTGCACGGCATCACAGTGGGCGGCATCCGCATTCGGTCGCGCCGTCGGCCTTGCCCTGCGATCTGTCCTGGACCATGGGCCGAGTGCTGAGCGTCGACGAGATCCGCCGCTTCGTCGATGGTGTGGGCAAGTCGGCTGCGCGCCTCAAGCGCTGCGGCTGGAGCGGTCTGGAGTTGTCCTGCGGACATGGGCACCTCATCCATCAGTTCATGTCCCCGTGGTCGAACATTCGCACGGACGAATACGGCGGCGATTGGGATCGGCGCCTGCGGTTTGTGCGCGAACTGGTGGCGTCGGTACGCTCCCAATGCGGATTGGACTTCATCATCGGCCTGAAGCTTCCTGGCGATGACGGTATCCCGGGAAGCATCGGGCCGGATGAGGCGGCCTTGGTGGCGGCGCTGCTCGCACGCGATCGCGAGTTTGATTACGTCTGCTTTGCGATGGGCAGCCACGCGCGCAGTCTGGAGATGCATCTGCCGGATCGTTTCGGTCCGAGGCTTCCCTTTCGTGAACTGACGGCGCGTTTGCGCGCGGCCATTCCCGGTGTGCCGCTGATTGCCCTCGGGCGCATTACCGACCCCGCCGAGGCCGAAGCCATCGTGGCCGGGGGCGAGGCCGAGTTCGTGGGGCTGGGCCGACCACTGGTCGCTGATCCGGCCTGGATGATCAAGGCCGAGCGCGGCCGCACCCACGACATCCGCTATTGCGTCTCCTGCAATACCTGCTGGGACACGATCATCACCGATCACAAGCCGATCGCCTGCGTGAACAACCCGCGGATCGGTCAAGCTGATGAGGCCGATTTCTGGCCGGCACCCGCGCAGGCGAAGCGTCGGGTCGTGGTGGTGGGCGCGGGCATCGCCGGTCTTGAGGCGGCGTGGGTGGCCGCAGCGCGCGGCCATGAGGTCACGGTCTTCGGGCGCTCGAGCGAAGTCGGGGGCAAGGCGAGGCTGCGCACCCTGCTGCCCGGCGGCGAGACCGTGAGCAGCATTTACGACTACCAGATGGCGGCGGCCCTACGGGCAGGTGCGCGGTTCGAGCTCGGCGTCGAGGCCGACCTCGATTCGGTCCTGTCCTTGCGGCCCGACGCGGTAGTGCTTGCGTGCGGGTCTACCATGGTGCGCCCTCACTGGCTGGCAGCCTCTCTCGCGGAAGACGGCGTGGTGCCCGATCTGCGCGAGGCGATGGCGATCCTTCTGCCGTTGCGGTCGCGACAGCGCGGCACCGCCGTCATTTACGACATGGATCACACCGAAGGCACCTACGCCAGCGCCGAACACTTGAGCGCGCTATTCGATCGGGTGGTGCTGGTGACGCCGCGCAATTCGATTGCCGACCTGACCTCGCTGGTGCTGCGCCAGGGGATCGAGCGGCGCTTTGCCGAGCGCTTCATCGAGACGGTGATGCTCTCGGAGATCCGCCTGGGGGAGGGCTTCGAGGCTGGGCGCATCGAGTGTGTGAACGTGTACAACGGCCGGGTGACCCTCGTGGATGACGTGGTGTTTCTGGCCTATTCGACGCCGCGCGCGGTCGACAACAGCCTGGCCGAGCCCTTGCGCCGGGCCGGTGTGGCCGTGCACCTCGTGGGCGACTGCCTGTCGCCGCGCGAGTATCTGGCGGCTACCGCAGAGGGGCACGCCGCCGGCAACGCCGTGTAGAGGCCAGCCAGCTTCAGCGTTCGATCAGTTCGACCCGGTCGCTCACCGTGCGGGGCAAATTGATGCGGCTGCCCTGGAAGAACACCTGAATCTCGCGCAGGCCGGGCGACTGCAACTGCCAGGGTGCGCGGCCAAAAAAGCTGCGGCCTCCCTGATCGGGAGTGAGTTCGTGCAGCACGGTGGTGCCCGACGCGTCGGTGACGCACACCGTTTGCACGGTATTGCTGATCAGGTACACCATGCCGGAGTCCTTGGACGGGTTGCGTGGCTGCAACTGCGGCGGCGGGCTGCTGGGGGGCGAGCACGCGAAGGGCGCTGTAGCGGCCATTGCAGGCGCGGCGTTGGCGGCTGCCGGGGGCGCAGGCGCGGCTGCCGAGGCGGGCACTGGTACGGACCCCTGGGGCGTGGGGGGCGCAGGGGCGGACGAGGCAGCCGGCCCGGGCGGAGTAGCGGCCTTGGCCGGCGCAGCCGCCGTGGGAGGGGGTGCGGCGGGCGTAGCGGACGCGGCATTGACCGGCGACGCCGCAGCGGGTTTCGGGCTCGAGCTTGGTGCGGCAGGCTTGGCGTCTGGCGCAGCGCGAGACCCCTCTCGTGCGGGCGCCGCCACGGGTGCCGATGCGGGCGCCGATGCGGCTGCAGGCGGCGCAGGCACGGCAACGGCCTTGAGCTCGGCTGCCGGGGGCGCGGTCGAGCGGGACTTGGGAGCGAGCGAGATGCCCACTGCCAGCACCAGCGCAATGAGCGCGCCAGGGATGCCCGCTACCAGCAGCGCAAAGCGCAGCGGCCGCAGTCGGGCCTGTTCACCGATGCGGGCCATCAGGGTCGGCGCGGCCTGAACGGTGGACGCATCGGTGGGCGCATCGGTGGGCGCGGCAGCGGCCTCACCCTGCGCGGACGCCATGTCCGCGGCTACCGGCGCCAGCGCGCCATCGGGAGCGACCAGGGGGGCCTCAGCCTCAGCATTCGGTGAGGTGACGTGATCGCGCGCGGCAGGGACCGGCGCATGCCGGGCCTCGGCCGGATCGATCTCGCCATGCACGACCCGATCGCCCAAGGCCTTGACGCAGCCCCGGACGGCAGCCTGGTCTTCAACGATGAGCAAGAGTCGGATGTCAGCGCCTGGCAGCGCCTTGCAGAGCCGGGCCAGCAGCGTTATCCGGGCGGGCGCGTGATCAGCCCGCACCCGCACCGGCAGGATGATGCCCTGGGGGGCTGCGGCGGAATGCGCGCTCATCGCCTGCCGGACCGTCATGCCGTCGACGATATGATTGAAGTGCTCGAGCAGGGCCTGGGTGTCGTCGGGTGCCTCGTTTTCAACGCGCACGGACCCCTCGGCGAGCAGCTTGCGGGTGAGGAGTGCGGCACTGCGCTGCAGCGCAAGGGGGCCGTCGCTGGACAGCACCACATGTGAACCCTGAGCGACCAGGGCTTCAAACAGTTTGTCGATCATGCGTGAATGTTACCCGGGCGCGTCCGCTTTCGCGCAGCGCGGGGGCCTACCCGGGCGGTCTGGCGGAGTTGGCGCCCCTGTCGAGATCGCCGCACCGCCTCTATTCGCTGGGATGGGCTGGTCGGAAACTTGCAAGGGCGAACGTGCTAGATTGGAATTTCGTAGGGCCCATGGGTTTGATGAGAGGATGCTTTCCATGTTTCGTCGCACAGTCTTCCTGCTGGGTTTGTGTGGGATTGCTTTGGCCTCGCCGTACGTGTCGGCGCAGGATTTCCCGATCAAGACCGTTCGCATCGTTGTGCCCCAGACCCCCGGAGGCGCCTCAGATGCCTTGGCACGGGTCATGGCCCAAAAGCTGGCCGAAAAATGGGGGCAGCCGGTGGTGGTGGAAAACCGCGCAGGCGCGGGCGGCAACGTCGGGATGGAAGTGGTGGCGCAGTCCGCGCCTGACGGTCATGTGTTGCTGATGAGTTACGCGGGGTCGCACGCCATCAACCCCGCACTTTACAAACGATTGCCGTTTGATCCGGTCAAGGATTTCGCGCCTGTCGCCACCATGGCGACCCTGCCTTTCGTGCTCGTTGCGCGGCCGGATGCGCCCTTCAAGAGCGTGGCCGAACTTGTCGATCTGGCGCGCAAGGGGGCCTTGACCTTCGGCTCTGCGGGCAACGGATCAGTCAATCATTTGCTCGGTGTGATGTTCGGCATGAACACCGGCACACAATTGACGCATGTCCCGTACAAGGGGGCTGCGCCCGCGATGCAGGATTTGCTGGGCGGTCAAATCCACATGGTGTTCACGAGTCTTCCCTCGGTCGCGGGCTTGTTGCGGGGCGGGCAACTTCGTGCGCTTGCGGTCACCAGTAGCCAGCGCTCAACAACATTTCCGCAGATTCAGACCCTGGCCGAGGCAGGTTTGCGCCAGTTCGACGTTGCACCGTGGTTCGGCTTGTTTGCGCCGGGGGCCACGCCAGCACCGGTCGTCCGAAAGATCAACCAGGATGTCAATACGCTGCTGCGTCAGCAGGAGGTGATCGAGAAGTTCAGCTCGCAGGGAGCGGATGCGCTTGCGCGCAGCCCCGAAGAGTTTGCCGCCATGTTGCGCGCAGATCTGCTCACCTGGGCCGAGGTGGTCAAGACCTCGGGTGCGCAGGTCGACTGAAGCGCTACTCACCCTCGTCACTCGGGGCGCGATCGTCTTTCCTGCCCAGGACCATCAACCCTCCCGCCTATGGCGGCGATCCTCTGGACGGACTCCCTGAGGAGGCGCTTTGCCGCGGGGCGGCTCGGACATTTCCGATCCGCATTTTGCAAAACGATCGATTGGCTTTCCCCAGCGGAATCTCCCTGACAGAATGGGCGGGTTCTTCACTGACACCACGGCGCTGATGCGGCAGCGCGCGCTGGTGTCGCCTCACTGACAGGGTCATTGAACCAAAGGCGGTGCAGTCATGCTCTGGATCGGTATCGACGTGGGCGGCACGTTCACGGACGCGGTTGCTTACGATGATGTCGCGAAGGCGTTTTCCTACGCCAAGGCATCATCGACGCCTGCCGACCCCACCATCGGGGTACTGGACGTACTCGATTTGCTGAGGGTCGATCTGAGACAGGTCGAGCGCTTCGTGCATGGCGTCACGATCGGCACCAACGCGATCCTGGAGGGAAAAGGTGCCCGTTCATGGATGTTGGTGACAAAGGGCTTTCGAGATGTGCTCGAAATCGCCCGCACAAACCGGCCGGTGCTCTACAACATACGAAGCCAGAAAAAGCCGCCGTTAATCCCTCGGACCCGATCCCTCGAGGTGGGAGAGCGCCTTTTATACGACGGTACGGTTCTGTCGCCAATCCAGATGAGCGACCTCGAGGCCGTGATCGAGCAACTCCCCAACCAGTCCGATCTCGCCGTGGCCGTATGTTTTCTGCACTCGTATATCAATCCTGAGCATGAGCAACTTGCCAAGGAAGCGCTGGCGCGCCTGCGGCCACAGGCGTTTGTCTCCTGTTCGTCTGAGGTGTTGCCACAGTTCAGGGAATACGAGCGCTTCAACACCACGGCGCTAAACGCCTACATTGGCCCACTGATGCGGCGCTACCTTTCGGGGCTTAGCGCTGCGCTGGCCAAAAAGGGCTTCCAGCGCGACCTGTACATCATGACCTCGAACGGTGGTGTCTCCACGGCGGAGCGAGCTGCGCAGTTACCGGTGGTCACGGTTCTGTCCGGACCGGCGGGTGGCGTTGCGGCAGCGGTTCATCTGGGTGGGATACTCGAGGTACCGAACATCATCACCTGCGATATGGGCGGTACCTCAACCGATGTCTGCCTCATTGAGAACTTGCGAATTCCGCTGACCAATGAGCAAAAAATTTCCGACTATGCCAACCGTACGCCGCAGATCGAGATCAATGCCGTGGGCGCGGGCGGCGGCTCGATCGGATGGATCGACGACGGCGATATTCTTGCCGTGGGGCCTCAGTCTGCTGCGGCCTCGCCCGGCCCTGCTTGCTACGGGCGCGGTGGCACACAGCCGACGGTGACCGATGCCAATCTGGTGCTTAATCGTCTGGCGGCCGAGTCTCCACTGGCAGGCGGACGGCTCTCGCTCGACCCAGAGCTTGCGCGGGCGGCCCTGAAGCCCCTTGCCGCCAGGCTCGGGCTGGATGAGATCACGCTGGCCGACGGCATCGTTCGCATTGCTGTTGCGCGCATGGTGTCGGCGATCAAGCAGGTCTCCATTTCCAATGGATTCGACCCGCGAGATTTCACGTTGCTTCCCTATGGCGGCGCGGGGCCCATGCATGCGGTGGCGATCGCCGAGGAACTCGAAATACCACGGGTTCTGGTGCCCTTGGGGCCCGGCAATTTCGCGGCATTCGGCTCCTTGATATCGGATATCCGCCGTGACTATGTCAAAACTCGCACGATGAACGTGACCAACGACTCGTGGGCCAAGGTCGAGGCGGCCTATCAGGAGATCGAGTTGCGGGCGATGAACGATCTGCTTGCCGAGGGGGTCGCGCGCGAGCGCATTCAGTTGCGTCGGTCGGCTGGCATGCGCTTTCTGGGCCAGAGTTGGGAGTTGAATGTCGACCTTGATGTGTCAGGGGAATCGGCCGATCACCTCATCACGAATTTCAGGGATGTGCATGAGCGACGCTTTGGCCACCGAGAAGGCGACACGGTCGAGATCGTCAATTTCCGGATTACCGCGATCGGGCTGGTTGACCGGCCCGTACTCGACAAGCTTGAAGCGCGCGAGCGCCATGCAGATACGGTGATGCGCTGGCGAGAGGTGTACTTCAACGGGGCGTACATGCGAACGCCGGTGATCCGCCGCGATCGCCTGGTGTTGGGCGAGGAAATCATCGGTCCTGCCGTGATCGAGGAGAGTGGGTCGACGACTGTCATGGCACCGGGCTGGAAGGCCGTGGTATTGGGTCATGGCGAACTGATGCTGGAACGAATCTGACCGGACGGCGTCCGACAAGGAAATCCATCGTGGCAAGTCAAGCTGTGCGCACCGTTGATCCGATCACACTGGAAGTCATCTGTGAAGGGCTCATTGCGATCGTTCGGGAGATGCGGGCGAACATCGTCCGTGCTTCCTATTCATCGGCTATTTATGAGTTCGATGATTTTTCATGCGCACTGTTTTTGCCCGATGGTCAGATGGTCGCGCAGTCCTGGGACCATCCTGGCCATGTGCTCCCGCTGCCTTGGGGCGTACGGTGCGCGTTTGAAGATTTCAAGGACGACGTCTCGCCTGGCGATGTCATTTTGCTGAACGATCCCTATCGGGGAGGAACCCACCTCAACGATGTGACCTTGCTCTGGCCCGTTTTTGACGCGACAGGCAAAGCCATGATTTTTCCCGCGGTGCGGGCGCACTGGGTCGACGTCGGTGGGATGGTGCCGGGCAGTTACTCGGGCCTGTCGACGAACATCTATCAGGAAGGTGTGCGGATTCCGCCCATCAAGATCTACGAGAAGGGAAAGATCAATCGCGCGGCCATGGCCTTGCTGATGGCGAACATGCGCGTGCCTCAGGAGCGTGAGGGCGATCTCAATGCATCGCTGGGCGCGTGCCGGGTGGCCGAGGAGCGTATTCGCAGGCTCGTCGCCCGTTATGGTGCTGATACCGTGACGGATGCGGTGGCGACCAACCTTGATCGTACCGAGCGCCGCTTGCGCGACAAGATCCGCGAACTTCCCGATGGCGACTATTACTACGAGGACTATCTCGAATTTTTCAATGCGGGCAAGCTCGATCCCGTTCTCGCTCGCCTGAAGCTCACCGTGGCGGGTGATCAGATCATTGCCGACTTCGAGGGCACCAACCCGCAGGTGCCGGGCGTCGTGAACAGTTCTCTGGCAGTGGCGGGCGCGGGGGTATTCGTGGCGGTCAAGTCCATTCTCGATCCGGGAGGCTCCGTGAACGAGGGGGCCTTCCGGCCGATTACCCTGAGGGCTCCTCCTGCATCCATTTTCAACGTGGCGCTGGATGCCCCGGCGGGGGCCCATGGTGAGGTGCGAAAGCGTGCCGTATCGGTGTCGCTGGGGGCGCTTGCGCAGATCATTCCTGACAAAGTCTCCGGCGACTTGTGCGGGAGTTCGTTTCCCAATGCCATTGGCGGCTGGAATGTTCGACGTGATCGCCAGTACGTCTACTATGAGTCGCCCGCCGGTGGTAACGGTGGGCTCAGCGATGCAGATGGTCCGAGCGCCTTCGTCAATGTGGATTTCGGCAACCTTCCGTCCATTCACAATGTCGAGTCGATCGAGAATGAAATGCCGCTATTGGTTGAAAGCTGCCGGCTGCGCGAAGACGGCGGCGGGCCTGGCAGGTTTCGTGGCGGTGTTGGAATGGTTCGTCGGATCAGACTGTTGGGTGAAGAGGGTCAGTACTCGGTGCTGAGCGACCGGGCTGTCATTCCGCCTTGGGGGGTATCTGGGGGAAGGTCTGGTAAGCCTTATCAGGTATCGATTGAGCGGGAGGGCGCGCAGATCGGCTTTGAGACGCCAGGAAAGGTCTCAGGGCGCCCGATTTTCCGGGACGATGTGGTCGTGATCCAGTCCTCGGGAGGGGGCGGCTATGGCGATCCGATTGAGCGCGATCCGGCCTCGGTGGCGTCCGACCTCGAGTGCGGCTATGTGTCGCTTGAGGCCGCCACCGACATCTATGGCGTCGTGTTCTCATCGGGCGGCGAGGTCGACCACCCGGCGAGCGCGCAACTGCGTGCCAAATTGCTTGCTCAACGCCACTACCTGAGCGTCCGCGTCGACGACACCTCTGAGCCTTATGTGGGGGCCAAGGGCCGTCGGCGCATTGTGGTGCTTGACCCCAGCGATGCGGCGCACTTGGGGTTGAAGGCGGACGACTTCGTTGAAATGTACGGGAAGCATCCGGCACCATTGCGCGCGTGGGTGCGGGTCGGGTCAGGCGTGGCCGGAAAAGTCCCGATGGACGACTACGGGCGCAGGGTGCTGGGCGTGAGCGATGGGGATAGCGTGTTGATCCGACCGGTTCCCACACCCACCGTGCCGAACGGGTTTGCGGGCTAAGCTAAGTCCCGGGTCAGGCGGTGGTGGTGCCCTGCCGCAGGCGGGCGGTTCGCTCCTTGGCGGCACTGAGAAAAATGGTGAGGTCACTGCCGCACAGGACGAAGCGCATGCCCGAGGCGATGAACCGCTCCATCACTTCCATTGAGCCGATTCCGCCGAAGCCCGCAAACTTTCCGTGTCGAGTCGCGGCCTCGACCACGCGTTCCGCCACCGCTTGCATCTCGGGTCCGTCAACCTGGCCGGGGATGCCCATTTCCATGGACAGATCGCTGAAGCCGACCAGGAGGATATCCACGCCGGGAACCGCCGCGATGCGCTCTGCATTAGCGACTGCGAGCGGGGTTTCAATCATGACGGCCAGTAGCCCTGATTGATTCAAGGCCTCGGTGACTTCCTGAAGCGGCCCGCCTCGAAAATCGATCTGTGGTAGCGCCGAGGTGACCGACCGCTTTCCAAGTGGCGGGTACTTGCAGTGCGCCACCATTTCTGCCGCAAGCTCGGGGGTGTCGACATGGGGCACGACGATGCCTTGGGCGCCGCCGTCCAGGGCTCGGGTCGCGTGAAACCTCTCCCAACCGGGGACGCGAACGATCGGGGTCACCCCGGCGTCTTGCGCAGCGACGGAGATCTGAACTGCCGTGTCCAGATCCATCGAGTTGTGCTCCATATCGATGAACAGCCAGTCAAAGCCGGCCGTTCGCATCAACTTGCCGGTGTCGGCGGTTCGGGCTTGCCTGAGGCCAACACCTAAGGCGACTTCCCCGGCTTCGAGGCGCTCCTTCGCCACATTTCGAACGTGCATCGATTTGCCTCCAGAGGGGAGTGATTCCGGCCGAAACGGCGAGGCCCTAGCGACCGAGGTAGCTGCGCAGCACGGCGGGGTCGTTGGCGACGCGCTCGCCTGTCGTAGTCATGGCGATCTCGCCGTTCGCGAGCACATGGGTGGGGCCGGCCAGGGCGGCCGCGACCCCCACGTTCTGCTCGATGAGCAAAATGGTCATGCCGTCGCGATTGATGCCCGCGATGGCCGCCACCAGCGCCTCAACCATCACGGGTGAGAGCCCGTGCGACGGTTCGTCCATCAGCAGCATTTTGGGCCGCGCCATGAGGGCCCGGCCAATCGCGACCATTTGCTGTTCTCCACCGCTCATGGAACCGGCAGGCCGCGCGATTTTCTCTTTCAGTCGCGGAAAGATTTCGCAGATACGATCCATATCTGCGTCAATGTCAGCCGACGGCTTTCGCGTGATCGCACCGAGAAGCAGGTTGTCGCGAACGCTCATGGAAGGCCAGACGAAGCGGCCTTGCGGAACCTGAGAGATGCCGGCGATCACGATATCGCGGGGATCCCTGCCGGCGATGGGCTTTCCCTCGAACAGCACCGATCCACGCGTCGGGACAAGCAGCCCGCTCAAGGATTTGAGCAGGGTGGTCTTTCCCGCGCCATTGCCACCGAGCAGGGCAACGATGGAACCCTGCTCGACGGAAAAGGACACGTCCCGGAGGACCTCGGTGGGCCCATACCAAACGCTCAGCTTGTCAATGCGCAGCATCGAGGGCCTTCCCGAGATACGCCTCCTGAACCTGTCGGTTCGCGATGATCTCGTCACCCGTTCCCTCGGCGATCTTGGCGCCGGAGTTCAGCACCGTGATGCGGTCGCATACGCCCATCACCAGTCGTATGACGTGCTCGATCATGATGATCGTGATGCCATATTCGTCCCGGATTCTTCTCAGCAGTCGGTCCAGTTCCTGCACCCGCGGCGGGCTCAGCCCCACGGCCGGTTCATCCAGCAGCAGCACTTTGGGCTGACTGATCAGGGCCCTCGCGATCTCGACGAGACGTTGCTGACCGAAGGACAGTGCGCCACCGTCACGCTCGGCAAAACCACGCATGTCGACGAAATCGAGGGCAGCCAGTGCCTTGGCCTTCGCCTCCTGCTCTTCACGCATTACCGAGGCGGCCCCGAAAGAGGCGCTGAGAAGATTGGTGCGCATGGTCTGATGCAGGCCGGTCATCACGTTTTCGAGAACCGTCAGGCCCTTGAAGAGCATGCTCGTCTGAAATGTACGGCCAATGCCCCGCTCAGCAATGTGATTGGGCTTGAGGCCGGAGATCGTCGCGCCGTCAAGCAGCACTTCGCCCGTGATGCCTGCGACATGGCCACAGATGGCATTGAGCAGGGTGGTTTTCCCCGCCCCGTTGGGACCGATGATGCCCCGTATTTCGCCGCTGGCAATGTCGATGTCGACGGAATCGAGGGCGCGTATGCCCCCGAAGCTGAGCGACAGGTTCCGGGTCTGCAGGCGGCTCAAGGCTTGTCTCCGTCCCCATGGTGCGATTCAGCCCAGCCCGGGACCCAGCGTTTGAGTGCCCCGGCGATCCCGCTGGGAAAGAACAATAGCGTCAGCAGAAGCAAGGCGCCGAAAGCGATCTCCTGAATTTCCTGGAAGCCGCGCAGTGCCTCTTGAAGGCCGACCAGACTGACCGCGCCAATGATGGAGCCGACGATTGAACCCGAGCCGCCGATGATCACCATTGAAAACTGCATGATGATCTGGAAAAGATTGAAGGACTCGGGAACGACGACGCCCAGCAGCAGCGTGAATAACCCGCCTGCTAGTCCGGCATACAGGGCGCTGAGTCCGTATGCGAGGGTCTTGTAAACGGTCAGGTCAATGGCCAGGGCCTCGGCGGCGACTTCGCTCTCTCTCAAGGCGATGAAGGCGCGCCCCACCCTCGATCGGGCAATCCGGTAGGCCACGGTGACGAGAACGATCACGATAATCAGGGTGAGGTAATGCAGGCCAAGATCTTTACCCAGACCGAAAAAATCCGGGCCCGGAGACGGGAGCACGAAGCCTGCATTGCCGTACGTGACACTGTCCCAGTGTGTGAAGACCCACAGGGCAAACTGGGTAAAGGACACCGTACCCAGGGCGAGGTACAGGCCTCTCAACCGGAGTGCGGGTAAGGCCACCAGCAGGCCGGTGGCGGTCGCCAGTATGGTGCCCGCCGGAATTGCTAGCCAAAAGGGCCATCCGCCGTCGACGATCAGCAAGCCCGTGGTGTATGCACCGATCCCCATCAGGGCACCATTGGCGAAGACGAGTTGACCGGCAAATCCGATCACGAAGTTGAGTCCGACCGCCAGAATGACGTAGATGAGGGCAAGGTTCATCGCGTAGACAAAGTACGCATTGAGGAAGGGGGGCAGCACGATCAGCAGGGCGGTGCCCATGATCAGAAATGCGCGTCGGCCGACCAGCGCACGCAGCAAAGAGCGGGTGGGGCGGGAATCCGTCATCACACTCTTCGCAGGCCAGTCGCGCCGAACAGACCGCTCGGCCTGATCACCAACACAAGCATGATGACGACAAAGGCCGAAACCTCCTGGACGCTCGAATGGATGTAGGTGCCAGCCATGGCTTCGAAGACGCCGACCAGCAGGCCCCCGATGACGGCACCCGGCATGCTGCCCAAGCCGCCCAGGATGGCGGCAGCGAAGGCCTTCAGCAGCAGCACGAACCCCACGTCTGCATTGAGAAGGGTGAGAGGCGCCATCATAACGGCCGCAACGCCCGCGAGTGCTGCGCTGGTTCCCCAGGTGAGGGCATAGACGCGTTTGACGCGCATGCCGACGAGATAGGCCGCCTGAGCGTTTTCGGCGATCGCCTGCATGGATTTGCCCGCGCGCGTGTAGCGAAAGAACAGCACCAGCATGATCATGCAGACGATCATGCCGGCAATGACAAGGAGTTGTTGCGGGAAAACTGGAATGCCCCACAGGGTGACGGGCGCTGCGTCGAAGGGGGAGGGGAAACTCACGACTTCGCCTTGGCCGCCCCAGAAGTGTCGCCCGATCCCTTTGAGCAGGAATGAAAAGCCAACGGTTGCCATGACCATCGCCATGGGCGGGGCACTGATCAGGGGGCGGTATACCGCTCGGTCAGTGATGATGCCAAGCAGAAAGCTTCCCGATACGGCGAGCGCCAGCGAGAGGTAATAGTTCAGACCGAACATGACATGGAAGGTGTAGGCCAAAAAACCCCCCAGCATGAACAGTTCGCCATGCGAAAAATTCATGTGTGTCGTCGTCCGATAGCAGAGGACGAGGCCGACTGCGACGAGGGCGTACAAGGCCCCCGCTGTCAGGCCCGAGGTAAGCGCATACGCGAAGACCAAAGTCGTCTCTCCGATGTCATGTCCGGAACCCAAGGGCAGGGCCGCTAGTCGCCCCGCCGTTGGGCGCCATGCGTCGTTTACCGCCGCGGAACCGCAACGCCCACCCGCGTTACCTTTCCGCTCTTCATGGCGAAGGCAGCAAGGGTTTTGTGGCACTGATGGTCTTGGGGCGTGCACTTGAGCGAACCGGCGTAGGTGTCCGGCTGCATCTCGAGCGTCGACAAGATCTGAAGGATCTTCTCCCGGGTCAGGTCGGGGCCTGCTCGCTTGAGTGCCTCGACTGTAAACTGTCCCGCAGCGATGCCCACCATGTGCCAGGAGGAAAATTTGGAATCGGGAAAGCGACGCTCGATGATCTCGCGCCATTTCGCCATCTTCGGATCTTCGGCTTCGTAGCCAACCGTTGACAGCCCGACGAAGTTGGCAAGGGCTGCCTCGGTCCGTGTGCCTTTCACCATCGTTTCCAGCTCAGCCAGCGGCGAGGGGCCCACGGTGAGTGGCAGAAACCCGAGCTTATAGGCATCGCGCAGCCAGGGGATACCCGCCTTGGGAAAGAGCATGAGAATGACAGCATCGGGCTTTTGAGCCTGAACGCGCAGTACCGCTGGCGTCGTGTCTGTCGGTTCGGGGGAGAGCTCCTCCATGGCGACGGCCTCGATGCCTTTGGCCTGCAGTGCCGCGCGCATCGGGTCGATACGCGCCTTGCCCCATGCATCGGACTGCCAGACGAGCGCGATGCGCTTGGCGCCCTTGTCAAGGGCATATTGAAGCTGGGCATAGCCCTCCATCCACGCTGCCGTGTAGGTCGTGAAGATGTACGGGTTGACCGGCTCGGAGAGGCTGTCGGCGGTGGATCCAAGAATGAGCCAGGGGATTTTCGCGTTTTCGATCTCCGGCTTCTGTGCAATGGCGGCGTTCGAGCAACCGCCTCCGACGATCATGAAGGGCCGGTGAACGTGAAGAATCTTGCGAACGGCTCCAACGCCTTTGGCCGGCAGGCATTCGTCGTCTTCCATGATGAATTCGATCTTGCGGCCGTGAATGCCGCCCGCGTCGTTAATTTCGGCGAAGACGGCCGCCGCGCCACGGATCTGCGGGCGGGTGAGGTTGGACGCCGAGCCCGTCAGGGCGGTCATTCCTGCAATCACGATCTTGTCTGAGGTGACACCGACCTCGGACGATTGCGCCGCAGAAGAACAGGCCAGCGCCAGGGCGACGGCCGTTGCGCCGAGCAGATGAAATTTGGACATGATTTCCCCTGTTGTTCGCCGAGTGGCCCCGGCGCTGTTGAATGCTGCCGTTTCGAAAAACTGTGAGTGACGCTCAGGCGGGGGCATCCACCGCGACGGTACCCATTCTGTCTGCTGGAAGATGAATTTCCAGGACTTCGTAGTCTTGCGACATGTCGGTTTCGTTGTGGATCAGGCCGCCTGGGATGTAGCAGGAGTGGCCCTCTTCCAGATGGAGCTTTTCACCGCTTCCAAACTCGAGGTCGACCCATCCCTTGAGGATGTAGATGAACTGCCCGTCGCAGGTATGGTAGTGCCAGCCAGTGGGCCCGCCCAAGCCCTTTTTCGTCTGGTGAACCTGAGCCTTCAGGGCCCCGGCAGATGCGTCCGCGACGCCCAGGTCGCGATACGTGAAAAAAGCGCGCCGCCCCTGGACGACGGGCGCGGATTGGGCGCTTGCGTGCGCAAGCTTCCCCTTGACGACCGGAAGGTCGGGCTTGGCCATGACTGTCTCCTCTATTATTTTTGAAACCTTGACTGTCCCATTGTAAACACCCCCCGCCATCTTTTGAAAGGCTGGATGCAGGTTGGGCGCCGGGGCCGGTTCGGTTTTTGATGGAGCGCGCTCGGCTACGGCGTCAGCCTGAGGCGTTCGGTCCCGAAGCTGAGGTCAAACGCAGGGGAAAATGCGAACCGCCCGCGGTCGGTGCGTGGAAGGTTCGACGGCGAGAGGCGCGGCCTCAGCGCGATCCGGCAATCCAGTCGGCGATTGCCTGGCCCATGAGAGGCGATTCGCCGATTGACTCGGTGAGGGTCAAGTCAAGTTCAGGCCAGGCTTGGCGAACCGCCTGTACGCGCTGCGGCAGGTCCTTGCGCAGGTGGGCGCCGATGCCGAGAAACATGGGCACGATTCGTACTTCGGTCGCCCCGCGCGCGACGACTGCACGCACAGCCTCATTGAGGTCGGGAGACTGACGCTCGAGAAACGCCAGTTCGACCGTGTCGCCTGGAAGTTGCGGCCGCAAGCGCTCGATAATCGCGTGGAAGGGCTCGACCCAGCGGGGGTCGCTCGAGCCATGAGCATAAAGAATCCAGGCGCGCATGCGGGTCAACCCTTGAGAGGCTTGCCCTCGGCCAGGGCCGCGTTGACGCGCTCGGTCGTGAGTTCGGGGGCGAATGATTCGATGAATGCGTAAGTGAAGTCGCGTAGAAAAGTGCCTTTGCGGATGGCCACGCGGGTGGTGTTGATCGGAAAGAGGTGCGAGGCATCAAAACGCTTGAGCCCACGGTCGCGTATTTCGTCATAGGCCACCGACGCGATGATCCCCACGCCGAGCCCGAGTTCGACGTAGGTCTTGATGACATCGGAATCGATGGCGGTCAGCACGACATCGATGCTCAAGCCCTTGGCCTCGAAGGCGGTATCGATGTGGTTGCGCCCGGCGAACTCATTGCTGTAGGTGATGATCGGGTGCTGGGCGATCGCCTCGAGGCTGATGCTGCGCTGGCGCGCAAGCGGGTGCCCGGGCGGCACCACTACCGTGTGCGTCCACTGGTAGCCAGGCATGGCGATGAGTTCATCGAAGTGGTCGAGTGATTCGGTGGCAATACCGATGTCGGCCTCGCCGCTGATCACCCAGCGCGCCACCGCCGGCGGGTGGCCCTGTTGCAAAGACAGCCGCACCTTTGGAAAGCGCTCGCGGAAAGCTGCCACAACCTGTGGCAAGGCATAACGCGCCTGCGTGTGCGTGGTGGCGATGGTGAGACGGCCGCTGTCGCGAGCAGCGTAGTTTTCGCCCACGCGCTTGAGGTTCTCGGCTTCGAGCAGCACACGCTCGATAACGCCGATGAGTTCGCGTCCGGGCGGTGTAAGTGCTACGAAGCGTCGGCCATGACGCTCGAAAATTTGCACACCCAGTTCGTCTTCCAGTTCGCGGATCTGCTTGGAGACGCCGGGCTGCGAGGTGTGTAGTGCACGCGCAGCCTCGGTGAGGTTGAGCCGGCGCCTGACGGTTTCCCGAACATATCGGAGTTGCTGGAAGTTCATTTCGTAATTCTTTTGGATTATCAAAAAATAACTTGTTAATCTTATTCTGCAATCAATCTAAGGCATTCTTCAGCTCTTTGCAAATACTCTGTATCAGCCACATCTAGGCCTGTCTTAAGATCTTATTGTTATCAATTGATCGAAACGTATTCTTTCCTCTTTCCAGCATCGCTCGTTAATCTGCCCTCTTTCCGCCGCACGCTTGCTCTCAGGCTCTCCATGTACCAGTACGACGACATCGACCAGCGTCTGGTCGACGAACGGGTCGCGCAGTTTCGCGATCAGACGGCACGGTTTCTCGCAGGCCAGATCTCCGAGGACGACTTTCGTCCGCTGCGCCTGCAGAACGGCCTCTACCTCCAGCGCCACGCGCCCATGCTGCGCGTGGCCATCCCCTACGGCCTGTTGTCGGCGTTGCAGTTGCGCAAGCTTGCGTCCATTGCTCGCCGCTACGACCGGGGCTACGGACATTTCTCGACGCGCCAGAACATTCAGTACAACTGGCCCAAGCTTGAAGAGGCGCCCGACATCCTTGCCGAACTGGCCGAGGTGCAGATGCATGCCATCCAGACCTCAGGCAACTGTATCCGCAACACCACCACCGATCATTTTGCGGGGGTGGCGGCCGACGAAATCGTCGATCCGCTCGTCTGGTGCGAACTCATCCGCGAGTGGTCCACCTTTCATCCCGAATTCGCGTTTTTGCCGCGCAAGTTCAAGATTGCCGTGAGCGGGGCCAGTGCTGACCGCGCGGCCGTGTTCGTACACGACATCGGCGTGCTGGCCGTGCGCGGCGAGTCCAGTGACACGGCATTCAAGGTCATTGTCGGTGGCGGGTTGGGCCGTACGCCCGTAATCGGCTCGGTCATCCGCGAGGGCCTGCCCTGGCAGCATCTGCTCAGCTACCTCGAGGCCATCCTGCGCGTGTACAACCGCTATGGTCGTCGCGACAACAAGTACAAGGCGCGGATCAAGATTCTGGTGCGCGAACGGGGGGCAGAGGCCTTCGCGCAAGAGGTGGAGGCCGAGTGGCGTCATCTGGCCGACGGGCCGGCCACCCTCACGCAGCACGAGATCGATCGTGTGGCCAGTCGCTTCACCCGGCCCGAGTACCGGCTGCAGC
Organism: uncultured bacterium; assembly: GCA_903907905.1. Lineage (GTDB taxonomy): Bacteria > Pseudomonadota > Gammaproteobacteria > Burkholderiales > Burkholderiaceae_E > SYIM01. The sequence goes on along the minus strand of CAIVPX010000052.1, from coordinate 159,568 downwards.
CGCAGCAAGCCACTGCCGTTGAGGCGCTGGCGGCCACCGATACCGCGTTTGGCCGTTGGCTTCGGCGCAATACGCATTCTCATCGGGTTCCCGGCTATTGCGCTGTGAGCGTTTCCTTGAAGCGCCCCGGGGTGGCCCCTGGCGATGCCACCGCCGACGAGATGGACTTCATTGCAGACCTGGCTGATCGCTACAGCTTTGGTGAGCTGCGCGTCTCTCACGAGCAGAACCTCGTGCTGGCGGACGTAGCTCGCGCGGAGCTGCCGGCGCTTTGGCGCAGCTTGCGCGATCGGGGGCTTGCGGAATCGAACATCGGTCTGATCACCAACATAATTGCCTGCCCGGGCGGAGATTTCTGCTCGCTCGCCAATGCCAAGTCGCTGCCGGTTGCGGCCGCCATTCAGGTGATGTTCGAAGATATCGACTTCGTGCACGACATCGGCGAACTCGATCTGAATATCTCCGGCTGCATCAATTCCTGCGGCCATCATCATGTCGGCCACATCGGGATCCTCGGCGTCGACAAGGCAGGCGAGGAGTGTTACCAGATCACGCTGGGGGGCCAGCAGGGCGAGATCCGCCCCGGCGAGAAGGCTGCTATCGGCCGGGTGATCGGGCCGTCGTTTTCGCAGGCCGAGGTGCCCGCGATCGTCCGTCGGCTGATTGATTTTTATCTCGAGCGTCGAGACAGCGAAGTCGAGCGATTCGTCGACCTGGTGCATCGCCTCGGTATCGAACCCTTCAAGGACTTCGTGTATGGAAAAGCTGATTCGCGGGCGGGCGCTGGCTCAGGATCATTGGCTCAAGCCTGACCCGGCCTCAATCGCTGACCAGCCGTCCGATGCGGCGCTTCTCATCCCGCTCACCGAGTGGCTGGCTCACCGCGACGCGCTGGTGTCGCGTTCGGGCGACCTGGGCGTCCTGCTCGAGCCGAGCGATGACCCCTTCCTCATCGCGCAGGACCTGCAGCGGCTGAGTCTCATTGCGGTTCGCTTTGCGCAGTTCACCGATGGCCGTGGCTACTCGTCCGCCTACCTGTTGCGGCAGCGATTGGGCTGGCGCGGCGAACTGCGTGCGGTGGGCGACGTGCTGATCGATCAGCTGCACTACCTCGCCCGGGTGGGCTTCGACGCTTTCGCACTTCGTGGCGATCAGGACAGCACGCGTGCCTTGGCGGCCTTTGCCGACTTCTCGGAGACCTACCAGGCGAGCGCTGATCAGCCGATTCCCCTGTTTCGCCGACGTGGTGCCGGCAACTCGGTTGTCGCGCGCTGACGTGGCCAGCAGGCTCGTGAGGTGTCATTGGGTGCGCTTGGCTTCGTTCGCGGGACGGCTCGTGTGAGCGGCAAGGTTTACCTTGTCGGCGCCGGTCCGGGGGCCCCCGATCTGCTCACCATTCGAGCGGCGCGCCTGCTCGGTCAGGCCGACATCGTGCTGCACGATGCGTTGGTTCACCCCGATACGCTCGCGCTGGCCTGCGGGGCCATTCTGGTGGATGTTGGCAAGCGCAGTGGCGGCCGGTCGACCGATCAGCGCTTCATCTGCCGGCGTCTGCTGGCGGCCGCGCGCCGGCATGACTGCGTGGTTCGACTCAAGGGTGGTGATCCCATGCTGTTCGGGCGGGCGCAGGAAGAAATTGATGCGCTGCGCGAGGCCGGGGTTGACTTCGAGATCGTCCCCGGCGTGACCGCAGCGCTTGCCGCCAGTGCGGCGACTCAGGTGCCCCTCACCCATCGCGGCCTCAGTCGCAGCGTGAGCTTTGTTACCCCCAGGGTGGGGCGGACTGAGGGTACGTCGGACTGGGCGCGTACCGTGGCCGCATCGGACACGAGCGCGCTGTACATGGCGGCCCGCGACGCGGTCACCACTCGGGACGGGTTGCTCGCGCAGGGGATGGATCCCTCGACACCGGTGCTTCTGGTTGAGCATGCCTCGCTGCCCGATGAGCGCCATCTCGCCGGGCAGTTGTCGCATTTGCCCGACCTGGTCGCCCAACTCGGAGATGGGCCGGCGGTGCTGCTGGTGGGTGAGGCCATGCGGGTAGCCATGCGATCGGCGCCATCGCCGCGCGCCCGGGTTTCGGGCACTTGAGGCGGACGAGCCGGGTGGGTGCGTGGCCCGGTTACTCGCGTCGGGTTTCGCGACTGCGAGCCTAGGGGGCAGGTGGGCCTGGCCCAACGCGGTTTTGCCGCTCGGGCGATAATGCGACTCCCGATGAACGACGACCGACTCCTCGCCATCCCGGCCTTCCGCAATTTCTGGCTTGGGCGTTTGGCCGCAACCGCAGCCAATCAGTTATTCGCCCTGGTCATTTCGTGGGAGCTCTACGAGATCACTGGCAGCGCCTGGTATCTCGGCATGGCCGGACTGCTGCAGTTTTTGCCCTCGCTGCTGTCCTTTATTTTCGCCGGTGACCTTGCCGATCGCATTGATCGGCGTCGTATTCTGGTAGTGGTCATGATCTCCATGACAGCCATGGGCCTTGCGCTGCTCCTCGCCTCGATGATCGATGCAATGTCAGTATGGCTGCTGCTCACGGTTTGTCTGCTGCTTGGCTTGGTGCGGCCCTTTCAGATGACTGCTCAGCAGGCCCTTCCCGGATTGCTGGTGCCGCCCTCCATGCTTGCGCGCGCGGTGGCCTTGAGCAGTGCGGGCTCGCAGGCCATGTTCATCGTGGCCCCAGCGCTCGGTGGCCTGGTGCTCATCGCGGGGGCGGTGCCGGTTTACGCGCTCTGCGTACTGGTCTGTGCGCTGGCCGGGGTGTTCTTTCAGCGAGTGCGCTACGAGTTTCGTGCGCCGCCTGCCAGGCCACGGTCCTTGGGCGAGATGCTGGGCGGCGCGGCCTTCATCTGGCGCAGGCCCGAGTTGCTGGGCTCAATCACCCTCGACCTGTTCGTGGTTCTGCTGGCCAGTGTGACCGGCTTGATGCCGGTGTTCGCCAAGGATGTTCTGCAGGTTGACGCCTGGGGCCTGGGCCTGCTGCGCGCGGCCCCTGCGGTGGGGGCGTTGGTGGTGTCGGTAGCGTTGGCGCACTGGTCGCTGCAGCGCCACGTCGGACGGTTCATGTTTGGCGGCGTGCTTGTCTTCGCCTTGTCGCTGATCGTGTTCGGCCTGTCCACCAACCTGATGCTATCGCTGTGTGCGCTGGCCGTGAGCGGTGCTGCCGACATGATCAGTGTCGTGATTCGTCAGACCATGGTGCAGATCGATACCCCTGATGCCATGCGCGGGCGAGTCAGCGCCTTCAACTCGGTTGCGGTGACAGCGTCCAACCAGCTGGGCGATTTCCGCTGCGGCATGGCGGCCCACTGGCTTGGGGCCATGCCCGCAGTGGTCAGCGGCGCTGTTGCCGGGGCGATCGTGACTTTGCTGTGGATACGCTGGTTTCCGATGCTCTGGCGGCGGCAGAAACTCGACCAGAGTGCCGACTGAGGGCACACTGGTGGTGCGGTGCGCCCGAGTGCACGCCGCTCGTGCGGTCGCCGGATCCCGTTCTGATCTGCCAACCCCTTTGAGTAATCGACATGTCCAAGACCCGTGATTCGCTGGGCTGGCGCGCGAAGTTCGGCGTGCTGGTCCCGTCGACCAACACCAGCGTTCAGCCCGAGTTTGATGCGATGGCGCCAGCGGGTGTCACCAGCCATATCAGCCGCATTCGCATTCCCAACATCGCGCTCAACAGCAACGACGATTTCAACCGTCTCATCGAACTGATCGCTGCCGCGCAGGATGAGGCAGTCGAGTCGGTGATGTCCTGCGAGCCTGACCGGCTGGTGCTCGGCATTTCAGCCGAAACATTCTGGAACGGCTTGCAGGCGAGCCGCGACCTGAAAAAGCAGCTTGAATCGCTCACGGGTCTGCCAGTTTCCATGGGGTCGGAGGCGTGTGGTGCGGCACTCGATACCCTTGGCATGAAAACCATCGCGGTGCTCACGCCCTACCAGCCGGTGGGCGACCAGAACGTCGTACGCTTCTTTGAGGAAGCGGGCTATCAGGTCAAGCGGATCATGGGTCTTCGCTGCGACAGCCCGGTGCATATCGCGCATGTCACCGAGGCCGAACTCGCACAAGCCCTCAAAGCGCTCGACGGCGATGATATCGACGGTCTGGTGCAGGTGGGCACCAATCTGGCCATGGCGCGCCTGGCGCCGCAGGCCGAATGGTGGCTTCGCAAGCCGGTGCTGGCGATCAACACGGCCATCTACTGGCACGCGCTTCGGGCCAGCGGCATATCGGACAAGATGAGCGGCTTCGGGCCGCTGCTGGAGCGCCACTGAAGGGGCGGGCCTGGCGGGGCGCCCGCACCTGCCGACAAGGTGCGCAGGGGGGCGCTGGGCGGCAGCCTTACTCGAGCTTCAGGTCGATTTTCTTGAGTACCACATCCCAGCGAGCCCGCTCGTCGCGGATGTACTGCTCGGCTTGGTCCAGGCTGTTCTGCACGGTCTCGAGACCCAGCCCCTTCATGGACTTCTGGGTCTCGGCGTGGGCCAGCGACTGCTGCAAGAGCTGATTGAGACGCACGAGGATGTCGGGCGGCGTCTTGACCGGGGCCATCATCACATAGCTGGACTCGAAGACGTAATCCTTCACACCGGCTTCCTGCAGGGTCGGCAACTGCTCATGACCGGCTACTCGTTTGGCTGAGGTGACCGCCAGCGGAATCACCCGGTTGTCCTTGATCAGCGGTTCGGCCAGCGACGGGCTGCCAAAGGCTACCGGCACGCGGCCGCTGACCAGGTCGGGTACAGTGGCCGACACGCCCTTGTACGGAATGTGCTCGAGCTCAACCCCTGCGAGCGCCTTGAAAAGTTCGGTGGCCAGGTGCGGGTTGCTCGCCGGGCCGGCGGATGAGTAGGTGAGCTTGCCGCCCTGGGACTTGGCGAGCGCGATCAGTTCGGCCACCGACTTCACCCCCAGCGTCGGGGCCACCACGAGAATCATGGGGCTGCGCGCGAACATGCCGATGGCGGCCAGGTCCTCCGGCACGTAACCGGCAGTCTTGGGCATGAGGGTGGGGTTGAGAATGTGCGCGAAGGTACCGTTGACTACGAGCGTGTAGCCGTCGGGGGTTGATCGCGCGACCGCGGCCGCGCCAATGGTCCCGCCCGCGCCGCCGCGGTTTTCCACCACCACGGGTTGACCCGTGATGGCCGACATTTCCTTGGCGACCGCGCGCGCCATCAGGTCGGTGGGGCCTCCGGCCGTGTAGGGCACGATCACCCGGACGGCCCGGTTGGGGTAGGGCTGTGCCATCGCTGCGCCGCTGACGAGGCCGGCGGCCAAGGCCGCGGCGAAGCTTGCGCCGAGCACAACGGCTCGACGACGGGAACAGGCTTGGGCAGAAGTCGGGTTCAGGCGGGAAAGGGTGTTCATGTGCGGTCGTCTCCAGAGTCAGATCAGGGCGCGATTGCCCAACTCGCCATTGGCGTGACGGTAGCGGGCCTCGTCGCCCAGCACTTGGGTTCGAATCATGACCCGGGGGGTGTCGTTGCCGTAGCCCCCGGTGGCGAGGTGAATGGTGGCGCAGTTGTCCCAGATGAGCGTGTCGCCGACCCGCCAGTGCTGGCGGAACTCAAAGCGCGGGTGCTCGCTGTGGCCGAACAGAAACTCGAGCATCTGGCTACTTTCGTCCGGGGCCATGCCGAGGATTCGCTGCGTCAGCCCGCGGTTGACATATAACGCCTTGCGCCCCGTCCAGGGGTGACGCAGGACGACCGGGTGCACGACTGGCGGTTTTTGCTGACGCTGTGCATCGGTGTAGGGCGGGCGGGTCGATCCCGGCCGCGCCCGCATCTGAGTCCAGATCTTTTCGAATTCGTGAACCGCTTCGAGCTGATCGAGGCGCTCGCGCATATCTGAGGGGAGCGACTCGTACGCAGCGTGCATGTCGCGGAATGCGGTATCGCCGAGGGGCTTGCCGTCACGAAAGGGCACCTGATGGGCATGCAGCACCGACGCGCGTCCTGCGATCCGGTTGTAGGACATGTCGGTGTGCCACATTTGGCCAGCATCCGAGGCGCCCTCGGGCTTGCCGTCAAGCGTGCGATTGGAGAGCACTGTGACCGCCGGGTAGGCGCCATGGTGAAAGGACTTGGCCACGCTGATTTCCAGCGGGCCCAGACGGCTGCCGAATTCGATCAGGCGAGGCGCGTCGTAAGGGGTGCCCGACACCACCACCACCAGATGGCGATGGAGCGCCTCTTGCACGACACGAAAGCTGGCATCGTCGATACCCCGTCCGATCTCGATGCCGTCAATGCGGCAACCAAAGGGGTACTGTGATGATGGGGTCACTGTGATGCCGGTCACGGCCGTCTCCTTGGGGGCGCTATGCGCCTCGTTTCGCGGGGATGATAGCCTGAGTTACACCCGGTCGTCGCGCATGCGATGATCAGTGGGATACCCGTTAGCGCCGTGCCCCGGGCTTGATCGGTTGGGCGCTCGACCTTGAAGAGGACACGTTCATGTTCCGGATTGCACGGACCAGTCTGTGGCACCACGCGGCGTTTGCCGAGCGTCTCGCGCTTGAGTCTGAGCTCTTGCTCGACACCTTCGATCACCGTGGCGACCAGGGTCTGGCCTGGGCGTCGCTGGAGCAAGCTGACGTCTACCAGATCTCGTCGTCGCGCGATGAGTTGCCTGCACCCTTCCACGCCCGCGGTCCCCTGCTGGCGCGTTGTCCCGGGCTGCTCTGTGTGTCGGCCGGCGGCGCGGGCTTCGATACCGTGGATGTTCCCGCGTGCACGGCGGCCGGCGTGCTGGTGCTGAACCAGACCGGCGCCAACGCCCAGTCGGTCGCCGAGGCCGCGATCGGTCTGATGATCGATATCACCCACCGGATCAGCTTGTGCGATCGTCGGCTTCGTCATGACCGAGGCTTTTCGCGCGAATACTTCATGGGCGAGGAAATCACGGGGAAGTGCCTGGGTATCGTCGGGCTCGGCAACGTCGGCCGGCGATTGGCACGGCTTGCTGCCGCCTTCGAGATGCAGGTGCTGGCTTTCGATCCACTGCTGTCAGTCGCAGAGGTTGCCGCGCGCGGGGCGCAGTCGGTGAGCTTCGAAGCACTGCTTGCGTCGTCGGATGTGGTGAGCGTGCATTGCCCGCGAGATGAAACGACGCTCGGGCTGTTCGATGCGGCTGCATTCGCAACGATGAAGGCGGGTGCCTATTTCATCAATACGGCGCGGGGCGGCATCCATGATGAACCGGCCTTGCTTGCAGCGCTGCAGTCGGGGCATCTCGCCGCGGCAGGCCTGGATGTCTGGCAGGTGGAGCCGCCCGCGCTCGATGATCCGCTGCTGCATCACGAGCGGGTGGTGGCCACCTACCATTGTGCAGGGGTCACGATCGAGGCGCGCCGGCGAATGGCCGCCTGGGCGGCCGATCAGATTGTGTTGACGCTGCAGGGCGGCAAGCCCGAGCGCATCGTCAACCCGGAGGTCTGGCCGGTATTCGAGCAGCGTCTGGCCCGTCGACGTTCGCTCACCTAGGACGCGGGCCGCTCGGCAGGGCTCCAACCGCCGCCCAGCGAGCGGTAGAGCAGCACCTGGTTCTGCAGTTGCTGCAGGCGGGTCTGGATGACGGCCTGGCGGGCGCTGAACAGCGACCGCTGGGCATCGAGCAAATCAAGATAGCTTGCGATGCCGTTTTCGTAACGCAGCGTGGCCAGGTGCAGCCGGGCCGCTTCGGCCTCGGCCACCTGCGCCTGCGCCCGCAACTGATCGATGAAGGTGCTGCGCCCCGCGAGGGCATCAGCCACCTCCCGGAAGGCGCTCTGGATGGCGCGCTCGTACTGCGTGAGGGCGATGTCGCGCGAAACGCTTGCCGAGCGCAGGGCCGCCTCATTACGGCCCGCATCGAAGATGGGCGCAAGCAACTGCGGCGCCACCGTGAAGCCCCAGCTGCCGCCGGCAAAGAGCCCTGACAGATCGCGACTGACCGAGCCAAAGCCGCCGGTGAGCGAGATGCGCGGCAGGAAGGCCGCGCGGGCTGCGCCGATATTGGCGTTCGCGGCGATCAGAAGCAGTTCGGCCTGCTTGATGTCCGGCCTCTGGACCAGCACGTCTGATGGCAAGCCGGCTGGCACGTCGGCAAGGGTGATGTCAGCCAGCCGGGGCGGCTGCGCCGGAGCGGTCGCAATGCCGCCGCCCACCAGCAGGACCAGGGCGTTGCGATCCAGTGCCCGTTGCCGTTGCAGTTGGGCCAGCACCACTTTCGCTGATTCGGCCAATGACTGCGCCTGGCGGAAGTCGAGCTCGGAGGCAGCACCGTTGTCAAAGCGTAGCCGGGTCAGCCGAAGCGACTCCTCGCGGGTTTCAAGGGTCTGGGCGGTGAGTGCGAGCAGCTCTTCGTCAGCTGCCAGATTGAGCCACGCGGTGGCCACCGCAGCCACCAGCGTGATTTGAGTGGCCTTGCGAGCCTCGTCTGTGGCGAGCCACTGTGCGCGGGCGACTTCGCTCAACGCCGACAAGCGACCGAAGAAGTCGAGCTCCCAGGCAGTAAATTGCAGGCCCGCCGTAATGCTGCGCGCATTGGTGCCGTTGGCCTGAGGGGCGGTCGACGCACTGATGCCCGCGCCAACGGTGGGCAGCCTGTCGGCCTCGCGCAGGCCCAGCTGCGCACGCGCCTGTTCGATGTTGAGCAGGGCGATTCGAAGGTCACGGTTGTTGGCAAGCGCCGCCTCGATCAGGCTGCGCAAGGTTTCATCGGCGAAGAACTCGCGCCAGGGCAATTCGGTGGCCGCCTTGCCGTCGTCGGCGGACCGTTCGGGGAAATGAACCGGTACCGGCGCCGGGGGCCTGAGGTAGAAGGGCGTGGAGGCGCAGCCCGCCAGCGTGCTGGCAAGCGTGAGGGCCAGTGCAAGCTTGCGGAGTTGGATCATGGCCGTGCTCCCGGGCCTGAAGCCGCTTCGCGCTCGGACTGCTTGAGGGCCTGGACGTCATGCTGACGCGTGCTGCCCTTGAAGATGCGGCGGATGATCACGAAGAAGATCGGCACGAAGAAAATAGCCAATACCGTGCCGGTGATGGTGCCGCCCAGCACGCCGGTTCCGATGGCGCGTTGACTTGCCGAACCGGCACCGCTCGCCTTGAACAGAGGCAGAACGCCGAGTCCGAACGCCATGGAGGTCATGATGATGGGGCGAAAGCGCAGATGGGCGGCTTCAATGGCGGCTTCCATGGCGCTCTTGCCCTGCTCCTGCAACTCCTTGGCGAACTCGATGATCAGAATGGCGTTCTTGGCCGAGAGGCCGATGATGGTGATGAGGCCGACCTGGAAATAGATATCGTTGGCATAGCCCCGCAACAAGGTGGCCACCAGCACCCCGAGAACACCCAGAGGAACCACCGTGATGACCGCAAAGGGAATCGACCAGCTTTCATAGAGCGCTGCCAGACACAGGAACACTGCCAGGATGGCAAAACCGTAAAGGACCATGGCCTGCGAGCCGGCGAGCTTTTCCTCGCGGGACTGGCCGGTCCACTCGAATCCGAAGCCGTTGGGCAACTGCTGGGCGAGGCGCTCCATTTCGGCCATCGCGGCGCCGGTGCTGTAGCCCGGGGCCGGTCCGCCCGAGATGCGCATGGAGGGATAGCCGTTGTATCGGACCATTTGCGTCGCGCCCATGATCCAGCGGGTGGTGGCGAAGGCTGACAAGGGGACCGCCTTGCCCTGGTTGCTGATCACATTGAGTCGCAGGAGATCTTCCGGCTGCATCCGGGCCGGTGCATCGGCCTGAACAATGACGCGCTGCAGACGCCCCCGGCTAGGAAAGTCGTTCACATAGGCAGAGCCGAGCGCCGTCGACAGGGTGAGGTTGATGGCTTCAAAGCTCACCCCGAGCGCGTTGGCCAGGTCGCGATCAATGTCGACCTGCAGTTGCGGCGCGTCCTCGAGGCCATCGGGGCGCACCTGCGCGAGCACCTTGCTCTGGGCGGCCATGCCCAGCAACTGGTTGCGTGCCGCAATCAGCGCGTCCCGGCCAGCGCCACCCCGATCCTGAAGACGGAAGCTGAAGCCGGCGGCGACCCCCAGTTCGGGGATGGGCGGTGGGCTGAGCGGGAAAATGAAGGCATCTCGGATTGGCATAAGGGCGCCGAAAGCACGAGCGGCGAGGGCCTGGGCCGACTGCTCCGGCCCGGGGCGCTCCTTCCAGTCCTTGAGCGTCACGAAGGCCAGTGCAGCGTTCTGCCCCTGACCCGAAAACGAGAAGCCCAGCACGCCGACCATGCTTTGCACCTCGGGTTGCTTGAGCATCCAGGCTTCGATCTGCTCGATCACGCCGCGCGTGCGGTCGAGGGTTGCGCCAGGCGGCAACTGGACGTTGACCAGGATGGAGCCCTGATCCTCGGAGGGCAGAAACGAAGTGGGCAGCCGGTTGTAGACGTGGACTGCCGCGCCGATGATGGACGCATACAGCACCAGGTACCAGGGCGCACGTTTGAGCATGGCACCGACCATGCCGCCATAGCCCTTGGCGGTGCTGTCGAAAAATCGGTTGAAGAGACCAAAGGGGCCCCGACGTGCCATGTGATGCCCGGCCTCGACGGGCTTGAGCAGGGTCGCGCACAGTGCCGGCGTGAGCGACAGCGCGAGGAAGGCGGAAAAGCCGATCGAGGCCACCATGACGGTGGCGAACTGCCGGTAGATGTTGCCGGTGGAGCCGGCAAAAAAGGCCAGCGGGACGAACACCGACACGAGTACGACCGTGACGCCGATGATGGCGCCCTGAATCTGGTCCATGGCCTTGCGGGTGGCTTCGCGCGGGCTGAGCCCTTCCTGGCTCATGATGCGCTCGACGTTTTCCACCACCACGATGGCGTCATCGACCACGATGCCGATGACCAGCACCATGCCGAACATGGTGAGCACATTGATCGAATAACCCAGTGCAATGAGTGTGGCGAACGTGCCCAGCAGCGCGACCGGCACGACCAGCGTGGGGATGAGCGTGTAGCGCCAGCTCTGCAGAAAGAGGTACATCACCAGGAACACCAGGCCGACCGCCTCAAAGAGGGTCTGCACGACCTGCCCGATCGAGATCCGAACGAAGCGCGAGCTGTCGTAAGGAATTTCCCATTTGACGCCAGGCGGGAAGTAGGGCGCGAGCTGTGCCATGCGTGCGCGAATGGCGTCGGCAGTGGCCAGCGCATTACCCGAGGGCGACAGCTGTACCCCGATCCCGGTGGAGGGCCGGCCATTCAGGCGGGCCGAGGTGGCAAAGGTCTGGGCGTTGAGTTCCACGCGGGCCACGTCGCGCAGTCTGACGGTGGAGCCATCGGGGTTGGCCTTGAGCACGATGTCGCCGAACTGCTGTGTCGTGCCAAGCTGGCCGGTCACCACCACGTTGGCGGAGATACCCTGGCCCGCAACGATGGGTAATTCGCCGATCGAGCCCGAGGACACCTGAGCGTTTTGTTGCCGGATAGCAGTGTTGACGTCGGCAGCCGAGAGGTTATAGGCGACCAGCTTCTGCGGGTCGATCCAGATCCGCATCGCCTGCTCGGTGCCGAAGAGTTGCGCCTGGCCGACGCCGGGGACGCGCTGAATTTCAGGCAGGACACTGCGCGAGGCGTAGTCACCCAGTTCGACTGGGTTTCGCGAGCCGTCGTCGGAGTAGAGGATGGCAAACAGCAGGAAGTTGGATCGCGACTTTTCAACGCGCACCCCCTGCTGGGTCACCGCCTGAGGCAATCGGGGCGTGGCGCGGGACAGCCTGTTCTGCACGTCCACCTGAGCCAGATCAGCGTTCGTGCCGGGCTGGAAGCTGAGGGTGATGGTGCCCAGGCCATTGGACTGGGTGATGGACTCCATGTAGATGAGACCCGGCGAGCCGTTCATCTCCTGCTCGATCACGCTGATCACGCTTTCTTCGAGCGTACGCGCCGAGGCGCCCGGGTAGACCGCGGTCACAACGATCGAGGGCGGGGCCACCGGTGGGTACTGGGCGACCGGCAATTGCACGATTGCGACGCAGCCCCCGACGATGATGAAGAGCGCAATGACCCAGGCGAAGATGGGTCGGTCGATGAAGAATTTGGCCATCTGCCGTCCTCAGGGCTTGGCAGACGGCGCGGCCGCCGCACTCACCGCGCCGGCGCGTGGATCTGTCCAGGGCATGGGCTTGACGGGCTGATTGGGTCGAAGTTTCTGGAAGCCTTCCACCATTACGAGTTCACCCGCCTTGAGCCCTTCCAGCACCACCCAACGACCTTGCTGTGAGGCGCCCACCCGAACGGCGCGGGTCGAGACCTTGCCGTCCGGGGCGACGACCATCACCGTGTCGCCCTGGTTTGAGCGCGTGACAGCCTGCTGCGGCAACAGGACGGCGTCGGCTGCCTTGGCCTGCTCGATACGAACGCGAACGTAAAGTCCCGGCAGCAACCGACCCCCGGGGTTGGGCACTTCGGCACGCAGGGTGACCTGACCACTACCCGGATCGACCGAGAGGTCGGAAAAGAGGAGGGTGCCGGGCTGGGGGTGCTCACTGCCGTCATCCAGAATGATGCGGACAGACGCCGCGTCGCTGCCGCTGGCGCGCTTGAGTTTTCCGGCCTCGAAATTGCGACGAAGACGCAGGGCTTCGTTGGCCGACTGAGTGAAGTTGACGAAGACCGGGTCAATCTGTTGAACCAGCGCGAGCGGCGTGGCCTCGCCCTGACCGACCAGCGCCCCCTCGGTGACCAGCGCCCGGCCGATACGCCCGGAAATAGGTGCATTGACCTGCGTGTACCCCAGGTTGATCTGTGCCGTCTGCACAGCAGCCTGAGCCGCAAGCACCTCAGCCTCGGCCTGCTTTTGAGCACCGACCGCGTTGGCGTAGTCCTGCTTGCTCACGGCGTTGGCTTCAACCAGGGGACGATAGCGCTCGGCGAGCGACCGGGCCTGGCCGAGGTTGGCCTGGGCTCGGGCGAGGCCTGCCTGGGCGCTCGCCAGCGCGGCTTCGTAGGGCGCAGCATCAATCTTGAAGAGTGCCTGCCCCGCCTTCACATCGGCCCCTTCCTTGAAGAGGCGTTGCTGCACGATGCCGGCGGCCCGGGCCCTGACCTGGGCCACCCGGGTCGACTCCACCCGACCCGGCAGTTCCTCGGTGAGCCCCACTTCGCCCAGCGCGACAGTAATGACACCCACTTCGGGCGGAGGCGGTGAGGCAGGCGGCGAGGTCGGCGCATTGGTCGGGCCCGACGGGCCGCAAGCGGCAAGCAGCACGCAGGCGAGCGTAAGCAGACCCTTGAGTTTGGCGCCCAATCGCGCGCGATCGGAAATAGTGTCGACGGTCATGACCGATCTCGGAACGAAACGCGCGATTGTACCTGCCGATCCCCCGACCCGGGCTGGGGCGCCGGCTCCCCCTATACTTCGGATCCACGCATGGCAAAGTGAAGGTCCATGCCGAGAGCAGGAGCCTCTTCGTGTCCATTTTCGTCAGACCCGCCAGTCGAACCATTGCCGGGGTGTTCGATGAGCTGGCCGAGCGCCAGCCCGGGCATCCCGCCATCTTTTACGACGGCGAGGCCATCAGCTACCGTGAGCTTCGGGACGAGGCGTTTGCGATTGCGCGCAGTCTGATCGCGCTGGGCGTCAAGCCTGGCGATAAGGTGGGCGCCTTACTCGGCAATCAGCCCGAGTGGGTCATGATGGCGGTGGGCGCGGCCTGCGCGGGCGCGGTATTCGTGCCCTTCAACACCTGGTACAAGCGCAGCGAGATCGAGTGGACCGCCAGACACTGCGGCATTTCCGTCTTTGTGTGCCTGGACCGTTTCCTCAAACAGGACTTTGCCTCGGTGCTCCAGGAAGTGTTTCCCACTTTGGCGACCGGTACCGCGGGTCAGCTTTCGTTGCCCGGCTTCGACAAACTCCGATCGGTGGTGGTGCTGGGGCGTAGTCTGCCAGGTACCTTCGGCTGGGATGAGTTCAGGGGACTGGGCGCTGGCCAGCCGTCGGGTGTCGAGCGGGTAGCGCTTGAGGCGGTGCAAGCGCAGGACACGGCCTTCATCCTCTACACCTCGGGCAGCACCTCCGAGCCCAAGGGCGTCATGCTCACCCATGGCGGTGTGGTCGGAAACGGTTGGGATATGGGCGTTCGACGCCTGGTCACGCCTGAGGACAGGGTGTGGGTGGGCACCCCTCTGTTTTACGCGCTGGGCGCGGCGAATGCCTGGCCCGTTACCTTCACCCATGGGGCGACCCTGGTGCTGCAGGGCGCCTTCGACCCTGGCAAAACCATCCAGGTGGTCGAGCGCACCGAAGCCTCGGTGTACTACGGTACAGGCAACATGACGCTGGCGATTCTGGATCATCCGGATTATCGGCAAAGCCGGATCGGCAGCCTGAAAAAGGGCAATGCCGGCATGACGCCTGAGTACAAGCGGCTGACGCTGGTCGAGATGAAGATGAACTTCGCCTGCGGCGCCTATGGGCTTACCGAAACCTACGGCCACTGCACGGTCCACGAGGCCGATGACCCGGTGGAGGTCAAACTGCACACGCACGGTCGGGCCTTGCCGGGCATGGCGCTGAAGATCGTCGACCCGGTGACGGGCGAACCGAAGGCGGCTGGCGAGCCCGGGCTGGTGCTGGTAAAGGGCTTCACCACGCCGGGCTACTACCGCAACGATCAGGAGAGCGCACGGGCGATCCGCGCCGACGGTTTCTTCGATACCGGCGATCTGGCCTCACTCGACCCCGAGGGGCGCTTTGTGTTTCATTCACGTATCAAGGAGATCATCAAGACCGGTGGCATCAATGTCTCGCCGATCGAGATCGAGCAGTTGCTTGCGCAGCACGCGCAGGTGCGCGATGCGCACGTGGTGCCCGTTCCCGATGCGCGGCGTGGCCAGCTGATTGTTGCGTTCGTGGTGGCCGAAGAGGCCATCTCCGAGCAGGCGCTGAAAGACTTCGTCAAGGCACGCGCCGCCTCCTTCAAGGTACCCCACCACGTCCTGTTCCGCACGAACGAACAACTGCCGCGGCTGGCCAGCGGCAAGGTGGCCAAGGCGCGGCTGGTCGATGCGGCGGTCGCCGAGTTGTCATGAGCCAGGACCTGTCCCAGCTGTTTGAGCGTAATCGCGAGTGGGCGCAGCGCACCGAGGCGCGCAGCCCCGGCTTTTTCACGGGCCTGCTGTCCCAGCAACAACCTCGGTACATGTGGCTGGGCTGTGCGGATAGCCGGGTTCCCGCCAATGAACTGGTCGACCTGCTGCCCGGCGAGCTGTTCGTTCACCGCAATGTGGCCAACGTGCTGGTGCATTCCGACCTCAATGCCCTGAGCGTCATTCAATACGCGGTGGACGTGCTGGGCGTCCAGCACATCATCGTGGTGGGCCACAGCAACTGCGGGGGCGTAAGGGCTGCGATGTATAACCAGCGGGCTGGCCTGGTCGACAACTGGCTACGGCATGTTCAGGATGTGCGCGACACATATCAGGATTTTCTGGCGGAGATCGATGATCACCTTCGCGTGGATGCGCTGGTCGAGCTCAACGTGCTGGAGCAAGCGCGCAATGTCTGCCGGACCACCATCGTGCGCGACGCCTGGCAGCGCGGACAGACCGTGGTGGTGCATGGGTGGGTCTACGGTCTGCAAAACGGGCTACTCAAGGACTTGAGTATGACCGCCACCTGCAAGGATGATGTCGGGCCGGCCTTCGAGCATGCGCTCGAGCGTTTGCAAAGCCGCTGGCGAAGCCAACGGGACGGCGACTGAGGGCATGCAGCGTCCGGTGGGCGGCCGGCGTACCGTGGGACGCCCGTGGCGACGGAAAGGCCAAAGAGAGGGGGGAGACCGTTGATGAATCAGATCAGAAGGCGTTGGGGGATGGCCGTCTTGGCCGCATCGGTCTTGGCGGGGGGCGCTTCCCATGCTGAGGCGCAAACCGCTTCGGGCCGCTTTCCCAACAAGCCCATCCGCTTCATCGTGCCGTTCCCGCCGGGTGGCGGCAACGACATTCTTGCTCGCATGCTCGGTCCGAAACTGGCCGATGCGCTCGGTGAATCGGTCGTGATCGACAACCGCCCGGGTGCAGGCGGTAATCTGGGCACCGATCAGGCTGCGCGTGCGCCTGCCGATGGGTACACCATCGTGATCGCCTCCAACCAGGTCACGATCAATCCGGGCCTGGGTCAGAAACTGCCCTTCGACATTGAAAAACACTTCACACCCATCGCGCTGGCGGCGTCGGTGCCCATGCTGCTGGTGGTGCATCCCTCGTTGCCGGTTCGCAATGTCGCTGAATTCATTGCGCTGGCCAAGACTCAGCCGGGCAAGCTCAATCACGGTACGCCGGGCAACGGCACCCCTCAGCATCTGGCGTTCGAACTGTTCAACCGGCTGGCCGGAGCCGACGTGGTTCATATTCCTTACAAGGGTACGGGTCCCGCCATGGCCGATCTGTTGGGCGGTCAGGTTCAGGCGGCGTTTGCCACCCTGGCCTCGGTGGCGCCGCACGTTCAGTCGGGAAAGCTGCGAGCCCTCGCGGTGGCCACTGGCAGTCGCTCGCCCCTGATGCCGGAGGTGCCCACGGTTGCCGAGTCGGGTGTACCTGGCTACGACGTGCCGCTCTGGTACTCCATCCTTGCGCCCGTCGGGACGCCCGCCGAGGCGGTCACGCGGCTCGCCGACGAGCTTCGAAAGATCATTGAGTCCGCAGAGACCCGGGATCGAATGGTTGGGCAGGGCTTTCAACCCGGCTATATTGGCCCGGCAGACGCGCAAGCCTTGATCCGGCGAGATGTGTTGCGCTGGCAGCAAATCGGTCGCGAGACCGGTATCCGGATCGAGTGAGTCATGAGTCTTGCCAAGGCATTAAGCGGCCTGAAGGTTCTCGATTTCTCGCAGATCGGCGCTGGCCCCACCATCGGCATGCTGCTGGGCGACATGGGCGCCGAGGTCATCAAGATTGAAGCGCCCTCGGGTGATCTCAGCCGGCAGATCGGTCCGCCCTGGATCGACGGCGAGTCGGTGGTCGCCCTCAGCTTCAATCGCAACAAGCGGGGGCTGGCGCTCGACCTGAAGAAGCCCGCAGCGGTTGCCGCCGTGCACCGGATGGCGGCGCAGGCCGACATCCTCATCGAGAGCTTTCGCCCTGGGGTCATGAGCCGGCTCGGGGTGGGCTATGAGACCCTGGCAGTGGCCAACCCCGCACTCATCTGGTGTGCGGTCACGGCCTTTGGGCAGGATGGCCCGTGGTCGGACCGCCCCGGTGTTGATGGGGTGGTGCAGGCGCTGACCGGGCTCATGAGCCAGATCGGTGTCGAAGACGCCGAGCCCTGCAAGGTGCAGGTGCCCGCGGTGGATATGACCACCGGCTTTCTGGGGACGGTTGCCGTGCTGGCGGCCCTGCAGGAACGGGCCCGCAGCGGCAAGGGGCAGTTTCTCGATGTCAGTATGTACAACGCAGGTCTGATGCTGCAGCTGACGGGGGTGTCGTCCTACCTGGCCTCGGGTGAGTTGCCCCGGCGGATCGGCAGCGCCGCACCTTATGCGGCGCCCAACGAGGCCTACCGCACGGCCGACGGCTGGATGATGGTCGCGGCGTATCAGGCGCCCCGCTGGCGCGCGCTCTGCAGCCTGCTCGAGTTGGGCGAGGGCGTGGCGGACGACCCGCGCTTTGCCGACAATGACGCCCGGGTTCGGCACCGCGCCCCGCTGCGCGAGCTGCTCGAGTCCCGGTTCGTGCTGCGTACAACCGCCGAGTGGCTGCCACTGCTGGAGGCGCACGACATCATGTGCGCGCCGGTCGCCGACTACGCCATGGTTACCTCGTCAGAGCAGTTTCAGCACAATCACGCGGCAGTTTCGATGAGCCTTGGCAACGGCGCCGAGTTTCGCGTGCCGGGCTTTCTGCTCGGCGATCGCGACACTCAGGCGAAGGTGCACTACCCGCCGCCGGGCAAGGGCGAGCATTCGCGTGCCGTACTCGCCGACTACGGCTTCAGCTCCGACGAAATCGAGGCCCTGATCGCCGATCAGTCTGCGATTCAGGCGTCCTCCAGTCATTCCTGACAGGAAAGAAATCAATGAAGTTCAAAGCGATCAAGAGCTTTCGGGACGATTCGGGCAAGCGCTTCAGTCGGGTCGTCGAGCTTGGCGTTGACGAGCTTGCTGAGGGGGAGGTCGTCATTCGAAGCCGGTTCGCAGCGGTCAACTACAAGGACGCGCGAGCCGTTACCGGGGCGGGCAACGTCATCAAGCAGTTTCCGTGCATCCCCGGCATCGAGGTCTCGGGCGAGGTCGAGTCTTCCAGCGATGCGCGCTTCAAGCCTGGCGATTGGGTCACGGTGCAAGGTGGTCGAGCCTTCGGCATCAGCCGAGACGGCGCCTACTCCGAGTACGTGAGAGCGCCCGCCGATTCCGTGTATCCGGTGGCCGAGGGCTTTGATGCGTTTTCGGTGGTGGCGCTTGGCATTGCCGCCTACACCTCGGCGGTGGCGGTCGAAGCGCTTGAGCATCATGGGCTTCGCCCCGATCAGGGCGAGGTCATCGTCACCGGGGCCACTGGCGGTTGCTCCAGTTTTGCGATCAGCATGCTCGCGGGGCTGGGTTTTTCCGTGGTCGGCATGACCGGAAAAAGCAGCGAAACCGGCTACTTGGAATCGATTGGCTGCGCGCGGGTCGTCGGGCGGGATGTACAGGCGCAATTCACGCGCCCGCTCGACGAACAACTGTGGGCGGGTTGCATCGACGCGGTGGGCGGTGCGCCGCTCGACTTCGTGCTGCGAACCATGAAGCAGCGCGGCATCGTGGCCGCCTTCGGCAATGCCGCCGGCGAAACCTTCACCACGTCCATCTACCCGTTCATCTTGCGCAGCGTCACGCTGGCAGGTGTCAACGCCAATCATCCGGTGGGCGCGCGTGGGTCGGCGTGGACCCGCATGGGGGCTGGCGGAAATCTGAGGCCGCAGGCGCTCGAGCGCATCGTGCACCGCATCAGCTTTGATGAACTGCCCGCGCATTGCGAGGCCCTGATCAGCGGGGGCGTTCGGGGCCGGGCGGTGGTGTGCTTCTGAGCCCCGATTCGCGTCAACGCCGAACGGGGCCAGGGTCAGCGCGCGCCGCCCCGGTGGCATGCGGGCTGGCGCAGACCGAATCTATTGTTTCTCGATGCCCGCGCGCTGAACCAGATCGGCGTACTTGCGGGTCTCGGCACGGAAGTACTGTCGTGCGTACTCGGTGCTTTGAACCTTGATCACGTTGCCGCCCTTGGCCATGGCGGCGAGCAGGTCGGGCTCGGAAAAGGCGCTGGCGAAGGCCTTCTGAACTCTGGCGATTTCGCTATCGGGCATGCCCTTGGGACCCATCACCCCGAACCAGGCCTCGACCACATAGCCGGGTAAGCCCTGCTCGACGAAGGTAGGCAGGTCGCCCGCAGCGCTGACCCGCTCGGCCGTGGCAATGCCGACCGCCTTGAGATTGCCGTTGCGCAGGTGCGCCTGCACGCTGGGAAGCGCGGCCGTGCCGAAGTCGACATGGCCGCCGATGAGGTCAGTCAGCATGGGACCCACGCCCTTGTAGGGCACATGGCGGGCGCGGGTTCCCGACTCATTGAGAAACATCTCGTTGGCCAGGTGAATGATGGTACCGGCACCAGCCGAGGCAACGGTGGCCTCACCGTTTCGGGACTTGAGCCAGTTCACGAGCTCGGTGGCGTTCGAGACAGGCACCTTTGGGTTGATGACCACCACGATGGGGGTGAATCCGATGACGGTAATCGGCACGAAGTCATTCAGGACATCGAAGGGCAGCTTCGAGTACACGCTTGGAAAGATCACCACGTTGTTGGAGACGATGCTCAGCGTATAGCCGTCGGGGGGCGTTCTTGCCAAGGCCTGGAGTCCGACGATACCGCCCGCGCCGGGCTGGTTCTCGACAACCACCGAGGTGCCCAGGGCACGAGTCAGCGCGGGTTGGGCGCTGCGGGTAATGTTGTCGACGCCCGAGCCGGTGGCGTTCGGCAAAATGAAGCGGGTGATCCGGTCGGACTGGGCATCGGCCGACCAGGGCAGAGCGGCAAGTGCGGTGAAGCCCAGAAAGGATTGGACCGCCGCGCGTCGCGCCTGTCGGGGGCGATTCTTGATCATTGGCTGTCTCCTGACCTAGCAAAGATTTTGAGCATATCGGTATTCTGCGATGTTAACCCGACGGCCCGAGCGCGTCGCGTTCCGGGGCTCGCGCACCAGCGCATCTTGCCCTTGCGCTCGCTGCGTATACTTTGTGCCCATTCCTGGGAGAACAAAGCCATGTCAGACGATCTGCTGATCAATCAGGTTGGTGGGGTGCTCACCCTGACCATCAATCGGCCCGAAAAGCGTAACTCGATCAGCCCGGCTCTGGTCGAGGGCCTGCTCGAGCAGTTTCGGCGCTCAAGAGGCGATGCCTCGCTTCGCGCCATCGTGTTGACCGCCGTCGGCGATCAGGCTTTTTGCGCGGGGGCAGACCTTGGCACCGGCAAGTCCTTTCAGTTCGACTATTCCGAGCCGCGCTTGCCGATGCCCGAGATGTATCGCCTGGCGCGCAGCACCAACGTGCCCATCATCGGGCGAATCAATGGCACCTGTATGGCGGGTGGCATGGGTCTCTTGGCCATCTGCGACCTGGCGATTGCGGCCGATCACGCCCTGTTCGGCCTGCCGGAGGTCAAAGTGGGCGTGTACCCGATGCAGGTGCTGAGCGTGCTCCAGCACCTCGTCCCGCGCCGCCATCTGATGCAGCTCTGCCTGACGGGCGATCCCATCAAGGCACACGAGGCCAGGGAGCTCGGCCTGGTCAACACGGTAGTCCCGAAGGAGCAGCTCGACGAAGCGGTCAATGAATTGGTGAGCCGGCTGGTCGATCGCTCGCCAACGGCCTTGCGCCGGGGCAAGTACGCCACCTATGCGATCGAGGCGATGTCTTTCGAGGAATCCCTGCACTTCATGGAAGGGCAGATCGGTCTACTGGCTGCGACCGAAGATTCGGCAGAGGGGCAACTGGCTTTCCGTGAAAAGCGCAAGCCCCGCTGGACTGGCCGCTGAGCGTTGCTCGCGCGTACCGCTCATCGCGCCTGGGCCGGCTCGTTGAGCGGACGGACCGCCCCACCCTCGAGCCAGCTGCAGATATCCTCGACCACATCGGGAAAATAGGCTCGATAGGTTTCCTCAGTTACATAGCCGATGTGGGGCGTCAGCAGCACCCGCTCCAGCGTCCTGA
The DNA here is from genome assembly GCA_903907905.1 of uncultured bacterium. Lineage (GTDB taxonomy): Bacteria > Pseudomonadota > Gammaproteobacteria > Burkholderiales > Burkholderiaceae_E > SYIM01. The sequence goes on along the minus strand of CAIVPX010000052.1, from coordinate 138,378 downwards.
GCGGGTGGTCCATGGGCAGTGGCTCATGTTCGAAGACATCGATGGCCGCGCCCGCAATACGTCCGTCGCGTAGCGCCTCCACCAGGGCGGCTTCGTCAATGATCGGCCCCCGGGCTGTATTCACAAGATAGGCGCTCGGCTTCATGCGGGCGAATTCTGCCGTACTGACGATGCCGCGCGTGCGGTCGCTGAGTGCGAGGTGAATCGTGAGGACGTCGGCGCGCTCGAACAGTTGTGCCTTGCTGACCAGCTCGACGCCAATCGACTCGGCGCGCTCGGGCGTCAGGTTCTGGCTCCACCCGATCACCTTCATGCCGAAGGCCTTGCCGATCTGGGCGACCCGCGCGCCGATGCGGCCCGGGCCGAGAATGGCCAAGGTGTCGCCGAGGAGCTTGCCTCCCACCCCGGTCTGCCATTGACCGGCGCGCATGGCCGCGCTCTCCTGGGGGATCCGCCTGACCAGGGCGAGGATCAGCGCCCAGGTGAGCTCGGAGGTCGCGTGAGGGATGCTACGGGTGCCGCAGACGCGGATGCCGATCTCTGCTGCGGCCTGCATGTCGATCGAGGCATTGACCGCGCCAGTGGTCACGATCAGGCGCAAGGCAGGCAGTCGCTGCAGTACGCTGCGCCTCAGCGCCGTACGCTCCCGCATCACGACGATGCATTCAAAGGGTGACAGCCGTTCGACCAGGCGGTCTTCATCGCGGTCGTCGATATGGTCGTGAAACGCCGTCAGACGGGCCTTGCCCTCGAGGGGGCGCCAGTCGGCCATTTTCAGGGCGACGTTCTGGTAATCGTCAAGAATGGCAGTACGGAGCATGGCGTTCGGAATCCTGGTGAGGCGGTTCAAGCAAGCAAATCGGTCTTGTGCGCCGACAGCGCGGGGGCTTGCAGCGTAATCTCGGCGGGCTCATTGCGAAAGTGAATCGGCGAGCCAATATGCGGCCGCCCTGCCTCGTCACGCAGCAACATCTTCCGCTCGGTCAGGTTCGGGTCGGCAAAGGCCTCGGGTAGCGTGCGAACCGGGCCCCAGCAGAGATCGAGCTCGTCGAGCACGGGCTCCCACTCCTGCAGGGTGCGCGTACGAAAGACGTCCGCCAGATACGCTTTCACCGGTTGCTGATGGGCGCCCGGGCCGCGCAGCACCGTTGCGATGAGGTCGTCACGGCCCAGGTGGCCGAGCAGGGCTCGGACGAACTTGGGCTCCTGACCCGCCAGCGCCAGACGTCCGCCGTCTTTGCACTCGTAAAAGCGATAGAAGGCCGATCCGCCCGTGGTGCGTTCATGCTCATTCACGGGCTGCCGGTTCTCCGCAAAGGTCGGCCCGACCACGTTGGCGCAAGCCGATATCACCGAGTCGAGCATGGAGATGTCGATGAAATCCCCCCGGCCCGTTTGCTGCCGCCGCAGCAAAGCCATGAGCACGCCCGCGAGGCCATGAAGCCCTCCGATGATGTCGGCGATCGGTACCCCGGGGATGGCGGGTTTGCCATCTTCGCCGGCGGTGATGCTCGAGGCGCCGGCCATGGCCTCGGTGGCCAGGTCATGGGCAGGGCGATCGCGGTAGCGGCTGTCCTGACCGAAGGCCGAGATCGAGCAGTAGACGATCCCCGGGTTGCGGGCACTGATCGTTTCGTAGTCCAGGCCCAGGCGCTTCATCACGCCGGGCCTGAACGACTCGACGAAAACATCGGCCTTGTCGCACAGTGACAGCAGCGCTTCCCGGTCTGTGTCGGACTTGAGGTCGAGTGCGATGCTTTTCTTGCCGCGGTTGACGTTGCGAAACAGCACCGTGTGTTCACCATCCTTGAGGCCGATGACTCGGGCGGGGTCGCCCTCGCCGGGCATTTCGATCTTGATGACCTCGGCGCCATGGTCGGCCATGGCCAGGGTCAGGTAGGGGCCGGGAAGAAAGGAGGACAGGTCGATGACTTGAAGACCTTGTAGCTTCATGGGCGAATTCCGTGGGTAGGCGACTCAGGGCAGATTGTAGGCTGACAGGCGGTCAAGGCGGGGTTCGTGTTTCGGTCCCGACCTCAGGCTGATAATCTCGCGGCGCTGTCTTTCAACGCGCACTTGCGCCGCGGTGCGGGCGCTGTGAAACATTGTTCAGGAGAGTCCGATGTCGGAAAGCCTCAAGTTGCTCTCATCCATGGCGACACGCCTGCCGTTGGGCGAGCTCTGCGGGGCATACCAACGTTCAACCGGTCTGCGCGTTGACCTGGAGGCGGTCGGCGGGGTCGATGCCGCCCAACGGGTCCAGGCCGGCGAACGGTTTGACGTTGTGGTGTTGGCGTCCCCGGTGATCGATCAATTGACCTCCGAAGGACATCTGCTGGCGGGGAGCCGGCTCGATCTTGTGCGATCAGGGGTGGCGGTAGCGGTGCGTGCGGGCGCGACTCGACCGTCGATTGACACGGAGGCTGCCCTCAAGGCTGCGGTACTGGCTGCGCCGACCGTGGGCTATTCCACCGGCCCGAGTGGTCAGCATCTCATCAAGGTATTCGAGCGCTGGGGGATTCTGCATCAAGTTCGCGACCGGATCGTGCAGGCGCGGCCGGGGATCCCCGTGGGTCAGCTCGTGGCCGAGGGGCAGGTAGCGCTTGGGTTTCAGCAACTCAGTGAGCTGCTGCCCCTGGCTGGCATCGAGATCCTCGGGCTCTTGCCGGCAGCCGTTCAGGTTCTGACAACCTTCTCTGGTGGTGTGGCCAGCCGGTCGATGCGGCCCGATGAGGCCCGCAGCGTGCTGGCCTTCATGGCGTCGCCCGAGTTTGCACCTTTGAAGCAGCGGTACGGGATGCAAGAGGCCTGATTAAGCAACCTCAAGCCAGCAGGTCGGTGGACTTGTGGGTCGTAACAGCGGTGGCGGCGTTGTAGAACTTGATCTTTTCAATGTTCGAGACGCTTAGTGAAAGCCCGCTGATTGTCTTGTGAGTCAGGGTGGCGCTGCCACTTACCGTCATACTGCCGTCGCGCCCGGCGACGCCACGACTCAAATTCCCGAAGTCCCAATCGGTCGCTGCGCCATTCAGATACAGCACATCATTGCCGGCGCCGCCGTTGACTGAGGCACTCGTGGTGCCCGCGTAGATGATGTCGGCCGCCGATCCGCCGGTCACCGCGTTGTATCGGCTGCCGTAGGCCAGTGCGACGTTGTTGTAGCCGAGGTAGGTGTTGTACTTGGCGGCGTAAACCTTGTTGCTGAAGTTTGCGAGCGCGGCTGTGGTGCTGGCCTGCGCGCCGATCGAACTGAACGCGCCCGCACGCATGTCGATGATGTTTGAGCGGCTGGTCGTGCTGGCGTTGAGCGTAACCCCGTTCGGGGCCCAGATGGTCTCGAACCCCTTCCATGAGTCGGTGAAGCTCAGTGTCTGAAAGCTGTCCAGGCCGCCCGAGGGCGAAGTATTGGCACCGTACAGAAACTGCAAGGCCGCGATATCAAGGGGCATGTAGGTGCTCGGGTTCAGGGTGCTTGCGCTGGATGACACCATGCTGCCCGACACCGTCTCTGTCACCACACCGCCGTCGGCAATGGGTTTATACGACATCACCGTATTGCGATTTGAGTCCATGGTCGCGGACAGGTAGGGCGGCGCCGTACCGCCGCCGCCGGCATTGTAGTTACCCGGGTGCTTCAAGCCCATCGCATGCCCGATCTCGTGAATCAGGGTGTGCCAGCCGTAGCCGCCCTGGGCAAAGCTGTTGTTCGTCGGGGTGTCCTTGTTGAGCATCACGAAGCTGTTGTGCGGGCCGCTGGCATTGGGCAGGTTGGCATAGCCGGCGCTTCCGCTTTGAGAGTTCATGGCGAAGTTGATGTCTGCGCTGCCATTGCTCGCGCCGGACTCGACGAAGCTCACATTGATCAGCGAGGACAGATAGCTGAAGGCATCGCGTACCGCCTGCTTTTGCGTCGAGTTCATCGCAGTAAAGCCGGTGCGATCCTCAACGCTGGCCCCGGCGGGCGCGGTGCCGCTCATGAAGCTGTAGCTGATTGTTGTCCTGGCGCTTCCGGCCGCCAGTTCGTATACGCCTGCCTTGATTGGGGTGGCCGAGCTTTGGGCGCCCACCCCCGCGTACCACCACGTCGTTGATCCGGGGGAGAGCAGTGCATCGACATTGGTATCTCCGCTGCTCACAAAGGTCGTCATGTCCGAAAATTTCAGGAATCGCACGCCCTTGAAGCTGTTGGATTCGTCCACGCGCTTGTTCAGGTCGGTCGTGGTGATACTTCCGTCGGTGTTGTAGACCGCCCGGTACTGGTTCCTTGATCCCGAAAAGCTCACGGCCAAGCTCGCGTCCTTGAGCTTTGCGAGCAGGGCAGCACCGGTCTTGTACTGGCTCGCAGAAATCGTGATGAGCGGGCGGCTGGTGTCGGTCACGGAACCGTCGCCGGCGACCGACAGGGTAACGCTGGCGATCCGGGCGGAACTGGGGGCAATGGCTGAAAAGTTTCGCTGGATGTTGGCCGCGCTGTCCTTGAGCGTGACGCTTGCGCTTGTCAATTTGGCCACTAAGGCGGTCGCAGAATGACCCGAGAAATGATCCGCATTGAGTTGAATGCCGGGCTTTCCCTTATCCAGGAACTGGATGCCCGCGATCTTCCCGGCGTTGGCCATGGCCTTCAGCGCCTCGAAATTCTGCAGATAGTTGGAGGCACTATCCTTGAGGGTGATTGCCTTCATCGCCGGATTCTGGGCGAAGCCGGCCAGCGCCGTGGCTACGTTCGGTATGGCGACCGATGTCGCAGCGCGCGTGACGCTGCGGCTGATAGCGGCCGAGCGGGCGAGCTGCAGCGACAATGCGCTGGCGGCTGAACTGGGGACAAGAGCCATCGTTCGGAGCGGTTTCCTTGGTGCGCGGCTTGGCCGCACGAGGGCCTGCCGTCAAAACGCGCTCTGGGGAAATCGACCCGGCGACGCCGGTCTTTAACCGACCGTGCGTAACGACCGTCACGGGCGGGCCGGCGTGGACAGGTGTGTTCCCTGCCTTGCGGGATCGCCGGCCGGTCGGCCTGCGCCGGTTCAAACGTCGTCGAGGTCGAGGTCGAGGTCGAGGTCGAGGTCGAGGTCGAGGTCGAGGTCGAGGTCGAGGTCGAGGTCCGAATCGGGATTGTGATCGTGATCGGCAAGCGCCGTGATCTCGTCGTCGCAGGCGCCAGTCGTGGCGCGTGTGTCCGCGGTGGCCTCGCGGGCAATTGCCGACCGGGCTTCCAGCCCGGAGTTGGCGGGCCCGTCGTCGGGGAGGGTTGCATTGGTCGCCAGCCGATCCAGGCCACCGAGCCTTTCAATCTGGGCGTCCAGGTCGACGAGCAACTGCCTCAGGGTGTCGCTTCGAAGCACCGCGACGACCGCCTCGGCGGCGATCAGGCCTAAACACACGCCGAACGCAATCCGCAGCGTCGGCTGCCGGGCGGCGAATCGTCCGAGACGCTCGAGGTAGCCGGCGCGGTCTCGCCGGATCTCGGCCAGAGCGCGGATGGCAGCGCCGTCCTGGCTGGCCTCGATGAAGCGCTCGGCCGCCACCCGCCTGGCTTCGACCTCGCTCGGACCCGGGCCTCCGGGTGCCGCGGGCGGTGGTGCGCTCTGACTCATTCGGGCGTAATGCCAGCCCGCCGTACGGCTTCACCCCACTTGAGCGTTTCGCTCCGGATGAACTCTGCGAACTGTTCGGGCGAACTGCCGACGGGCTCGGCGCCGCCCTTGGCGAGGGACTCGCGGATTTCCGGTACGGCCAGCAGCCGAACGACTTCGTCGTGCAGGCGACGCACCACCGCCGCAGGCGTGTTGGCTGGCGCAACAATTCCGGTCCAGCCTGTCACGACCACCGACGGCAGGCCGGCCTCGGTGGTACCGGGAATCTCCGGAACTGCAGCCGACCGCTGAGGCTGGCCCACCAGCAGGGCTCGAAGCTTGCCCGCCCGCACCTGTGGCAGCAGGGCCGGCATGGTCCCGAACATGAAGTCGACCTGGCCGCCGATCAGATCGGTGATGGCGGGCGCCTCGCCTTTGTAAGGCACATGGAGCATGCGTACGCCTGCGGCGCCCGCCAGCAGTTCGGCCGCCAACTGCGACTGATTGCCAGTGCCGGCCGACGCAAAGCGTACCGCGTCGGGCTTGAGGCGCGCAGCGGCCAGCAACTCGTTGACATTCGTAAACGGGCTCGCGGCGGGGACTACCAGCAGAAAGACGATGGAGGTGGTCTGGGTGACCGCGACGAAATCACGCTGAACATCGTAGGGAAGCTTGCGGTAAACATGCTGGTTGATGGTGAGCGTGCTCGGCGACGTCATCAGGAAACTGTGGCCGTCGCTTGCGCGTGCGGCCGCTTCGCCAGCAATCAGGCCGTTGGCGCCGGGGCGGTTGTCAACCAGCACGTTGACGCCGAGCGGTTGCGCCAGTCGCTGCGCCAGCAGTCTCGCCGCGATATCGATGCTACCGCCAGCGGTCTGGCTGACGATGAGGCGAACGGGCTGGGTGGGCCAGGCAGCGGGCTGCGCCGAGACGGTGCAGGCGAACATCAAAGCGGTCAGGCAGAGGGCGCGGGCAATCATCATCTGGGGGCTCTTGGGTCAGGGGTTGAAGTCGACGAGTTGCGAGACATCTCGGCAACGCTCAATATCGAGTAGGGCATCGCGAATGCGGGCGCTGTCGGCTGCCCCCCATACGGGTTCGGCCAGGTCGATGAACTTGCGCTCGAGATCGGTCGTTGCGTGCGGGCGTGAGGGCTCCCCGCTCGTGATGTGACACTCGCCGGTGATGCAGGTGCCGTCGGTGAGGTGCACGTCCAAGGTGACCCGCTGCTGGCCGGGGTATAGCGCCGTGTACGCGTCGTCCTCGCGCACATGAATCCGCGAGCACAGGGATCGAATCCGGGGGTCGGCCACGGCCTCGTTGCCGAAGGCCTCCAGACCTCGGCGGCCGCCGATCGCGAGTGTAGCCACGGCGAACGGCAGCGAAAAACGCGTGCCGAACCAGTCGGTGGGGTGCTGCTTCGCAAGAAAGGCGGCGAGCCGGTAGGCGCGGATATCGATGCGGGAAATGTCCTTGGGATCGATCGGCCGGGGCGAGCGAGCCCGGGCATCGAACCAGGCATCGATGCAGGAGTGCGCGTAGCGCGCTGTCGGATACAGCTTCAGATAGCCCTCGAGCAACAGCCAACGCTCGCCCAGGCGATCGACCGCGACATCGCCGGAGAAGCCGTCACCGAGCACCAGGCTGAAGGTGGTGTTGACCCCGTCGCTGGGGCCGGTGAAGCCGGACTGTGCCAGCCGCACCGCCATCTGTCCCATGAAGCCGCTGTGGCCCGCGTACCAGTTGCGAACGGTAGCGCCGTCGATCATGGTGTGTCGGTTGGTGGCCATGCAACTGGACGCGGCGAGGCTGGCCAGTTGGCGCATGCGATCGACCGGGAAACCCAGCAGTCGCGCCGAGGCGAGGGCCGATCCGACCACCCCGAAAGTACCGTGTGGATTGACGATCAATTTCACCCGGGTTGCCATGCCGATCCGGCAGACCGCTTCGTAGGCGAGCGCGATGGTCGCGAGCACGTCGCGCCCCGAATGCTGTCGCGCCTGACCGATGGCGAGAGCGGCCGGCAGCACCTGGATGCCGGGATGCCCATTGGCCAGCGTGTTGCCTTCGTCGAAGTCATGCCAGGCGCCCGCGATGCCGTTGAGCATCGCGGCATCGATGCGATTGGTGGTCCGGCCTCGTCCGATCACCCAGCAGGGCCCGGGCGAGCCGCTCGTCATGAGGCTGTCCGACAGCGCCATCAGTTCGGGCGTACGCATGCCATTGGCAATGACCGGGAAGGTATCGAGGAGGATGTCACGGGTGCGTGCCAGCACGGCCTCGGGGATATCCTCGACCGGGGTGGAGCCAACGAAGCGCGCCAGTCGCTCGAGGTAGTCAGGCGCAGGCGCTGAGTCGTGAGGGGTCGTCATGAGGGCGACCTTCAGGGTGGGTCAGAGGGCCACGGCCTGAGCAACGGTCAGGTCGCTCAATTGGGCTGAATGCCGGCAGCCTTCACCAGCGCGCCGAGTCGTTGAACGTCGCGCCGGATCAGATCACCGAATTCATCCGGACCCGACCCGACGAGTTCAAAACCGATGCCCGAGAGCTTGGCGTGGACGGCAGGATCTTTCATGGCGCGTGAAATCTCGGCGTGCAGTTTGCGAATCACCTCGGGCGGCGTACCCGCTGGCGCCACGATGCCGTTCCACGCGGTATAGGCATACTGGGGGAGTCCGGCTTCCGCAATGGTTGGCCAGTCGGGTGCGGCCGAGGATCGCTTGGGGGCGCTTACGCCGAGCATGCGAAGCTTCCCCTCCTTGACGAAGCCCATGACGTTGGACATGCCTGAAAACATCACCGGGATGGTGCCCGCAACCACATCCGCGAGGGCAGGCCCCATCGCCTTGTGGGGGACATGGTTCATCTTGATGCCGGCCAGTTCGATGAAAAACTCCATCGCCAGATGCTGCGCGGAACCGACGCCCGTTGAGGTGAAGTCGATGCTTCCTGGTTTCGCTCGGGAGAGGGCGATCAGTTCGGGCACCGAGCGTACTGATGACCCGGCACTGGCGATCAGCACCAGCGGCACGGTGGAGGTGAGCGTGACGGCCGTGAAATCGCGCAAGGGGTCATAGGGCAGCTTGGCATACAACACGGGATTGGCCGCCATGATGCCGTCATTGGGCATGAGCAGGGTGTAGCCGTCGGCAGGCGAGCGTGCGACCATCTCGGCCGCGATGATGCCGTTGGCGCCGGTGCGGTTGTCAACCACCACGCTTTGTCCGGTCTGCAGCGCCACCTGCGTGGCGATGGTGCGGCCGATGGTGTCGACGGCGCTGCCCGCACCGAAGGGGATCACCAGTTTGATCGGGCGATCGGGAAACGACTGAGCGAATCCGGCACTTGCGAGGGCGCCGATCAGCAGGGTCGAGAGAAGGGCTTTCAAGCAGAATCGCAGCATGCTCGGCTCCGTTGTGGGCACTTGAGCGTGCCGGGCGTGAGTATGATGACTCGGGCTGTGCTCTGCAATCACCGTGACGATTCTCCCTGCCCCCAACAGGATCTCCTTCATGAACTATCTCGAACAACTCGCCGAATTCGCCTGCGAGACCCGGTTGGACGTGGTCCCCCCGCAGGCCCTGGCGCACCTGCGCGTGATCGTGGCCGATACGGTCGCAGCCTGTGCCGCCGGCAACCAGGAGGCCGAAATGCAGGCGATGGGGGCCAGGCAGTCGGAACTCTGCGGCGCGGGCGAGGCCCAGGTCATCGGCACCCGCTGGCGACTGAACCCCGTGGACGCGGCGGCGCTCAACGCCTGCGCCGGGTGCTGGCTCGAGCTGGATGAAGGCAATCTCGAAAGTAATGGTCACCCCGGCATTCAGGTTTTGCCCAGCGCGCTGGCGCTGGCTCAGCAGTTGGAGCTGAGCGGTGAGCGGTTTTTGCGGGCCTGCGCGATTGGCTACGAGATCACCGCACGAATCGGCAGTGCCTGCGACATGCGCATGAGTATCCATCCACACGGTACCTACGGGGTTGTGGGTGGGGCGGTGGCCACCGGCCTGCTGCTCGGCATGGGGCCCGAGGCGATGCGCGCGCTGATCAGCCTGGCGGCAGCCTCGCCGATGGCGGGTAACCGGCAGGGCATGAAGGAGGGCTCAACGCTTCGCAATTGGTACGCCTCGCACAGTGCGATCATGGGCCAGACCGCCGTTCGGCTGATTCAGAGCGGCTTTAGCGCGCCGCTTGACGGCGTTGCTGCCACCTGTGGCGATGTATTGTTCGACAACTTCCGACCTGAGCAGGTTGTGGCTGGCCTGGGCTCGCGGTGGCTCTTGCAGGACGGCTATATCAAGCTCTATGGCTGCGGGCGGCCGATTCACGCGGCCATCGATGCGCTGCGCGATGCGTTGAGGCCGCTGGGCACGAGCAACGATTGGCCGCAGGTCGAATCCATCGAAAAGATCGAGATCTGCGGGTTCGGCTTTGTTGCCTTTCTGAACCGGCGCGATATCGGTAATGCCTTTGCCACCCGTTTCTCAACGCCCTGGGCCGTGGCGAGCGTGCTCGTCAACCGCTCTCATGGCCTGGAGTGCTTCAGCGAGTCAGCGCTGGCCAATGCGTCGATTCACGCGCTGCTCGAGCGAATCGAACTTCGGGAGGAGCCCGCTTATTCGCAGCAGTTTCCGTCGCGCCAGATCTGCGATCTGCGAATTCACCTGCGCGGCGGAAAGTTGCTGACGGGGCGTTGCGAGGTTATTAGGGGCGAGCCCGCCAACCCGGCCGATGCGTCCGACTATGCAGACAAATTCTTCGATATGGCGCAACGGGCGTGGTCGGTGGAGCGAGCGACCGAGTTGCACCGGCGACTGCTGGCTATCGATCAGGAGCCGGACCTCCGCTTGCTCGATCTGAGCAAGGACTGATCAGGGACCGAGGGCCGTGACCCGTGGAGTCATCGGCCCAGGCCCCCGCAGCGCCCGAGCGGTGTCGGGGGCCGATTTCGACCGGATGAGCAGGGCGGCGCGGCTCAGCAGACCTTTTTGGCGAGTTGCTCGATGGGCGAGGTGGGCACAATCGGCATCCAATCGCGAATGATGGTCTCGCGGTAGACGAGCGAGCCGCTGCCGGCCTTGCCGCTGAGGTAGCTGAGGTTCACGATTCGGGCGACCCGTTGCGCGCAATCGAGTTGCACCTGCGACAGGGTGGAGAGGTAGGCCTTGCCCTCCGCCGTGGTCTGCGTTTGCCGGTAGTCGAGCATGGTCGTGAATTTGCGTACGGCCCCCTCCCGGGTGATCGATGACGCGTCGATGGCAAAGACGCCCTGATCGCTCTTGGTCACCGTTTCCCAGTTCGGCGCAGCGCAGACCGTGGCGTGCTGGAGGGCGAGCAGCACGGCGGCCAGCGCCGGGATTGAGGCCCAGCTCGAAACACGGTTCTCGTTCATGGTCGATTCTCCTTGGGGCTGCCAGACCGGAATGTCAGGCCAATGGGGAGGTGTTCGGTCGTATGATCACGCATTCTGCGTGAAGAGGGTGGAAGATGAAATCGCTTGTAACGGCATGCATGCTGTGGATCGCAAGTTGCGTAGCCAGCGCGCTGGCCCAGCCGGCACCGCCCGCCTGGCCCGTCAAACCCGTGCGGCTGGTGGTGCCCTACACGACCGGAGGCGGTACCGACATGGTGGCGCGCGGACTGGCTCAACACCTGTCCGAGCTTTGGGCGCAGCCCGTCGTGGTTGAAAACAAGCCGGGCGCTGCCACCATGATCGGGGCGGATTTTGTGGCGAAGGCTCCGGCGGATGGTTATACGCTGCTGTTTTCGGACAGCGCCACCTTCGTCATCAATCAGCATCTGAGCTCGAAGATGCCCTACCGGCCCCGGGTCGATTTTGCGCCAATTACGACCGTGGTGCGACTGGCGCCGGTGGTGGCGGTGTCGCCGAGCATTCCGGTCAGCAGCATGGCCGAGTTCATCGCCTACGCCAAAGCGAATCCCGGCAAGCTCAGCTACGCCTCGTTTGGCGCGGGGTCCTACCCACACGTGGTCTCGGAGCAACTCAAGCGCATGGCGGGGATCGATCTGATCCACGTGCCCTACAAGGGGTCATCGGCAGCGGTCACCGACATGATTGGCGGGCAGTTGTCGATGCTGATCGTGACGCTGTCCGTATTCGAGCAGCACGAGCGAGCCGGCAAGCTCAAGGTGCTGGCGACTGCCACGGAAAAGCGCCTGTCCTTGCGTCCTGACCTGCCCACCGTTGCCGAGTCGGGGGTGCCGGGCTACGCGGTCAGCGTCTGGTTTGGCATGGCGGCGCCCGCGTTCACCCCCGAGCCCGTGCTCGATCGCATTCACGCCGATGTTCTCAAGGTTCTGGCTGATCCGGCGTACCGTGCGCGCTACGTCACGGCGCAGTCGCTCGAACCGGGCGGCATCTCGCGCGCGGCGTTTGCGGAGCTGCTGAAGGACGAGGAGGCGCGTTGGGCGCAACTGGTTCGCGAATCGGGCGCGCGACTCGATTGAGTTCTCGCGCCGGGGCTGCGTCCGGCCCCACGGCACGACGATGTGGCAGACATCGCCGGGTCACTCCCGCGCTTCAGCCCATCCGGATCAGCCCGGCTGCCAGCGCAATCCGCCATAAGCCGCGCGTGAGGACATCACCTGCGGCCAGCGTGGCGGGCCGGTTCGCGATGACCAATGCGCGCCGGTAACGTTCGCAGAGTTCGGCTGCACCGATCAGCGTGATGGGATCGCTAGCGGCCGTTGAATGGTTTTGGGACGATGGCGCCGTGCCGGCCGCGCCGACCTCGATGCCGATCAGAATACCGGAGAGGTAATCGGGCAGGGCCTCGGGGGCGACCTGATCCATCAGCCCCGCGGTGCGGGCGGCAAACATGACATGCGTTGCCCGCGCATGGTCGCTCAGCCCGAGGCGAACGCCTGCGTCGAAGGCCTCAAGGGCATACCCGCCCAGTTTCATCAGCCGCCCCAGGATGCTGTACGTGGTGAGCACGGCGTAAAGCTCACCGGTCATGAAGGTCTGAAACCCTTCGATTCGGCCGCTCTGTCCGACCGACGCCCATTTGGAGTGTGTGCCGGGCAGCACCACGAGCGCGCCCGCCGGCAGGTCGGCACCCCAGATCTGGGTCTCCTCGCCACGCATCACATCGTCGATACCGCTGTGGGCCTTGCCGTGCAGGCCGGGCACCACCCAAAGAGAGCCGCCCGTGTGGAGCGCAATGCGCGTGAGGTGCGAGCTTGCCTGCTCGATGCCCGCGGGGCACGCGAGGTAGGGGGCTTCCCGCCAGCCCTGGCGACTGCCGATCATGCCGCTGGCGATTACCGGCAGGTCGGGGCGCGCAAGCCAGTCGCCGCACAGCGCTGCCAGAGCGTGATCGTATCGCCCGCCATCTACCCGCATCACACCGGACTCGGACTGACGGTGCTCGAGCACGGCGCCGCCGTCGCCGAGCAACGCCGCCCGAAGGTGGGTGGTGCCCCAGTCGAGGGCGATGAGTTGGGCGTGCGTGAGGGAGGGGAGGGTAGACACGGATTGTGGCGGAAGAGCCTTTGGGTGGGGGGCGAGCTCTCGCGTTCAGTCAGAACTCGAGATTGTCGATCAGGCGGGTAGCTCCCAGGCGCGCGGCGGCCAGGACGACCAGCGCCTCATCGGGCGCTGAAGGGATAAGCAGATCGCGCCGGCGCCGGACGGCGACATAGTCGGGGGCCCAGCCGTGCTGCTCAAGCTCGCGCATGGCGGCGGTTTCGAGCTCAGACAGGGCGGCGGAGTGGATGCGTCCGGCCGCTCGCAGCGAGACAGCGAGCTGGCCAAGGCAGCGGGCCAGACGCGGCGCCTCGGCCCGCTCGGTGGGGCTGAGATAGCCGTTGCGCGAGGACAGGGCGAGACCGTCGGCCGCTCGGGTGGTTTCGGCCGCAACGATTTCAACCGGCAGGGCCATCTGCGCCACCATGCGGCGGATGATCATGAGTTGTTGGTAGTCTTTCTTGCCGAAGACCGCGACCGCCGGCTGAACGATATTGAAAAGCTTGTGGACGACAGTCGAGACGCCTGTGAAGAACCCTGGCCGAGACCGGCCCTCCAGGATGTCGGCAATCTCGGCGGGCGGGTGAAGCTTGAAACCCTGCGGCTCCGGATAGAGCTCGTGTTCATCGGGCGCAAACACGATGTCGCAGCGCACGCGCTCGAGCGCCTCGACATCCGAGGACAGCGTGCGCGGGTAACGGTCGAAGTCTTCCGTGGGGGCGAACTGCAGCCGATTGACGAAGATGCTGGTGACCACCGGGCCGCCGTGCTCATGAGCGATTCTGACCAGATCGAGATGTCCCTGGTGCAGGTTTCCCATGGTCGGGACAAAGGCTGTTCGCGGGTGACCCGACAGGGCCGCACGCAACTCGGCGAGGGTGTGGATGACTCGAACGGGCATGAGGCTCTCTGGGAGTTTGAGGGAGTCGCCGATGCCTACTTCTTGCGGCTCAGCACGTCTTCGAGAAGGGGGAGGATGTCCCGGCGGTTCTGGGCAATTTCGGCCAGCGCATCGGCTTCCGAGCCATAGTAGATCGTCGAGACGCTGCGTCGCGCGAATTCCCTCATCGCCGGCGTGTCGAGGGCCGCCTTGACCGCGTCATGCAGGCGCGTCACGACGGCTTCAGGCGTGGCTCGGGGCACTGCGAACACGTGGTAGTTGGGCGCCATCGCGTTGAAGCCGAGCTCTTTGAGCGTCGGAATATCGGGCAAGGAGGGCACCCGTTCCAGGCTGTCGATAGCGAGAATCTGCAGCTTGCCCGCCTGGGCATGGGCCTGCACGCTGGCGATCGACAAGGGGTAGCCTACATCGACATGACCGCCCAGCAGCGCGACCAGGGCATCGCCTGCGCCCTTGTATGGAACTTCCGTCAGTCGCATCGAATGCGCCTTGAAGATGGCCCGTCCGAGCAGATGCAGCGGGTGGCCTTCGCCCACCGTATCGGCGAAGCTGACCGTGTCGGGGTGCTGCTGAACGTGTCGTACGAAGCCGGTCATGTCCCGAAACGGCAGGCCTGCGCGGGTCACCATCGCCGAGGGCAGATAGAAGACGCGTACCACCACGCGCAGGTCGTCCGAGCTGTAGGCGGGCTTGCGGATGGCCGCGAACACCTCGGGCATGAGCTGGGTGGACTGAAGATCGCCGATGACGTAGCCGTCAGGCCGGGCCCGCGCTACGTATTCGCCCGCAATCAGGCCGCCGGCACCCGTTCGGCTCTCAACCATTACGGCTTGGCCCAGCAGAGGCTGCATCTCCTTGGCGAGCGCCCGCAGAAACGCATCCGCCCCGCCGCCGGTGGAAAGCGGGTTGATGAGCGTGATGGGCCGGGCGGGCCAGGTCTGTGCAGGGACCCCCGCCCAAAGAAAGAGCAAGGCCGCTCCAACCATCGCTTTCAGGATTCGTGTCATCGGATATCTCCCTCGCCCTCAGGCGTCTTGTGTGCCTAAGCGGCGGTTTGCGCCCAGCGACCAGCGCGTTGTTGACATGGCCCGCTCGAGCCCCTCAAGACCCGAGCCGATGATTTCCCGCGCAACATCCCGGAATCGATCGACCGCCGGCAGGGGATTGTCCTTTCGCCAGGCGATGGCTGTCTCGGCCTTCTCGATCGAGTCGTCAATCGTTCGAAAGGTGACGCCGGGCATGCGATGGAAACGCAGCGAGTCCGGAATGACGGTCAGGCCGATGCCTGCACTCACCAGGCCGATGGCCGCGGGTAGATGCCGGATCTCCTGGACCACCTGCGGGCTGAACCCAGCCCGGTGGCACATGCCGAGCACCTGACTGTAGTAGCGAAGACCGATCGTGCGGGGCAGCATGATGAGCGGCTGCTCGCGAAGCGCCGCCACCGGAACGCTGTCGAGGTCGGCCAGGGGATGGTCAACGGGCAAGGCCAGGGCGAAGGGCTCCCTGAGAACGGTCTCGCATTCGACATCCGGCAGGTTGATCGGCGGGCGCAGCAGCCCGATCTGCAGGCGGCCCTCGTCGAGCCACTCGGTCTGTTCGGCAATGGTCTTTTCATGCAGGACCAGGCGGATGTCGGGGTATCGGGCCATGAAGACCCGAAGCATCCAGGGCACATAGGTAAACGAGAGGGAGCCCACGAAACCGATCTCGAGTTCGCCAATCTCGCCGCGGGCTGCCCTCTGAGCGTGCTCGACGGCGCGATGGCTCTGTCGCAGCACACCTCGGGCATGCTGCAGAAACTCTGTGCCGGCGCGGGTGAGCCGAACGCCCCGTCCGAGCCGCTCGAAGAGTTCGACGCCAATCTCGGTTTCAAGCGACTGGATCTGCTGGCTGAGCGGCGGCTGCGAAATATGCACGCGTGCCGCTGCCCGCCCGAAGTGCAGTTCTTCGGCCGCTGCGACGAAGTAGCGAAGTTGTCGAAGCTCCATGTACCGATAATCGATATGAAAAACGTCTTGATTCGGCATCAATAATATATTGGACGCTTGGATCCGGTGCGGCATAACGTCGCAAAGGGGTTCAGGGGTTGTTCGGACCGGCTGCGGCAGGGCTCTTTTGCCGCCCTCGTTGCCAGGGCCGGCCGATACAGTGATTTTCTTTCTCGCAGCAGGATTCACTTGTCCGACGCAGCGCTCTTGAAGGTCTCCGACCTGACGGTCGATTTTGCCACCCGCTCGGGCACGGTTCGTGCCGTGGATGGGGTCGGCCTGTCGATCAGCGAGGGCGACACCCTGGGTATCGTCGGCGAGTCCGGTTCGGGCAAGAGCGTCACCGCCTTGTCGCTGATGCGGCTGGTGCGCCCGCCGGGGCGGATCGTGTCCGGCCGAATCGACTACCACGGTACCGATCTGGTGTCGCTTGCCGAGGAGCCGATGCGCAAGCTGCGTGGCCGGGAAATCGCGATGATTTTTCAGGAGCCCATGACCTCCCTCAATCCGGTATTCCGGATCGGCGATCAGATCGCCGAGACCCTGCGGCTGCATGAGGGGCTCGGTCGCGCCGAGGCGTGGTCTCGCGCGGTGGCCATGCTGGACGCCGTGCGAATTCCCTCGGCGGGGCGTATCGCGGGCGAGTATCCGCATCAGCTTTCAGGCGGCATGCGCCAGCGCGTGATGATCGCCATGGCGCTGGCCTGTCGTCCCAAACTGCTGATCGCCGATGAGCCCACCACCGCGCTCGACGTGACCATCCAGGCCCAGATCATCGACCTGCTGCGAGAGATCCGCGGGCAGATGGGCATGGCATTGATGCTCATCACCCACGACATGGGGGTGATTGCCGAGTCGGTCAGCCGTGTGGCCGTCATGTACGGCGCGCGGGTGGTGGAGGAGGCCGAGGTCGAAACGCTGTTCTCCGAGCCTCGTCACCCCTACACGCTCGGGTTGCTGCGCTCCATCCCGAAGCTCGGCTCGAGCGCTTCGGGGCGCGAGCGGCTCGAACAGATCCCTGGGTCGGTCCCGACGCTCCGGATGCCCCTGGCGCCGGGTTGCCGCTTTGCATCGCGTTGCGCGCAGGCGCAGGCGCAGTGCCGCACCGAAACACCGCGCTTGCGCGAGATCGGTCCGCGGCACAGCGTTGCGTGCCACCGGGTCTGACGGCCATGAACGCGCCCCTGCTGAGCGTGCGACAACTGGTTCGACATTTTCCGCTGCCCGCCCCCCTGTTTTCGCGGCAACGCCAGAGTGTTCAGGCGGTGGATGGCGTGAGCTTTGATGTCCAGGCGGGCGAAACCCTGGGGCTGGTGGGCGAGTCCGGCTGCGGCAAGTCCACCACGGCGCGCCTCATTCTCGGCCTGTTGCGTCCGGACGCCGGGCAGATCCTCTTTGGCGGCACCGACCTGGCCAGGCTGGACCGCCAGCAATGGCGTGCCTTGCGCAAAGACGTGCAGATGGTGTTTCAGGACCCCAGCGCCTCGCTCGATCCCCGGATGACCGCGGGCGCGTTAATTGCGGAAGCGCTGTTGATCCACCGCCTGGGGGCGAGCCGGCAGGCGCGAGAAGATCGCGCGGTCGAGCTGCTCGAGACGGTAGGCCTGTCGGCCGAGCATCTGCATCGCTATCCGCACGAGTTTTCCGGTGGACAACGGCAGCGCATTGGTATTGCTCGGGCGCTGGCGGTTGAGCCGAAGCTGGTGGTGTGCGACGAGCCCGTCTCGGCCCTCGACGTCTCGGTGCAGGCCCAGGTGGTCAATCTGCTCGAAGACCTGCAACAGAAGTTCGGCCTCACCTACCTGTTTGTTGCGCACGATCTGTCGGTCGTTGAGCACATTTCCACCCGCGTGGCGGTGATGTACCTCGGGCGCATCGTAGAGATCGCGCCGACGCGCGATCTTTACGCCAGACCCATCCACCCCTACACGGAGGCGCTGTTGTCGGCCGTGCCGGTGCCAGACCCGCGGTCCGGACGTCGTAAGACCCTGCTGCAGGGCGACGTGCCCAGCCCGGTCAATCCGCCAACAGGTTGCCGCTTCCACACCCGCTGTCCGCATGCGCAGGTCGCTTGCGCCACGCGCGAGCAGCGTCTCGTCGAGGCCAATCCCGGCCACTGGGTGGCCTGCCATGTTCGTGCCGAGGGCCCTCCGTGACTCGCATCTGCCCCTGCCTGCTCAACATTTACAAGGAGCGTTCGCCATGACCGATTCCGTCCAGTCGACCCTTACTCATGATTCCCGCAGACGCCTGCTCAAGGCGGGCGCTGGTTCGCTCGTGCTGGCGCCGGGCCTGTCTGCTTGGGCACCCGCGCAGGCTCAAAAGCGGGGCGGTACGCTCAAGGTGAGCAACGGGGGCGACCCTCCTGATTTTGATGTCCACCAGACCGCTACTTACCTGACGCAGTTCCTAGGTGCGCCCTGTTACTCGACGCTGATGCGCCAGGATCCTGCCGACAGCACGCGCCTGCTGCCCGACCTCGCCAGCGGAGCCGAGGTGTCAGCCGACGGTAAGACCGTTAGCCTGACGCTTCGCCCCGGGGTGGTCTTTCACAACGGCTCGCCGCTCACGGCCGATGACGTGATCTACAGCCTGAACCGGATCAAGTCGCCCCCCAAGGGTATCGTCAGTCCGCGAAAGGGCCTGCTGGGCAATATCGAGTCGATGGAGGCAGCCGGGCCGCTCAAGGTCGTGATTCGCCTCGCGCAAGCCCAGCCCGACTTTCTTTTTCTGGTGAGCAACCCCTTCAATGTCATCGTCAACAAGGCGGTGACCGAGCCGCTGGATGCGCAGGGGCAGGGGCTGAAACGCCAGGTGGTGGGAACCGGTCCCTTCCGGCTCACTCAGGCGATCGATGGTCAGCTGTACGAGCTGTCGCGCTTTGACAAGTATTTTGGTCCCCCCGCGTGGCTGGATCGGATCCAGATGTTCCCGATTCGGGGTGAGGTCGAGCGCGGTGCGGCCTTGCAGAGCAAGCGTATCGATGCCTGCTTCTTCATGGCGAACGAGGCGGTGCTCGCGCCTCTGAAGAATGTCGCCGGCATCACGGCGCTGCGTCGACCGACGCCGACCTTCGTCAACCTCATTCCCAATGTCACCCGCAAGCCCTTCGACGATGTGCGCGTGCGGGAGGCACTGTCGCTGGCGATCGATCGTGAGGCCTTCATCCGCACCGTCGGGCCATTGTCGGGGGCCTTTTTCCACAGCCTGGGGCTGATGCCGCCCGAGAGCCCCTACAGCCTCAGCGCGGCCGAGGTGAAGCAGTTTGCCGGCTATGACTCGCTGCCGGGACTGGGCGGCAATATGAACGCCAACCGCGAACGGGCGCAGGCGCTGCTCGAGCAGGCCGGCGTGCCGAAGGGTTTCAAGGTCGGGATTCTTACTCGGGGTGATGTACCGGCGTTTCGCGATTCGGCAATCAACGTGGCGGGCCAGCTCAAGCAGATCGGCCTCGACGCCACCGTCGATATTCGCGACGCGGGCGCCTTCTACACGATGGAAACCAAGGGCGATTTCCAGCTGGTGGCGCATTCCGTGGCAATGGGCGGGTCAACGCCCGATCAGATCCTAGGCGAGGGCTACACCAGCTACGGCGGGCGCAATTACGGCCTGTGGAAGGATGACTCGCTCGACGCCTTGTATCGCGAGCAGTCGCGGGAACCCGATGGCGCGAAGCGCGCACAGCTGATCCGGCAGTTTCAGCTCAGCTTCATGAAGACCTTCTATCAGATCAATCTTGCCTGGGTAGGCTATGGCGCTGCGCATCTCAATTCGGTGCAGGGCTGGAAAGCCTTGAACGATCTTTACGCCAACATGCAGATGGACAAGGTCTGGCTCGGCGCCTGACCTGGCACCGGACCGAACGCGGCTCATGGCAATGATCGACTATCTGGTCCGGCGACTGCTCACCGGACTGGCCACGCTCCTTGGGGTGGCGGTCATTGCCTTTTTCCTGATGCGCGTGTTGCCCGGCGATGCAGCCGTCATGCTGAGCGGTGCGGGCGCCGGTGCAGTATCGGAGCAGGAGCTGGCAGGTGTTCGGGCCAAGATGGGACTCGACCAACCCCTGCCGGTGCAGTTTGTGGCCTGGGCGGGGGATGTGCTCAGTTTCAACCTGGGCACCTCGCTGCGTACTGGCCAGCCTGTGGCGGCTGACATCGCCAGGCGTTTCCCCTACACGCTTCAGATCGTGGTCATGGCCATGGTCATTGCCGTTGCGCTGGGGATTCCTGCCGGTCTGGTGTCTGCGGCGCGCTCGGGGAGTTGGACTGACCAGTGCCTTCGTGCGCTTTCCATCGGGGGCCTGGCCGCGCCGTCTTTTTGGGTGGGCTTGCTGCTCATTCTCGGGCTCGTCCACTTTTTCCAATGGAGTGCGCCGCTCTTCTGGGAGCCCTTCTGGGTGAGTCCCTGGCAAAGCATCACCCAGCTCTTCTGGCCGGCGCTGGCGGTGGGACTGCGTCAGCTGGCACTGATCGCGCGAATGACCCGCTCGATCATGCTCGAGGTGTTGGGCGAAGACTACATCCGGACCGCGCGTGCCAAAGGGCTCAGTGAGCGGGCCGTGGTCCTGCACCATGGTCTGCGTAACGGCCTGCTGCCGGTGGTCACACTGATCGGCTTCGAGGTGTCCGCGCTGTTTGGCGGTTTGATCATTACCGAGGCGGTCTTCAACGTGCCGGGGCTCGGGCAGTATGTCGTCACCTCCATTCTCAACCGCGACTACCCGGCAGCACAGGGCATCGTCCTGATCCTTGCCTCCATTGTCGTGCTCGGCAATCTGGGTGTCGACCTGCTGTATGGCTGGCTCGATCCGCGGACGCGTCATCAGGGGGCGAAATGAATCCGCTTGTGCCGCGCCCCGCGCAACATGTCGCAGCACCACCTGCTGCCGCTTCGCCTCGGCTCCGGCGCCTGGCGCATGCCGCTCGGGCGCAACCCTTGGGTGCCCTCGGCGCGATCGTGCTGCTGGTTATGGCTATTCTCGCGCTGGGAGCGCCATGGCTGGCGCCCTATGACCCCACTGTTGGCGATTCCACATTGCTCAATGCCCCGCCCAGTGCGGCTCACTGGCTCGGTACCGATCCCTTCGGTCGGGACATGCTGTCGCGCTTGATCTTCGGCGCGCGGGTGTCCTTGTTGGTGGGGCTGGGCGCAAGCGTGCTGGGTGTGACCGTGGGGGCCGGTCTGGGTCTCGTCACCAGCTACCGCGGCGGCTGGATCGACACGCTCACTCAGCGACTGATGGACGCGCTGCTCGCCTTCCCGATGCTGCTGCTGGCGCTGGCGCTGGCCGCGGTGCTGGGGCCGTCGCTACCCAACGTGATCGTGGCGCTGGCGCTGCCCATCGTGCCGCGCGCCGCCCGCATTGCCCGCTCAAGCGTGCTCGTGCTCAAGGCCAGCCCCCTCGTTGAATCGGCGCTCGTCATCGGTTGCTCGGACGCACGCATCATCCTGCGGCACATCCTGCCCAACACCTTTGCGCCTTTGCTGGTGATTGCCACCGCCTACCTGGGCCTGGCGATCGTTCAGGAGGCGGCCCTCGACTACCTGGGTGCGGGCATCCAGGAGCCCGAGGCCTCGTGGGGGCTGATGATGGCCGGCTCGGCCACCTCGCTCGCGCTCACCGCCCCATGGGTGGTGATTTTTCCTGGACTCGCCATTTGCCTCACCGTGCTGGCCTCAAACCTGCTCGGTGACGCGATTCGCGACCTGCTCGACCCCAAGTTACGCGGCCGGTAGCCGCAATTTTCAACAGACCTTGATCCGATAGGGAGCTGAACACGATGGGCAAGACCGTACTTCACACCAGCCTGTGCGATGACCTGGGCATCGAGTATCCGATCTTTCTCGCTGGCATGGGCGTCAAGGGCAAGGCCACGCCCCCAAAGCTGGTTGCAGCGGTGTCCGAGGCGGGGGGGATGGGTATTCTGGGCTGCTCCTGGCTGGGTGCCGACGAAGTGCGCCGGCGAATCCGCGCGGTGCGCAATCTCACTGACAAACCCTTTGGTGTTGACTTGCTCCTGCCAGCCAGCATGGTCGATGCGACCCCCGACCGAGAGGAGATGCGGGCCCGCATCGAACGCGATCATCCGAAGCATGCCGAATTCGTTCGCTCGTTGATGGATCGATTCGGGCTGGCCCGCCTGGTTGCCAAGGGTGGGGTGATGTCGCCAGAGTTCATCCGGGCCCAGGTGGATGTGTGCCTGGAGGAGCGTATCGCCGTGTTTGCAGCCGGGCTGGGCGATCCGTCGTGGGTGGTGCCCATGGCGCATCAGGTGGGCACCAAGGTAATGGGACTGGTCGGCAATGTTCGTGGCGCAGAGCGCCAGGCCAAGTCAGGTGTCGACTACGTGATCGCGCAGGGCTACGAGGCCGGCGGGCACACCGGCAAGATCGCCAATTTCCCGCTGATTCCCATGGTGGTCGATGCCGTCGGTCCCACGCCGGTTGTTGCTGCCGGTGCCATCGCCGATGGGCGCACCCTGGTGGCCGGGTTGTCGCTGGGGGCGGTGGGGGCCTGGGTGGGTACTGCCTTCCTGCTGGCGGAAGAGTCTGATCTGTACCCCGTACATCAGGAGGAAATCATTCGCGGCTCGGCCGAGGATTTCGTCATCACTCGGTGCTACACGGGCAAGACCGCACGCGACTATGACAATCCGGTCATCAAGGCCTGGGACGACTCCGGGCTCAAGCCACTGCCCATGCCCTTGCAGGGCGTGCTGATGGATGACTTCATCGCGGCAGCCGATGCAGCAGGACGGGCCGAGCTCATCAATAATCCGGTCGGACAAATCGGCGGCATGCTTAAGAAAAAGCGTCCGGCCCGAGAGATTTTGCTCGGTATGGTCCGCGAGGCCGAGGAGGTGCTCGGCCGCTTGCAGTCGATGCGGGCCCAGGGATGAGCGAGCGCGCCCTGCTTTCGGACGAAGGGGCCTGTGGGCCCCTCGCGGGTCTTCGAGTGGTCGAAATCGGGAAAGGGAGCAGCGCGCCCTACGCGGCCAAGTTGCTCGCCGACTTTGGCGCCCAGGTGATCAAGGTCGAGACTGCAGCCGGCGACTCGTCGCGCAGCCGGGGCCCATTTCCGCACGACCGGCCCGACCCCGAGGCGAGCGGGCTCTTTGCCTATCTCAATACCAACAAGTTCGGACTACGCTTTGACCCCGGTGAGACGGACTCGCGGGAAGCGCTTCGTCGTCTGCTCGAGCAGGCCGACATTCTGATCACCAACTTTTCGGGGCGATGGCTCGACGCGGCGGGCCTGGCCCCTGCAAGGCTGCGTCTGCAGTGTCCCCAGTTGATCATCACCACGCTCACCCCCTTTGGCAGTGACGGCTCATGGGCGGCCCGCTCCGGCGACGAGCTGCTGACCTACGCCATGGGCGGACTCGCGTTCAGCACCCCGGGCATGCCGGACGCCAGCGAAAATCTTGACACCGAGCCACCCCTGCACCCGAACTGTTTCGTTGCCGAGACGCTGGCGGGGCTTGCTGCGGCGCACGCCAGCGTGGCGGCGGTTCATGAGCGCGCGCGAACGGGACGGGGCAGTCATGTCGAACTCAGCCAGCACGCGACGGTTGCGTCGCTGCAGCACCGCGACGTCACCACGCATGCCTACCTCGGGGGCGTCTACGAGCGTCTGCTCAATCCGGTCACGATCGGACGCATGCCGAACTTTTATCTGCCGTGCAAGGATGGCTATGTCACGATTGCGGCACCCATGGAGCTCCACTGGCAGCGGCTGATCGAGGCCATGGGTAGCCCCGACTGGGCCCGCGATGAAAAGTTTTCCACCCCGCGTGGTCGAACTGCCCACTGGATCGAGTTGCGCGAGCGACTGATCGGCTGGACGATGACCCTCTCCGGCGATGAGCTTTACCGGATCGCGGGCGAGCAACAGCTGCCGGTGTTCCCGTTCTACCCGGTTCGCAAGACCGTCGAGTCGGCCCAGGTGCGGGCCCGCAAGAGTCTCGTGACGGTTCAACTGGGTGCGAGCCAGGCTCAAATGCCTGGTGCACCCCTGGTCATGGGTGACACACCCTGGTCGCTGCGCCGCGCCGCGCCGCGCCTGGGCGAGCATACCGAGGCGCTGCTCTCGCGGGGCTGGCCGCAATCGCCCGAGCGCGCCTCGAGTGCGATGGCCCGTGACCGGGACCGTGCAGCGAGTGCGGGCGTTGCCGCTGAACATGGGGGCGCGTCCGGGCCCTATCGACCCCTTGCGGGTGTCACGGTGCTCGATCTCGGCCAGTTCATTGCGATTCCGTTCTGCACGCTCTGGTTGGCCTGGCTGGGGGCTGACGTGATCATTGTCGAATCCGGCAAGCGCATGACCTCGCGCAGTGCGCCGCCTTTTCTTCCGGGCTTTGAGGGCAATCCGGACGCCACCGGTTACTTCAATCTGCTCAACAGCAGCAAGAAGAGCTGCCGGGTCGATATGACCACCGATGAGGGCCGCAAGCTCGTGCGCCAGCTTGCCGAAAAGGTCGACGTCATCGTCGACAACTTTTCCACCGGGGTCATCGACAAACTCGGGCTGGGCTATGAGTCTCTGAAGGCGGTGAACCCCGGGCTGATCGCGGTGTCCTGCGGCGCATTCGGTCGGACCGGTCCCATGAAGATGGCGCGCGGACTCCACAGCGCCGTCAACCTGTTTTCCGGCGTGGCTGACGTCACCGGCTACGCGGGCGGGGCGCCCCGCATTCTCGGTGGCGTGTTGCCCGACCCCCTCGCCGGCACCTGTGCGGGCTTTGCCATTCTGTCCGCGCTGCTGCAGCGACGAATCACGGGCAAAGGGCAGTTCGTCGACCTGGCGATGTATGAGGCCATGCTGACGCTCATCCCCGAAGCTGTCGTTGATCTCACCCTCAATGATCGCGAGCCCACCCGGATCGGCAACCGCGATCCGTTCTGTGCCCCGCACGGTATTTTTCCGTGCCGGGAACAGGGCGACTGGGTGGCGATCAGCGTGCGCGATGACGAGGCCTGGCGGCGTCTCTGCGCCGCCCTGGGGCGCGAGGACTGGATGGATGACAAGGGGCTGAGCGAAGCTCGGGGCCGGTGCGAGCGGGTCGATGAGATCGAGCGCGACCTACGGCGCTTCACCGGGCGCCACAGCAGCCGTGAGGTGACCGAATTGCTGCAAGGCCACTACATCGCCGCCGGTCCTGTGGTTCGGGTCGATCAGTTGCTTGATGATCCCATCCTGCTTGAACGCGGGACCGTGATCACCACCGACCATCCGGTGGTGGGCGTCCGTAAACAGTTGGGGCTGCCCTGGCGAACCGATGGCTTCGCGGTCGATTACCGGCGCGCGCCCCTGCTGGGGGAGCACACCCGACACATCCTTGGCGAAATTCTTGGTATCGACGATACGCACTTCGCGCGTCTCGAGGCCGATGGCGTGCTGGCATAGGACATCACAGTATGGACTTCGATTTCACGGACGATGAGCGGGCCTTCCGGGCCGAGGTGCGGTCCTTCCTCAAAAAGGAACTCACCGAGTCGGTGTGGCGGGCGCATCGCGACACCAACGAGCAGGGTATGTGGTCGGTCGAATTTACCAAGGCCTTCCGTCGCAAGCTGGGTGCGGCCGGGTACATTGGCATGGGTTGGCCGAGCGAGTATGGCGGTGGCGGGCGCAGCCGGATTTATCAGGCGATCTTCTGGGACGAGATGGAGTACGCCCGGGCCCCGGGCCTCGATCGCTCGATCACCTACCTGCCCAATTCTCTGCTGGCCTTTGGCTCGGAGGCGCAGAAGCAATTGCTGCTGCCGCGCATCATTCGTGGCGAACTGGCGTGGTTCATGGGCTACAGCGAGCCGGAGGCGGGCTCCGACCTGGCCAATGCGAGCACCCGGGCCGTCGAGGACGGCGACCACTTCATCATCACCGGGCAGAAGTCATTTTCCAGTGACGCGCACATGGCCGACTACGGACTGGTGCTGGCGCGCACCGATCCCGCTTCAATCAAACATCGCGGTCTGACCCTGTTCATCGTCGACATGACGAGTCCGGGCGTGCAGATCCAGCGCCATCCCACCCTGGCGGGCTGGACACATCACGCGGTCTACTTCGATCAGGTTCGGGTACCGCGCGCCATGGTGATGGGTGAGGTCAACGAGGGCTGGAAGGTCGTGATGGGCGCGATCGACTTCGAGCGGGCGGCGCTGGCCAGCTACGGTCTGCCAGCCTTTCAGATTGATCGCCTGCTTGGCTGGTGTAGCGAGGGGGTGGGCGGCGCGCCCGCGCCGATCGAAGACCCGCAGGTGCAGGACGAGCTGGTTCGGCTGGCCATCGAGGCAGAAGGCGCCCGCCTCACCACCTACTGGCTCGCGTCACTGCACGCCAGGGGGCTGCGCCCGCAGCACGAGACCTCGCTCGCGGTGCTGGTCAAGCGTGAGACGGCCCGCAGACTCGATGCGGCCGGCCTCGAAATGCTGGGCGCCTTCGGTCCCCTTCGCGGCGGGTCGCCCTGGGCGCAGCTCGACGGTGACGTCGAGCTCGAATATCGCGACCGTCTGTACTTTCAGTTCGCCGCGGGCGGTTTCGACATCACCCGAAACGTGGTCGCGCAGCGCGGCCTCGGCCTGCCCAAATAAGGAGCGACGCATCATGGATATCACGCTCAACGAAGATCAGGCGCTCATTCACCGGACTGCGCTCGAGTTCGCGCAGGAGGCGGCACCCGCCGCGCGCGTGCGCGAGTGGGAGTCGTCCGAGCACGGATTCGACCCAAGCGTCTGGCAGCGCATGATCGAGATGGGCTGGGCCGGTGCGGTCTTTCCAGCCGAATACGGTGGCTCGGGCTTTACCATGCTCGAACTCTCACTGATCTTCGAGGCGCTCGGGCAGGCGAGTTTGCCCAGCCCGCTCTTCTCGTCCGTGGTGGAGTCGGGTCTGCTGCTGCTCGAAGCCGGCAATGCCGAACAGCGCGCTCACTGGTTGCCACGCATCGCATCGGGTGAGTCCCTGCTGACGGTGGCCCTGCAGGAGCCCGGTGGTGGTTTGCAACCTGCCGACATTCGTACCCGACTGTCCGGGGTTGGCGGGTCATACCAAATCGATGGCACCAAGCTTTTTGTTCGCGATGCAGGTGTGGCCGACACCATCGTATGCGTCGCACGATTTGGCGAAGCCGCTGATGACCTGGCGCTGGTGGTGGTACCCGCTGGCTCGCCGGGTGTGTCGCGCACGCGTCTCAAGACGGCTGGCGGGGAGGCGCTCTGGGAGGTGAGGTTCGATCAGGTCGCGGTGGACCCCTCGCAGTTCGTGGGAACGCTCGGTGCAGTGGCTCAACCCGTGCGCCAATTGATACAGCGTGGGGCCGCAATGAAAGCGGCTGAGTTGACCGGCGTTGGACAATTCGCGCTCGATCTCACGCTCGACTATGCCCGCACCCGGGTTCAGTTTGGCCGACCGATCGGAAGCTTTCAGGGTGTTCAACACCACTGCGCCGAAATGCTTCGTGACCTCACGGTTACCCGACTGCTGTCGCGTCAGGCGGCGGCACGCTTGGCCTCGGGCCGGCCGGCGTTGCGGGAGGTGTCGATGGCCAAGGCCAAGGCCAGTGAAGCCATTCCCGCGCTCACCCGCACGGCCCACCAGATTCACGGCGCGGTCGGTTACTACCGAGACTATCCGCTTGAACTGGGCTACCACCGGGCGCTTGCGGCCGCTGCAAGCTATGGCACCGCGCCGTTTCATCGCAAGGCGCTCGCAGGGTTGATGCGCGAGGACATGGCGGCCTTCCGGGGAGATCACGCGTGAGCTACCAGTTCATTCAAACCGAGCAGGACGAGCACGGCATCGTGGTGGTCACCATTCACGATCCGCTGGCCCGCAACGCCGTCAATTGGGTCATGAATGGCGAACTCGTGAGCGAGTTCGCGCGTATTGAATCCGACTCCAATGCCAGGGCGCTGATTCTCACCGGCTCCGGAACAATTTTCTGCTCCGGCGGGAACATCAAGCGCATGACGGCCGAGGGTAAGTCGCTCGAACCGCCCAACCCCTCGCTGCGTGAGGAGTTGTTTCCGCACGAGGCCGATATCCGGAAGGTGGTGATCGATCTGCGACGTTTGTCCAAGCCGGCCATCGCAGCGGTGAATGGTCCGGCAATCGGGTCGGGTATTGGCATCGCAGCGGGCTGCGATATCCGCATTGCGTCCACGCAGTCACGCTTCGGCTGGGTGTTCACCCGCCGGGGGATCGTCCCCGATGACGCCAGTCTGGCGCTCATGCCGCAAATCATCGGCTACAGCAGGGCCTACGAGTGGGGCGTCACTGGCCGCACCCTGTCGGCTGATCAGGCGCGCGAGATCGGCTTCGTCAATGAGGTGGTCGAGCCCGATCGGCTGATGGCGCATTGCCGCGCGTTGGCGATGGAAATCATTGAAAACGTCCCACCCCTGACAGCCCAGGCCTTCAAGTTGGCCTTGAGCGAGGCGATCGAGCGCGGGCTGGAGGACGGGGTTCGATTTGCGGAGCGAGCCCAGCGTGTCGTTCGAGAGACAAATGATCATGCCGAGGCGCTGCGTGCCTATGCGGAAAAGCGAAAGCCTGTCTGGCAGGGCCGTTGAGCGAGGCTTCGTACGGCGTCTTGGGGTCAGCGCACGGCCGGTTCAGCACTTGCCTGGAGGGACTCGGATGCAGTCGGGCTTGGTCGTGCTCGGACTCACCGTTCGAGGTGGCGTTGCGGGACTGGTTGCCGAGCCGCTCAAGGTTGCCGGCGGACTTGCGCCGGGAGCCACTGTAGCGCCGGGCTTGGACGGCTGCACGGACCCGGGATGCCGGACTTCGCCGGATGTGCGGGGCGCGCCTGGAGGGGTGCTACCCGGAGGAAGCCTTCGCTCCGGGGGGCCGCGCTCATGCCCGGCGGGCGCCCGCGGCGCGACCCACTGCCGGGCGCCAGGTGGTGTGATGGGGTGCTGGCGCATCACTGCAGGATCAAACCTGCGGGGGTGGTAAACCACCGCAGGGCTCAGGCGGTAGCGATCAGGGCGTGAGGCCACATAAAAAGCAGGCGGCGCGAAGTAGGCCCGAGCCATGACCGGCTCAATCGAGCCGTAGGCGTAAGGGATGTACCAGGATCCGGCGTCCGCGGGCATGGCATGCAGGTAGCGTTCGTTTTGCGCATACACGCGGGCGGCGGTGGAACAGGCGCCAGACCCGTAGGCCTTTTCGCATTCATCCAGCGAGACGAAGCTGGGCAAAGGCGGAATCGTCTCCGAACCGTCCAGCGACTCATATCGCTGCGGGCCGGACGGGCTGCCTGCGCCATCGAACGGCGCGCAGGCGGAGAGCCCCAGGACGGCCAGCAACAGGGCGAAATGCTCAAGATCGCTCATCGCGAATTTCAAATTGGCTGACGTGCGGTGGGAGACGGGGCAAGGCACAATGGGAAGTTCAAGCTGAACCCCCTTAGTCTATGCTGAACGCGGGGGCAGTGCGCGACGGCGTGCAGCGTCGGTTGGTATCCGGCGCCAGGCAGGCGGGTTGCGCCATCCATCCATGAAGGAGACCGACCATGACGCAGGAACGCAAAAAACTCACCGTGCCGGAACTTGCCCAGCGAAAGCGCGCAGGCGAAAAAGTCGTGATGGCGTCCATCCCCGATTATCCGACGGCAGTCTGGGCTGAGCGGGCCGGGATCGATATCGCAGCGGTGGGCGACAGCCTGGGCATGGTGTCCTATGGCTTCGCGAACACATTGCCGGTCACCATCGACATGATGGTTGCTCACACCCAGGCCGTGAAGCGCGGGGCGCCAAACTGCATGGTGCTGGTCGCGATGACCTATGGCAGCTACGCAACCCCCGACCTGGCCGTCATGAATGCGCTGCGACTCATGAAGGAAGGCGGCGCCGATGTGGTGAAGATGCAGGGTGGCAAGGACAAGGCCCACATCATCAAGGCGGTCGCCGACGCCGGCGTGCCGGTCATGAGCCATGTGGGTATGTGCCCGCACTTTGTTCATCAGTATGGCGGCTTCAAGCTGCAGGGGCGCACAGCCGACGAGGCGATGCGCATCATCGAGGACGCACGTGCCATCGAAGAGGCTGGTGCGATCGGTTTCGAGATTGAGGCGGTTCCTGCTGCGGTCGCCAAGGCGGTGGATGAGGCGGTGGATATTTTCACCTTCGGTATCGGTGCCGGCCCGGCAAGCTGCGGCCAGTTGCTGCTTGCCTTCGATCTGCTGGGCGTGTTCGATCAGTTCAAGCCCAAGTTCACCAAGCGCTACGCGCAGATTTCCGACATTGCGGTCGACGCAATGCGACGCTACGCGGAAGAGGTCCGGGCGGGCACTTTCCCGGACGCGGATCATTCCTACTCGATGAAACCTGAAGAAGCGCAGCGCTTGGCCGAGCTGCTGGCCGCCAAGCGCTGATTGCCTCGCTACCGACCGTATTTCCTGACTGCCGCTGGAGACCGCCTTGCGCAAGCGCCCCCCGAACCTGCTGGTGATCCTGATCGACGACCTGCGTTACGACGAATTCGGCGCGGGCGGTCATCCCTACATGAAGACGCCGTACATCGATCGCATTGCGCACGAGGGCGCTCTGTTCACCCGCGCCTTTCATACAACGCCGATCTGTTCGCCCAATCGAGCCTCGATCGTCAGCGGCCAGTACGCGAGCCGTCACGGCATCATCGATAACGTGGCGCGCGACGCTATGAGCCATCGCCTGCCCAATTACCACCTCGAATTGCAGCGCCTGGGCTATGAAACGGCGCATATCGGCAAGTGGCACATGGGCAATGACGGCAAGCCCCGGCCGGGCTATGACCACTGGATCAGCTATGACGGGCACGGCAAGCTGATGGACCCGATGCTCAACCATAACGGCCGGTACCGCCAGCATTCGGGCTACATCACCGACATCATGAACGAGCACGCGGTGTCGTTCCTGAAGAAAAAGCGCGACAAACCCTTTTCGCTTTTTTTCGCACACAAGGCCGTCCACCCCGATGCCGAGCAAGCCGCCGATGGCACGCTCCGAATCTCCGCCCAGGGGGGCTACGTCGTCGCCGAGCGACATCGCGACCTGTACAAGCGCGACATCTTCCCGCCCACGCCCAACATGATGCCGCCGCAAGAGGTGGTCAAGACCAAGCCCGCCTGGGCCGAGTGCTTCGATCTCAAGCGTGGCAAGCTGTCCAAGCAGATTCTCAAGGCCATTCATGCCGGGACGCAGGAAGAGATCCGCCTTCGCGCGAGAATGATGGCGGCGGTCGACGAGGGGGTGGGTCGCATTCTCGACACGCTCGAGCAACGCGGGCAGCTCGACAACACGTGCATCGTCTTCCTCGGGGACAACGGCTACTTCTTCGGCGAGCACGGACTGGGTCCCGAACGACGTTTCGCCTACGAAGAGGGCATCCGATCGCCCTTTGCGGTTCGCTTTCCGTCACTGATCAAGGCGGGCTCGGTCCGGTCGGGTCTGGTGATCTGCCAGGACATTGCGCCCACCCTGATCGAACTTGCCGGCGGCAAGCCCGGTCCGCAGATTCAAGGGCGCTCACTCGTTCCGATGTTTGGCTCGGCGCGTACGCGTCTTCGGCAAGGCGTGCTGGTCGAGTACTGGGCCGAAAACGCCATGCCCTGGCTGGTTGGCATGACCTACAAGGCCATCCGGACCGAGCGCTACAAGTACATCCATTGGGTCAACCGCGGGCGTGATGGCGAACTCGACGAGTTGTACGACCTGAGTGACGACCCCTATGAACTGCGTAACCTCAATGCGTCAAAGGCGCATGCGGGGGTGCGCGCCAAGCTCAGACGCGAACTCGGCACCTTGGTGAAGGAGGCCGTCGGGCTCTGACCGGGCGGGCACCGCGCCAGGCGCCTGGCCGATTCAGCGCACGACGCTCGGCCCGCTCGCGGGCCAGAGCGGCATGGGTCAGTCCACCCGTGCGCCAGACTGTTTCACCAGCGGGACCCACTTCTGCAGATCGTCAGCCACCATGCGGGCAAACTGCTCGGGTGTGGTGGGCGGCGCCAGTTCAAAGCCCTGCTGGTCCAGGCGGGCCTTGAGGGTCGGGTCATCGAGAATGCGACGGATCTCAGCATGCAGGCGAGCGATGATCTCGGGCGGTGTCCCGTGTCGTGTCACGAAGCCGAACCAGGTATTCACTTCGTAGCCCTTCACGCCCAGTTCGTCTAGCGTGGGTACGTCTGGCAAGAGCGGCGATCGCGTCAGGCTGGTGACCGCCAAGGCCTTGAGCTTGTTGTCGCGAATCTGGCTGATCACGGTCGGTGTATTGAAAAAGCCCATGTTCACCTCGCCCGACATGACCGCGAGAATGCCCTGCGGCGCGCCTTTGTAGGGCACATGAATCAAGTCAGTTGACGTCATCCGGGCAAACAGCACGCCCGACAGGTGGTGGCTGGTGCCGCTGCCACCCGACGAGAAGGTGAGCGTTCCGGGTTTGGCACGGGCCTGCGCAACGAGGTCGGCCGGCCGCGCGACAGCGCTGGCGGGCGGCGCAATCATGACGTTGGAGACGCCCCCGACAAAGCTGATGGTGGCGAAATCGCGCATTGAGTCGTAGCCAGGCTTGTCGTAGAGGGCCTGGTTGAAGACCAGGGTGCCTTGCGAGGCAAAGCTGAGCGTGTAGCCATCGGGCGCCGCGCGTGCCACCTCGGCCATGGCGATCGTTCCGCCCGCGCCGGGCTTGTTCTCGATCACCACAGGCTGACCCAGGGTCTTGCTGAGTTCGCCGCCGACTGCACGCGAAATGATGTCGGCGGTACTGCCCGCAGCCAGCGGAACCAGCAGGCGGATCGGGCGAGACGGATAGCCCTGCGCGGCCGCCTGGCCACACCACCCCATGAGGGAGACGCAGACCGTGGCAAGACTGAATAAACGCTTGGGGGACATGATGACTCTCCTGTTTCCGGGTGTCACGATGGGACTCAGAGTTCGGTCAGCGTACGCGGTAAAGACCAGGCGGGTTCGGGGTCGCGGGCAGTGATGAGGAATTGATCCTCGATGATGAAGCCGCCTTCGCCGTCAACATAGAAGGGCGTCTCGAAGGCCAGGACCATGCCGGGCTCAATCGGTTCGTGCGCCGCCGCGGCCATGAAGGGCGCCACCTCGCAAAAGGTGTCGTGGCCCAGGCTATGGCCGAAATGATCGCGCGCGAAGCGGGTAAATCCGGCCCGGTGCATGGCCTGTGTGGCCCGGCGATGCACCTCACTGAGTGTATGGCCTGGCCTCAAGGCCTCAAGCCCCGCCAGAAAGGCCTCATGCAAGGCTGACATGATCTCGCGACTGCGCGGCCGTGCGGCGCCCAGCGTGAAGGTGCGCCCGCTGTCGGAGCTGTAGCCCTCGACCAGGCATCCGACGTCAAACTTGAGAACATCGCCCGACAGAAGATGGGCGCCGCCCGACCAGGGCAGCGGACCCACCGTGATGTACTCCCACTGTCCGGTCAACCGATCGCTGCCTTGCGCTGCCTCGGCGGCGACACCGGCCTTCCAGGCTGCGGCGATCTCATCCCGATGAATGCCAGGGCGCACGGTCGCGATGGCCGCACGCATGCCCGCCTCGGCCAGTCTGGCCGCAGCCTTCAGGCGGTCGATTTCGTGCGATGACTTGACCGCCTTGATCAGGGCGATCTCGGGGCTCGCGTCCACCCAGGTGGGGCCCTGAAGGGTGGCCTGCAAAAACTGAAAGTCGGCGGCCGGCCAGAAGTCGAGGTCGAGCCCGATGCGCGCGCCGACTAGCCCCTCGCGCACGAGGAGGGCCTGCAGCGCGCTGAATGCGGCCGCAGCATCGTAGGCGGCGGGGCGACCGAAACCAGCGGGTCGTTCGCGAAGCGTCCAGGCCCGGTTGATGAGGTCAGCGGCGCCTTTGTTGCTTGGCAGCCAGGTGCGAATGTCGGCCGTCTCGACCCAGTCGGGGTGGGTCAGCACCTGCGCCTCCCCGAGTGCCGCACGCGTGGGTGCGGCAAACAGTTCGGTGCACACGGCCGACACGGGCGCTGTTTCGTCAGCCGGGACCAGCGCTATCGCTGCTCCCGCACGCCTGAAAAACGCAGCGACCCCCGGAGGCGCGCCAGTGGCCCAGGTAAAGCTCTCAGGCTTGGCCAACAGCAGGGCGTCTAGCCCCTGCTGGTTCATGATCCGGCTGGCGCGGGCTCGGGGGATGTCGGCCATGTCGTGTCGTGAGGTTTGCAAACGGACTGCGTGCTCAGGGCTGCAGGTAGAGGTCAGCGAAACTGCCGCGAGCCCCTTCAGCCGTGGGCGCGTAGTTCTTGACCTTTCTTGCCGCGACCGTGATGTTGGGGTTTGCGCCGAATTCGATCGAGGGGATGTCCGCCGCCACGCGGCGCTGCAGGTCGATGAACAATTGCCGACGCTTGGCCTCAGTGGGTTCGACGGCCGCTGCCTCCAGCAGTCGGTCGGCTTCTTCGCTGACGTAGTGCGGCGCGTTGGAGAAGGGCAGACCGATCTTGAAGTTTTTCGACCAGAACACGCGCTGTACACCGACCGTGGGGTCAAACAGGTTGATCAGGCTCTCGGCGGTCATGTCGAAGGCGCGATCGGTGTAGACCTTGCGTGTGTAGGTGGGGAAATCGTAGCTCTCGATCTCGGCGTCGATGCCCACGCGGGCGAGCGACTGACGCAGAAAGTCGGCGGTTCGGCGCTCGAGGAAGGGGTTATAGAGCAGACGCATCTTGAAGCGGATGCCGTTGGCGCCGCGCTTGTGCCCGGCCGCATCCAGTGCGGCCTCGGCCGCTTTCGGGTCGAAGGGCTGATGCTTGACACTGGGGTCGTGATAGCGGGTCATGGCCGCCCCGATGATCGAGGCCGAGACCTTGCCGTAGCCGAACCACACCACATTGTTGTAGGCGTTGACATCGATCGCCTGTGCGATGGCTCGGCGAACGGTGATGTCCTTCATCAGGGGGCTGTCCAGATTGAAATAAACCTGCTGGTGATTACCCCAGAACGGCCACTGCGTCGAGTCAACCACCAGGTTGGGCAGCTTGCCGAATCGCGCTACCTCCGACAGCGGGATCACGGCGTTCCCGAGGTCGACTTCTCCCGATTCGAGCGCCGCAGCACGGGCCACCGCGTCGGGGATGAATCGGATCACGATCCGGTCGAGGTAGGGCTTGGGCTTGTCCCAATAGTCAGGATTACGCTCGAGCACGGCGTGGCTGCCTTGTACCCATTCCTTGAACTTGAAGGGACCGGTGCCGACCGGTTCGCGGTTGTACTTGTTGGTGGCAATGTCGGTGCCTTCATACAGGTGCCGGGGAACGATGGGCGATTCGGCTGATGCCAGCGCGGTGAGCATCGCGGGCGCGGGCTTGCTGAGCACGACGATGGCGGTGTGAGCGTCAGGCGTCTGTACCTCTGTGACGCTCGCAAAGGTGCCGCGGCCCCTCGGGTGGACCTGCTTGAGCGTGTTGATCGAAAAGGCTACATCCGCAGAGGTGAAGTCCTTTCCGTCGTGCCACTTGACGCCCTTGCGCAACTCGAAGCGGTACTGCAGGCCATCGGCGCTGACCCGCCACGCCGTGGCGAGCAGCGGCAGCGGTTTGAGGTCCTGATCGTAGGTCAGTAGCCCTTCGACGATCTTGGGGCCGATATCGGTATTGCCGCCCGCCGAGGTATTGAGCGGAACGAGGGAGGTGGGAATCGGATTGACGACCCAGTTAAGCGTGCCGCCATGGCGGGGTTGGGCCGTGGCGCCAGTCGCCGCGAAGGCGGCGGCGCAGAGCACTAGCGCCGATCGGCGCCAGACGATTGAGGACCACAATTTGGTGAGGGCCATGAAATTAAACTCCGCGGGACCCGACAGCCCGGGCAAATAGGCTGTGGGAGTGACAGACAGACACCCTGCCTGAGGGCGGGATGCACGCAAACGACCCAGTATAATTTTTTTGCCGCACGCCTGCTGTGCCTGTCCCCTTACATTGGCTGAGCCCGATGCCACTTCCCCTCGTCTGGCGAATTCTGCTGCGCACCCTCGCGCAGGCGGTGCCGACCGTGCTGGGTATCGTCGTACTCAATTTTCTGCTCCTGCAATGGGTGCCGGGTGACGCGGCTCAGGCGGCCGCCGCCGAAGCCGGGTCAGCCACCGCCGAGATGATGGAGCAGCTTCGCGCTCGCTTCGGGCTTGATCTGCCGGTGCTCGAGCGCCTGGCACGCTACCTGAGCCAGCTCGCGCACTTCAGCCTGGGGGTCTCGCCGCGCTTCAACCTGCCCGTGGTCGAGCTCGTCGCCTCCCGCCTCGGCAACACGCTGCTCCTGATGGGCAGTGCGTTGACGATTGCGCTGATGGTGGGCATCGCCATGGGCGTGATCATGGCGACGCGAGTGGGGCGCTGGCCCGACCGCGTGCTGTCGGTTCTGGCGCTCGTGCTGTACTCGACGCCAGGGTTCTGGCTTGCG
Organism: uncultured bacterium; assembly: GCA_903907905.1. GTDB lineage: Bacteria > Pseudomonadota > Gammaproteobacteria > Burkholderiales > Burkholderiaceae_E > SYIM01. Next base: position 102,028 of record CAIVPX010000052.1, on the reverse strand, counting down.
CTGATGGCGATCGTGCTGTTCTCGGTGCAGCTCGGCTGGTTGCCCTCGGGCGGAACGGCCACCATTGGCGCAGGCCATACGGGCTGGGCCGCAATCGCCGATCGGGCCCGTTATCTTGTTCTGCCTGCGCTGTCGATGGCCGCCTTTTACGTGGCGATCTTTGCCCGGTTGACCCGCTCTGCATGTCTGGAAGTTAGCCAGCAAGACTTTGTGCGAACCGCCCGTGCCAAGGGTCTTGGGCCGATCGCGGTCACGCTGCACCATGTCTTGCGCAACGCGATGATGCCGGTCACCACGGTCGCCGGGCTTCACGTTGGCGCGATGCTCGGCGGCGCCGTGGTGATCGAATCGGTGTTCAGCTGGCCCGGCTTGGGGCGGCTGGCCTTCGAGTCGGTCATGGCCCGCGACCATGTGGTGCTGCTGGGAATCCTGCTGCTGTCCTCCCTGCTGGTCATTGCCGCCAACCTGCTCGTGGACCTGCTGCAGGCGCTGCTGGATCCTCGTGTCCGGTTTCGTTGAGTGGGGCAAACAGTGACTTCTCCCCCGACCTCGCCCCTCGAGCCACATGCCGGTGCCGGACAGACAGCGACAACCCAGGTCGTGCTCGCTGCAGATCGTGTGACACAGGTGTCAAAGTATCCGGTTTGCCGGGCCATCTGGCACGATGCGGCGGCACGGGTGGGCGCAGCGCTGTTGATTGCCATGCTGGCGCTGGCGCTCACGGCGCCATGGCTGTTCCCGGGCGATCCGCTGGCGATGGTGGCGCCGCCGCTGCTGTCGCCTGGACAAAGCCTGAGCTTTCCCCTGGGTACCGACTCAATGGGCCGCGATGTGTTGGCCGGCATCGCCCACGGCGCGAGGATTTCGCTGGCCGTGGGGGCGGTGGCGGCTGTGCTCAGTCTGTCGATCGGCATTATTGTGGGCGCACTGGGGGGCTACTTTGGCGGATGGCTCGATGACCTGCTGGTTCGCCTTACCGAGCTGTTTCAGACGGTTCCCTCCTTCCTGTTGGTGATCGTGATCGTGACGATCGGCCGGCCATCGGTGGGCGTGGTCGTCTTCGCCATCGGCCTCGCGTCCTGGCCCGTCATTGCGCGGTTGGTGCGCGCCGAGTTCCGTAGTTTGCGCGAGTCCGAATTTGTGCTCGCGGCGCGAAGCGCGGGTTTTGGTCATGCCCGGATCATCTTTCATGAAATCCTGCCCAATGCGCTGCCACCCGTCATCGTCACGACGGCGGTGCTGGTGGCTACCGCCATCCTGATGGAATCTGCGCTGTCCTTTCTGGGCATGACGGACCCCAATGCGGTGTCCTGGGGGCGAATGGTGGGCGAGGGCCGTGAGTTTCTTCGCACCGCCTGGTACCTCAGCGCCATGCCCGGAGGGGCCATTGTGCTGACGGTATTGGCGCTGAACCTGCTGGGCGACGGCCTCAACGACGCCTTCAATCCTCGCCTGCGCAAGCGCTGAATCCGACGATGACCCACGCTTTATCGGCCAGTTCGGGTGAGTCTCAGGCGCAGGTCGAGGCGCCGCCGCTGTTGTCGGTTCGCGGCCTGAACGTACGCTTCGGCCACGGGCGCATGGCCGAGCACGCGGTGAGGGGCCTCAGTTTCGATCTGGCCCGCGGCCGAACACTTGCCCTGGTGGGGGAGTCGGGCTGTGGCAAGTCGAGTACTGCGCTGGCGATCATGGGGCTGTTGCCGCCCCATGCGGGCGTCACCGGATCCATTCTTTTTGATGGCCAGGATCTGCTTGCAATGCCCGAACGGGCCCTGCGCGGCCTGCGCGGTCGTGCCATCTCCATGATTTTCCAGGAGCCGATGACTTCACTTAATCCGGTGCACGCGGTGGGCGAGCAGGTGACGGAGGTCTTGCGTGCCCACCTCGGCATGAGTTCACGCGCGGCGCGTCAGCGGTCTATCCAGTTGCTCGATCTGGTGCAAATTCCTGAGCCGCACCGTCGCGCGGGCGACTACCCCCATCAACTCTCGGGCGGACAGCGCCAGCGCGTGATGATCGCGATGGCGGTGGCGTGTCAGCCGCGGTTGCTGGTGGCCGATGAGCCCACCACGGCGCTGGATGTCACGATCCAGTCGCAGATCCTGGCGTTGCTCGGGCGCCTTCGCCGCGATCTCGATATGTCGTTGCTGCTCATCACCCACGATCTGGGTATCGTGGCCGAATGGGCAGACGAGGTCGCCGTGATGTACGCCGGCGAGAGGCTCGAGGCGGCCCCTGTCGAACAGTTGTTCACCCAGCCGGCGCATCCCTACTCGCAAGCGCTGCTCGGGTCGTCGCTGCACTGGGGCCAGCGCCTGCACTACCGTTCAAGTCGCTTGGCCGAAATACATGCGGAGGGCGGGTCGGCAGGCGCGGCCGAGCCATTGTCCTTCCGACTGGTTCGACCCGTGGTGCCTGCGTCAGGTCCATCGCCCTTGGTCCGCGGTTCGCAGGCGGCGCCGCTCCTCGAGGTGCGGGGCCTGTGTGTCGCCTACGAGCGCTCGGTGGGCAAGCCCGTCCGTGCGGTGAATGAGGTGTCATGCTCGATCGGGCATGGCGAAACCCTTGCTCTGGTTGGCGAGTCGGGTTGCGGAAAGTCATCCATTGCTCGGGCCTTGTTGCGCCTGATTCCCATCGAGTCGGGGCAGATTGTCTTCGACGGCACCGATATCGCTCGCCTGCCTGAACGCGAATTGCGCGCCTGGCGTCGTCAGGTTCAGATGGTATTTCAGGACCCTTTCGGCTCACTCAATCCAAGGCACTCCGTCGGAGATATTCTCGACGCGGTGCTGCGGGTGCACGGTGAGTCCTCTGCGGCTGCGCGCACGCGCCGGATGCTGGAGATGCTCGAGCGGGTGGGGCTTTCGGCTTCGGCCGCTGCGCGGTTTCCGAACGAGTTTTCGGGTGGTCAGCGGCAACGCATCGGGATTGCGCGAGCCCTGGTGCTGCGCCCGAGGCTGGTGGTGCTGGACGAGCCGGTTTCGGCGCTCGATGTGTCAATCCAGGCGCAAATCCTGAACTTGCTCGCCGCGCTGAAGGACGAACTGGGGCTGGCCTATTTATTCATTTCGCACGACTTGTCGGTGGTGCGATACATTGCCGACCGGGTCCATGTCATGCGTAACGGGCGGCTGATTGAAACCGGGACCCCCGACGGCCTATGGTCGGCGCCGCGCGAGCCCTACACCCGCAGCCTGCTCGAGGCCGCGCCGCGAATCCGATTCGCACCGCCCCAAGCCGCTGCCTGTCTCTGGAGTGTTTGAATGCCGTCCTCTAAAACCGTCAGTGATGCCGTCGCGACCCGTCGCTCGGTGCGTGCGTTTCTTCCGACTGAGGTCGATGAAGCGCTGATTCGCCGTGTCCTCGCGCAGGCGTCCTGGGCCCCCTCGGGCGGCAATCTGCAGCCCTGGCAACTGATTGTGCTCAAGAACGAGCCGCTCGAAGAACTCAAGGCGATCATGCGCCGGCGGTTGATCGACAAGCCCAACGGCGAGACCGAGGATGGCGAGGCGGTTGACTTCAAGATTTACCCCAGCCCGCTGGAAGGGGTCGACCGCGCACGTCGCCTGGCGATGGGCGTCGCCCTGTACGAGGCGCTGGGAATCGGCAAGGACGACGCCGCCGCGCGACAGGCGTGGCATCACCGGAACTTTGATTTTTTCGGGGCGCCGGTGGCCTTGTTCTTTTACGTGAACCGCAAGCACAACGGCCCACAATGGGCCGACATCGGCATGTACATGCAGTCGCTCATGTTGCTACTGCGCGAGCAGGGACTTGACAGTTGCCCGCAGGAGGCTTGGGCGCGCTACGCCCATACCGTCAACGCTTTTCTCAAGCCCTCGCCCGACTGGATTCTGTACTGTGGCTTCGCCATTGGTTATGCCGATGACCGGCATCCGGTGAACCAATTCGAGCGGGCGAGGGCTGGCGTCGAAGAATTCGCGAGCTTCCGGGGCTTCCGGAGCGACTGAGGCGCCTGAGGCGCTCGATCGCTCCTCGCGGACCGAGCCTGGGCTTTACTCGGGGCGAATGCCGAGCTCTTTTGCAACCCGCTCGTAGACTTGAGTTTCGCGCTGCATATAGGTGATGATGTCGGGCCGGCCCATCACGAAGGGCTCAAACCCCATTTCGATCATGCGCTCGCGAACGGCAGGTTCCTGCGCCACCTGATTGATCGTGGCGTGAAGTTGCGAGGCGATGGGCTCGGGCGTGCCGGCCGCGGCCACAAATCCAGCCCAACTCAAGACTTCACCACCGAGGCCAATGTCGGTGGCCGATGGCACCTGGGGCAGCGCGCCGAGCCGATCCTTGCTGAGCACTACGAAAGCCTTGAGCTTGCCGCTTCGAAGCAGGGGTGCCGCCGTGCCGTAGACCAGTAACTGCGTGTCGATTGCGCCGGCCAGCATGTCAGTCAGCGCCTGGCCGGCCGCTCGATACGGGACGTTGCGCATTTCGATATCGAGGAGCTTGCGCACCAGTTCGACGTTCATCTGGTTGGCGCCATTGAGCGACCCGTAGGTAAGTGACTCGGGGCGGCTCTTCGACAGCGAGCGCAGGCTGGCGATATCGCTGGCGGGGAACTCGCTCCGAGCGACCAGGATCATGGGGCTGCGGGCCACCATGGCAATGGGCGCGAAATCTTTGAAGACGTCGTAATTGGTGGCCTTGAACAGAAACCGATTGGACACGAAGCCCGCCTGCACCGCGGTGATGGTCAGCCCGTCAGGCGGCGACTTCGCGACCATATCGTAGGCGATGATGCCGCTTGCACCCGCCTTGTTGTCGACAATGACCGGTCGACCCGATTGCTGCGACAGTCGTTCGCCCACCAGGCGCCCGATGATGTCCAGGGTGGAGCCCGGTCCTGAGGGAATCAGCATGCGAATAGGAGCCTTCTCCTGCGCAGCGAGCTCCAGTGGAGCCCCTGCGAGGAGGGTGGCGGCGCTCGCCAGTGCTGCAAGGAGTCGCTTCATCGTGCCCATTGTGTCTGCCTCCGTTCCTACAGGGTTGCTGTGACGCCACCGTCTACGTACAGGATATGTCCGTTCACGAATCGTGCCGCATCGCTGGCCAGAAACACGATGGCGGGCCCCAGGTCTTCGACCTCGCCCCAGCGGCGACTGGGGGTACGCCCGACCAGCCAGGCGCTGAAGGGGGGATCGGCCACCAGCTTTTTGGTGAGTTCAGTCTTGAAGTAGCCAGGTCCCAGACCGTTGACATTAAGGCCGTGGGGCCCCCAGTCAATGGCCATGCCCTTGGTGAGCATCTTAAGCGCGCCTTTGCTGGCAGTATAGGGCGCGATACCCGGCCGGCCGAGCTCGCTCTGAACCGAACAGATGTTGACGATGTGTCCGCGCCCGCGCGGGATCATCTTGAGCGCAACGGCCTTGCCCACGAAGTAGGCGCTGTCGAGATTGGTGCTCATCAGCCTGCGCCAGTCATCGTCCACGAACTGTTCGAGAGGATTGCGAATCTGGATGCCCGCGTTGTTGACGAGAATATCAAGGGGTCCACGCGCTTCGATGCGATCGACGGCGGCGCTGACGGCGGCCATGTCGGTGACATCGAAGGACTCGATCGAGACGCTGAGTCCCTCGGCGCGAAGCACCTCAAGCGCGTGGGCAAGCTTGTCGGCGCCTCGCCCGTTGAGGATGACATGGGCACCCGCCTGGCCCAGCGCCCGGGCCAGCCCCAGGCCGATGCCCCCGGATGAGCCCGTGACCAGGGCCCGACGGCCCTGCAGGCTGAAGGCATCTAGAACGGTGGCGCTCACCTCGCCAACGCCTTACTTTGCCGACTCGATGGCCCTCAGCAGGCCCGGACCGTTCTTCTCGGCGAAGGTCTTGGCGATTTCGGCCGACACGATCTTCTGGAAGGGCGCCATGTCGACGTTTTCGATGACCTGCATGCCGGCCTTCTTCAGGTCGGCGACAACTTTGCTGGCATTTTGTGCATTCAACTCGCGCTGGTAGGTGGCGGCCTCACGCGCGGCATCGACGATGATCTTCTGAAAATTGGCGGGCAGGCTGTCGAACTTGGCCTTGTTCATTGCCACCACCAGCGGCGAGTACACGTGGTTGCTGACGGTCAGGTGCTTCTGTACTTCGTAGAACTTGGACGACAGCGTGACGTTGATGGGGTGTTCCTGCGCATCGAAGGCACCGTTCTCAAGGGCTGCGTAGAGCTCGGCGATGGGCATAGGCGAGGGGTTCATGCCCAGCAGCTTGAAGGCTTGAATGTGGTAAGGGTTCGGTGTGGAACGGATCTTCAGGCCCTTGAGATCGTTGGGCGTGCGAACGGGGCGCTTGTTGTTGGTGAAAGCGCGCCAGCCGTTTTCCCAATACGCCAGGCCCTTGAGCCCGTGGGGTGCCAGTTCGTTGAGCACGCCGGTGCCGATGTCGCCGTCAAGTACACCGTAGGCATGCTGGGCGCTGCGAAACACGAAGGGAAGCTCCATGGCGGCCGTGTTGGGCACCATGCCGTTGAAGTTGGACGCGCCGCTGGACACGATGTCGATGGTGCCGCCGCGGGTGCCGTTGATCATGGCTGCGTCGTTACCCAGTTGATTGGACGGATAGATCGTGATTTCGACCTCGCCGCCGGTGCGCTGCTTGACCAACTCGGCGAGCTTGACTGCCGCGGCGTGCTGGCCGTCGGTGGTGTTGACGGCATGACCCATGCGCAGGTTGTACTTGGCGGCGAAGGCGGTCGAGCCAAAGGCTGCGATCAGGCAGGCAGCGAGCAAACGGGAAATCTTCATGGGTGTCTCCGTGTTTTGGGTCTTTTGTTGGGCACAGAACGCTCCGGCAATCTTACCGGAAAGGTGCAGCCTCGGAGGCGGGTGATTCAGACAGCGCCCGAGCGGTGTCAGGCGATCGCGGGTCTGACGACGTTCTGCAGGGGCTGGCGGGCGAGCAGTCGGGCAATGTTGTCCGCCATGGTTTGCTGTCGACGCCGGACGGTCCCTTCGGTCCACCCCGACATATGAGGCGTCATCAGCACGTTGTCGAGCGATTCGAAATCGCAGGTGGCGGGCCGGCATTCCGGCTCGCGCTCGGTCGGGTAGCGATACCAGGTGTCGATCACCGCCCCACCGATGCGGCGCGTCGACAGGGCATCGAACAAGGCCTGCTCGTCGATGACCGGTCCTCGGCCGACGTTGATCAGCAGGGCATCGGGGCGCATGGTGGCAAGCGCCCTCGCACCGATCAGCCCTCGCGTGGCCGGGACCAGCGGCAAGCTTACGACGATGACATCAGCCGAACCCATGAAGGGTTCGAGTGCGCCAAGGGCCCAGAACCGGTCAACCAGGGGTGAGTCCACGGGGCTGCGGTTGCAGGCATGAATGCGCATGCCAAAGGCACGGGCTCGGTGCGCAAGGGCCTTCCCGATGTGTCCGAAACCCAGCAGGCCGATCGTCTGCGATCCGAGCTCGGTTCGGGTGGCCCCCGGGCGACCGGCAAACCACTGCCAGCGCTGCTGTCGCAACTCGGCATCGGCCGCGGCGAGCGGCACATGGCGTGTCAGTAGCGCGCCCAGGACATATTCGGCGATCGCGTGCTCGTGGCCGAAACAATTGCACAGCGCAGTCGCGTCGGCCAGCAGCGCGGTGTTGATGCCGTCGGTGCCGGCGGCCGGCGCGTGAAAGAGGCGCGCCTGGGTGGGCCGGGGCATGCTCGCGTCGAGTCGGATGCCAATGACCACGTCGGCCGTCTGATAGTGCTCGACCTCGCCTGGGCCGGCCAGCGTTTCACTGAGCGCAATGACATGACACTGCGCCGACAGCAGGTCGGCGAATCCGGGCAGAAAGCAGGCGGCGTTTGCGCCGTGAAAGACGACCTTCATGCGCGCTCAGGCAAACAGAACCGTGACGAGCCAGAGTGACAGGCCAGGAAAAAGCAGCAGCAGAATGCATCGCGCGGCGTCCCACGCGAGAAAGGGCATGACGCCGCGGTAGGTTTCCGACATCGGGACGTCTTTGGCGAGGTTGTTCACCACATAGACGTTGAGGCCGATGGGCGGCGCGATCAGGCCTATGCCGACCGTCATGAGCACCAGGATGCCGAACCAGAGCGCCTTGGCCTCGTACTTGAGTCCCCAGAGCTCAAGCCCCATGACGGCCGGAAAAATCACCGGAATGGTCAGCAGCAACATGGATAGCTCATCCATGACGCACCCCAGCAGCACATAGAGAAGCATCACGGCGAGAACGATACTGAGGTCGGGGATGGGCAGGGTCGTCACCCACTGTGCGACCATCTTGGGCATTTCGGTCAGCGCAAGCGTGGCGTTCATCATGTCGGCGCCCAGAAAGATCATGAACACCATGGCGGTGGTCTCGGCGGTGGCAATCAGTGAGTCGGCCAGCGCCCGCCTGTCGAGTTCGCGACGGGCGAGGCCCACCAGAAAGGTCATGATCGCACCCACCGCGGCCCCTTCAGTGGGCGAGAACGCCCCAGTGTAAATGCCGCCGAACACCACCAGAAACACGAAGGCGATTGGCCACACGGCAACCAACGCCCGGGCTCGTTCGTCGCGTTTGCCGCGTTCGGCGGGTGGGGCCAGGTCGGGTCGGGCTCGCGCGTAGAGCGCGACCACGACGATGTAGCCGAGCATCGCGATGATGCCGGGCACCATGGCGGCGGCGAACAACTTGGCGATGTTCTGCTCGGTGAGAATGGCGTAAACCACCAGCGGTACGGAAGGGGGGATGAGGATGCCCAGCGTGCCGCCCGCTGCGAGCGTGGCGGTGGCCAGGCGCCCGCTGTAGCCGTGGCTTCGCATCTGCGGATAGGCCACCTGCGTGATGGTGGCCGAGGTGGCAACGGACGAGCCGCAGACCGCGCCGAAGGCACCCGCCGACAGGATGGCAGCCATGGCAAGTCCCCCGCGCACATGCCCGATAGCGGCTGATGCTGCGCGGAACAAATCGCGGCTGAGGCCTCCCTGCGAGGCGAATTGCCCCATCAACAGGAAAAGGGGGATGACGCTGAGGTCATACACCGTGAGACGCGCCACCGCATTGCCCTTGAGGAGGTTGAGCGTGGACGCGGCGTCGGTCATCAGGAAGTAACCCGCCAGACCCGGCAGAAACATGGCGGCGGCGATGGGAACGCGTGAGGCCATCAGCAGCAGCATCACGGCGAACATGGTGAGCCCCACCTGGGCGGCGCTCAGGCTCACGGCTGGGTCTCTCGGGAGGCGCCGGCTGACCGGAAGTAATGCCAGCCCTGCTGGAGCGCAATCACGGCGGCCAGGGCAAGACCGGGGGCCAGCGAGGCGTAGGCCCACCACATCGGCAGCGAGATGATCATGGTGGTTTCGCCCGCTTCGCGCACTGACACCGCGCCCACGGCGGTTCGCCAGGCCAGGAGTCCGTACATTGTCACCAGCACCCAGCAGCCCAGCCCGTCCAGCCAGTCACGTACCGGTCCGCTGCAGCGCTGGGTAAAAAAGTCGACGATGATATTGGCGCGCTGCAACTGACAGATGGGCAGGCAGAGCGAGATCGCCAGCGCGATGCCCAGCTGGGTCATCTCGACATCGCCGGGAATCGGCATGGCGAAGAGCGCGCGGAGTAGCACGCTGAGGGTGGTCATGACCCCGACCAGCAGGGCGACCGAGGCGCCTAACATGCCGAACAGACGGCTGAGTGGGGCGAGCACGGGGCGACTCGGTCGTCAGGCCAGCGCCGGCCATTGCTTCGGGAACCGAAGCGCGGCCAGCGCGCGGACGCGCTTACTTGGCGCGCCCGTACTTGCTGATCAGGTCACGGGCATCCTGCAGCATTTGCTTGCCGGGCAGACCCTTCTTGTCCATATCGGCCACCCATTCGTCATAAAGGGGAGCTGAAGCAGCGATCCAGCGGTCGGTCTCGGCCAAGTTGATCTGGACGAAGGTGTTGCCGCGGTCCTTCGCGGCCTTGCGCCCCACCGCAGTGGCCTCGTCCCAATAACGCCCGATCTGCCTGGAGAGCGCGGCGCCGCTGTTGCGATCGATGATGGCCTTCAGATCGGCCGGCAGCCCCTCGTAGCGCGCCTGGTTCATCGCAAAGACAAACCCGGCGGTAAACAGCGACGGGCGGCTGGGCTCGACTTCCGTGTGGAACTTGCTCACCTCGTGTAGCTTGAAGGCAGGAATGATTTCCCAGGCGGTAAGGTAGCCGTCCAGGGTACCCTTGGTCATAGCGTCCGCTACGCCGGGAATCGGCATGCCCACCGGGGTGGCCCCCAGGCGCGCCAGTAGCTTTGAGGACTGACGGCTGGCAGCGCGGATTTTGAGACCCTTGAAGTCTTCCAGGCGATTGATGGCCTTGTTGGAGGTGCTGACGAAGCCTTCGTCATGCACCCAGGTGGCGAGAATTCGCGTGCCCGGAAACTCCTTGAGTGCGTATTTGTTCAGGTAGTCCCAGGCAGCCGCCGAGGCCACCTCCGCGGTGTTGGTCATGAAGGGCAGTTCAAACACCTCCATGATCGGAAAGCGCCCAGGGGTATATCCGGGCAGCGTCATGGTGAGGTCGTCCACGCCGTCTTTGATGCGGTCGACCAGTTGTCCTGGCGTGCCGCCGCCGGTCATCGCGGGAAGGATCTGGCAACGCATGCGGTTATTTGATTCCCGGGCGATGGTGTCGCACCAAGGCGCGACCAAGCGGGCGTGCCCCATGGCCACGGTGGGCCAGATGTGATGAAACTTCAGCACCACTTCCTGTGCATGGGCGGCGGTGGCTGCGGCGGCCAGCACACCGGCCGCGAGGATGGTCTTCAGGGGGGTCTTGAGTGTAGTCACGTGAGTCTCCTCTTGAGCTGCATGGCGCGGGGGCGGCAATCAGTCGCCCCAGACGTCCTGAGCGGTTTCAATCACCAGTCTGAGCTTGCTGCGCTGGGCCTCGACAGCGATATCGTTGCCGTGAACCGTGCTGGAAAAGCCGCATTGCGGCGATAGGGCGAGCTGGTCCAGCGGCGCGTAGCGCGCAGCCTCGTCGATCCGGCGCTTCAGATCGTCCTTGCTCTCCATCACGCCGAACTTGGAGCTGACCAGGCCAAGCACGACGATCTTGCCCTTGGGCAGAAAGCGCAGCGGGCGGAAGTCGCCGCTGCGGTCATCGTCGTACTCCAGAAAATAGGCGTCGAGGTTCATCTTCGACAGCAGGGCTTCGGCCACCGGCTCATAGTTGCCCTCGGCGAAGTGCGTGCTCTTGAAGTTGCCGCGGCACAGGTGCATGGCCAGCACCATGCCCTGGGGCTTGTACGCGACAACTTTGTTGATGAAATCGGCGTAACGGTGGGGCAGCTCGTTGGGGTCGTCGCCCCGCTTGCGCGCTGCCTCGCGCATCTTATCGTCGCAGAGGTAGGCGAGGTTGGTGTCGTCCATCTGCACGTAGTCGCAGCCCGCGGCGGCAAGCGCGTGCAGTTCGTCGCCGTAGGCCTTGGCGACATCATCGTAGAAGTAGGGGTCTAGCTCGGGGTAAGCCGCCTTGCTGATGCCGCCCCGGCCGCCCCGGAAGTGCAGCATGGTGGGCGATGGCAGGGTGACCTTGGGTCGGCAGCCTGCTGCAACTTGTGTCTTGAGGAACTCGTAATCAGCCACCTGAATGTTGCGGGTGTGCACGACCTTGTCGACGACGCGGATGCCGGGAGGCGCAAACTGCTTGGAGCCATCGGGATTGATGAGCGACACGGGAATGTCGGTGGCGACCCCACTTAGTTGCTCGAGAAAGTCGATGTGAAACCAGGTCCGGCGGAACTCGCCGTCGGTGATCGCCTTGAGACCGACACTCTGCTGGAAGGCAACGATCTCGGCGATGGCCTTGTCCTCAACCTTGCGCAGTTCGTCGGCGGTGATGCCACCTTTGGCCTTGCGATCGCGCGCCTCCAGCAGGTACTGGGGGCGAAGAAAACTGCCGACATGGTCGTGCCGGGCGGGAAGGGGGTAGTTCACGGGAACGTCTCCTGATCAAACGGCCGTCATTCTATCGGCATTGCGCAATTCCCTAGCGATAGAACCACTTGAGGGGGGCGAGTACTGTCTGCGGGAAGGCCACCATGATGAACATCACCGCGAACTCGGCGATCATGAATGGCAATACGCCCCGGGTCACTTCATCCATCTTCATTTTGCCCACGCCCGCCACCACATTGAGGATGGTGCCTACCGGGGGCGTGACCAGGCCGATCGAGTTGTTGATGATGAAAAGAACGCCGAAGTAGACCGGATCGATGCCCGCTGCTTTGATTACCGGCATGAGGATGGGCGTCAGAATGAGGATGGTCGGGGTCATGTCCATGGCGGTCCCGACGACCATCACGAGCACCATGATGGCGATGAGCAGCGTCGTGGGATTCCCCATGAAGGGCTGCAGTAGATCAATCACCTTGTTGGGCAGGTCGGCGATGGTGATGAGCCAAGAGGACACCATGGCGGCTGCCACCAGGAACATCACCAGCGAGGTGGTCTTGGCTGCGGAGGTGAAGACGGGCAGCAGCATGGCGGGCTTCAGTTCACGATAGATCACCATCGAGACAAAGAGCGCATACACAGCCGCGACCACTGCCGCCTCCGTCGGCGTGAACACGCCGAAACGCAGGCCCACCAGAATGAACACGGGCAACGCCAGCGCCCACAGCGACTCGCGCGCGGCCTGCAGCAGTTCCCGGGCCGACTTGCGGGGCGGCATCTCGCGCTGCTCATTGCGGCCCAGCCACCACCAGGTGATCGCCAGTGCCAGACCGATCATCAGGCCCGGAACGATGCCGGCAATGAAGAGCTTCGTGATGGACACGTTGGCGGCGACGCCGAAAATGACGAAACCGATACTGGGTGGAATGACAGGACCGATGACACCCGAGGCCGCGATCAGACCGGCCGAACGCTCCTTCGAGTGACCGGCCTTGACCATCATGGGCAGCAGGAGGGCGGTGAGGGCTGCCGCATCGGCGACCGCCGAGCCCGAGAGGGCGGACAGCATGCAGGCCGCGAGGATGGTGACGTACCCCAGTCCGCCCCGCACGTGGCCCACGGCCGCGAGCGCGAAATTGATGATGCGCTGCGACAGCCCCCCCACATTCATGATCTCGCCTGCCAGCATGAAGAAGGGCACTGCCAGCAGCGGGAAGCTGTCGGCCCCGTGAATGAAATTGAGCGAGAGCACCTGAGGGTCGAAGGCGTTCAGGTGAAACATCAGGGCCACGCCGCTCGCCAACAGCGCGTAAGCGATGGGCATGCCAATGGCCATGGCGCCAAGCAGGCTGCCGATGAAAATGAGAATGGTCATGGCCTGTCCTTAGGTTCGCGTTCCGGCGGGCGGTTTCGCTTCCGCCAGCTCCGCCCGGAGCGTGTCGAGCTCGGCTCGCTCTTCCGACTCCTGGACTGTGACGAGCTCCGACTCCTGAAGCCGGCCGGTGACGGCGCGAACGAGTTCGAGCATCAGCAACAGTCCGCCGAGCACCGAAAAGGCGATGCCCGCTGCATAAAAAATGCCGACCGACCAGCCTGAACTGGCAGCCTCCACGTTCCAGTTGAGCTTGACCTGATGAATGCTCCCGAGCAGGAAAATCCAGGTTATGTAGAGCATGAGCAGGTGGCTGACGATGAAGCAGGCCCGCTTGCCGCGCACCGACAACCGTGAGACCAGCATGTCGCTGCCCAAATGCGTGTGTTCCTTCAGCGCAATGACTGCCCCAAGGAACGTGACCCAGATGAAGAGCCAGCGCGAAAGTTCTTCGCTTACGATGATGCCGCTGTTGAATCCATAGCGAAGCACCACGTTGCCGAAGACCATCACCACCATGATGGCCAGGAACACGGCGACGAGCAGCTCAAGGAAGCGGCAGAAGCGATCAATGATCCGATTCAGCATGGAAAGTCCGTTTGCTTGAGCGGTGATTCGGCGCCCGGGCGGTCTGGCGCCGCGGCCAGCCGCGACGATACAGCGGCCGATCGGCAATGCAAAGCGCGGCAGTGCTCAGGCGAGGGGTGACGCCGCGGTGGGCATCAAAATGGTCGAGCTCATGCGCGACGTCAGTAGCGCTGGTCCTCCTTTGGGGGGCCAGATGCGCTGCGAAACCGCCTCGGCACGAATGCGGCTGCGCTCAGCGAGGCTGGGGTAAACCCATAGGCTGGTGAAACGCGGGTAGCCGTCCAGCGCATGCATGGCCAGCAGGCAGGGTGACATCGCCTGTCGGGCCGGCAGGTACTGCGCCCACAGATCGATGGTGGCCTGCAGACTACCCGGACGCAGGCCGTAGGTGCGCAACTCGTAGATCGGTCCCTTCAGACCCGAAGCGGAGCTGGGCTGCAGGAGCGGCATCCACGGCACCGCCTGATAGCTGTCGTATTCGATCGATTGCAGGCCATCCGAACAGCCGAAGGGCGCCGGGCTGCATTGCGAGCGGATTCGCTCCCGCATCATGGCCTCGAGCGACTCGAAGCGGCGCAGCACGCTCATCTGGTTGAGCGGGCCGATGTCGCTGTACCAGCACCCCAGCCACTCGCCGCCGGCGTCCGAGGCGGTGCAGTAGCGTTGCACGCTCTCGGCCGAGCGGGCCGTGGTTCCGATCGCGAGTGCCATCGTGGCGAGTTCGTAGTACATGCGCTACCTTTGGAGATTTTCGGGGGCGATGATGCACGCTGAGGCGCAGACCATCCAGTATCCGGCATCCGGCGGCGCGTTGCTGATCGAGGTCGCAGAGTATGTCTGCTCGATCACCCTGAACCGGCCTGAGTCGATGAACACCATCAACGAAGAGATCCGGCACGCCTTGCCGATCGCGCTGCGCGCGGCCGATTCCGATCCGGCGGTACGGGTCATCGTGCTGCGCGGCGCGGGCGATCGAGCCTTTTGCGCCGGGGCCGATATCCGCGAGTTTCGGGCGCCGCAGGCGCCAGTGCAATACCGTCAGAACAAGGTGCACCAGCACTGGGTGGCTGCCTTCGAGGCGGTGCGTAAACCCATGATCGCCGCCATCCAGGGCTACTGCCTGGGAGGCGGGCTCGAAATTGCGCTCGCTTGCGATCTGCGGATTGCTGCGCGCAATGCGCAGTTTGGCTTTCCCGAGACCGGGCTCGGCATCCTGCCCGGCGCGGGCGGCACCCAGCGCATCACTCGGGTTCTGGGCATGAGCCTCGCGCTCGACCTGGTGCTGAGCGGCCGGCGTCTGGACGCGGAAACGGCGCTCGCCGTGGGGTTGGTGTCGCGTCTGGTTGACGCGGGCGATCTGGCCGAGCAGAGCCGGGTATTTGCGGAATCGATTGCGGCAAGGCCGCCGCTGGCTGTGCAGTTGGCCAAGGAAGCCGTACTGGGCGGCCGCGAATTGCCGCTCGCCGAGGGCATGCGACTCGAGTCGGATCTGCAGTCGCTGCTGGTGAACACCGAGGATTCGGTCGAGGCGGCTAACGCCTTTCGCGAAAAGCGCAAGCCGGTTTTCAAGGGCCGCTGAGGGCTCAGCAGCCCTCCAGATACGCCCAGGGCCGGCGTGCCCGGTCGAGCGCGCGAAAGGCCTCTATCTCGTCCTTGCGTGAGAGTGTGAGACCGATTTCGTCGATGCCTTCGAGCAGCATCTGCCGCAGGATGGCAGGCGAACTGAAGCCGTAGCCCTTGCCGCTGGGGGCGCGCACCTGCTGCGCCTCCAGGTCGACAGTGACCGTGGCCAGGCCTTGGCTGGCTGCGACTTCGTCGGCAATGGCCCGCACCGTCTCGATCGGCAGTTCAACCGGCACGATGCCATTGCGAAAGCAGTTGTTGAAGAAGATGCCGCCGTAGCTGGGCGCGATCAGCGCGCGGAAACCGAACTCACGCAAGGCTTTGGGGGCGCGCTCGCGGGACGAGCCGCAGCCGAAATTGCGGTCGGCCAGTAGCACCTGGGCGCGATCGTAGGGCGCCTGGTTAAGCACGAAGTCGGGGTTGGGGGTGACGTCGTCACCGAGAAACCGCTGGTTGGCGAACATCTTCTCGCCATACCCTTTTGCGTCGGTGCCACCCATGAACCGGGCGGGAATGATCTGATCGGTGTCGATGTTGATCTGCAGCATGGCTGCGGCGATGCCGCTGACCGAACGAAGCGCTTCCATGACAGTGGTCCTGCGGGTTTAGCGCGCGCCGGCGGCGAGCAGCGGGCGGGCATCGGCGATGCAGCCGGCCACTGCGGAGGCCGCGACGGTTGCTGGGCTGGCGAGGTGGGTGCGTGTGCGGGGGCCCTGGCGCCCCTCGAAATTGCGGTTGGTGGTACTGATGACGCGCTGATCGGCAAAGCGGTTGTCGCCCAGATGGCCGCAGAAACCGCAGGCAGACTCATGCCATTCGAACCCGGCCTCGATGAAAATCCGATCGAGCCCCTCGGCCTCGGCCGCGTGCTTGACCGGTGTGGATCCCGGTACGCAAACGGCCTGGATGCCCGGCCGAATCTTTCGGCCCTTGAGCACCTGGGCGGCGACACGCAGATCGGACAGGCGTGCGTTGGTGCAGGACCCAATGTAGGCCGCGTCGATGGGCAAGCCAAGGAGCGGGGTACCCGGCTGCAGTTGCATGTAATCAAGCGCTCGCGCCGCGAGCTCGCGTGCTTCCGAGTCGCCCGCGAGCGAGGGGTCGGGAACTTGCGCGCCCAAGCTGCCCGCATGTTGCGGGCTGTTGCCCCAGGTGACCTGCGGCTCGAGGCGGCTGCAGTCGATTCGCACCTCCTTGTCGAAAACCGCATCATCGTCGGTGGTCAGACTTCGCCAATAGCGCACGGCATCGTCCCAGGCCTTGCCCTTGGGCGCATGAGCGCGCCCGGACAGGTACTCGAAGGTGATGTCGTCGGGTGGTACGAATCCGTACTTGGCCTGAAATTCGATGGACATGTTGCACAGGGTGAGCCGCCCCTCGATGGGCAACGAGCGGATGGCGCTGCCCGCGAACTCAACCGCATAGCCGATGCCGGCGTTGGCGCCGACCTGGCCAATCAGTGCAAGGATCATGTCCTTGGCGTAGACCCCTTCGGGCAGTTGACCGTCGAACGAGACCCGCATACGTCCGGGGCGTGACTGAGCCAGGGTTTGGGTGGCCAGAACGTGCTCGGCTTCGCTGGCGCCAATGCCCCAGGCCACCGCGCCCACCCCGCCCACCGTGCAGGTATGGCTGTCACAGCACACCAGCGTGGCACCGGGCAGGGCGATGCCCAGTTCGGGCGCCACGACGTGTGCGATGCCCTGTCGGGGGTCGTCGTAGTCGATGAAGTTCAGCCCCCACTGTCTGGCCGCGGCACGGGTGGTGCTGATCATGGAAAAGCCGCTGGGCGATGCGGAGTCGTTGGGGCCGCGCCCCGGCCGGGTCGAGATCAGGTGCTCGATGATCGTGAAGATCTGGGCGCGGCTGTCCGGTGTGCGGTTTGCCTCGGCGAGTGCTCGCACAGCCTGACTACCGCTCAACTCGTGGAGGACCAGGCGGTCAATCTGCAGCAGGTCGGTCTGGGCGTCCAGGGGCCGGATGACATGGTCGGCCCAGACCTTGTCGAAATAGGTGCGCGCGCTCATGGCTCGGTGCTCGGGTTGAAAGCGACGAAGTGGTTTACTGGTGGCGGTACTTGAGCTCCATCGCCTTGAAGCGCTCGTGCTCGAGGATGCCCTGGCGCTCGTCAAACATGACGAGCTGGTCCTCGGCGCCGTCGATGGCTCCCGTGCGCTGAAGATGGCCGAGCACGTTCTGCATGGCGAGCATGGAGGCCTGCAAGGCCGCGTTCGCATACGCGATCACCGAGTAGCCCATCTGCGCCAGCTGCTCGCGAGGCAGTACCGGCGTTTTGCCGCCGATCACCATGTTGCAGACGTGAATGCCCGGGACGTTCTTCGGAATGGCGGCCAATTCTTCGATGCTGCGCGGCGCTTCGATGAACAAAAAGTCGGCGCCCGCCTCCTGGTAGGCGCGGGCACGATCGAATGCGGCCTCCAGTCCCTCGACCGCGCGGGCATCGGTGCGCGCCATGATCATCATGTTGGCATCGATTCGCGAGTCGACTGCCGCCTTGATCTTTTGGACCATCTCGGCGCAGGAGACCACATCCTTGCCATCAAAGTGACCACAGCGCTTGGGGGCGGTCTGATCCTCGAGCATGATACCGTTGGCGCCCGCGCGCTCGAGCACCTGCACCGTTCGAACCACGTTGACCGCATTGCCGAAGCCGGTGTCTGCATCGACGATCATCGGAATTCGGGTTGCGCTACGAACGGCTGCGGTATGGTCGGCGAGTTCACTCAGCGTGATGAGCCCGACGTCCGGAACGCCCAGGTAGGTGTTGGCGATGGCTGCGCCACTGAGGATGAACAGCTCAAACCCCGACCGCTCGATGATGCGGGCAGTCAGTGCATTGCCAGCCCCGGGCATGATCAGCCCCGCCCCGGGGGTGAGCATCTGCCTCATTTTCAGATTCAGTGAACGGCTGTCTGGGCTCATGCCTCATTCTTCCCTGATGTTGGCAACACGGGCGACTTCCTGCCAGCGCAGAATGTCGGCCCGGATTTGTCTGGATAGCGTTTCCGGCGGGCCTCCCACGGGGGTGACGCCGTCGGCAATGATCTTCTCCGTCACTTCTCGTGTCGACAGCACGTGGTTGATTTCGAGATTGAGCCGCGCCAGCACCTCGGCGGGCAGCCCTTTTGGCGCGATCAGGGCATTCCAGGCGGTGTATTCGTAGTCGGCCAGCCCCACCTCGGCAAAGGTGGGCACCTCAGGCAATTGCGGCAGCCGCTTGGGGCCCGAGACGGCCAGCCCCAGGGCGCGGCCACTCCGGATGAAGGGCGTAATGAAGGTGGGTGTGGTGATGGCAATGGCGATGCTTCCGCCCAGCAGGTCGTTGAAGGCTTGCGAGGTGCCCTTGTAGGCAATGTGATTGAGCTGGACACCCGCCAGATAGGCAAACAGTTCGGTAGCAAACTGAGCCTGCGAGCCGACGCCCGCCGACCCGTAGGCCTGCGAGCCGGGCGCGCGCCGGGCCAGTTCGATGAATCCCGCCATGTTCTGCACGCCCACGTGTTTACCCATGGCGAGTACGGCGGGCCCGGCTGACATGAGCGACACCGGCGTGTAGTCGTGCAGAGGGTCGAAACCCAGCTTTCTGGACACCACCGCCTGGCAGGGGTAGGTGCTGCTGATTGCCACCAGCGTGTAGCCGTCCGCGGGTGACTTGAGGCCATGCTCGGTGCCGAGATTGCCGCCTGCGCCGGCGCGGTTCTCGACCACCACCGGCACGCCGAGGCGCTCGGCCAGGCGAGGCGCCATCGCGCGAGCCAGGATGTCACCACCGCCCCCCGCCGAGTAGGGCACGATGATTCGAATCGGACGGTCGGGAAAGCGGGTCTGAGCGAGCGCGTGCGACAGCCATGGCGCCAGGGCACTGGTCGAGGCCAGTGCCCATGCGGCGCTGAACTGAATGAGGGATCGGCGGGTCATGGTCGCTCCCGGTGGGGGTCGGCTTGCCGCTTGCGAGATTCAAGCATCCAGACGGGTGCCCGAGGCCTTGGCAGCCGCGCCCCACTTGATGACCTCGCTTCGGATGAATTGCGTGAACTCGCTGCCCGGCAGGGCGCGAACCACCGACCCGCTCTGGGTCACGCGTTGATTGACGGCGTCATCGCGCAGCACCGAGGCGAAGTCGCGCGAAACCTTGTCAACAACCGTCTGGGGCATACCGGCCGGGCCCACCAATCCGGCCCAGCCCACCGCCTCGAACTTCGCCAGGCCCGGGACGTCGGTTTCCGCGAGAGCCGGGACATCGGGCAGCGCGGTATTGCGCTGAAGACTGGTCACCGCCAGTGCGCGCACCCGGCCCGCCTGAATGTGTGTGAGCGCGGCCGATACGCTGTCCACCATGAACTGCACCTGCCCGCCGATGAGATCGGTCAGTGCGGGCCCGCTGCCCTTGTAGGGGATGTGAACCGCAAAGGTGTCGGTGGCCATTTTGAACAGTTCGCAGGCCAGATGCTGGGAGGTGCCCGGCCCGCCCGAGGCATAGCTCAGCCCGCCCGGCGATCGGCGCATCAGGGCCAGCAAATCCTGCACGCTTCGAACCGGCAGGTCACGGTTGACCAGCAGCACCAGGGGGGCCACGAACGCGAGGGAGATGGGCGTGAAGTCTCGAACCGGGTCGTAGGGCAGCTTGGAAAACACCGACGGGTTGATGGCCAACGGGCCACTGGACACCATGCCGAGCGTGTAGCCGTCGGGGGCGGCCTGCTTGATCGCCTCCATGCCGATGATGCCGCTTGCACCTGCCCGATTCTCGATCGTCACCCCTTGGCCCCACATGCGGGCGAGGCGCTCGGCGAAGGCGCGGCCGAAGATGTCGGTGGCCTGTCCTGGCGGGAAGGGAATGATCATTTTGACCGGCTTGGCCGGCCAGGGTTCCTGAGCCGGCGAGCGGAGGGCCGGCGCACCCAGTGCGAGGGCGAGCAGGGTGCGCAGATGGCGTCGGCGATCGGACATTGTGATCCCTCGAGAATGACCGACAATCCTAGCCTAGCGCAGGGGGATGGTCCATTGGCAGCCCTCTGCTTCAGACCATGGAGGGGCTCTTGAATTCTCTCGATCAGGCGGGCGGGTTGACTTCTTTCTGTGTGCTCGGCGCGGGCGCGGTGGGTGCGCACATCGCCGCACGGCTGGCGCTGGGGGGCTATCCGGTGTCGGTGCTTGCGCGCGGCGCGCAACTCTCGGCGATCCAGCAGGGTGGTCTGCTGTTGGAACTGCCCGGTCAGACCTTGCATGCGCAGGCCTCGCGATTTCGAGCGAGCGACGATGCTGCCGCGCTCGGGCCGGCCGACGTCGTCATCGTCACGGTCAAGAGCCCTGCGGTTCCCGCGATCGCGCCGCTGCTGCCCAGCCTGACGCACCCGAACAGCGCGGTGCTGTTCGTCCAGAACGGCATCCCCTGGTGGTATTTTCAGGGGCTTGCTGAGCCCGATCCTGAGATTGTCCAGCGTCTGCGGGTCGCAGACGTGGCGCGACATGTTTCACCCGATCGGGTGCTCGGCGGTGTGGTGCATTCGTCCTCGCACATTGCTCGTCCCGGGGTCGTGTCGGTCGAGCGGCTCAACAACCGCCTCATTGTGGGCGAGCCCGGCGGTGGCCGAAGCGGTCGACTCGAGTCCTGCGCCGAGGCGCTGGCGGCGAGCGGCTTTCAGGTGGATGTCAGCGAGCGGATTCGCGACGAGATCTGGCTCAAGCTCGCCCTGAACGCCGCGTCGGGCCCTCAGTGCGTGCTGGCCGATAGTTCGCTTGGGGACACCTTCGACGACGCCTTCGTGCTTGACTCCCTGCGCACCGTCGCCCAGGAAATGAGACAGCTTGCCCAGGCCCTGGGATGCGGCGCCGCGCTTGAGGGCATGGATATCGAAGCCTTCGTGAAGCGAATCAGCGGTACACGGCATCGTCCCAGCATTCTGCAGGACTTCGATCTGCGGCGACCGGTTGAGGTCGAGGCGCTGTATCAGTTGCCCGTTGACCTTGCCCGTGCGCACGGCGTGCCGGTGCCGATGCTGGGCTTGCTCACGGCGCTCGTGCGCAGGCGTGCGCTGACAGCGGGAGTGCTTGCCGGCGATTGAGCTATTTTCCCCTTGCGAGTGGGCGAGCCCCTTGCGTCAGATGGCGCCGCGCCCCTGCTTACCGTTAGGCGGCAATTACAATGTTGGGTGGGCCACTTGAGCAATAAGTTCACGCCCGCCGGTTTTGACGACCGATCGATTTCGAGCAGCGAATATCCGTAGCGGTCCGGTTCCCGGTGTGGAGGCGCCCTCGACGCGCCTTGGCTCGCGGGTTGTTTGCATGTTGGATATCGGTGAGGTCGCGAGCGGTGAGGGGTGCAACTGGTGAGTTGTCCGGCCTACGATGAGTCGGTTGAGGAGACGGTTTCGATCATGGGATTCCGAATCAGGTGCCGGGTGTGACTGCGACAACGCCCCCGCAAGTGGCCGCGAGTTTTTGGGTCGATGTCGATCGGCTGCACGAAGTAGGCATGGCCGATCCCTACTCTCCTCCAGCACCGAGCATGACAAGTCGGGCAAACTCACTGGCGATGAGCGGTACCGTCGAAATGCTCGATGCGAAGTCGGGCCAGGGGTTCGCAACTTTGGGGGCGGGTCAGTCGTTCGGCGAGCAGGCCATCGTGCCAGCAGGCGTTCGCGGTACGACATTGAGAGCCCGCGAGCAGACGGTCCGTCAATTGATTGCCGAGGATAATCTCAAGTTCATGCTCGAAGCCCAGTCGCCTGTGATGACGCCAGTTGTCGAAGCGCTACTGCTGCAACAGGGCATGCACAAGCGCCTGCGAACGCGTGCAGTCTGACGGTCCAAAACAAATCGATTGATCCATGACATTGCAAGACCTTCACGCGATCTACCTCAACCTGGAGTCGGCGTGGGGAGCCGGGTGGCCTGGGTTGCCGCGGGTACTGGAAGGATGCCTGACCCAACTCGGGCGCGCCAATTTGAGTGGGCTGTCAGCCCGCGACAGGGCGCTTGAGTCTTGTTGCCGTGAACTGGCCGAGTTCATCGAACTTGGCGGGCAGGCACTTGCCCGATCCGGAGACGAGCCGGCCTACCACAACCGCTTGCATATCGCCGACACGCTGGTCGGGTTGACGGTCTTGCTCCTTGTAAACCGCGAGATCGCTTCAGTCCCGGACGAAACGCCTTCCCATGTCGAGTGGCTGGCTCTGCTGGCCACGCTTGCGCACGATCTGCTTCACGATGGTACGGTCAACCGGTTTCCGGAGGAACTTGAGTCCAGGGCGGTGAAGCACCTTGAACCTTTCATGAAGAAGCATCGGGTCAGCAAGGCGGATCAGCGGGTGATCGGGCGCTTGATCCTCATGACCGAGCCGGGCAAGGTTCCGCACCATCATGCGAAGATGGTCGGTCGCCCATTCGACATCGGGAACCCTGCCTGTCTGGGTGTCCTGGTGGAAGAGGCGGATATTTTGCCGAGTTGTTTCCGCGATATCGGCGCGAGGCGGACAGCATCCTTGCTGGCCGAATGGCGAAAAACAGCCCCTCACCGGGTCAGCATGCTTGAGGATCCCCGGGCGCGCATCAACTTCCTGCAATACGCCGGAGTGTTTTCCAGTCCGGCGAGCCGTCGACTTGGCATCGACGAAATGGTCGCGGAACAACTGCGCGAGCTCAGGCAGTCAGGGGACGCGGTGTGAGCCTTGCGCCTTTCATGGTTTGTCGCCGCGTATCCATTGACCGCGTGGGGCGTGCATGAGTCATCAGGAATCGACTCGTCGCCGCGTCCGGTTCGGCCCCAGCATCATGATCGTGTTCGCGCTGCTGGTGGTCCCATCGTTTCTGGCGCTTGTCGGCTTCGTTTTCGTGTCCAACGCCCGCATCGCCGTCGCGACCGCAGACAGCCTGATGGATCGCTTTACGAACGAAATGCGCTCCAGCGCACGGGAATTGATCAATCCGGGGCGGCGCCTGATTCTGTCCGCGTCGGCGCTTGGCTCGCTGAACCCTGATTTTCTAAGCGGTGACAGGGTGTCTGGCTACTTGCTGTCGCTCCTCAGCCAGAAAGATAGCAGTCTGTCGTCCTATGTTGGGCTGCAGGATGGCGGATTCGTCCAGGTTCGGCGTCTTCAGCCCGGTTCAAGGATTCAGGATGTCACGGTGACCGATCCCATGAAATTCGGGATCCGCCACATCGAGCCCGGCGCGTCGGAGCAGTGGCGCGAGTCTTATGTGTTTCTCGATGAAAACGGCGCGGCCCTGGCCAGGTCGTCTGACGCCACCCGTTACGATGCCCGATCCAGATCCTGGTACGTTCAGGCGGCAGCGGCTCGAAAAATGGTGGTCTCTGATCCCTACATTTTCTCGAGCACGGGCTTGCCGGGGGTCACGATCGCGGCGCCGTTCTATCGCGGTGAGGCTCTGGCGGGTGTCGTCGCAACCGACATTTCGCTTGAGACGGTCTCGCGCTTTCTGTTGGAGCGCGCGCTCGGCTCCAATTCGATCAACCTGATTTACGGTGATGGCGGGACCGTGTTCGCCAGTTCCAATGCGGCCGACAACTACCGAACCGTCAATGAGAAGATCGAACTCAACACCCTGTCGACCATTGCGTCCGAGTTGCCCGCGTTCGCCGTCGCGCTGCGTGCCAAGCATCCGGGGTCGCGGCTGACATTCAGCCACCCGGGCAGCGGTGAGGAGTACGTCGCGATTTTTCTGGAGTTGGGCGAGGAATTTGGCAATCAGTGGACGATGCTGTCGATCACGCCCATGAACGACTTCAAGGCGGCATTCAACCGCAATGGCCAGTTAATCGTCTACTTTGGCTCGGCGGCGATTCTGCTGCAGTTGCTGCTCATCTACGTTCTCAGTCGCCGGATTTCCAGACCGCTCGAACGCATTACCCGCTCGATTCAAAATCTCGTCAGCCTGCGTGATACCAAGCGCGCGAGTGGCGAGAGGCATAGCTGGATTGATGAAATCGCGACCCTCTCCGGTGCAGTGCAGAGGCTTTCATCCACCTTATCGGCTTTCACGTCCTACATTCCGCGCGATCTCGTCACAGACCTGCTCAGCACTGGAAAGCCCATCGAGATCGGGGGCGAGAGCCGCTACCTCACCATTCTTTTCACCGACCTGAAGGATTTTTCTTCGCTGTCGGAAGTGACCCCTTCTCGGGAGTTGTTGATCCGGGTTTCGGCCTATCTTGAATTGATGACCTATGCCATCAAGGAAGAAGCCGGCACCGTTGACAAATTCATTGGCGATGCGGTGATGGCATTCTGGGGCGCCCCCTTGCTGAATCAGCATCATGCCTATCACGCATGCGTCGCGGCGCTCAAGGGCAAGAAGCGGATGGCCTCGCTCAACGCACATCTCGCTTCAGAGGGCAAGCCCCCGCTCCACGTCCGAATCGGTATTCACTCGGACGCCGTGCTGGTCGGCAACATCGGTTCGACCGAGCGCCTTAGCTACACGGTGATGGGCGATGGCGTCAACGTGGCAGCTCGCCTCGAAGGGGTCAACAAGGAGTACGGCACGCAGATCTGCGTCAGTCAGACGCTCTTCAAGGAGGCTGGCGAAAGACTCTGGATGAGGCCGATTGATCGGATCACCGTCAAGGGGCGCAAGGGCGACCTGATCATTTTCGAGTTGCTGGGAACGCGTGACGGTCCGGAGGAAACCCGGGCCACGGAGATTGAGAAGCGTGTCTGCGACTTGACCCAAACAGCCTTTGACCTTTACAGCCAGGGCGATTTCGGTGCGGCCGCCCTTGGCTACGCGCAACTTGTCGAGCAGTTTCAGGACCCGGTTGCAGCGGTGATGCTTGAAAAGTGCCGGTCGGCTATGGTGGCGCCCCGAGCGTCGTGACGAGCGGTCGAGGGCGAGCCCTGCCCAGGTCGGTGCACTTGAATTGCTCTCTTTGCCAGGTCGCGGGAGATCGGGCTTGAGAGACTGTGATCGGAATCGGTCACTGCAGGCGGCAGTTCAGCGCGGGGCGCAGTCGAGCGGGTGGTCGGACGGTTCGATCGCAATGACAGTCGTTCAGAGAACCGATTGGGCCGGTCCGGTGAACGACCAGTTTTTGTCTGACGAGGGCACGATTTGGCCCACGAAGTCGAGTAGGTTCACGCCGCCGGACGGGTCGGCATCCCACCCCACGACGATCGCTGTGGCCGTCTGTCCCGCCCGGCTGATGGTGAAGACGCGGTCGACGCGGTGGCTGTCCGGGGCCACGCGATTCGTGGCGCTGATGTCGCCGTCCAGCGCAAAATAAAGTCGATCAAGGCCGTCGAGGAGGCCGTCGATCGTGACGTTTGCGCCGTAAGCGGATACGACGTACAGGTCGTCCCCCGGCCCACCCTTGAATCGGAAATCGCCCGGCTGCTCCGCGAGCAGGATGTCGTCGCCAGCGAGCGCGTCGGCCGACACGTTGCGCAGAAAGTCACTGCCTGGGGTCCCCGCATCGACCTCGGGTAGCAAGGGGGTCTTGGCGCTTTCGGGGTTGTCCGACTTGAGCAGCGCGCTGCCCGTGATGGCCCGGGCCACCGACTCGATGTATCGATCGATCCCATGGAGGTCGATGGGCGTGGTGGCGTGTGCAAGTCCAAACAGGATGTCCTGCCCGTAGCGGTCGTACACGGCCTCGTCCAGATTGATCACGAGTTCGGTTCCCGGCTGACGGCTGCCAAGCTTCGCCACCAGGTCATCCGAGCGCCAGCGGTCCGAGTTGATGTGCTCGAACTGGAAGGCCTGGTCGGCATAGCCGGCGAGCGGGGGCAGGTCGGCGTCCCGGACGGTCAGTGCGTCCGCCAGCAGGCCTTCGAGACCGGAAAACAGCAAGAGCTGCGCCCGTTCAAGTAGACCGACTGGCGCTGTCGGCAGTTTGTTTGGGTCGATCAGAAAACTGGGGGCCCCGAAGGTGTAAACCGTAGCGTGGTCGGCAAGGGCCTCGATCTGGGCGTCTGTCCACTTGGTCTCGAGCAACCCGTACTGATGGATGCGCTCACTGCGGCCGAGCGGGGCATCCGGAAGATTCCAGAAGTTGGTGTCGGGCGGGGCGAAGAGGTCTGCGAACGCCAGGGTCGCGGCGGCGCCCCCAAGACTGTGCCCGGTGAGGATCAACTGCACCTGCCGCCCATCCTGCTGGGCGGTGAGGGCTGCATCGATGACCTGCGCCACCAGCGGCATCAGCAACTGGTAGTAGTGGGTCCAGCCGAATTGAAATACGTTGTTACCCCAGTCCTCAAGGCTGCTGCTGCCCTTGAATGCGATGATGAACTGGCTGAGGGGCTCGGCCGCAGAATCGTGGCGCGCCGCGACTGCTCGCGCATTGTCGGCCTGCAGCACGGAGTGCTGGGGGCTGGTGGGGTCGAGCGGTCGCCAGCCGATCGAGCTGAGGGGCTTCCACCCAATCGGGTCCGACGCGATTTCCGCGGTCAGCTGGTAGGCGGCTTCGGAGAATACCGCGCTCGTCAATGCGTCGTGATAGTTGAAATCCGATCCCGACCGCACGATCGTAGGAGTGCCCGGTGCCGGGTCGATTGGTGGCGTTGTGCCGGGGTGGTGTTGGGGATTGTCGGTCGTGACATCGAAATACTCGGTGTCCAAGGCGGAGGTCCAGCCGCGCGCGGTCTTCAAAAGGGCGGTGAGTCGGTAGGCGCCCGGGGCCAGCGTGGGCGGGATGGGTAGAACCACCTCCCGGGCGGCGATATCGCTTTCGCTGAGCGTGTAACGATGCTCGCCGAGCAGTTGGTTGTTTTGATAGAGCGCCAGCTCGAGCGTATCGCCGGGGGCGCTACCGTTATCGTCTGCCGCGCGTGTTGATGCGCCCAAGCCGACAATCACCAGTTGGGGAATATCGTCGCTTGCATCCAGTGTCGACAGGTCGGGCTGGGCGAGCGCCAGGTAGCTCAGCGCCTGAGCCTGCAGCGAAGAAAGTTCGGTCATGGTGTGAGCGGACAGAATCGCACTCATTGACTGCGCGAGCGCAGCCCGTTCGATCGGTGCAGCCACGAGTCCGTGTACGAGGTCATCGAGCACCTCAGCCGTCGATAGCGTGACCGGGTTGCCACCGCGCTCGACATCGCTGGCCGCGTCGTCGACGACGGTCGCCAGACGCCGCAGAACGGTTTGAATGATCGTCGGGTCGCCGTCGCTGGCGAAGTCAAGCAATACGGCGATGGCCGCCCCTGCGCGCTGAAGCTCGAGATCGTTGGCGAGCAGCGGGTCGTAGTGGGTCAGGCTCGCCCCGTCGGGCAGGTGCAGGCCCAGTCCGGTCAGGACGCGCGATGAAGCCGCTTCGCTGGTGCTTGCCCGGCCCTCGAGCATCAGCTTGTGCGCCAAGGTTGTGAGCGGGGTCAGCACCGTCGCTCCCGGTGGCGCAAGCAAGGGGAGGCGGTTGGGCACCTGGGTGTCGCTGTTCACACCGCCCACAGCAATAAACGCTTCGCCGGACAGGGTGTCCTGAACGCGGAAGGTTCCGGTTTGGTCGGTTTGAGTGCCCGCCAGGGCTTCATCGGGGCCGGCAATTCCGTCCCGATTGCTGTCGAGGTAGATCTGTGCGCCGCTGACATAGCCGTCAACGACTTTGATCGCGACGGTGGCGGGGGGCGTCGGCTTGCGCTGGGCACTGTGCGCAAGCAGTGCGCCGAACGCGAGCGCCGTGGCTGCGAGCGCATGGTCGCTTGCGCCGGACGGCAAAGCGGCATCGCTGGAATGCTCCGCGCGTGTCAATGGGGAGACCTGATCGGGCGCCAGTCCTGACGCCTGGGCCAATTGGATCGGGGCCTGAAGCGCCGAACCGCTACCGGTTGTGGCGGACTGCGACGCCGATGGTGCAACCCCGACGGGCTCGGAGTCGGCCGCGGCGTCCGCCCCAAGCGTGTCGCGGTCATCCGATCGCGCGGCGCGAAGATCGACCGATGGCGGTCTCGGCGCACCGTGGTCGGGTGGGGCAGGTCTGTCGTTCGCGCGCGCCATTGCAGCGATCGGGCGGCTCGACGCAGCGCGCACGGCCGGAACCCGGTCGGTCAGGCGGACGGCACGAAGCGGTTCATTCGGCAGCATTGAGGTCGGGCCTTGGTTTCACGGGAGCGGGTCCGGCAACGACGCCGAAGCGAAAACCGGTCATTCTGGCAAGATCCGGTGGCACCGACAAGGCGTGGCTGGGTGATTCGCCCTGTGGCCCCAGACCTAGTCCACAAGGCTGGGGCCCGTGTGGCGTATCCGGTGGGGTTCGAGTGAGGCCAGGTCGGTGTAGATTGGCGGGTTTCCGATTCACCTACCGGTCATCGCTTCGGGCGCGCCGGCGCTGGAGAACGTTTAGAGATTCGTTTATCCGGAGGATGCAAAGTGAGGGATTGGGGGTGTTTCAAAGCGCTGACCGCTGCGCTGTGGGTGCTGGTTTCGTTGGCCGGGTGTTCGCCGAGCGACCCAGCCGCTTCGCTCGCGGCCAATTGCGCAAGCCAGGCGGCGTTATCTGCGCAGGTTCAAACGGTCAATGACGCGACCTCGGCGGCATCCGTGCTCAGCGACTTGGCCGACCTGGCAGCGTGTACCGGTGATGCCGCCGCTCAGGCGAGTGCCCTGGCGCTCGAAGCGGCCAGTGTCATCCAGGGGCGCGGGCTCCTGCAACAGGCCCTGGCTGTGATGGCGCGCAACGCGGCGCAAACCGGGGCCCTGGTCGGCGTTGATGCAGCCAAGGCGGACCGTATTGCCGATGAGTTGTCCAGCCTCATCAATGCCGAGCTTTGTAGCCGGGGAAAGATCGCCACGTGCAGCGGCACCGTCTACACCCCCTGGGATGAGCTTTCAGCGCGGCATCTCGCCGCGGTCAGGGCGTCATCTTCCGCAGTGGGTGAGCCCGCGTTCCAGACGCAAATCGAGACCTTGTCCAACTCAAGCTTTCTGAGCGGCAACTCGCTTCAGTTGCTGGTGGACGGACCCGCGTCGTTCGCCGTGCGCGAGCAACTCATCCGGGGGGCGACCCGCTCGATCTGGCTGCTCACCTGGGCAATGTATGACGACAGCACGGGCCAGGATGTGGCCAGTATGCTGGCCGACCGGGCTCGGGCCGGCATCGATGTACGGGTGATCGTCGACGGGCAGGTCGCCAAGCGCCCGCACTACGACGGTACACGAGCCCTGCGCGATGCGGGCGTTCCCGTGAAATTGTGGAGCGACCCGAGCCGTCCCGGCCACGGCGTGCACCTGAAAGCCTTGATCATCGATGGGTCCGTGGTGATCGTGGGAGGCATGAATGTCGGCGATGTCTATGCACACCGCGGGAGCGCGGAAACGCCCAAGTGGCGTGACACGGATGTGGTGCTGCGCGGGCCGGTTGCAGGCCAGGCCGCTCAGGTCTTCGCCTCGTTGTGGGGGGATGGTGTGTTGACGGCGCCGAGCCCGGGGTCAATCGCCAGTGCCGGCAGCACTCAGGCGGCCTTCACTGCGCAGATGCCCACCGGCCCTGCCTACATTCAGCTGGCCACGCTCAAGGCCATTGAATCGGCCCGGACCACTGTCGATATTGAAAACGCCTATTTCATCAAGACACCCGACCTGGACGCCGCGCTGCGGGCCGCATTGGCTCGTGGTGTGCGAGTCCGAATCTTCACGAACTCGGCGGAGAGCATCGATGAGCCCGTAGTGACCCAACCCATCCTCGGAAGCTTGCCGGAACTGCTCGAACTTGGCGCAGAGGTCTACCTCCGGCGCGGCAGTACGCTGCACTCCAAGTTCATGATCGTCGACGGGCAATACGCCTGGATCGGCAGCTTCAATCTGCATCCGCGTTCGGTGCGCTATGAGGGGGAGGACATCCTTCAGGTGCTTGACAGCGGCTTTGCGGCCAGCCTCACGGCGGTGTTCGAGAACGATCTCAAGCTGGCCACGCGGGTTCTCCGGATTCAGGACCTGGGCATTCCGGACAGCGCACTGGGCACACTCGCTGAGCGCTTCTTCTTCGATCAACTGTAGGGGGCGCCCGATGGCCCGAGCGGGATCCGGGCCGGCCGCCGGTTTTAGGGCGATCGAGCCGGGCAACGAGCCCGCACGCTGACTTGATTCAGTTCTTTTCCGCCACGGCCCAGCGGCTGGGGTCAGAAAAGGAAAAAGCCAGCTCAACTTTATCCGTTGATCTGGCTTTGTATTTTGGCTCCCCGACCTGGGCTCGAACCAGGGACCTACGGATTAACAGTCCGGCGCTCTACCGACTGAGCTATCGGGGATCAGCCAATAATTATAGCGCGATTTTCAGTGTGCCATGTATGCGCGGCGGCGACGCGGTCCGTCAGCGCTGAAGTTCGAAGATCCGCGAGGTGGCGAATCTCGGCATGGGGTGCCGCGACGTGATGCCGTTCTGGTCCGGCGAGCGCGTTGAGGTCAGGCCGGCCTTGGCTCGCGGGGCTTGAGTGAAGGTGCGCGAGGCAGGGCCTGAACGCTTGACCAGGGGTCTGGCTGCCATCCGCTGGGCCGAGCCGACCTGCCGAGGGATTGGCCTGCATCGGGCCCGCCGGACACTCGAAATCGGACCCGGCAGTGCGGGCCCGTCGTTGACCCGTCCGGACCCGTGGGGCACCATCGTCCAACCCCCTTTGCGCAGCCAAGCATGCTCCCCGATCGCAAGCGATTCAATCTGGGCTATATCGCCAGTGCCACGGCCGAGGTCGACCCCCAGCGCGTCGCGATCATCGATTTTCCAGCCGGTCGGGAGCGGGTGACCCGCTACGGCGAACTCGACGAGCGTCTCGATCGGGTGGCATCGTTTTTCGTCGCGCTCGGGCTGCGCAAGGGCGATCGGGTCGCGGTCATCGTCGGGAACCGCGCCGAGTTCGTCGAGGTGGTGTACGGCGCGCTCCGTTGCGGGTGCGTGCCGGTGATGGTGAACACCAAGCTCGGCGAGGCCGACCTCACTCGATCACTTCGATACGTCGAGGCAAGCCTCGCGGTGGTCGACCCTGAGGTCTGCGCGCACGCACTCGCGTCAGTGGATCAGGCCGGTGTCGCGCACCGGGTGTTGCTCGAGCCGGCTCGATGCGCCGGCTGGCTGCCTTACGAGGCCTCGGTCAGCGCTTCGTCCAGCCGATTCGACGCGCCCGATATGGCATCCACCGATATCGCCGACTTCTGCTTCACCTCCGGCTCGTCGGGGGCCCCCAAGGCGGTGATGACCTCGCACCGCGCGGTGCTGCTCAAGCTTTACCTCTACGGCAATCTCATTCGATCGATGTCGGGCGGCGAGATCCGGACGCTGGTGGCTTTGCCGATCTTCCATGCCAATGGCCGATTGTCCATTGGCAGCGCCTTGCAGACCGGTGGGCAGGTCATCATCCAGCCCCGCTTCGATGCCCGGGAGGCACTGCAAAACCTCACGCGCTATCGCGTCAGCTATTTTCTGGGTGTGGCGCCTGCCTATGCCGCCATGCTCAAGGAGCAGGATCTCCTTGATTCGCTCGACTTCTCAAGCCTGCGCCAACTCTTCGTGGGCTCGGCCAGTTCGGGCGGAGACATCCTTGCCCGAGTCGTCAAAGCGCTGGATGTCCGGATCATCCACACCTACGGCAGCACCGAGGCGGGTGTCGTCATGCAGGCCGAGCCGCGAACCGAGGGCTTCGCCAGTTGCGGGCGTCCGTTTCCGGGGGTCGAGGTCAAGCTGATTGATCCGGACTCGGGTGAGGAGGGTAGTTCGGGTGAACTCTGGGTGCATACCGAGTGGCTGGCTCAAGGCTACTGGAAGCAGCCCGAACTTACCGCGCAACGCTTCGTGGGGGGCTGGTACCGCTCCGGCGACCTCTTCGAACGCGACGCCGACGGCCTCTACTATGTGCGAGGGCGAATCGACGACATGTTCAACGTCGGCGGGGAAAAGGTCTATCCCGGCGACGTGGAGAAAATCCTGCAACAGCATCCGGATGTCATGAGCGTGGTGGTCGCGCCCATGGCGCATGCCATCAAGGGCGAGGTGCCTGGCGCCATGGTCATTGCCAAGCCCGGTACGCATCCGGATGAGGCGTCGGTTCGAGAATTCTTTCTCGCGCATGGTGCAGCGTATGCGCACCCGCGGCGGGTGGTGTTCGTTGAGGCCTTTCCGGTGGCGTCCACTGGAAAGGTGGATCGCAAGGCAGTTCGACAAAGGCTGGAGGATCGATCGCAATGAGTCTTCGAATCGAGCATCAAGTCGGCGGCTTCGCCCGCAGGCGATGGGTCGCGCTGTGCGCAGCCCTTCTTTCTCTGACACTTTCACCTTCACCCGCGGCGGCTCAGACGGCCGACTTCGGGCCTCGCCCCGTCAGGATCATCAACCAGTTCGGCCCTGGCGGTGGCGCCGACAACATCGTGCGGCCCCTGCTGGACAGGCTGGCGGCGTCCATCGGTGTGCCCTTCGTCATCGAGCATAAACCCGGCGCTGCCGGTGCCATCGCGGCGCAGGAGTTCGAGAACGGACGGCCTGACGGGCACACGCTGATCATCGACACCCAGACCCTGCTGCTCAATACGGCGCTTCGCAAGGTGGCGTATCGGCATGACGAATGGGAGCCAGTGGCGCTTCTGGGGATCATTCCCCTGGCCCTCCTGGTTCGCAAGGAACTCCCGGCGCGTAGCCTCCCTGAACTCGTCGAGCACGCGCGCCTCAATCCGGGGCAAATTACCTACGCCACCCTGGGACCCGGGTCGGCGGCCCACCTGGCGGCGCTGCGGTTTCAGAGCGTGACCGGCATCCGCATGCTGGCGGTACCGTACAAGGGCACGAGCGAAATTCACACGGATCTGCTTGGCAAGCGGATCGATGTCTTCTTTGACGGCGTCTCGCAGGCGGTGCCCAGGCATCGCGATCGCTTGCTCGACATCCTCGGGTTCACGACGCAGGCGCGTCTGCCCATCGCTGCGGAGATCCCGACATTTCAGGAGCAGGGGGTGGATCTGGTACTGGGCGCCTGGTTTGGCATCTCGGCGCCCAAGGGGACGCCGGCGGGCCTGCTGAGTCGCCTTGCGCAAGCTTTCGGCAGTGCCTTGTCCGCGCCGGACTATCGGGAGCGGATGAGCGGCCTTGGAATTGTCGTAGCGCAGGAACAATTGGCCGACTTTGGCCGCTTCCGACGGGCTGACCTGGAGCGTTGGCAGGCAATCATCGAGTCGTCAAAACTCAAGCTTGACTGACCCTTGCGATGTCAAGCAGTCGCTTGCGGGAGGTGCGGGCGCCAACGGCGCTGATGCAAGGCGGTCTCCCATCCGAGCCAGCTTCGAAGGGGCTGACCGGCTGCGAGGGCTTTGCGGAACGAATACCTCTAAATAAGAGTTTGCAAATCAGTGTTTTAGCGCGATATATTGAAAAAGCACATGAAGTACAAAGGCGGATTGAGCGTGCGGGTTTGTGTGATGAAAGCGGCGCGTCGCAGCCAATCTCTCTCACTCAGCCCGGCGGGGCCCAGGCTGAGTTGACCGCTACGGTTACCCTTCCTGGGGCGTCAGCCCTTGAGTACGGCGGCGATAGCCTGGGCAACGCGATCGAGGTTGCGGGTGTTGAGCGCAGCGACGCAGATGCGCCCGGTACTGATCGCGTAAACGCCGTATTGATCCCGAAGGGCATCCACCTGCTCGCGGGTGAGCCCGGAATACGAAAACATGCCGCGCTGCCGAACCACATGGCTGAAATCACGCTCGACCCCGTGCGCCTTGAGTCGCTCGACCAACCCCTTACGCATTGCACGGATGCGATCCCGCATGCCCGCGAGTTCGTTCTCCCAGGTCTGGCGAAGCTCAGGCGTGGCGAGTACGGCGGCCACGACGGCGGCGCCGTGCGTTGGTGGGCTGGAATAGTTGGTGCGGATCGTTCGCTTCACCTGACTGGTGACACGAGCCGACTCATCCCGGTCGGTAGCGACGATGGTCAGGGCACCAACCCGCTCGCCGTACAGCGAGAAGGACTTTGAAAACGAACTGGAGACGAGGAAGTTGAGCCCGGATTCGACGAATAACTTGAGCGCGAGTGCATCGGCCTCGATGCCGTCGCCGAATCCCTGATAGGCCATGTCCAGGAACGCGACCAGGTCTCGCTCGCGCACGGCAGCGACCACCTGAGCCCAATGCTCGGCAGCCAGATCAACGCCGGTCGGATTGTGGCAGCAGGCGTGCAGCACGACGATGGAACCCGCGGGCAGCGCCTGGAGCGTGCCGAGCATGCCGGGGAAGTCAACGCCGCGGGTGGCGGCGTCGTAGTAGGGGTAGTTGTTGACCTTGAACCCTGCGGCCTCGAAGAGCGCACGGTGATTTTCCCAGCTGGGATCGCTGATCCATACCTCGGCCGTTGGTGACAGACGCTTGAGAAAATCAGCGCCAATCTTCAGGCCGCCGGTTCCACCGAGCGCCTCGAAGGTCGTGGCACGTCCCGCAGCAACCAGGGCCGACTGAGCGCCGAACAGCAGGGTTTGCACCGCTTGGTTATAGGCGCCGAACCCCTCAATGGGCAGATAGCCCCTGGCGGGTTGTTTCTCGAGGCGCTGCTTTTCGGCCAAACGGACGGCCTCGAGCAGGGGAACCTTGCCCTCGTCGTCGCAATAAACCCCCACGCCAAGGTTGACTTTTCCGGCGCGCGTATCGGCGTTGAAGGCCTCGGTGAGACCGAGGATCGGGTCACGGGGCGCCATTTCGACGGCAGCAAACAGGGACGCTGTCATGGTGCGGGCCTAAGTCCTTGAAAAGATTGAAAATCGTGTGTAAGAAACCGTTGATATTGCACAAGAATTGTGCAGCACTCTAGCTTTTTGGGGGGGGGCGAGCGATAATTTCGGTTTGTTCAGTCGCGGCTTCTTGGCGCGATTGCCGCGCGAATAGAGGGCGCTTGCTGCAATGCAGCGTTTACCCTCTGAACGCACAGAAATTCTAGCACGCACGCAAAGGGGTTTTCTCTCTCGATGGTTGACCTGGCGCTCGACAATTCTTCGCTGCTCAGCTTTCCCGGAAGCCCGTTCCGACTGGCGCAGCCCTTTGCGCCGGCCGGCGACCAACCCCAGGCCATCGACTCGCTGATCCAGGGCATTGAGGACGGCTTGAGCTTTCAGACCTTGCTCGGCGTGACCGGGTCGGGTAAGACCTTCACCATGGCGAACGTCATCGCACGTCTAGGGCGGCCGGCCCTGGTGCTGGCCCCCAACAAGACACTTGCCGCGCAAATTTATGCCGAAATGCGCGAGTTCTTTCCTGAAAATGCCATCGAGTATTTCGTTTCCTACT
This sequence comes from uncultured bacterium, assembly GCA_903907905.1. Taxonomy (GTDB): domain Bacteria; phylum Pseudomonadota; class Gammaproteobacteria; order Burkholderiales; family Burkholderiaceae_E; genus SYIM01. Next base: position 66,330 of record CAIVPX010000052.1, on the reverse strand, counting down.
ACGACTACTACCAACCCGAAGCCTACGTTCCGCAGCGCGATCTGTTCATTGAAAAAGACTCGTCCATCAATGATCACATCGAGCAGATGAGGCTGTCGGCGACCAAGTCCCTGATCGAGCGCCGGGACACGATCATCGTGGGCACGGTATCTTGCATCTACGGCATTGGTAATCCCGAAGACTATCGGGACATGCGTCTGCTGCTGCGCGTGCGCGACCGCATCGGGCAGCGTGAACTGCTGCAGCGCCTCGTGGCCATGCAGTACCGCCGCAACGAGACCGAGTTTGCGCGAGGTTGTTTCCGCGTGCGCGGCGACACCATCGATATCTTCCCGGCCGAACACGCGGAGTTGGCGCTACGCATCGAGCTGTTTGACGACGAAGTCGAGTCATTGCAGCTCTTCGACCCGCTGACCGGGCGCGTCCGTCAGAAGGTGCCGCGCTTTGTCGTGTATGCCTCATCCCACTACGTCACGCCTCGGGCCACGATTCTTCGGGCCATCGAATCCATCAAGCTTGAGCTGTCCGAGCGGCTGGAGTTCTTCTATTCTCAGGGCAAGGTCCTCGAGGCGCAGCGGCTCGAGCAGCGCACCCGCTTCGATCTCGAAATGCTCCAGGAACTGGGGTTTTGCAAGGGCATCGAGAACTACACGCGCCATCTGTCGGGCGCCCTGCCGGGTGATCCGCCCCCCACGCTGGTCGATTACCTGCCTTCCGATGCACTCATGATCATCGATGAGAGCCATGTCACCCTAGGGCAGCTCAGCGGCATGTTTCGTGGCGATCGTTCGCGCAAGGACACCCTGGTGCAGTACGGCTTTCGGCTGCCATCGGCGCTTGACAACCGACCCCTCAAGTTCGAGGAGTTCGAGGGCAAGGTCAGGCAGTGCGTGTTTGTATCGGCGACGCCGGCCGACTATGAGCGCAAGCATTCGGGTCAGGTGGTCGAGCAGGTGGCCCGCCCCACCGGTCTCGTCGATCCGCAGATCATCGTTCGCCCGGCGCGCTCGCAGGTGGACGATCTTCTCTCTGAGATTCACGCCCGCGTGCAGCTGGGCGACCGGGTGCTGGTCACCACGCTCACCAAGCGGATGTCCGAAGATCTTACCGACTATCTGGCCGAGCACGGCGTCAAGGTTCGTTACCTGCACTCCGACATCGATACGGTCGAGCGCGTCGAGATCATTCGGGATCTGCGCCTGGGCACCTTCGATGTACTTGTTGGCATCAACCTTCTTCGCGAGGGGCTCGATATCCCTGAGGTGTCGCTGGTGGCCATCCTCGATGCCGACAAGGAGGGGTTTCTGCGGTCCGAGCGCAGCCTCATTCAAACCATTGGCCGGGCAGCACGTAACCTGCGCGGCACGGCCATCCTCTATGCCGACCGGATCACCGACTCCATGCAGCGGGCCATTACCGAGACCGAGCGGCGGCGTGGCCGGCAAATTGAATTCAACGCCGCCAACGGCATCCTGCCGCGCGGCATCAGCAAGCAGGTGCGCGAACTCATTGACGGGGTGTACGACCCGCAGTCCGATCGGGCTGCGCTCAGAGTGGCGAGCGAGTCTGACAACTATCCGTCGCTGGGTGAAAAGGCCGTGTCGCGCGAGATCAAGGCGCTTGAGAAGCGAATGCTCGAGCACGCACGCAATCTTGAATTCGAGAAAGCTGCCGAGGTGCGTGACCGCCTCGCGCGGCTCAAACAACAGGTGTTCGGATCGGATGGGTCCGGCAACGTGGTGCCGTTCGTCGCTGAGCGGGCGGCCTGACAGCTTTCATTTTTCTACGGGTATTGAAAATGGCCAAAAGAGAACCTACCTCCCTTGCCATGAGCACTCGAGTTCTTTTCGTCTGCATGGGCAACATTTGCCGATCGCCAATGGCTGAGGGCGTCTTCCGGCATATGGTCCGGACCGCCGGCCTCGACGATGTGGTTCGCGTCGACTCAGCAGGAACCCACGCCTTTCATGAAGGTGAGGCCGCTGACAAGCGCGCGCAGCACTCGCTTCAGAAGCGCGGCTACGATGGCTCGGACATTCGGGCGCGCAAGGTGTCCGAGCGCGACTTCGAAGAGTTCGACATGATCCTGGCGATGGACTGGGACAACCTCTCGCTCCTGCAGCAAACGGCGCCCAAGCGCTTCCACCACAAGTTGCAACTGCTCATGCGTTTCGCCACCGAGCACGAGACCGCAACGGTGCCCGATCCCTACCATGGTGCCCAGCAGGGGTTCGAGCAGGTGCTCGACTACATCGAGGACGCCTGTAGTGGCTTGCTTGAGGTCGCCAAGCGGCGTGCAACCCAGGTGGCGGCTGCCTGATTTCCTCCTTGGCTGGGTTGTGCTTCGGGCGGGGGAGCGCGGCGCACGGGGGCGCCTTGGGCGCTGGGGTAATTCGTGCGTCATTCGGCGGCTGCTCCCGCTCTGGCCTCGCGACCGATGAGTGAGCCCGGGCCGTTGCTGCGAGGGTCGCGATCGGCTCGGTCGCCGGCTCGACGGTTCTTCCTCATTTCGGCGGCGCTCGCCGGCGGCGGGTTGGCGGTCGGAGGCGGTGTGCTGGGATGGCGCCACTACACCGCCTCCAGCTTTCGCTTGCCGGTGCCAGCTGGCGCAGGCTCATTTGGTGCCTGGGTCACGATCGACCGAAGCGGCGCGGTGACGGTTGCGGTTCCGCATGCCGAAATGGGGCAGGGCGTTTTCACTGCCATCCCCATGCTCGTTGCGGAAGAGCTCGATTGCGACCCATCGCGGGTTCGGGCGATACCGGCGCCGCTCCACGCCGCCTATGTCAACCCGCTCATCGTGTTGGATGGGCTCGGGCTCAAGCCCCAATCTGAGCCCCTGAGCGAGGTGGCCTACTGGACCCTCGAGCGGCTGCTCCGGCTCGTGGGCGCGCAGGTTACCGGCGGGTCAACGTCGCTGCGCAACACCTGGATAGCAGCGCGAGAGGCGGGCGCAAGCGCTCGTGCCTTGCTGCTGGCCGCAGCCGCGGATCGCTGGAATGTGCCGGTTGGCCGCCTGAGGACTTTGCAGGGGCGGGTGGTGGACCCGGTCGCCAATCGATACCTGCCGTACGGCGAACTTGCCGTCGATGCGGCAGGTCGGACGCCAACTCGGGCGCCCCTCAAGTCGCGCGAGCAGTTTCGCCTCATTGGCCGAAACATGCCTCGCGTGGACGCGAAGTCCAGAACTGACGGGTCGCTGCAATTCGGGATCGATGTCAGGCTGCCGGGCCTGCTCTATGCGGCGATCCGCCAGTCGCCCACCTTGGGTTCAAGACTGATTCGGGCCGAGTTGCCGGATGACGGTACCCGGGCATTGGCGACGCTAGTGGCCGGCGAACATTTCTATGCGGTGGTTGCCAAATCTTGGTGGCGAGCCGAGCGCATTGCCGACAAGGTCCTGGCGCAGTGGCAGTCGAGCGATGAGCCAGCGCTGTCCACCGCCGCAATTCACGATTCCCTCACAGCGGCACTCGATTCGCCGGATGCTCGAGTGTTCGAGGCGCGCGGTGAGCCCGAGAAGGCGCTGGGGCAGGCACGTCGGAAGGTCTCGGCTCAGTACCGCTTGGGCGTCGCGGCCCATGCCGCGATGGAGCCGCTCAATTGCACCATCAGGCTCGGGGCGGAGGCGTGTGATGTCTGGGTCGGCACTCAGGCGCCCACCCTGGTGCAGCAGGTGGTGGCAAAGTCCGCCGGTTTGTCCCGCAACCAGGTTCGTCTGCATTCGATGAGCATGGGGGGCAGTTTCGGTCGGCGCCTCGAGCCGGAGGTGGCGCAGCAGGCCGTGGCAATCGCGCGCGCGCTGCCTGCGGGCACCCCGGTGCAGTTGATTTGGTCGCGAGAGCAGGATCTGCGTCATGACTGCTTTCGACCCGCCGCGGCCGCCAGTGTCCAGGCGGCGCTGGGCGCGCGCGGCGAATTGCTCGCGCTTGATTTCCGCGCAGCGGGTGTGTCGGTGCTTGATCAGTACGCGAAACGAGCGCTGGGGATTCGTTGGCCGCGCCTGCCCGATCGCGGTGTCATCGACGGTGTGGCCGGTTGCGCCTACGACATTCCCGGGTTCAAGGTGTCGCATACGCGCGTGGACAGTTCGCTGCCTGCGGGGTTCTGGCGGGGGGTGGGCTACAGCACGAACACGTTTTTCCTTGAGAGCTTCATTGATGAGTGCGCACACGCCGCCGGTGAGGATCCCTACCAGTACCGGCGGCGACATCTGCAGCGCGAGCCAGGTGTGTTGCGGGTGCTCGAAGAGGCTGCGCGTGTCAGCGGATGGGGGCGGCCCGTGGCCACCCGGCGAGGCGTACGAGGTGGTCGGGGGATTGCGCTGGTGCAGGGCTTCGGATCCACACTCTGCCTGGTTGTTGAAGCCGAGGTCGAGGCCAACGCCATTCGAGTGCCGCGTGCGTTTGCGGTGATCGATTGCGGCCTTGCCATCGATCGGGTCAACGTGCGCGCGCAGGTGGCGGGCGCGATCGTGTTTGCGCTGTCGGCCGCCCTGCACGGCCCGGTCGAAGTCGTATCGGGCGCGGTGAAGCCGTCGAATTTTCACGAGCTGTCGCTCCCCCTGATGTCGAACTCACCCCGCATCCAGGTCGAGATCATCGATAGCGGCGCTCCTATCGGCGGGGTGGGCGAGCTGGGCGTACCTGCGCTCGCGCCGGCCCTCGCCAACGCAGTCTTCGCGGCAAGCGGCAAGCGACTGCGCGAGCTGCCCCTGCGATTGGCCTGATCAGGGTTCATCGCTCGGGATCCTGGCTTTTCCCTTCGGCGACTAAATCGCTATACCTCTATGACTTGCCGGTCATTTTGAAGACAGGGTATTCACAAACCGATTTGTCTGGCCTAGAATCGTGTTGCAGGCGGGTTGTCCTGGACAAAACCCTCCTGGGGTGACGGATTTCTCGACTAGATCAGTCGGATTAAGGTATAGTTGAGTTGTTCAGTCAGGAATTGGCGTTCTCAAGGTTGCCTACCTCCTTTTACGGAAGAAAATCATGCGACTGACCACGAAGGGGCGGTTCGCTGTAACCGCGATGATCGATCTGGCGATGCGGCAGCATCAGGGCCCTGTCACGTTGGCTGGAATCAGCCAGCGTCAGAAAATTTCCCTTTCCTACCTTGAACAACTCTTTGGCAAGCTCCGGCGTCACGACTTGGTCGAAAGTACCCGCGGCCCCGGCGGCGGGTACACCCTTGCTCGGTCGATGAAGGACATTACCGTGGCCGACATCATTTTTGCGGTCGACGAACCGCTTGACGCGACGCAGTGTGCCGGCAAGGAAAACTGCGTGGATGATGGGCCTTGCATGACGCACGAGCTCTGGTCCAACCTCACCACCCGCATGATCGACTACCTCAGTTCGGTGAAGCTCGCCGAGCTGGTCGAGCAGCAGCGCGGCAAGGAAGGCCGGGCCCGTCCGCGTGAAATTTCCGTGCTGAAAGAGCATCGGGCTGCGCTGGAATTCCCCACTTCAACGCTTCAGCCGATTCGCTTCGATAACGGTCGGCTCACCACCATCTGACCTTAACAGGCCCCTCCCATGCGCTTGCCGATCTATCTCGACTATTCGGCCACGACCCCGGTTGATCCCAGGGTCGTCCAGAAGATGGTTCCGTATCTGTACGAGAACTTCGGCAATCCCGCCTCCCGTAGCCACGAGTATGGTTGGGAGGCGGAGCACGGGGTTGAAGAGGCGCGAGAGCAGGTGGCGGCGCTGGTCGGATGTGATCCGCGGGAGATCATCTGGACATCGGGTGCCACCGAATCCATCAACCTTGCCCTGAAGGGGGCGGCACAGTTCCACCAGGAGCGTGGCCGCCACCTCATCACGGTCAAGACCGAGCACAAGGCCACGCTGGACACCATGCGTGAACTGGAGCGGCAGGGGTTTTCGGTCACCTACCTTGACGTTGCAGCCGATGGGCTGATTGACCTCGATCAACTCAAGCAGTCGCTCCGGTCCGACACCATCCTGGTGTCGGTCATGTTCGTGAACAACGAAATCGGCGTCATTCAGGATGTCGCGGCCATTGGCGACCTGTGCCGCGATCGCGGTATCTTGTTCCATGTCGATGCCGCCCAGGCCACCGGCAAGCTGCCGATTGACCTGACCCAGCTCAAGGTCGACCTCATGTCTTTCTCGGCTCATAAGACCTACGGGCCGAAGGGTATTGGCGCGTTGTTCGTCCGCCGTAAGCCGCGTGTTCGGATCGAGGCCCAAATCCACGGCGGTGGGCACGAACGCGGTTTTCGGTCGGGCACACTGCCCACCCATCAAATTGTCGGGATGGGTGAGGCGTTTCGTCTGGCCCGCGAGGAAATGGGCACCGAGAATGAGCGGATTCGCGCCTTGCGAGACCGTCTGCTGGCGGGCATTCAGCGGATGGAAGAGATCTATATCAATGGCGATCTCGAGCGGCGGGTGCCTCACAACCTCAACGCCAGTTTCAATTACGTCGAGGGCGAGTCCCTGATCATGGCGATCAAGGATATTGCCGTCTCGAGCGGCTCGGCGTGCACGTCGGCCAGCCTCGAGCCCTCCTATGTGCTGAGAGCCTTGGGCCGCAGTGACGAACTGGCGCATTCCTCGATTCGTTTCTCGATCGGACGCTTTACCACCGCCGAAGAGGTTGACCATGCGGTTCAACTCATTCAGTCCAAGGTGGGCAAGCTTCGCGACATGTCGCCCCTCTGGGAAATGGTCAAGGAAGGTATTGATTTGAACACCGTACAGTGGGCGGCCCACTGAAGGCGGCGGCTCATCCGGAGTCAGGACAGGGAGAAAAAAATGGCGTACAGCGAAAAGGTCATCGACCACTACGAAAACCCGCGCAATGTCGGAGCGCTTGACAAGAACGATCCGAGCGTGGGTACGGGCATGGTCGGAGCGCCGGCCTGCGGCGACGTGATGAAACTGCAAATCCGCGTCAATGACCAAGGGGTCATCGAGGATGCTCGGTTCAAGACCTACGGCTGCGGGTCGGCCATTGCGTCTTCATCGCTGGTCACCGAGTGGGTCAAGGGCAAGTCCCTGGATGAGGCCATGTCCATCCGGAATACCGAGATTGCCCACGAACTCGCGCTGCCGCCGGTCAAGATCCATTGTTCGATTCTTGCCGAAGACGCCATCAAGGCGGCGGTGGAAGATTACCGCCGCAAGCATGCCGGCGGGTCGGATCAGCAGCAGGCAGCCTGATCAGGGGGCAGTATGGCGGTCACGCTTACCCAGTCTGCAGCACAGCACATCACTCGGTTCATCTCGCGGCGTGGCAGGGGGGTGGGGCTGCGTCTTGGTGTGAGGACCACCGGTTGCTCGGGGCTTGCCTACAAGCTCGAGTACGCCGACGAGGTCTTGCCCGAGGACCTGAGCTTCGAGAGCCATGGCGTCAGGGTGCTCATCGATCCGAAAAGTCTTGCGTATCTAGACGGCACCGAACTCGACTTCGTTCGCGAAGGCCTCAACGAGGGATTCAAGTTCAACAATCCCAATGTCAAGGGCGAGTGCGGTTGCGGTGAGTCGTTTCAGGTCTGACGCCTCTCGCCTACGCCTTCATCGAACTTTTCCGGTCTATCGCGCGGTGCTCGTTTGGCCGTGCTCGGGTGACGCTGCCTGATGCAATCTCTTGCTCGGAATCACTTTGAGTTGTTCGGGTTGCCAGAGTGCTTCTCGATCGACAGGGCGGCGCTCGAGTCCGCGCACCGTGAACTGCTCAGCACGGTACACCCCGACCGCTTTGTTGCCGAATCCGCGTTGCAGAAGCGATTAGCCATGCAGGCGGCCACCCAAGCGAACGAGGCGTTGCGCTGCCTGCGCGATCCGTTGCTTCGTGCTGCTTACCTGTGCGAACTCCATGGCGCTCCGATCGCCGAGCAGGGGCGCGGCACGGTCGACCCGGCATTTCTCGAGGAGCAGATGCGCTGGCGCGAGTCGCTCGATGAAGCGCGAGCCAGTCATGATGCGCAGGCCCTCCAGACCTTGAGGGGCGATGTGGCGCAGTGCGCGTCGCAAACCCTGGCGCAACTGGGTCAGTTGCTGGATGTCGACCATCAATACGATCAGGCCGCGCGCTGCCTGAGCCGCCTGATGTTCATCGAGCGCGTGACCCAGCAACTGGATGACGCGATCGACGCGCTTGATTGAGAGTCGGAGAGCCCTACAAGCATGGCCTTGCTGCAGATTTCAGAACCGGGAATGAGCCCCGAGCCTCACCAGCGAAAGCTCGCTGTCGGGATTGACCTCGGCACCACCAACTCGCTGGTTGCGGCCGTTCGATCCAGTGTGCCGGAGGTGCTCGAGGATGAGCACCGGCATGCCCTCTTGCCGTCAGTGGTGTCCTATGGGGACGATGGCCGGATTACGGTGGGTGCCGAGGCGGCCGCGCGCGCGGTATCAGACCCCGACAATACCATCGTGTCGGTCAAGCGCTTCATGGGCCGTGGGCTCGAGGATGCGAAGCGGTATCGAAGCGCTTATCGGTTCATCGATTCTCCGGGCATGGTCAGGATCAGTACCCGCGCGGGCGACAAGAGCCCTGTCGAGATTTCGGCCGAGATCTTGCGGACTCTGCGACGTCGGGCCGAGATGGCACTGGGCGATGAGTTGTTTGGTGCTGTCATTACCGTTCCCGCCTATTTTGACGATGCCCAGCGGCAGGCGACCAAGGACGCGGCTCGACTTGCAGGTCTGGAGGTGCTGCGACTTCTCAACGAGCCCACCGCTGCTGCGATCGCATACGGTCTCGACAGCGGTGCGGAAGGAACCTTCCTGGTGTACGACCTCGGAGGGGGGACCTTTGATGTCTCGGTCCTCCAGTTGATGCGGGGGGTCTTCGAGGTGATTGCAACCGGTGGAGACTCTGCGCTGGGTGGCGATGACTTTGATCGGCGAATTGTCGAGTGGGCCTTGCGTGAGACCGGGCTCGTGGCCGAAGACCAGCCCGACCCCATCGGCGCCGCGCTCGCGGATGGCGTGCTGTCTGCGGGCGACCTCCGGGCCATGAACATCGAGGCGCGTCGGGCGAAGGAGTCGCTCAGTGAGGCCGCGATCACCACGTTCGCAGCGCGCCTGTCGAGCGCCTCTGTGGTGCGCCTTCCGCTCACCCGCGAGCGCTTTGACGCGATCAGCGCCGACCTGGTGGCGAGAACGCTGACGGTGGTTCGAAAGGTGCTTCGAGACGCGAAGCTGTCTGCTGCCGACACGGGGCAGATCGTGATGGTCGGGGGGGCGACCCGCATCCCGGCGGTTCGCGTCGCCGTGACCCAGTTGTTCGGGCGCGCTCCGCTGATCGATATCGACCCTGATCGCGTGGTGGCAATTGGTGCCGCCATGCAGGCCAATCTTCTTGCGGGGAATCGTCCAGCGGGCGACGACTGGTTGCTTCTCGATGTGATTCCGCTGTCGCTCGGTCTTGAGACGATGGGCGGGCTGGTCGAGAAGATCATCCCGCGAAATTCCACCATTCCGGTTGCGCGCGCCCAGGAGTTCACAACCTTCCGGGACGGTCAGACAGCGCTGGCCATCCATGTCGTGCAGGGCGAGCGCGAATTGGTGGCCGATTGCCGCTCTCTCGCCCGCTTTGAACTGCGCGGCATCCCGCCGATGAGCGCGGGCGCTGCCAGGGTGCGCGTAAGCTTTCAGGTGGACGCAGATGGGTTGTTGTCGGTCAGTGCCTGCGAACAGGTCAGCGGCGTCAAGTCATCGGTGGCAGTACGCCCCTCGTATGGGCTGGGTGATGATGAGATCGCCGCCATGCTTCAGTCCTCATTTGCGGCGGCCCAGGAAGACCGGGACGCGCGGGCCCTGCGTGAGCAACAGGTCGAAGCCGATCGCCTGCTCGAGGCTACCCGCAACGCGCTAGCCGACGACGGCGATCTGCTGGTCGAGCGCGAGCGAGCCGAGCTTGAGGCGCTGTTGCTGAAGACGCAGCAGGCGCGAGGAGCGGCTGACCCGGCGAGTATCCGGCATGCGGTCGAGGCCTTGGCGCTCGGTACCGAGACCTTTGCCGCGCGGCGGATGGACCGGGCCATCGGTCGTGCCTTGTCTGGTCGTCGCCTCGACGAAATCGGCGACTGAAACGAAAGCGCTCCCATGCCTATCATCATCATTGCGCCTCACAGTACCCTGTGCCCTGAGGGTGCCCGCATCGAGTGTCCCGAGGGCACGGTCTTGTGCAAGGCCTTGCTCGATCACGGCATTGCCATCGAGCACGCCTGCGACATGTCCTGCGCCTGCACCACCTGTCACGTCGTCATCAAGCAGGGGCTCGGCTCGCTGGCGCCTGCCACCGAGGAGGAAGACGATCTGCTCGACAAGGCGTGGGGACTCAGCGCGCAATCCCGCCTGTCGTGCCAGGTTCGGGTGGCCGGCGTTGACCTGAATGTCGAGATTCCGCGCTACACCATCAACCACGCGCGCGAAGAGCATTAGCCTCGGCGATACATCACCAACCACGCGCGCAGTATCCAGTCGCGCGCGCTTACGGAGTCACGCGATGAAGTGGACCGATGTTCAGGCGATTGCCATCGAGTTGGCTGAGTCTCATCCCGACACGGATCCCCGCTCTGTCCGTTTTACCGATCTGCGTCGTTGGGTGCTTGAGTTGCCCGGGTTCGACGATGAGCCCGACCGATCGGGCGAGAAGGTGCTCGAAGCGATTCAGCAGGCCTGGATCGACGAGGCGGACTGAGCCCGGTCCGCAGACGCACCGACTCGCCGACGGCCTCGGACCGGCCCCGACACCCGCGTCCGCACCCGCACCTGCACCCGCTCGACACCCGCCGATGCGCCCGCCCAGTCTCAGGCGCTCGGCTTGGCGCGTGAGGCGCCCCGACTGTGCCGCACCAGCAGCGCCGCAGCGACCAGCCCCGCCATCCCGGCAAGCCACAGAACGGTGGCGCCGGCCGGGGCGCCAAAGCGCTCGAGAATCTCGGCAAACAGAACGGGCGACAGGGCGGACATGTAAAGCGTCGGCGCCGCAATTCGCCCCAGGAGTTCGCCATAACCCTGGGGGCCGATGATGCTCAGCGGTAGCGCGCCCCGCAGAATGGTGAGCAGGCCGTTCCCGCAACCGTAAATGATCACGAATATCGCGGCTGCGCTCAGCGGTTCCAAGGGCATGGCGAGTGGCACGAAGGCGAGGGGAATCAGTCCGAAGACTGGCACGGCGAGGGCGAGCGGTGACAGCCAGCGTTGCGCGAACAACTCCAGCGACCGGGCGATGACTTGAGCCGGTCCCATCAGTGCGCCGATGCCCACCGCCGCCGCGGCACCCAGACCCAGTCCGGTCAGCAGCGCGGGCAGGTGAGCGGCCAACGAGGACCAGACGAAGGCGTGCAGGGCGAGTGCGGCCGACAGCAACAGGACTGCGCGCTCGCGGTGCGCCGCGGGGTCTCTGATCGCGGGAACGGTGGGCGGCGGCGAACCCGGTTCGGTGCTGCGGTGGGTGGGTGCCGGGTCAGCTCGAGTTCGCTCGAGCGCTGCACGGGATGAGGCGGCACTTGACCTTCCGGCGAAGCACCAATGGAGCGGCGCACAGACGAGCAGATTGAGGAGCGCGTAGGTCAACAGGGTCGCTCGCCAACCAAAGGACTCGAGTAGGAAGAGACTGATCGGCCAGAACAGGGTGGAGGCCAGACCGCCGAACAGCGTCAGCAACGAGATGGCGCGACGCGACCCGGGACCTGCCAGGGCTGCGAGCGCCGCGAAGGCGCCGTCGTAGAGCATGGCGCGCATGCCCAGACCGATGAGTGTCCAGGCGATCCAGAGCAGGATCGGGCCGCTGGCGGCGGCATGAAGGCCCAGCGCCAGTGATGCGAGGACTGAGGCTGCCGCGAGGATGGGCGCGGCGCCCCGGCGGTCGATCAATGCGCCGATTCGGCGTGACAGCAGGCCCGAAACGAGCAAACACCAGGAATAGGCGCCGAGCACCAGGGCCAGCGGGAGGCCGAGCGACTCGGCGACCGGGCGGGCAAGCACCGCCGGAACATAGAAGGTGGTGCCCCAGCCGATGATCTGCGTGATGCCCAGCGCGACGATCGCCGCGCGCAGGCGAGGCGGCGACGCGCGATCGGCGCTCATGCACGCACGCCCTTGCCGTGCCGTGCCTCAGTCTTCGCGTCGGAGAGCGGGGAACAGGACGACATCGCGGATGTTGGCGCTGTCGGTGAGCAGCATGACCAGTCGGTCGATACCGATGCCGCAGCCGCCCGTCGGGGGCATGCCGTACTCGAGCGCGCGAATGTAATCGGCGTCGTAGTACATGGCTTCTTCGTCGCCCGACTGCTTGGCCTGCACCTGCTGGTGAAAGCGTGCGGCCTGATCCTCGGGATCGTTGAGCTCGGAGAACCCGTTGGCCAGTTCGCGCCCGGCAATGAAGAGCTCGAAGCGCTCAGTGATGCCGGGCTGCCGGTCACTGACGCGAGCCAGCGGCGATACCTCAACGGGGTAATCGATGATGAAGGTCGGATCATGCAATTGCGACTCGGCCACTTCTTCGAAGAGGGCGAGGTGCAAGGCGCCGATGCCGGCTCGGGCCAGTGGGGGCGCCTCGGTGTCGACGCCCAGTCGCTTGAGTTCGCCCCGCAGCCAGACGGCGTCGTCAAGCGGGCTGGCTGCGTAGCGGGGCGCATAGCGGGTGATGGCGCCGGTGATGGTGAGCCGATCGAAGGGGCGCCCCAGGTCGATGCTGCGGCCCTGATAGCTGAATTGGGTGCTGCCGGTGGCGGCCTGCGCCGCATCGCGCAGGATGGATTCGGTGAAGTCCATCAACCAGTGATAGTCGGTGTAGGCCGCGTAGAACTCCATCATCGTGAATTCGGGGTTGTGGCGCGGGCTGATGCCTTCATTGCGAAAGTTTCGGTTGATCTCGTAGACGCGCTCGAAGCCTCCGACGATCAGACGCTTGAGGTACAACTCGGGCGCGATTCGAAGAAACATCTGCTGGTCGAGCGCGTTGTGATGGGTGACGAATGGGCGGGCGCTGGCTCCGCCGGGGATGGGGTGCAACATCGGCGTCTCGACCTCGAGAAAACCGTGCGACACCATGTAGCTGCGGATGGCGCTGATGGTTCGACTGCGCGTGATGAAGGTGTCCCGTGTTTCGTGGTTGGCGATCAGGTCGACATAGCGCTGGCGATAGCGCAGTTCCTGATCCGACACACCGTGAAACTTGTCGGGCAGGGGACGCAGCGACTTGGCAAGCATGCGAACCGAGGCGCAGCGAACCGAGAGCTCGCCCTTCATCGTCTTGAAGAGCACCCCTTCGCAGGCGATGATGTCACCCAGGTCCCAGTGCTTGAAGCGCTCGTGAAGCTCGGCGCCTACCCCCTCGTCATTGAGCCAGAGCTGGATGCGGCCACTGCCATCCTGAATGGTGGCGAAGCTGGCCTTGCCCTGCACGCGTTTGAGGACGATACGCCCGCCCAGTGTGACCGCGACCTTCTCGTGCTCGAGTTGCTCGCGGGTCTTGAAGCCATGATGCTGGGCCAGATCGAACGCGCGATGCGCGGGGCGAAAGTCGTTCGGAAAGGCAGGTCCGGCCTCGCGAAGACGCGCGAGCTTGCTGCGACGCTCAGCGATGATGCTGTGCTCGTCCTGGGGGGCTGCCTCGCTCTTGGCGTGCAGTTCGTCGGAATTGGATGGATTCATGTTGGGTCTCCCGCATCACGCCGCACAGGCTCGCCTCAAACGCCTTGTTTGAGGCTGGCGCTGATGAATTCGTCGAGATCGCCATCCAGAACCGAGCGGGTGTTGCTGATTTCGACATTGGTACGAAGGTCTTTGATCCGGGACTGGTCGAGCACATACGAGCGGATCTGATGGCCCCAGCCGATATCTGTCTTGGAGGCCTCGACCTTGTCCTGTTCGGCCCGACGCTTGCGCATCTCGTACTCGAACATCCGCGCCCGGAGCATCTTCATGGCCTCGTCACGATTGCGATGCTGAGAGCGGTCGTTCTGGCACTGCACGACGATGCCGGTGGGGTGGTGGGTGATCCGAACGGCCGACTCGGTCTTGTTGACGTGCTGACCGCCCGCGCCGGAAGCGCGAAAGACATCAATGCGCAGGTCGGCCGGGTTGATGTCGATCTCGATCGAGTCATCGACCTCGGGGTAGACATAGACCGATGCGAATGACGTATGCCGTCCGCCGCTCGAGTCGAAGGGTGACTTCCGCACCAGCCGATGGATGCCCGTCTCGGTACGAAGAAACCCGTAGGCGTACTCGCCCTCGACCTTGAGGGTGGCGCCCTTGATGCCGGCGACGTCACCCGGCGATTCCTCGAGCAATTCGGCCTTGAGCCCCTTGCGTTCGCAGTAGCGCAGGTACTGGCGCAACAGCATTTGCGCCCAGTCCTGGGCCTCGGTGCCGCCCGCCCCGGATTGGATTTCGAGAAAGCAGTTGCTCGGGTCGGCCGGGTTGGCAAACATGCGGCGGAATTCGAGATCTTCGACCGACTTTTGCAGCAGCCCCGCGTCGCCCTCGACTGCAATCAGGGTGTCATCGTCGCCTTCGGATTTGGCGATTGCGGTGAGCTCGCTGGTGTCGCTGAGCCCCGACTCGATGCTCAGGATCTTGTCGACAATCTGATCGAGCTGCTTTTTTTCGCGGCCGAGATCCTGCGCATGCTTGGCGTCATTCCAGACATCGGGTGCCTCGAGCTGGCGGTTGATTTCTTCGAGGCGGGAGCGTTTGACATCGAAGTCAAAGATACCCCCGAAGTTCATGCACTCGCCTGGAGAGATCGGCAAGCAGTGCTTCGAGCTGGTTGAGGCGCTCGGCTTCCATTGGGGTACCGCCTTTCAATTCGAGAGAAAACCCGAAATTATACTGCTCAGAGCGGGGTCACGGCCTCAACGACCAGTTGCAGCGTGCGACTGCCGCGGTACTCGTTGCGCGTGAGCCGGTAGGCAATTTGAGAACGAGCTGGCAGCGGGTCGGTTCGGCCGAAGGCGATGGCCGCGTAGCGCTGCCCGCCGTGGGCGAGATCAAGCTTGAGATGCCGTTCGCCGACGATGCGCTGCCCGATCACCTCGACTTCACAGGTGAACAGCGGTTCCGGAAATCCCTGCCCCCACACTTGAGCCTCCAGGGCATCAAGCAGCGAATCATCGGCCACGCCGGGGTCGAGGTCGCCGTCGGTGAGCAGGGCGGGGTTGAAGCAGGCGGCATCAGCGGTTTCCAGCAGGACCTGCTCGAGTGTTTGCGCAAACAGTGCGATGGCGTCGGCCCGAAGCGTCAGGCCCGCGGCCATTGCGTGACCGCCGAAGCGCTCGATCAGGCCGGGTGCCCGCTTGCTGATCAGATCCAGCGCATCGCGAAGGTGAATGCCGGGGACCGACCGGCCCGAGCCGCGCGCCCAGATGCGGTCGGCGGCTGGCGCAAAGGCAAAGGACGGTCGGCCGAAGCGGGTCTTGAGTTGCCCGGCGACGAGTCCCACCACGCCCTCATGCCAGGTATCTCGAAAGGCGACGACCGAGCAGCCTGAGGGCACGGTGTCGCCCAGGTCGGAGATCGCCTCCTCGCGCATGGTCTGCTCGATGTCGCGGCGCTCCCGGTTGATGGCGTCCAGGCGCGAGGCGGCGCTGTCGGCCTCCGCTGGGTCGTCGGCAAGCAGGCAGACAATCCCGAGTGAGATATCGGCTAGCCTGCCTGCGGCATTGATGCGCGGCCCGACGCTGAAGCCCAGATCAGTCGCCAACGCCCTACGCGGCTCACGACCCGCCTGCGTCAGAAGGGCCCGCACGCCGAGGCAGGCCTGCCCGGATCGGATGCGGCGAAGCCCTGCCGCGACCAACCGTCGATTGTTATCGTCGAGTTTCACCAGGTCGGCGATGGTGCCGAGTGCGACGAGGTCCAGCAGATGCTGTACGGGCGCTCGTGCGGCGGGCGAGTCGGGACTCTGGCGTCTGAACGCTGCGCGCAAGGCAATCAGCAGGTAGAACATGACCCCCACCCCAGCCAGATGCTTGCTGGGAAAGTCGCAACCAGGCTGATTGGGGTTGACGATGGACGCTGCGGCAGGAAGCGTGTCGCCGGGCAAGTGATGGTCGGTGACCAGCTCGCGCATGCCGGCGGCGTGGGCGGCCTCGATGCCATCGTGGCTGGCAATGCCGTTGTCGACGGTGATGAGCAGGTGAGGCGTTCCTAGCCTCGGATGCCTGCGCGCGAGATCAACGATGGGGGCAGTCAGCCCGTAGCCATGCTCCCGGCGGTTGGGCACGAGATAGTCGACCACGGCGCCCATCATGCGTAGGCCCCGAACGGCGACCGCGCAGGCCGTAGCCCCATCGCAGTCGTAGTCGGCGATAACGCACAGCCGTTGTTGCTGGCCGATGGCCTGGTGAAGCAAGGCGGCCGCGCGCTCGATACCCTTCATCAGGAAGGGGGACAGCAGGTGTTCGAGCTTGGGGTCTATCGCCTCAGCGGCGGTCACTCCTCGTGCGGCATACACCCTGGCGAGCACGGGATGCAGCCCTGCAGATTGCAATGATTCTGCTTCAAGCCGGGGCGTCTGGCGCGCTTCGATCATGGGTAATCTGTGAGCAGGTGCCGCATCGAGGCGCGCCGCCAGAACATCAGGCGCCCCCAGGGCGACGGTCTGAGGGTCTTGCAGCGCTGGTTGCCGGTGAGGACCACTTCGATCGGCAGCGGGTGGCCCATGAGCAGGTCTTGGGCGAACCAGTCAAACCAGTCATCGAAGCAGCGCCAGGCATCGGTACGCGCCTGCGGGCCGTCATCCAGGTGGGCCGGGCGCCAGAAATCGGCGTCGACCAGCACGGTCTGGCTTGATTTGCGCGCCGATTGAAGCGCGCCGGCAAGTCCGGCCGTATCGGCGGGATCGACCAACTGCGCGTTGCTTGCTCGAGCCAGACCGGTCAGCACCGGATCGCCGCTTGCCACGACACTAAAGGTACTCCCAAGCGGCACGGGCGCTGGGCCTTCGAGCCAGAGACCGTTGATGACGGGTGCGCCTCGGGCCAGGCGGGCGGCGTTGACCGGATGGGTATGCCAGCGCATCTGTACCTCATTGACCAGCCTACGCCAGCCTCGGGCCCCTGCGCCCTGGGGGAGCCAGACGTCGATGTTGCGGCCGCAGGCTCGGTGGCTGCTCGCGCCACGCAGGCTGGAAAACAGTGTCTTGTCGGGCGCGAGCTCGGCAAGCCGCCAGCATTCCACACTGACCCAGCTCAAACGTACCGGTTCGGGCGCAAGCCACGCCACGGCGTCGTCGAACAAGGCCCTTGATTCAGCGTCGGTCAAATCGAGCGCCTGCGAAGACTGCAGCACTAGGTGATCGAGCCCCACATGCAGGCTGACGGGGCGCACGATGAAGGCGGCGGAATCATCGCTCGGGCAGAGGGGCTGCCCGCCGACCGCTGCGTAAGCGGCCGGGCAATGGGACGTGGACAGCCCGAAGCGGCTGTGCAACCAGGCTTCATCGGGCGCGAGCAGCGGGGGAGCCGAACCCGAGGGCAGGACTGCCTGGGGTTCCAGGCCCGCGAGGCGAGCACCGCCCAACAGGCGAGCGAACCTACCGCGCGGCGATGGGCCAGCCGGCTCCATGGAGGGCGCGATGCCGCGCTCGATTTGAGGTTGAAGCGCGCCGGCGCAGAGCAAAGTCAGAGTCACCAGTCGATTCTATGGCAAACTCGACGGCTCCGATGCAAGTCCCTTACGAACTCTCGATCGGCCTTCGCTACACCCGTGCGGGACGACGCACCGGGCGTCGCAACGGGTTTATTTCGTTCATCTCTGCACTCTCGGTTGCTGGGATCGCACTGGGGGTGGCGGCGCTCATCACCGTTCTGTCGGTGATGAACGGCTTTCAGAAAGAGGTGCGCGACCGCATGCTGGGTGTGCTGTCGCACATCGAGGTCATGGCGGGCCGTTCGCCCATGCTCGACTGGCAGGCCGCGCTTGAGCTGGCACGGCGCAATCCTCGGGTGCTTGAGGGCGCCCCCTACGTCGCCGGCCAGGCCATGCTGACCCGCGACACCAGTGTTCGCGGCGTGTTGGTGCGCGGCGTCGACCCGTCGCTGGAACCCCGCGTGGCCGAATTCGCTGGCCGTATTCCGCAGGGATCGCTGACGGCACTCAAGCCCGGAGAGTTCGGTGTTGCCATCGGTCGTGAGCTCTCTTCGCAGTGGTTGCTCGGCTTGGGCGACCGTATCACGCTGATTGCGCCTCAGGGTACCTCCACGCCGGCGGGCCTGCTGCCCAGACTCAGGCAATTCACGGTGGTTGCGATATTCGAGTCGGGGCACTACGAATACGACGGGAATCTGCTGCTCATGCACCTCGAGGATGCGGCCCGGTTGTTCCGCGTGCAAGGGGTGAGCGGTATCCGGCTGATCACCTCAGACATGATGGCGGCACCCGCCATCGCCCGTGAGCTGGCCTTCAGCCTGCCCGCTGACTTGTTCATCCGCGATTGGTCTGCTGAGAATCGCAACTGGTTCGCAGCGGTTCAGATCGAAAAGCGCATGATGTTCATCATCCTGACGCTGATCATCGCTGTGGCGGCGTTCAACCTTGTGTCGATGCTGGTCATGACCGTGACCGACAAGCAGGCCGATATCGCCATCTTGCGAACGCTGGGCGCCACACCGGGCGCCATCATGCGAATTTTCATGATCCAAGGCGCCTCGGTCGGACTGCTGGGCACCTTCGCCGGACTGGCGCTAGGTGTGTTTCTGGCCCTCAATGTTGGGCCGGTCATCGCGTTTGTTGAGCAACTCTTTGCGCTGCAGGTTCTGCCCAAAGGGGTCTATTTCATTGATCACCTGCCCAGCGATCTGCGCAGTGCCGACGTCCTGGGAATCGGGGCCACGTCCTGCCTGCTGGCGCTGCTGTCCACGCTGTATCCGAGCCTGCGGGCGGCCCGGGTGCGCCCGGCGGAAGCGTTGCGCTATGAGTAATGGGGCCGATCGTGAGTGAGGCTCAGCCCAGTTTGGAACGGCCGAGCGCAGGGAGCGGCCGCACCGTGTTGTCCTGCTCAGGCCTTCGCAAGGTGTTTCAGAGCGGCGATGCTGCGCTGACGGTGCTGAGCGGCGTCGAGTTTGCGGTGTACCCGGGCGAGCACCTCGCCATCGTCGGGGCCTCCGGGTCTGGCAAGAGCACGCTGCTGCATCTGCTCGGAGGCCTGGATCAGCCGACAGAGGGGCTGGTGCGCTGGATGGATACCGATATTGGCGGCCTCGGCGTGGCCGAACTGGGTCGACGGCGCAATGCGCTTCTCGGGTTTGTCTACCAGTTCCATCACTTGCTACCCGAGTTCTCGGCCCTGGACAACGTCGCGATGCCATTGCGCATTCGCCGCATTCCCACCGCCGATGCGCGGGCGCAGGCCCTGGCCTTACTCACTCGTGTGGGCTTGGCGCAGCGCGCGGAACATTTGCCCGGACAGCTCTCAGGGGGCGAGCGGCAGCGGGTGGCGCTTGCGCGGGCCTTGGTCACCGCGCCCGCCTGCGTGCTGGCCGACGAGCCCACTGGCAACCTCGATCGGGGCACCGCCCGCCAGGTGTTCGAACTGATCGAGCAACTGCGGCTTGAGCTGGGGACCGCCTTCGTGATCGTTACTCATGACCATGAGCTCGCGTCGCGCGCAGACCGCAGGCTGACCATGACCGAGGGGCGCTTGGTCGAGCGGTGTGACTGAGGCTGGGCACTAGCATGCTGGTCGATACGCACTGCCACCTGGATGCGGCCGAATTTGATGGCGATCGGGATCGGGTGATCGCCGCGATGCGCAGCGCGGGCGTTGTAGCCGCGGTGGTGCCCGCGGTGGAGCGGGGCAACTTCGATGCGGTTCGTGGGCTGGCGCATGCTCATCCTGGGGTTGGCTATGCGCTGGGCATCCATCCCATGTACGTCGATCGCGCGCGGGACGACGATCTGGGCTGCCTGAAACAGGCGTTGGATGCCTCGCGCGGCGATCCCCTGTTACTCGCGGTTGGCGAAATCGGGCTGGATTTTTTTGTCGAAGGGCTCGATCGGCAACGTCAGGAACGCTTCCTGGACGCGCAGCTTGCGATGGCGCGCGAGCTGGGTCTGCCCGTGATCCTGCATGTGCGTCGCTCGCAGGACATGGTGCTCAAGCACCTGCGTCGACACCGCCCAGGCGGGGGCATTGCGCACGCCTTCAACGGTAGCCTGCAGCAGGCTAGGGCCTTTCTTGATCTGGGATTTTCGCTGGGGTTCGGCGGCGCCATGACCTTCGAGCGCTCGCTTCGAATTCGCTCACTGGTGCGGGAGTTGCCTGACGAGGCTCATGTGCTCGAGACGGATTCACCCGACATTTCGCCGGCCTGGCTGCACCCTCGACGCAACGAACCGGCCGAGCTTGCCCGCATCGCCGGCGTCTTTGCGCAGTTGCGCGGGGTGACGCCTGCTGAGGCGATTACCCAAACTGCAGACAACGCAGCGCGCGTATTGCCGCGACTTGCCGGCTTGCTGCCGGCCCTCGCTTAGGGGGATCCGACCCCTTCGGGCTCGGCTAGCTTTTCGCGGCTGAGACTGACCTTTGTACTAGGCCTTCAGTCCCAGTGGAGCCTCGCTTCGGCGACCCGTGCCGGCCACGATGGATTGATGCCGGCACCGACCACTCCCAAGATGGCTTCAGCGGGCGCAGCCCCCTGGTGGCGCGTCCGGGTGGCCATGCCTCCGCTCGCGTCGGCCGTCGTCGTGGGGGCCTTAGCACTGCACGCGCTCGAGACGCTGCCTGGCCTTGGCTGGCAGATCGGATGGGCGTTAGTAGGGCTGCTGGCCATGCTGCTGCCGCAAGGCAAACGGGGGGCGATTTTTCGCTACGCCGGGCTCATGCTGATTGCAATCGCCTGGTGCGCCTGGCGGGCTGAGGGGGCGCTTGAGCAGCGGATCCAGCCGACTCAGGAGGGTCGCGACTTCGTCGTGGTCGGGTATGTCGACGAGATGCCGCTGGCAAGCGGCCATTCGGTGCGCTTTGGCTTTCGGGTTGAGCGGTGTGTGATCACGACCGATCTGTGTCCTGCCGACCGTCGGCTGCGGCTGGCCTGGTCGCGAAATTTTGCCGGGCGTGCATTGGACGATGATGCGGCGGTGCGGGCTCCGATCTTGCACCCGGGTGAGCGGTGGCAGCTCAACGTGCGCTTGCGCCAACCGCTTGCGAGCTTCAACCCGGGCACCTTCGATGCCGAGTTGCGACTTCTTGAGGAGGGTGTCGCTGCGATCGGCTCCGTCAGGGCGGTCAAGGGCGTAGCCGAACCCAATGTCTTTTTGAACGACCACCGCTGGACGCTGCAAACCGTCTTCGAAGCGATGCGGGATCGTGGACGTCAGGCCCTGAGGCAGGTTCTCTCGGAGCAACGCCCCGATGCGGCAGGAGTACTCATTGCGCTGGCCTTCGGCGACCAGTCCGCCATCGGCATGCGGGATTGGGAAACCTTCAATCGCACCGGGGTGGGACACCTCATGAGCATCTCTGGGCTGCATATCACGATGCTCGCCGCCCTGGCGGGCGCGCTCGCCAAGTGGGTGCTTCGAATCAGGCTGCTTGCATCGAGTGGGCTGCTCGAGCGCGTGCCGGCCAAGCGGCTTCAGTGGGCAGTTGCCCTCGTCTTTGCGTTTGGCTACTCGGGTCTCGCGGGGTGGGGAATTCCGGCGCAACGCACCTGCTGGATGTTGGCTGCCATGGCTTGGGCGGTCGGCGCGGGGCGCTCGCGGAGCATCGGTGTCGTGCTCTCACTTGCAGCGGCGGTGGTGACGTGTATCGATCCCTGGGCTCCGCTCGCGGCGGGCTTCTGGCTGTCCTTTGCGGCAGTCGGGGCGATCGTGCTGCACGGCAGTGCGCATCAGGTGTCGATCGCAGGCCAAAGGGTAGGGGGCCTGAACCGCCTCCGACAGACGCTTCGCGAGTCGGCCACCACCCAGGTCGCCGCCACGCTGTCGCTGCTCCCTTTGGGCGCCATGTTCTTCTCCAGCCTGTCGCTGGTCAGCCCCTTGGCCAACGCCTGGGCGGTTCCGCTGGTGTCCGGCCTCATCACCCCGGCGCTCCTGGCCTTGGCTGCGCTGGCGCAAGTGGTACCTGAGGTCGCCACCCTCTGCTCGCCGCTGCTCGTATGGCCCACCGCGCTGATGCTCGATCTGCTCGCGTCGCTGTCTGCCTGGCACGGGGCTACCACGGTGCTTGCGCGTCCCGATTGGCCTGCCTTGCTCTTGGCCGGTGTGAGTGTGGCCATGTTGTTGCAACCCGATCCGGTGCCGCTGCGCGCGGCCTGGGTGTTCGGATTGCTGCCGCTCTTCTTTCAGACGCCCCCGGCCCTTGGGCCTGGGGCGCTGCGCCTCACCGCAGTCGATGTGGGTCAGGGCATGGCGGCCTTGGTTGAGGTTCGAGGGCAGCGTCTGCTCTACGACTCGGGGCCCGCCTGGGGCGATGATTCAGACGCGGGGGCGAGGGTACTGGTGCCGTGGCTGCGCTCGCGCGGCATCGACCGCCTCGACGCACTGGTCATTTCGCATGCCGACATCGATCACTCGGGGGGTGCCGCCTCGCTCATTCGAAACATGCGGATCGATCGGGTTCTCACCTCCATTGCGCCGGGTCATCCGGTACTAAAGGGGGTTCAGGGCGCGCAGCCCTGCCGCCGTGGCGATACGTGGCACTGGTCGGGTGTGCGTTTTGAGTTTGTCCACCCCGGCGAAGAGATGCCCCCCGGTGCGGCGCGATCACCCACCAACGCACGCAGCTGCGTGCTGCACATCCGCTCGGAAGCAGGCAGTGTCTTGCTGGCGGGCGACATTGAGGCGAGGCAGGAACTCGATCTGGTCGCGCGCTTCGGCGATCGGCTGCGCGCCGATGTCCTGCTGGTGCCGCACCACGGCAGCCATACCTCCTCAAGCGATGGGTTTCTCGCGGCGGTGGCGCCTCGCCAGGCCATCTTTCAGTTGGGGTATCGCAATCGGTTTCGGCACCCGGGACCCCGGGTACTCGCCCGCTATCAGCAGTCGGGAATCGAGATTCTCCGAAGCGACCACCACGGTCTGATCGAGGTGCTGCTGCGCCCCGGGCAGGCCCCTGTCACACGACGCAGTCGCGACGAAGACCGTCGATACTGGCGCGTGCGCGTCGGTGAGGCCGAGCCTGCGCCGATCGAAACCAACACTGCGAGGTCGGCGCCGATCCGGCCCCGACGCTCGCGTGATGCGCGAGGTATTACTGCGCAGTCCATCCCCCGTCGATGGCCCAGGCCGCGCCGCGAACCTGATTGGCCGCGGGCGAGCAGAGGAAAACGGCCATCTCGCCAATCTGCTCGGTGGTGACGAACTCATGGCTCGGCTGCTTCTCTGATAGCAAGGCCACTTTGGCCTGCTCAACCGTGATCCCTCCCTGGGCCGCACGGGCATCGATCTGCTTCTGCACCAGGGCCGTCAGGACCCACCCCGGGCAGATGGCGTTGCAGGTAATGCCCGTGGTGGCAGTCTCGAGGGCCACCACCTTGGTCAGGCCGACGATACCGTGTTTGGCAGCGACGTAGGCGGCCTTCTCGGCCGAGGCGACGAGACCGTGGGCGGAGGCGATATTGATGATCCGGCCCCAGTTGCGTGCGCGCATTCCCGGAATGACGCAGCGCGTGGCGTGAAAGGCCGAAGACAGGTTGAGCGCGATCACGGCGTCCCAGCGCTCTGCAGAAAAACGCTCGACCGGCGCGACATGCTGAATGCCGGCGTTGTTCACCAGGATGTCCACGCTGCCATGGCTGGCCACAATGCGGGCAATCAGCGCCTCGATTTCTTCGGTCTTCGTCAGGTCGGCCGCTTCGTAGTGCACGTTGACGCCGTGCTGGCTCGACACGGTTTTGCGCAGCCGCTCGATGTCGGCCGGGTCACCGAACCCGTTGAGCACGATGTTGGCGCCCTGGCTGGCGAGCGCCTCCGCGATTCCCAGGCCAATTCCGCTGGTCGAACCTGTGACCAGAGCCAGTTTTCCCTTGAGCATGATGACCCCCTGTAAAATCGGTCAGCATTGTATGTCCTGATTGACCGCAGGAAAGTGCCGAATGAATGATCCTCAGTTGCGCCATCTCACCTGTGCGAGCAGCGCGGGCCTGCATCGCATCGATTATTGGGAGTGGGGCGCTGCGGCCCACGCAGCCGGCCGCCCGACGGTCGTATGCGTCCATGGCCTGACCCGCAACGGGCGCGACTTTGACGCCCTGGCGAATAGTTTGTCCAAGCGCTATCGGGTCATTTGCCCCGACATGGCAGGCCGAGGCCAATCGGAGCGTCTGGCCAATTCTGCCCTGTACGGCGTGCCGCAGTATGTGTCTGACTGCGTCGCCCTCATTGCGCGGCTCGATGTCGAGCGTGTCGGGTGGGTGGGCACCTCGATGGGCGGCCTCATCGGCATGGGGCTCGCTGCCCTGAAGGGGAACCCCATTGCCGCCCTGGTTCTCAACGATGTCGGGCCGGTACTTAGTGCCGAGGGTTTGGCGCGAATTGGTGACTACGTCGGCAAGGCTCCCAGTTTCCGTACTTATGCGGATTGTCTGGCCTACACCAAGCAGATCGCGGCGGGCTTCGGCCCCCACGACGACGCCGGGTGGGACATGCTTGCGCGACACTACTGGGTGCAGGACGGGTCGGTGTGGCGCGTACATTACGATCCACGCATTGCCGAACCCTTTGCGGCGCTGGCTGGTCAGCCGGGCCTCTCGCTTTGGGGTGTGTATGACGCGATCGGTTGCCCGAGCCTGGTTCTTCGCGGGGCGCAGTCAGATCTCCTGCCTCGTGAGGTCTCGGAGGAAATGGGTCGTAGGGGCCCGCGGGCCCATACCGTCGAATTTGAGGGGGTGGGGCACGCCCCCAGTCTCATTCCGGCGAATCAGATCGCCGTGGTCGAAGGTTTTCTTGAGGAGTGTCTTTGATGAGTGATATCCAACGCCTTCACGTCGGCAAGCGCATGTGCGAAGCCGCCATTCACAACGGGGTGGTCTATCTGGCTGGGCAGGTGGCTGATGATCCGAGCAAGGACATCTCGGGTCAGACGGCAGAGGTTCTGGCTGCCATCGACGGTCTGCTGGCCGAGGCGGGTACAGACAAGACCCGCATGCTGCAGGTGCAAATTTTTCTCAGCGATATCAGCCTGTTCGGCGCGATGAACGCCGTCTGGGACGCCTGGGTGCCGCAGGGTCACACGCCGGCGCGTGCCACGGTTGAGGCCCGACTGGCTCGCCCCGAGTACAAGGTTGAGATCAAGGTGATCGCGGCACTCAAGTAGCGCCTTGCACACGGTGCCCCCGTCCTGGGGGGTGCCGTCATCGGGCAGTGGGTAGCGGTCAGTGCGCCTTGTTCAGCGCTCAGCGCCACCCAACCCGGTCAATGATCCGTGCGGCGATGGGCTGGGCGCGTCCCAGCGCCTCCACGCTCAGGGAATCTGCCTTGAAGCTCCCCAGTGCAGCGAGTGCCTGGTTCCGGGTGGTGACACCCGGAACCGCTGGCCACTCGTTGTTGCCGTCGGCGAGGTACACCTGCGCCTCATCGCTGGCCAGGTACTCCAGGAATCGCTGCGCCGCGTCGCGGTTGCGCGCGTAGCGCAGCATGCCCCCGCCTGTCACGTTGAGGTGGGTGCCGTGGCCCTGCTGGTCGGGCCAGACCACGGCGATCCGGGCTGCCGCTTCGCGTTCCTGGGGCTTGTCTGACTGCAGAAACCGAACGAGGTAGTAGGTGTTGGTCAGTGCCACCACGCACTCCCCCGAGGCGACCGCGCGAATCTGGTCGGTGTCACCGCCGCGCGGCGGCCGGGCGAAATTCGACACCACGCCTCTTGCCCAGGCCGTCGCCTTTTGTTCGCCTTCATGGGCGGTGATGGACGCGATGAGCGACAGCATGTAGGGATGCGCGCCCGAGCGGGTGCAGACCTTGCCTTTCAATTCGGGGCGAGCCAGATCCTGGTAGCTGCCGAGTTCAATCGGGCCCAGTCGCTCCCGGTTGTAGATGATCACGCGAGCCCGTGTCGAGATGCCAACCCAGGCCATTGCGCCTGATTCGGTCGAAGCTCGCAGATTCGGCGGGATGCGTGATGCCAGCCAGTCCGATTTGACCGGTTCGAACAGCCCCTCCTGCTGAGCCTTCCATAGGCGGGCCGCATCCACCAACAGCAGTACGTCGGCGGGGCTGGAGCGGCCCTCTGCGCGCAAGCGCTCGAGCAGGGCTTCATCGCCCGCTTCAATGCGGTTGATACGAATTCCGGTCTGCCTGGTGAAGTTCGCATAGAGCGCTTCGTCGGTTTGGTAGTGCCTGGCCGAGTAAAGATTGAGAACGGTACCCTGGGCGTGCACAGCCAACGGGGCGAGCAGCACGCTCAGGGCGGTCGCGCAGAACCAGCGGAGGCGGCGGGCGCTTGGGATCACGGCAGGCGTCCTTGTTGATGGTATCGATAGCGTTGCATGGAGCCGTAGCTTAATGCGAATAAGAATCAGTCGCAAAATGATGATTGATACAGATCAAGGAAGGGCGCGCCGGCGTCGAGTGTCCCGTTCCCCGGCCTTGCCCGCGGTGCGAGGGCCTGACGGGACCTAATCAGCGCGCGCGTAAAATGCGGCGTGATAACCGCCCGTCGTTGCCGCCCGGGGCTTTTGCAACGGCGGACGTGGCGGGCGCCCCTACCGATACGGAGTTGACCATGACAGCAGTCGCTAATTCATCGAGTTCGACCCTGGCCGATTTCCATCGCCGCTCGATTGAAGACCGCGAAGGCTTCTGGCGCGAGCAGGCCGGGTTAATCGACTGGCACCGGCCCTTCGATCAGGTGCTCGACTACAGCAAGCCCCCCTTTGCCCGCTGGTTTTTGGGTGGCGAGACCAATCTTTGCCACAACGCGGTTGATCGGCACCTTTCGACTCAGGCCAATCAACCTGCCCTGATCTTCGTGTCCACCGAAACCGATCAGGAGCGAACCTACACCTTTGCCCAACTCCATCGCGAGGTGGTCCGGATGGCGGCGATCATCCAGTCCTTGGGGGTGGTACGCGGAGATCGGGTGCTTATCTACATGCCGATGATTCCCGAGGCGGCTTTTGCGATGCTCGCCTGCGCGCGGATCGGTGCGATTCATTCGGTGGTGTTTGGTGGTTTCGCATCCCACAGCCTTGCCTCGAGAATTGACGACGCCTCGCCAAAGCTCATCATCAGTGCGGATGCGGGATCACGCGGCGGTAAGGTCGTGCCCTACAAGGGACTGCTGGACGAGGGCATTGCCTTGGCCTCCAGCAAGCCCGCTGCCGTGCTCATGGTCAACCGGGGGCTGGCCCCGCTTGAACGGGTACCTGGGCGCGACCATGACTACGCTGCGCTTCGAGAGCGTTTTTTCGAGGCGGAGGTGCCGGTCACCTGGCTCGAGTCCAATGAGGTTTCCTACACGCTGTATACCTCCGGGACGACGGGCCGTCCCAAGGGCGTCCAGCGCGATGTGGGCGGCTATGCCGTCGCACTCGCGGCGTCGATGCGCCACATTTTCTGCGGTAATCCCGGTGAGACCTATTTCTGCACCTCTGACATCGGTTGGGTGGTCGGGCACTCCTACATTATCTATGGCCCTCTGATCGCCGGCATGGCGACCATCCTGTACGAAGGTCTTCCGATCCGGCCCGATGCGGGCATCCTCTGGCGGCTGGTCGAGAAGTACCGGGTCACAGTCATGTTTTCTGCGCCCACAGCGGTGCGGGTGCTGAAGAAGCAAGATCCCTCCTGGCTGACCCGGTACGACACCCGCTCGCTTCGTGCGCTGTTTCTGGCCGGTGAGCCGTTGGACGAGCCGACGGCCCGCTGGATCTCGGAGGGTCTTGGCCGTCCGATCCTTGACAACTATTGGCAGACCGAAACGGGCTGGCCGATCCTCACGGTCGCCCACGGCATCGAGAAAACCCCCACTCGCTTTGGCAGCCCGGGCATGCCGATGTATGGCTACGATCTGAAACTGCTCCATGAGCAGACAGGCGAGGAGCTCGGCGCCAACGAAAAAGGCGTGGTCGCCATCGTGCCACCGCTGCCACCGGGCTGCATGCAGACCGTGTGGGGCGACGACGTGCGATTCGTCAACACTTACTTTTCCAGCATTCCCGGCAAACTTGCGTATTCGACCTTCGACTGGGGCATCCGTGATGCGGATGGCTACTACTTCATTCTCGGGCGCACCGACGATGTCATCAATGTCGCCGGTCATCGCCTGGGTACTCGCGAGATCGAGGAGTCCATCTCCAGCCACCCGGCTGTGGCTGAATGCGCGGTGGTGGGTGTGGCCGATACGCTCAAGGGGCAGGTCGCGATGGCGTTTACGGTGCTGAAGGATTCCGGGATGGCCTCCTCACCCGAGTCCGCGATGGCGCTTGAGGGCGACATCATGGCAGTGGTCGATCGGCAGTTGGGCGCGGTGGCGCGTCCGGCTCGGGTGTTCTTTGTGAACGGTCTGCCCAAGACCCGCTCGGGCAAGGTGCTGCGGCGCACGATCCAGGCCGTATGCGAGGGGCGTGATCCAGGTGACCTCACCACCATTGACGATCCGTCCGCGCTCGAGCAGGTACGTGGGGTGACGGGCAAGCGCTGAGGTGCGCAAACCCGGCGTCGGCCGCCTCGAGCTCATCGGATGGGCGATGTATGACTTCGCCAACTCCGGGTACACAACGGTTGTCCTGACTGCGGTCTTCAACGCCTACTTTGTGAGCGTCGTCGCCGGCGCGGCCTCATGGGCGACGCTTGCGTGGACGGGCGCGCTGGCGCTGTCCAGCCTGCTGGTGATCGTACTGGCCCCGGTGCTGGGCGCCTGGGCCGATCGTCAGCGTGGGCGCAAGCGGCTGCTGGCCGCAAGCACCATCGCCTGTGTGGGGGTGACCGCGATGCTGGCGATGACCGGGCCGGGTACGATGGCCCTGGCCATCGTCTTGATCGTGCTCTCCAACCTGTTCTATTCGATCGGTGAATCGGTGATTGCCTCGTTTCTACCCGACCTGGCCGAGCCTGAGGCGATGGGCAAGCTCTCGGGATGGGGGTGGGGGCTTGGTTACTTTGGCGGCATGCTCACACTCGGACTCGCACTGTTCTGGGTGTTGGGGGCGGAGCAGCGCGGTTCGTCTGCGGTGGAGGCGGTTCCGCAGACCATGCTGCTCACCGCAGTGGTCTTCCTCGTGGCTGCGCTGCCGAGTTTTTTTTGGCTGAGGGACCGGACATCCGACCAGGTTGGCGATGGTGCGCGGGCTGAGCCCGAGCGGCTGGTCACGGCCTGGCGCAGCCTGCTGCGAAGCTGGCGGGATGCGCAGCGCTACGTCGATCTTCGACGACTCCTGGTCTGTACAGCTTGCTACCAGGCGGGCATCGCAGTGGTCATCTCCCTGGCGGCGGTCTACGCCGAGCAGGCGATGGGTTTCGCGCAGACCGACACCATGCTGCTGGTCTTTGTGGTCAACATCGCTGCGGCCGTCGGCGCTTTCGGTTTTGGTGTAGCCCAGGATCGCTTCGGGCATAAACGCTGCCTGGCCGTGACGCTGCTTGGCTGGCTGGCGATGACGCTGATTGCCGGCCTGGGTCAGTCGCTGTTCAGTTTCTGGTTCGCGGGGCTTCTCGCTGGGCTCTGCATGGGCGCAAGTCAGTCGGGTGCGCGGGCGATGGTGGGGCTGCTGGCGCCCTCAAACCGGCTGGGTGAATTCTTCGGACTATGGACGCTCGCCGTGCGCGTGGCCGCGATCGTCGGTCCGCTCACCTACGGGCTGGTGACCTGGCTAAGCGGCGGCCAGCATCGCCTCGCGATGCTTCTCACCGGCGCGTTCTTCCTGGCGGGCCTGGTCTTGCTGCGAGGCATCGATTTGCAGCGAGGTCGAATGCGGGCGCTTGGGCACCCTGGCGCTGCGGATCAGGACTGATCCGGACTGACTGCAAGACACCCTTGAGGGTGGCTGTCAGTCACTCGAACCGGAACGTACGGGCGTGCCACCCGGGCCCAGTGAGGCGGCAATCTGGTACAGACCCTCGAGCACGAGATTTTCAACATAGGTGAACTCAATGGTGAGCCTCGGTCCGAGCGACCGGGCTGCGCCACCCGAGAGAATGCACCGCAGGTCGGGGAAGTTGCGCTTGTGCAGAAAAAATACCCGCTCGACAGCACCCGCCTGCGCGTGCGCACAGCCCGTTGCGATCGCGTCCACCGTTTGCCGGGGAAAGTCGACGTAGTCACCGGGCGCGTCAGGCAGCGTTGCGGTGTTCTGGTGAAGCGCGCGCTGCATGAGCCCTAGCCCAGGCATGATCCCGCCACCCACGAAGCGGCCGTCGGTGGTCAGCATGTCGAGGGTGGTGGCGGTGCCGCAGACCACGACCAGTGCGGCGCGCTCGCCGATCAGGGAGCGTGCGCCAATCAGCGCGGCCCAGCGGTCGCAGCCGAGCGCGGCCGGGTTGAGGTAGCCATTGGTAATACCGCACTGTTCGGCGCGCGAACTGATCCAGTGGGGCTCCGGAGCGTCTGGCCATACTTCGAGGGCACGCAGCACCGGGTTGGCCACCCGCGTCCCGGCTACGCTCGCGATGACGACCCGTTCGGGAACCGGAAGCCGACGCCACTCCGCCATGACCATGGGAATTTCGTCCAGCAGCACCCGCCCGAATTCGCGGGCCCGAGCCTGAGCCGGCTCAGGAGAGGCCTTGGCGGGCGAGTAGACGCCCCACTTGAGAAAGGTGTTGCCAATATCGACGAGCAGGTAGCTCATGGTCTGGATCCGTGCCCTCTGCGGGCTCTCCTTGGCCGGCGTGCGGGCCGCAGTGTAATACAGCGGCGCCCGAGGCGGCGAACAGGCAAGCCGAAATCAGCCCTTGAATGCGGGCCCTAGGGGGCGCAGGCGTATCCCCGGCCGCAGGCGGGTCCAGGGGAAATCGGCTGGGTCGGCGAGCGCGGGGCCCGGACTTCGGACGATCAGTACCTCTCGCGCCATGGCCTGAAAATCAGCCCTGAAATGAACCGAGCTCTTCAGGGCGAGGATTGATTGCTTCGACGGGTCGACCCCCAAATGACGGAACATCTGCTGATCGGCGGCCTGACACTTGCGGCTGGCGAGAATCACCTGCACCCCGGGGGAAGATTCCGCACGTAGCAGGCACATTGGGCCCAGAGCCATCCGGAAACCCTTGAACATGGGGCCCGTGCAGGTGAAGCGGCCGTCGCCCAATCGCTCGACCGTGAACCGACCCATGACGGGTTCGACATCGGTGCGGCCCGACTGCGCGCCCAGCGAAAACTCGAGCGTGGTGCCCACGCCGGCTGCATGGGCGCGAGCGGCCGATTCGGGGTCGATCATCAGCCCCAGCACGGCCTGACGCGCGCGATGCCGCAGCAAGGCCTGCAGGAGCCCGGTGGTGTCGCCGTTGCCGCCAGCGCCAGGGTTGTCCTGCGTGTCGGCCAGCACGACGGGTGCGCCGGGTTCGCCTCTGGCCATGGCGCGTGCCACGGCCTCATCGGGCGACAGGAGTGCCATGGCAAAGGCGGGCTCCGAGTCACGAACAGCGCGGGCAAACTGCTCGACCGCTGTCGCGGCGCGCTCAGAGTCTGCGGCGTAGGCCAGCGCGGACATGCCGCAGTCGGGGAAGTCGGCCATTGGGAAGCCGGGAGCAAAGGACATCGCGCAAGTGGTGGATTGCTCCAGCGCGCCCAGTTGCGCATAGAGGCTTTGGGTCGGTTCGATGTAGGTCGACTGCGAGGGGAGCCCTGTGAGGAAATCGAACTGATGAAACGCTTTGGCCAGTCGTTGGCCTCGGGCGAGCATCTGCTGCAGCAGAAACACGGCACGCGCACCCGTCTCTGCCATGTCGACATGGGGGTAGGTGCGATAGACGCTCAGCGCATCGGAGCGATCGACCATGGCGCGGGTGACGTTGGCGTGCAGATCGAGGCTCGCCACCACCGGCACGCGCGGTCCGACGAGGTCGCGAATCCTTCGCAGCAGTTCGCCCTCGCCGTCGTCAAAACTTTGGGTGACCATCGCGCCGTGAAGGTCGAGATAGACGCCGTCAACCGGTCCGCTCGCCTTCAGGGTTTCGAGCAACCCGCCTACGATGCGCTCGAAAGCGTCATCGGTGACATGCGCACTCGGGTTGGCCGCCGCCCATACCAGAGGCACCACCCGGTGGTTCGCCGCGCGCAACGCCTCAATGGCGCCCTGAACGGGGATGTTTGCGCCGGCAACGGCTTCGAGCAGACCGTCGCCGCGGCACAGCCCCGGCCACCCGCCGCCCTGCTCGAAGGCGGCGTAATCAGCAGGCGAGG
Organism: uncultured bacterium; assembly: GCA_903907905.1. Classification (GTDB taxonomy): domain Bacteria; phylum Pseudomonadota; class Gammaproteobacteria; order Burkholderiales; family Burkholderiaceae_E; genus SYIM01. The sequence goes on along the minus strand of CAIVPX010000052.1, from coordinate 34,056 downwards.
GCGCGAAGGTATTCGTCTCGTGCTGCATTCCCCCGATGGCAATTCTGGCCAAGGTGGGGTCAATCGGGACTGACGGGTTCGGGGGGCGGCGCGCGTCGGACCCAGTCGCTTGCTCGGTCGTAGGCATGCCCGAGTTTCAGCGTTGCCAGGTCACCGCGGGGGCGGCCGATGAGTTGCATGCCCATCGGCAAGCCCAGCGGGCCGCCGAAGCCGGCGGGAACGTTGATGACGGGACAGCCCGCCATCGTGGCGGGCACGACCACCTCCATCCAGCGGTGATAGGTGTCCATCGCGCGACCCGCGATCTCACCGGGCCAGTGCCGCGTCGCTTCAAAGGGGAAGACCTGCGCGCTCGGGAGGGCCAGAAAGTCGAATCTCTCGAACAGGCCAAGCGCTGCGCGAAACCAGTCACTGCGCGCAACCGAGGCGCGATAGACAGCGTGCGCGCTCTGACGCTGACCGTTCTCGACCTCCCAGACGGCCTCGGGCTTGAGCAGGGCGCGCCTGACCGGGTCGGCGTAATGCGCGGACAGCGCGCCCCCCGCGACACAGCTGCGCAGTACCAGCCAGGCATTCCAGAGCCGCTCGCAATCGAAGCCGATGGGGGCCTCTTCGACCTCGCAGCCCATGGCCGAAAAAATGCCCAACGCCTCGCGGCAGAGTTCGAGGATGCCGGGCTCGATGGCCAGATGCCCCGACAGGTCGCCCAGCCAGCCGATGCGAAGCCCACGAGGGTCAGAGTCGAGCGAACCGGCAAACACCGATGGGTCCTCATCGAGCGACAGCGGGCTCCGCGGATCATGTCCGGCCTGGATCGCCAGCAACTGGGCAAGGTCGGACACCGAACGACCCATCGGTCCTTCGACGCCGAGTTGCTGCATGAACAGATCGAATTCAGGCAGCTTTGGTACCCGCCCGAAGGACGGCCGAAAGCCAAACACATTGTTGAAGGCTGCCGGATTTCGCAGGGACCCGCCCATGTCGCTGCCGTCAGCAACCGGGAGCATTCGCAGGGCCAGGGCCACCGCTGCGCCGCCGCTCGAACCGCCGGCGCATCGGCTGAGATCGTAGGGGTTTCGTGTAAGCCCGTAGACCGTGTTGTAGGTATGCGAGCCCAGTCCGAATTCTGGGGTGTTGGTCTTACCGATGAGGATGCCGCCCGCACGCCGCATCCGCGCCACCCCGAGCCCGTCGGCCGCAGGCACGTTACCGCGGAAAATGGGGGAACCCATTGTCGTGACCACACCGGCGGTCTGAGCCAGGTCCTTGACCGCGATGGGGAATCCATGCAGCCAGCCCATGCGCTCGCCTCGGGCCAGCATGGCATCGTGTGCATCGGATTGCGCCAGTAGCGCGTCGCGGGGCTGCAGCGCCACGATGGCATTGACCGCCGGGTTGACCGCCTCGATGCGATCGAGGAAGGCACTCATGAGCTCGCGACACGAGACCTCGCGCCGGGCGATCAGTGTCGACAGGCGGCAGGCGTCGAGGCGGACGAGTTCGTGCATGGCCATGGCCGCTCAGGCCGTGGCGACCGGAATCTTGCCGATCTTCGCCTGCCACACCTTCGGGCCGGTTTCGTGCACCGAGGTTCCGGTTGAATCGACGGCTACCGTGACCGGCATATCCTTGACATCAAATTCGTAGATGGCTTCCATGCCCAGATCGGCGAATCCGACGACGCGAGACGACCGAATGGCCTTCGAGACCAGATAGGCTGCGCCGCCCACGGCCATGAGGTAGGCGGCGCGGTGTTTGCGGATCGCCTCGATGGCCACGGGGCCCCGCTCGGCTTTGCCGATCATGGCGATGAGACCGGTGCCGGCGAGCATGGTCTCGGTAAACTTGTCCATTCGCGTGGCGGTGGTGGGGCCGGCCGGGCCCACCACCTCATCGCGAACGGGATCGACCGGGCCGACGTAATAAATCACCCGATTGCGGAAATCGACCGGCAGGGCTTCGCCACGCGCCAGCATGTCCTGGATGCGCTTGTGCGCGGCATCCCGACCGGTGAGCATCTTGCCTGACAGCAGCAGCCGCTCGCCCGGTTGCCACGCCGCCACCTCCTCGGGCGTGAGCGTATCCAGGTTGACGCGGCGCGACAGCGCGTCGGGTGCCCAGTCGATCTTGGGCCAGTCGTTGAGGTCGGGCGGCTCGCAGTAGGCCGGACCCGAGCCGTCCAGCACGAAGTGGGCATGACGCGTGGCCGCGCAGTTCGGAATCATGGCTACCGGCTTGGAGGCCGCATGCGTGGGATAGGTGTTGATCTTGATGTCGAGCACCGTGGTGAGTCCGCCCAGCCCCTGCGCGCCGATCCCCAAAGCATTCACCTTCTCGTAGAGCTCGATGCGCAGTTCTTCGAGCTTGTTTTGGGGGCCCCTCTGCAAGAGCTCGTACATGTCGAGCGGCTCCATGAGCGACTCCTTGGCCATCAGCATCGCTTTCTCGGCGGTACCGCCGATGCCGATTCCGAGCATGCCGGGGGGGCACCAGCCCGCGCCCATGGTCGGCACGGTCTTGAGCACCCAGTCGACCAGGCTGTCCGACGGATTGAGCATCACGAACTTCGACTTGTTCTCCGAGCCGCCGCCCTTGGCCGCGACGGTGACCTCGACGGTATCGCCCGGAACAAGTTCGGTGTGCACGACGGCCGGCGTGTTGTCGCCCGTGTTCTTGCGCTCGAAATGCGGGTCGGCAACGATCGAGGCCCGCAGCAGGTTGTCCGGGTGCATGTAGCCGCGGCGTACCCCTTGGTTGATGGCGTCCAGCACCGAGCCCTCGAAGCCTTCCCAGCGCACATTCATGCCGATCTTGAGGAAGACGTTCACGATCCCGGTGTCCTGGCAAAGGGGCCGGTGACCCTCTGCGCACAGGCGCGAATTGGTGAGGATCTGATCAATGGCGTCGCGTGCGGCCGGGCTCTGCTCGATCTCGCGAGCGCGCGCCAGGTGGCGAATGTAGTCAGCGGGGTGGTAGTAACTGATGAACTGCAGCGCGGCAGCCACGGATTCAACAAGGTCTTCCTGCTTGATGGTGGTCATGTCGATGTCCTTGAGGGCGAGGCAGGGGGCTTGGCAGCAGATGGACCTGCACCAGTCGATCAGCGGGTTCGTCAGTGGGCAGGGTGGTCGGCCTTGGATTTGCCTGCATGCGATCCGGTCATCAGCCGGTCAATCAGTGCGATCGACACGGCCGAGAGCAGAAACATCGCGTGGATGACTGTCTGCCACAGCAAGGTCTTGTCGGGCAGGGTGCCGGCTGAAATGAAGCTCTTCAGTAGGTGGATGGATGAAATACCGATGATCGCGGTGGCCAGCTTGACCTTGAGCACGTTCGCGTTGACATGCGACAGCCACTCGGGCTGATCGGGGTGATCGTTCAGTCGCAAGCGCGAGACGAAGGTTTCATAGCCGCCCACGATGACCATGATCAGCAGGTTGGAGATCATGACCACATCGATCAACGAGAGCACGATGATCATGATCACCGTTTCCTTGCTCCGCTCGGTGAGGCCCAGGCGGGCGACAGCGTCGTCCACCGCCCCCGGTTGCCAAAGCAGCTCCACCAGGTGTGCGAGTTCCTCCACGAACAGGACGACGTAGACGATCTGCGTGACGATCAGACCGAGATACAGCGGCAGCTGCAGCCATCGGCTCGCAAAAATGATCCTGGCGACAGGATTCGGGGGCTTGACGGGTGCGCTCAAGGCTTGACTCCAAAGGACGATGCGGGCGAATCTTAACGGAATTCCCGCGCTCGCCTTTGCGCTTGGTGGCCCCGCGGCTGGCCCTGTGGAGCATCTGGCACCCCCCAACGTAAGTTGGAAGTAAGTGAGGCAAGCTACGGTAATTGCCGAAATCAGAAACCGTCGACGGGCGTCCAGGCCCGCAGGAGATTCGACCATGTCTGCACACATCGAATCGGTGCTGCAAGAGCACCGCGTTTTTCCCCCGCCCGCCGAGTTCGCGCGACATGCCGCCATCGCAAGCATGGACCAGTACCGGGCCTTGTGCGCTGAGGCCGAGGCCGACCATGCCGGGTTCTGGTCGCGGTTGGCCCGGGAGCACCTGCTCTGGCGAAAGCCCTTCTCGCGAGCGCTCAACGATTCCGAGGCGCCGTTTTTCAAGTGGTTCGAGGATGGCGAACTGAATGTCTCCTACAACTGCCTCGACCGCCATCTCGGCACGGCCAATGAGCACAAGACGGCGCTCATCTTCGAGGCCGACGATGGCAGCGTGGCGAGAGTCACTTACCGAGAGTTGTACGAGAAGGTGTGTCGGTTCGCCAACGGACTCAGGTCTCTGGGCGCCGTCAAGGGCGACCGCGTCATCATCTACATGCCCATGTCCGTTGAAGGTGTCGTAGCCATGCAGGCCTGCGCCCGCCTGGGCCTCATCCACTCGGTCGTTTTCGGCGGCTTCTCGGCCAAGAGTCTCCAGGAGCGTATCCAGGACGCAGGCGCTGCGTGGGTCATCTGTGCCGATGAGCAACTGAGGGGCGGCAAGCGGATCCCTTTGAAGCCGGCGGTCGATGAGGCCTTCAAGCTGGGCGGCTGCGACTCGGTTCGCAAGGTTGTGGTTTACCAGCGCACCGGCGTGCAGGTCGCCATGGAGCCCGGTCGCGACATCACCTGGTCTTCGGTGGTGGATGGCCAGGCCGATACCTGTGAGCCGGAGTGGGTCGGAGCCGAACACCCACTGTTCATTCTGTACACCTCCGGTTCAACGGGTAAGCCCAAGGGCGTCCAGCATTCGTCGGCGGGCTACATCCTGCACGCCCTGCTCACCATGAAATGGACTTTCGACATCAAGCCTGACGATGTCTTCTGGTGCACGGCCGACATCGGCTGGGTCACAGGCCACACCTACATCACTTATGGACCACTCGCATGTGGAGCCACGGAGATCATCTTCGAAGGGGTGCCGACGTTTCCGAATGCCGGCCGCTTCTGGGACATCATCGCCCGACACAAGGCCACCATTTTCTACACGGCGCCCACCGCCATCCGGTCGCTGATCAAGGCCTGTGAGGCGGACGCGCCGTCTCATCCGTCCCGCTTTGACCTGAGTTCGCTCAGGTTGCTGGGGTCAGTCGGTGAGCCGATCAACCCCGAGGCCTGGATGTGGTACCACCGAAACGTCGGAGGGGGGCGCTGCCCCATCGTCGACACCTTCTGGCAAACGGAAACCGGCGGGCACATGATCACGCCCCTGCCGGGCGCCACGCCGCTGGTCCCGGGGTCCTGCACCTTGCCCCTGCCCGGAATTGCGGCGGCTATCGTTGACGAAACCGGCCAGGACATTCCCAACGGCAGCGGCGGCCTGCTGGTCGTGAAGAAGCCTTGGCCCTCGATGATTCGAACCATCTGGGGCGACCCTGACCGCTTCCGAAAAAGCTATTTCCCTGAGGAACTCAAAGGCTTTTACCTGGCGGGTGATGGCGCGGTTCGAAACCGCGACACGGGCTACTTCACCATCACCGGGCGTATTGACGACGTGCTCAACGTGTCAGGTCACCGCATGGGGACCATGGAAATCGAGTCTGCCCTGGTGTCGAATCCGCTGGTGGCCGAGTCTGCCGTGGTGGGCCGCCCGGACGACCTCACGGGCGAGGCGATCGTAGCCTTCGTCGTGCTCAAGCAGGCGAGGCCCTCGGGCGACGAGGCGAAAAAAATCGCCGATCAGTTGCGCGCCTGGGTGGGGACCGAGATCGGGCCCATCGCCAAGCCCAAGGATGTTCGCTTCGGTGACAACCTGCCCAAGACCCGTTCTGGCAAAATCATGCGTCGGCTGCTGCGCGCGATCGCAAAGGGCGAAGAGATCAAACAGGATACGTCCACGCTGGAAAACCCGGCGATCCTTGATCAGCTCAAGCAGACCAACTGATCGCCGTCGGAGGCCTTCGCGCTTTGCGCGCAAGGCTTACGGAGTCGGTGTGCCCGCCATAGAAACGGGCTGCGTTACGAGGAGGAGCGCGCTGTGCTCTGGTTTGCTACGCTCGCCAAAGGTTTGGTCGAGTTCGCCGGGCTTTTGCTGCTGGGCCGGGGTCTGGTGTTTTTGTTGAGTTTTGGCCGGCACGAGTCCAATCCGATCTACGCGATGTTCCGCCTGCTCACCTTACCTCTGGTCCGGGCGACGCGGGCGATCGCGCCTCGCTTCGTGCTGGATACCCATATCCCCGCCCTGGCCTTTATCGTGCTTTTCTGGCTCTGGCTGGGGCTTAAGTTCTGGCAGGTGCTGCTCTTGTTTGAAGCGGGTGCCGTATGAGGGCCTTGCGGGTCTGGTACTGGCGCCAGATGGCCATCTGGTCCAACCTGTTCAAACGGGAAGGCATGGCGCTCGAGTACTGGACGCGCATTGCCGCAGCCTTGCCCGGCGACGCGGCTGTGCTGGCCTCGCTTGCGCATCACCATGCGCAGGCCGGTGCGCCGGATCGGGCGATTGCCTTGCTCAGGCAGTCGCTGGGCATCGATCCCTCGCAGGCCGCCACTCACTTCAATTTGGCCTTTCTCCTGCAGGAGCAAGGCCTTCACGAGGAGGCGCTCGAGTCATTTGATCGAGCGCTGGCCGTGCGCGATACCCTCGATCAGGCGCACTATGGCCGAGCGCTCTCGCTGATCAAGCTGGGACGCCTGGAGGAGGCGGTTGCGCCGCTAAAGCGAAACATCACCCTACAACCCTTGTCACCTTACGGCTATTATCATCTCGCCCACGTTTACCATCGATTGGATAAGGCGGAGCTTGCTTTAAGAACGCTTCGCCAGCTGGCTGCGTTCGAACCCCAGGTCGCTCGCCAGTTTGAACGTGAAACGGGGATCAGCGTCGAATCAAGAGAGCCCTGACGCTTCGAAGATCAGGGTCGCTTCGATGGCAAATCGGCATACCGCCGGACACCGATGGAGGACACATGGAGCAAGAACTGAGGCGCCAGGAGTACTGGTCACGGAATCTCAGGATCACAGCGATCCTGCTCGCGATCTGGTTTGTCGTCACCTTTGTCGTAGGGTTCTACGCCCGCGAACTGAACTTCAACTTCTTCGGTTGGCCCTTCTCCTTTTACATGGCCGCTCAGGGTTCTCTGATCGTGTATGTCGGGATCATCTTTTTTTATGCGCGCTACATGAATCAACTTGACCTCGAGTACGGGGTGGACGAAGGAGACGAGCAATGAGCAGCAACGCACAATCTCAAAAGGCGTTCACTTCGCAGCTCAAGAAGGTGTATTTGTTTTACACGGGCGGCTTCGTGGCGTTCGTGGTGGTCCTTGCGTTCCTGGAGCAGATGGGGCTGTCGCGCACGAACATCGGCTATGTGTTCCTGGCGGCCACCGTGCTTCTTTACGCGGGCATTGGGGTCATGAGCCGCACCAATGACGCGGCCGAATATTACGTCGCAGGACGACGCGTTCCTGCGGTCTTCAACGGCATGGCCACGGGTGCCGACTGGATGTCCGCAGCCTCCTTCATCGGTATGGCCGGCACGCTTTACCTGACCGGCTACGGCGGACTGGCCTTCATCATGGGTTGGACGGGCGGCTATGTCTTGGTGGCCTTGCTTCTCGCCCCCTACCTTCGGAAGTTCGGTCAGTTCACAATTCCTGACTTTCTTGGGGCGCGCTATGGTGGCCACCTGCCTCGGTTCATCGGGATTGTCATTGCCATCATTTGCTCGTTCACCTATGTGGTGGCGCAGATCTACGGGGTGGGTTTGATCACCACCCGTCTGACCGGCGTTCAATTCGAGATCGGCATTTTTCTGGGGCTTGCCGGTATTCTGGTGTGCTCATTCCTGGGTGGCATGAAGGCGGTCACCTGGACCCAGGTTGCCCAGTACATCATCCTGATCATCGCCTATCTGATCCCGGTGGTCTGGCTCTCGGTGAAACAAACGGGCTTCCCCATCCCGCAGATTGTCTACGGCCAGCAGCTTCAAAAGGTGACCCAGCTCGAGGAAAAGCTCATCGCCGACCCCAAGGAGAATGAGGTCCGGTCCCTGGCCACCAAACGCGCTGAGGCCGCCCGGGCCAACCTCAAGGATCCCGAAAAGGCCTATGCCGCGGGCAAGGCGTCCATGCAAAAGGCGCTCGACGACGCAAGGGCGGGCGGCAACGCCGAGGCGCTCAAGCGGGCCGAGGAGGCGCTTGCCAAGTATCCCGCAGATGTCGCCGCGGCCAAGGTCGCGTGGACGCGCGAAGCGGGGCTTGCTGCGCGCGGCGCGCAGTTGCAGCGCCATGGCGAAGCATTCCCCGGCGCCACCGAGCAGGCCCGGGACACGTCCCGCAAGAACTTTCTTGCGCTCGTGTTTTGCCTGATGGTGGGCACCGCAGCATTGCCCCACATCCTCATGCGCTACTACACGACGCCGTCGGTGAAGGAAGCCCGAAGTTCGGTCACATGGTCGCTCTTCTTCATCTTTCTGCTTTACTTCACAGCGCCGGCTTTGGCGGTGCTGGTGAAGTTCGTGGTCTACAACGACCTGGTCGGAACCTCGTTTGCTCAATTACCGGCGTGGGTCCAGGCGTGGCAAAAGGTCGATCCGTCCTTGCTGTCGCTCATCGACATCAATGGTGACGGTATTGTGCAGCGCGCCGAGTTATCGATCGGTGGCGATATCGTCGTGCTGGCCACGCCAGAGATCGCGGGGCTGCCCTATGTCATCTCCGGGCTGGTCGCAGCGGGCGGATTGGCGGCGGCCCTTTCCACGGCTGACGGTTTGCTGCTGACCATCGCCAACGCCCTGTCGCATGATCTTTACTACAAGATGATCGACCCGAACGCGCCGACGGCACGCCGGGTGATGATCTCCAAGGTCCTGCTACTCGTGGTTGCCATCCTGGCTGCGGTGGTGGCAGCGCAGAAGCCTGCGGATATTCTTTTCCTCGTGTCCGCCGCCTTCTCGTTTGCTGCAGCCGGTTTCTTTCCAGCGCTGGTCATGGGTATTTTCTGGAAGCGGACCACCGGCATTGCGGCCTCGCTTGGGATGGTGGCTGGTTTCGGCGTCACGTTTTACTACATGATCACGACTCAGGTCTGGCTGCGGGAGATTTTCTTCGGCACGCCTCGATCTACCCCAGTGACCAACCTCTGGTGGGATATTCAGCCCATCTCGGCGGGCCTGTTTGGCGTGCCGCTGGGCTTTGCCGTGATCATCCTTGTTTCGTTGATCACGCGTGCGCCCGACAAGGCGACCCAGGATCTAGTTGAAGAGGTTCGATATCCGAACCTTCGGATTGCCTGATTTGCGCGGGGGCGACTGATCCCCCGTGCGCTGGTCCGGTCGTTGAAGGGGCTGCGCCGTCTCGGTGTGGCCCCTTTTTTCAACTGAGGGGTCTGCTATAGTCGCGGGTTACGGAGAGATGGATGAGTGGTTTAAGTCGCACGCCTGGAAAGCGTGTAAGGGTTAACAGCCCTTCGGGGGTTCGAATCCCCCTCTCTCCGCCACGTCGATGAACCCTCCTGTCTGGATGCTGCATGGCCTCGCCAGCAGTCCCAGCGAGTTCGGGTTGCTGCGGCACCCGATGCGACGCGCCGAAGTCAGCCTTGAAACGCTCGAACTTGACGCCTACTCATATGGCCGACTCGGCGAGGGGCGGCCTTCCTGGCGTCACTGGCTTCGTGAGGCGACCGCGCAGGTCGAAGCGATTAGCCAGGCTCGGCATGAACCGATCTGGATCGGCGGCTTGTGTTCTGGGGCGCTGATCGCGGCCGGCGTCGCGATTAGCCGTCCCGATCTCGTACGGGGGCTGATCATGCTGTCGCCCCTTGTTTCCTACGACGGTTGGGGCCTGCCGCCCTGGTATCGTTTACGCTACCTTGCCTATGCGCTGGGTCTGACAGCCTTGTTTGAAATGAAAGAGCGCTTTCCCTTCGGCGTGAAGTGCGAGCGCATGCGGGCTTGGCTGATCCGCCAGGTCAACGATGCGGCACTTAGTGCCGCCGGGCCAGCCTCGGTCAACCTCACTCTGGTTCGCGAGGCCGAGCGTCTGTCCCGTTTCGTGAAGGGGCAACTGCATCAATTACGCCGCCCAACGTGTATCGTTCATGCCCTCGATGATGAAATCTGCCGTTGGTCGAGCGTCCAAGACTTTGCGAGCCGGATTGTTGCGGTTCGACCTGCGCTGACTTGCCTTGAGGACAGCTATCACATGATCACGCTGGACAGGGAACGCGACACAGTCGCCCGGCGAGTGGCGGACTTTGTTCTTGCCGGGGCCCCCGTTTCGGACGACCGCCAGGCTTGTTTGCTTTCCCGAGCCTAGGCTCGAGGCGCCACCCCAGGAGCCGCGAATGTCGACCATCGACACGCTGAAATCGCTGATACACGAGCAGTTTGACATCGATCCTCAAAGTATTGATGAGCAGGCTCCGTTTGACAGTTACAACCTTGACTCGTTGACGCTGGCCGAACTGATTTTTGCGATTGAGGACAAGTTCCGCCTGGACATCCCGGAATTGCCAACCAGTGATATTCGGACCCTGGCGCAGCTTGCCGCGCTGGTTGACCGCCTGGTGGCGGAGCGGGGCGTCGAGGTGAAGGGCTGAGGCTCGATCGCGCGCTCTCAGGACCGACCGGGAGTCGATGCCCATGCACGAAGTGAGTTCGCCCATCAGCGTCACCGGCTTAGGCCTCATCTCGCCTTTGGGCAATGAGATCGATGCGTTCTGGCAGTCCCTGATGGACGGTCGTTCTGCCGTTCATCGACTGGCGATCCCCGGCACCACCGACATTCCTGCGGCAACGGTTTCCTTCGATCCGGGGCAGTGGCTGACCAAGCTGCAGATGGTTGGAACTGACCGGGTGAGTCAGATGGCACTGGGTGCGGCCCGAATGGCGATGAAGGACGCGGGTTTCGAGCGTTGGTCCGATCCGCATCGTGCCGGCTTGTATGTGGGCACAGGCATGGCGGGGGCATCGAGCATGGACCTCGCCTACTCGGCCCTGTACGAGGGTCGTCGCATCCCTCCGCTGACGGTACCGGCGAGCATGGTCAACGCGCCGGCCGCGGTGGTCGCTATTCATACCGATACGCAGGGCCCGGTCATGACCCACGCGGTGGCCTGCGCGTCCAGTGCGGTCGCGCTGGCCGAGGCTGCACACGCGCTGCGACGCGGCGAAATCGATGTCGCGCTGGTCGGAGGCGCCGAGGGCCTTCTCGTGAAGGGTACGGTCATCGCCTGGCAGGCGCTGGGTGCGCTCGCGCCGATTGCAGCTGATCCGACGCGCAGCTGCCGCCCCTATTCCTCCGACCGCAGTGGACTGGTGATGGGCGAGGGGGCAAGTTTTCTTGTGCTGGAGCGCGAGCCCGATGCGAATGCCCGGGGTCGAGCGAGCTACGCGCGTCTGGCTTCTTCAGCGATTCGCTGCGATGCGGTCCACCTGACCAAGCCCCAGGTTCGGGGCCAGGTCGCGGCAATTCGCGCCGCGATCTCAAGCGCTGGGCTGTCGCCCGACGACATCAGCTATTGCAACCCTCATGGAACCGGAACGCCAGCGGGTGATCCGGTCGAATGCGAGTCGCTGCGTGCTGTCTGGGGCGAGCGTTCAAGCGTGCTGCAAGTGGGGGCCACCAAGGCCTCTCACGGGCACCTGCTTGGCGGGGCCGGTTCTCTGGAGGCGCTCATCACGGTGCTGGCGCTCGCGCGCTCGGAGGTGCCGCCGACTGCCGGTGTCAGCGCCATTGACCCGGCCTGTGCGGGGCTTGACCATGTTCTGAGCGAGGGCCGGAGCGTCCCGTCGCTTCGGCACGCGATTTCGACGTCATTCGCGTTTGGCGGCACCAATGTCGCCCTGGTGTTCAGCCGGGTCTGACCGGGTGGTCGCGGTGGCGCGGGTTGCCGGGCGCCGTGCCCCTCCGGCTTGAGTCAGTTCCCCGTAAGCCTTGCGGCGGACCATGCGAACCAAGCGCTCCTGAGGGGCGTGGCCGTTCACAATTCATCCAACAAGGGGACACGGACATGGCGACCCATACCGGCGCTTCAGCACCCATGACGCCCGAAGAGAAGAAGGTCGTATTCGCTTCTTCGCTCGGCACGGTTTTCGAGTGGTACGACTTCTATCTGTTCGGTGCGATGGCAGCCATCATCGCGAAGAACTTTTTCTCTGGGTTGGATGAATCCACCCGGATCATCTTCGTGCTGCTTGCCTTTGCGGCGGGTTTTGCGGTGCGCCCGTTCGGCGCCATTGTCTTCGGACGGCTCGGCGATCTCGTCGGACGCAAGTACACCTTTCTGGTCACCATCCTCATCATGGGCGTGGCGACCTTCATCACCGGGATTTTGCCCACCTACGCCTCCATCGGCATTTGGGCGCCCATTTTGCTGATCGCTTTGCGACTGCTGCAGGGCCTGGCGCTGGGCGGCGAATACGGTGGCGCGGCCACGTATGTGGCTGAGCATGCCCCGGCGGGCCGTCGCGGGTTCTACACTTCCTGGATTCAGACCACGGCCACCGTGGGCCTCATGCTATCGCTCATTGTCATTCTCGGTACGCGTACTTCGCTGGGCGAGAAGGCGTTCGAGGAATGGGGTTGGCGTGTCCCGTACCTGGTGTCCATCGTGCTTTTGGGCATCTCGGTCTGGATCCGGATGCAACTTCATGAGTCACCGGCGTTTGCCAAGATGAAGGCTGAGGGCAAGCACTCCAAGGCACCCCTCACCGAGTCCTTCGGCGAGTGGAAGAACCTCAAGGTCGTCATCCTGGCGTTGGTGGGCCTCACAGCCGGGCAGGCGGTGGTCTGGTACAGCGGCCAGTTCTATACGCTGTTCTTTCTTGAGCGCATGGCCAAGGTTGATGGCCCCACCGCCAACATCCTTGTTGCGGTGTCGCTTATCCTGGGTACGCCCTTCTTCGTGCTGTTCGGCTGGCTCTCCGACAAGATCGGCCGCAAACCGATCATCATGGCGGGACTGCTGATTGCGGCGCTCACCTATTTCCCGCTCTTCAAGGCTCTTACCCACTACGCGAACCCCGCACTGGAAACTGCCCAGAAGAGTTCGCCGATCAAGGTGACCGCCGACCCGGCCAACTGCTCCTTTCAGTTCAACCCCACGGGCACGGCCAAATTCACGACCGGTTGCGATGTGGCCAAGGCCTTCCTCGCCACGCGCGGGTTGCCTTATGTCAATGTTGCCGGTGCGGCGGGCTCCACCGCTCAGATCTCGGTGGGCAGTAAGGTGGTGATGTCCTACGACGCGGCAGCCGCTAATGCCAAGGAAGAGGCGGCTCGGTTCGGCAAGGAAATGGCGGATGCCATTCGCGATGCCAACTATCCGGCCAAGGCAGACCCGGCGCAGATGAACAAGCCCATGATCATTTTGCTGCTCACCATCATGGTGATCTACGTCACCATGGTCTACGGTCCGATTGCTGCCATGCTGGTCGAACTGTTCCCCACCAAGATCCGCTACACCTCAATGTCGCTGCCGTATCACATCGGCAATGGCTGGTTCGGTGGCTTCCTGCCGGCGACTTCTTTCGCAATCGTGGCTGCACAGGGCGATATCTATTCGGGGCTGTGGTATCCGATCATCATCGCGGCGATTACCTTCGTTATCGGGATGTTGTTCGTTCGCGAGACCAAGGATCGCGACATCTTCGCCAACGATTGATCGTTGACACTGACCCATCAGATGCGCAGGTCGCTGGGGCTTCCCCCGGCGGCTTGCGGGGGTTGCTTCAGAACACAGTGTTCGGGAATTCGCCATGCTTAAACTCATCATCGGGTTTGTTGTGCTCGCAGCGGTCACCTTGTTCGTGCTGATGAAGGGCGGTGAAATTGACCTCAGCGGCGAGCACGGTGCGCAGGAGGCCATCAAGTCTGAAGCGCCGGCCAAATAGCAGCGAGGCATCGGCTGGTTCGATTCGCTCGGCGGTAAAGCCTTGCGGCGGCCGTAAAGCCGCGGTCTGCGCTAGCATACGGGCCTGCAAAACAGCCGCCGACCGCCATGCCGCAAGCCATCACCTGTATTGAAGACCTGCACCAGCTCTACTTGAAGCGGGTGCCTCGGATGTTCGTCGACTATTGCAACTCGGGGTCTTGGACCGAGAGCACCTACCGCGCCAACGTCGATGATTTCGCGCCCATCAAGTTTCGTCAGCGTGTTGCGGTCAACATGGAAGGGCGAAGTACTCGCACCGTCATGGCCGGGCAGCAAGCCGCGATGCCCGTTGCCATCGCCCCTACCGGGCTGACTGGCATGCAGCATGCAGACGGCGAAATTCTCGCCGCGCGGGCAGCCGAGCGTTTCGGTGTGCCTTTCACGCTCTCAACCATGAGTATCTGTTCAATCGAGGACGTGGCCGCCCATACGCGCGCGCCCTTTTGGTTTCAGCTGTACGTGATGCGCGACCGCGACTTCATTGAACGCCTCATCGATCGGGCCAAGGCGGCGAACTGTTCTGCATTGGTGCTGACGCTTGACCTTCAGATCATGGGTCAGCGGCACAAGGACATCAAGAACGGCTTGTCTGCGCCGCCCAAGCTGACGCTGGCCAATCTCATCAACATGGCGAGCAAACCGCGCTGGTGTCTGGGCATGCTCGGCACTCAGCGTCGCGTGTTCGGGAACATTGTCGGGCACGTCAAGGGCGTGGATGACATGTCGTCGTTGGGCGCCTGGACGGCGCAACAGTTCGACCCCAGTCTCAATTGGGGCGATGTGGAATGGATCAAGAAGCGCTGGGGCGGCAAACTCATTCTCAAGGGCGTCATGGATCCCATCGACGCTCGACTCGCCCGGGACAGCGGCGCGGATGCGCTGGTGGTCTCGAACCATGGCGGCCGGCAGTTGGATGGTGCGCTGTCGTCGATCCAGGCCCTGCCCGCCATCGCGGACGAGGTCGGCTCGCAGATCGAGGTCTGGCTCGACAGTGGTATTCGCTCGGGACAGGACGTGCTCAAGGCCATGGCGCTGGGGGCGCGTGGCACCATGATCGGTCGCGCCTTTCTTTACGGATTAGGGGCGATGGGCGAGCAGGGAGTCTATCGCGCCCTTGAAATCATTCAGCGTGAGCTCGAGATCACGATGGCGTTCTGCGGCCATCGCGATGTTCACCAGGTCGACCGCGACATCCTGGTTCCTGGCAGCTGGCAACAAGCCTGAGTGGCACGAGGGCGCGGTAGTCGCGCCTGCGCGGTTTGCGGCCTCAGGCCATTTTTTGATGATCGGCGCCCTGTGACGGTGCCCGGAGTGATTGCATGCGCTCGCGTTCCTCAGGCCCTGCCGAATACAGCGAAGCCTCTATTCGCGTATTGAAGGGTCTCGAGCCGGTCAAGAGCCGGCCCGGTATGTACACCCGGACGGACAACCCCCTGCACATCGTTCAGGAGGTGATTGATAACGCGGCCGATGAGGCACTGGCCGGGCATTGCCGGAACATCTCGGTCGTTCTGCATGCGGACGGGAGCGTGAGCGTGGACGATGATGGTCGCGGCATCCCCGTGGGTATGCATCCCGAGGAGGGCGCGCCGGTCGTTGAGATTGTCTTCACCCGCTTGCATGCAGGGGGGAAATTCGAGAAGGCGGGCGGTGCAGGTGCCTACAGTTTTTCCGGAGGCCTGCACGGTGTCGGGGTGTCGGTGACCAACGCCTTGTCGCGCCGGCTTGAGGTCAGCGTCTGGCGCGAGGGCGGCTCTCACGACATGGCCTTTGAGGCGG
Organism: uncultured bacterium; assembly: GCA_903907905.1. Classification (GTDB taxonomy): domain Bacteria; phylum Pseudomonadota; class Gammaproteobacteria; order Burkholderiales; family Burkholderiaceae_E; genus SYIM01. The sequence goes on along the minus strand of CAIVPX010000052.1, from coordinate 18,401 downwards.
GGGAGGTGGTCAGTCCGTTGAGGTCGCAACCGGCGGCACGCACCGATCGCAAGAGTGGCACGCGGGTGCGCTGCTGGCCTGATCCCAAGTACTTCGACAGCCCTGTCATCCCGCAGGGCGAGTTGCTCCACCTGCTGCGCTCCAAGGCGGTGCTGCTGGCGGGCCTCAAGGTGTCACTGACCGATGAGCGTTCGGGTAAGGCCCATACCTGGCACTACGAGCGGGGCTTACGCTCCTACCTCGAAGAGGCGCTCGCGTCGTCCGGTAGCGCCACGCCGCTCATTCCGCCGTTCGAGGGCGAGCAAGCGGTGTCGGCCGGGCATGACACCTTTGCCGAGGGCGAGGGGGCTCAGTGGCTGGTGATCTGGCATGAGGACGGGGCACTGGTGCGGGAGTCCTACGTCAACCTCATTCCGACCAGCGCCGGGGGCACCCACGAGGCGGGCTTGCGCGAGGGCCTGTTCGGTGCGGTGAAAGGGTTCATCGAGTTGCACGGCATGATGCCCAAGGGGACGAAACTGCTGCCCGAAGACGTGTTCGCACGGGCCAGCTTTGTTCTGTCGGCCAAGGTGCTCGATCCTCAGTTTCAGGGGCAGATCAAGGAGCGTCTCAATTCGCGTGATGCCCTTCGCCTGGTGGCCTCGCTGTCTCGCCCGCAGCTCGAGCTGTGGCTCAATGAACACGTGGAGCATGGCCGTAAGCTCGCGGAGTTGGTCATCCGCCAGGCGCAGGCTCGCAGCCGGGCCTCGCAGAAGGTGGAAAAGCGCAAGAGCTCCGGTGTGGCCGTGCTGCCCGGAAAGTTGACCGATTGCGAATCGACGGATATCGCTCGCAACGAGGTGTTTCTGGTGGAAGGAGACTCCGCCGGGGGCTCTGCCAAGATGGGCCGCGACAAGGAGTTCCAGGCGATTTTGCCGCTGCGGGGCAAGGTGCTCAATTCCTGGGAGACCGATCGGGACAGGCTGTTTGCGAATAACGAGATTCACGACATTGCTGTCGCCATCGGTGTCGATCCCCACGGGCCTGATGCCGAGGCCGATCTCAGCGGCTTGCGCTACGGCCGCATCTGCATTCTGTCGGATGCCGATGTGGACGGCTCGCACATCCAGGTGCTGCTGCTGACGCTGTTCTTCCGGCACTTTCCCAGGCTGATCGAACAGGGCCATGTCTGGATCGCCAGACCGCCACTGTTTCGGGTGGACGTACCGGCCCAGGGCAAGAGGCCCTTGCGCAAGCTCTATTGCCTTGACGAGGGCGAGCTTCGCCACGTCGAGGAGAAGCTCAGAAAGGATGGCGTACGCGAGGGCGCCTGGTCGATCTCGCGCTTCAAGGGTTTGGGTGAGATGAACGCCGAGCAGCTTTGGGAAACCACCATGAACCCCGAGACGCGCAGGCTGTTACGGGTTGCCTTCGGCGACTTTGACCGCCAGGCCACCACGGATCGCTTCACCATGTTGATGGGCAAGGGCGAAGCGCAGTCCCGTCGTGCCTGGCTGGAGGCCCACGGGCATGAAGTTGAAGCCGACATCTGAAACGGAACAGTCAGGTCATGAGTCAGCAGGACATGTTTGAGGGCACACCGGCGGCGGACGACGGGCAGTCGCTTTCGCTTGCGCGCTACGCCGAGCGCGCCTATCTCGAGTACGCAGTGTCGGTGGTCAAGGGGAGGGCGCTGCCGGATATCACTGACGGACAAAAGCCAGTGCAGCGGCGCATCCTGTTTGCGATGCAGCGGATGGGGCTTGCACCAGGGGCCAAGCCGGTCAAATCGGCTCGCGTGGTGGGCGACGTACTGGGCCGCTTTCACCCGCACGGCGATGTGGCGGCCTATGAGGCACTGGTTCGGATGGCTCAGGATTTTTCGTTGCGCTACCCGCTGGTTGAAGGGCAGGGAAACTTTGGCTCGCGCGACGGCGACGGTGCAGCGGCCATGCGATATACCGAAGCGCGCCTGACGCCCTACTCGAAACTTCTGCTGGACGAGATCGACGAGGGAACCGTCGATTTCATGCCCAACTACGACGGCTCGGCTGAGGAGCCGCGTCTGCTGCCCGCGCGCCTCCCAATGGTGCTGCTCAATGGCGCGTCGGGCATTGCCGTGGGCCTCGCGACGGAGATGCCGCCCCACAATCTTGGCGAGGTGGCGGCGGCAGCGGTGGCGATCATTCGCTCGCCCGAGTCGACGCTCGACGAGGTCATGGCGTTGTTGCCGGGCCCCGACTACCCCGGCGGAGGCCAAATAATTTCTTCGACGGCCGACATCCGCGATGTCTACGCCAGCGGCCGGGGCTCGCTCAAGCTGCGCGCCCGCTATGTTGTTGAAGAGCTTGCCCGGGGGCAATGGCAGCTAGTGATCACCGAGTTGCCTCACGGCGTTTCGTCTCAGCGAGTGCTGGAAGAAATCGAAGACCTCACCAACCCCAAGATCAAGCTGGGCAAGAAGGCGTTCTCGGCCGAGCAGGTGCAGTTGCGTCAGACGGTGTTGTCGGTGCTTGACTGTGTTCGCGACGAGTCGGGCAAGGACGCCCCTGTGCGACTGGTGTTTGAGCCGCGCAGTTCCCGTGTCGAGCAACAGGAACTGCTGACGGTGCTGCTGGCGCACACGAGCCTGGAGACCAGTTCGTCGGTCAACCTGGTGTCGATCGGTCTTGATGGCCGTCCCGCTCAGAAGAATCTGCTGCAGATCCTGGGCGAGTGGGCGCAGTTTCGCATTGCCACGGTCACGCGACGCAGCGCGCATCGGCTCGCCCGGATCGATGACCGTATCCATATCCTCGAGGGGCGCTTGCGCGTCTTGCTCGACATCGATCGGGTCATCCGGATCATTCGCGAGTCGGACGATCCCAAGGCCTCGCTCATCGAGCACTTCAAGCTGAGCGATCGGCAGGCCGAGGACGTTCTCGAGATCAGGCTGCGCCAGTTGGCCCGGTTGGAAGGCATCCGCATCGAGCAGGAGCTGACTGGTCTTCGCAAGGACAAGGCCTCGCTGGAAAGCCTGCTGGCGAGCCCGGCGGCCATGCGGCGGCAGGTGATTCGCGAGATCGAGGCCGATGCCAGGCAGTACGGCGACAACCGTCGAACCCTCATCGAGGAGGCGCGCCGTACAGCCGCCGAGCTCAAGATTGCCGAGGAGCCGGTCACCGTGATCGTCTCCGATCGGGGCTGGGTGCGTGCGCGTCAGGGGCATGGGCACGATTGGTCACAGTTCGCATTCAAGGCGGGTGATTCGCTGAATGCAGCATTCGAGGTCATGACCACGGACCAGCTCTTTGCGCTGTCGAGCACGGGCAGGGTGTACTCCATGCCCGTGTCGCAACTGCCCTCTGCGCGCGGTGATGGGGCGCCCATCACGAGTCTGATCGAGCTCGAGCCGGGCGCGCGAATCGATCATGCGTTTGCCTGCCAGACCGAGGCCGGGGTGATGCTGGCCACCAAAGCGGGCAACGGTTTCCTGTGTCAGGCTGCCGATCTGGTGGGTCGTACCCGGCAGGGTAAAGCCTTTGTCACGCTCGATGAGGGCGACCAGATGATCAAGCCCGCGCTGTTCACGCCCGGCATGGCAACGGTGCTGTGCGTGTCGAGTGAGGGCCGGGCCCTGAGCTTTCCCCTGGCTGAGCTCAAGGTGCTTCGCAACGGCGGCCGCGGCGTCATCCTCATGGGGCTCGACAAGGGCGTGAGCCTGGCGGCAGTCCTGGTGTGCGGTCCGGGAGGCGCTTTGCTCGAGGGGGTCGGACGAGGGGCCAAGGCGCTGTCGCGTCACTGTTCGCCCACCGTGATCGGTGGCTGGATGGGCGCCCGGGCACGCAAGGGCGCCCTGATTGAGCCGAGGGTCAAGGAGCCACGGCTGAGTCTTCCCCGCCAAGCACCTGGGGCGTGAGCGTCATGGGCCGGGTCCGGGAGGCCGGGACGCTGGGCGGGGTGTGGCCCTGGTTGGTCGGCTGGGCTTTGCTCTGCTCGGCTTGCACCAGTGTCAACCCGTACTTCGATCCCTCGAAAGCGCACCATACGCCACAAGGGTTCCGGAACAGTGACGGATCGACCGGGGGCAAGGGCCTGGGCGAGCTTCTCAAATGGTACGTCGAGCGGACACTCGACGGCCTGCCGAAGCCGCCTTCCACTCACGTGAATGGCTACGACTTTCCGCAGACTCGCCCCGATCTGGCGTTTCTGCACGCCAACCGGACCGAGCCCACCCTGACCTGGATCGGTCACGCGACGCTGCTTTTGCAGATCGCTGGGCTCAACGTCCTCACGGACCCCCATTTTTCCGAGCGAGCCTTTGCGGTGCAGTGGATGGGCCCGAAGCGGCGCGTTCCGCTCACGGTCAAACTCGACGAACTGCCCCGTATCGACCTCGTTCTGATTTCTCACGCACACTACGATCACCTGGACGAAACCACTGTGGAGGCGCTGCTCAAGCAAGCTGGCGGTGCCCCGTTCTTTGCGGTGCCGCTGGGCGTCGAGCGCTGGCTGAAGGCCCGCGGCGCAATGCGGGTGCAGGCCTTCGATTGGTGGCAGTCGTTGCGCGTTGCTGGCGTCGACCTCCACTTCGTGCCGGCCCGCCACTGGAGCGCGAGAAGCCTTTTCGACCGCAATGCCACCTTGTGGGGCGGCTGGGTGCTGCGCGCCAATGATTTTTCCTTTTATTTCGCAGGGGACACCGGCTACTCGCGGGATTTCATCGACATCGGTGAGCGTTTCGGCGGTTTTGATCTGGCGGCCATTCCCGTCGGGGCGTACCTGCCGCGCTGGTTCATGAAAGATCAGCATGTCGATCCTGATGAGGCCGTTCGAATCCACCTCGATGTCAAGGCGCGGCAGTCGGTGGGCATCCATTGGGGAAGCTTCGAACTCACCGATGAGCCGCTTGACGCGCCCATCAGTGAACTGGCGCAGGCGCGTTCGCGTCAGGGTGTCGACGCATCGTCTTTCGTCCTGTACCGGCATGGCGAGACCCGTCGCTACCCGGCGTCACCGTCCGGGCTCATTCCCGCGCAGCGCCCCCAGCGGCCCGGTGATGAGGCGCCCGCGGCCAGCCACCCATTGCGGGCGGGTGCCCCGCTTTCGATCAGACCAGGTATGAAGCCATGAGTGATTCTCCCGTCCTGTTTGAAGAACGTGCCGCCGCCAACGGCTATCGGATCGGCGTTGCGCGCCTCAACCGTCCCCGGCAACTCAATGCCATCACGCTCGAGATGTGCGAGTTGTTGCGCGACCGCTTGCGACAGTGGGCTGCCGATGAATCCGTTGTGGCGGTCCTGCTGGAGGGGCTGGGTGACAAGGGTTTTTCGGCCGGGGGCGACGTGGCCGAGGTGGTCCGTCAGGTTCGAGCCGGGGGGCCTTCACGCTACGTGTATGGCGACTCGTTTTTCGAGGTCGAGTATGGGCTCGACCGGATGATCCACGAATACCCCAAGCCCTTCATTGCCTACATCCACGGCGTTTGCATGGGCGGCGGCTTGGGGCTCGTGGCGGGCGCCAGTCATCGCATCGTGAGCGAGCAGGTTCGAATGGCGATGCCGGAGATTCACATCGGCTTGTTTCCCGACGTGGGCGGTGGCTTCTTTTTGAACCGGATGCCGGGCGCGGCGGGGGTGGTCATGGCCCTGACGGGCCTGATCATCAACGAGGCGGATGCACTGTTTGGCGGACTGGCCGACTGGTTCGTCCCCAAAGAGGCGAAGGGCGATTTCACCGAGGCGCTCTCCGCCCTGCCTTGGCAGGCCGATGCCGCAGCGAACCGCGCGAGCGTGGGCCTGCTCTGTGCCGGGTTCCACCACCGCTACAAGGCGGGACTGCCGCTGGCGAACCTGCAGCATTATTTCGATGCGCTTCGATTCATCGGCATGCAGCCCGACGTGATCGGCGTCCGGGACGCCCTGTTGGCGGCGGCCCAGGAGGACCCCTGGTTTGAGGCGCCGGCGCGCAGCCTGGCGGGGGGGTCGCCCACCGCGGCGCACGTCACCTACGAATATCTGAGGCGATGCCGCTTGCGCTCGCTGGCCGAGGTCCTGGAACTGGACCTCGTGCTCGCGCGACAATTTCAACGGCACGGCGACTTCCCGGAGGGGGTGCGAGCGCTGCTGATCGACAAGGACCGCAAGCCGGTCTGGACGCCGGCCCGATTCGAAGACGTCTCGCCGGCGCTGATTCAGGCGCATTTTTCCGGCTGAGTCTTCAAGGCCGCCCCAAGACATGGGGCGCTGCCTGTCAGGCCCTTGAAATTGGTGCCGCGTGCCCAAACGTTCCGGTGGGCTGCAATGGACGGTTCCATGGGCTGAAAAAGACGGAACGGCGCAGGCCGCTCGCGGCGTCTGGGTCGCTCCGGCGCGTGCTGGCGTCCGGGCACTCTGCGGCCGTGGGGTGTGAGCGAATTTATTCTGGAGAACACATGAGCGCTCAGAAAGAAACGCTGGGATTTCAGACTGAAGTCACTCAGCTGCTGCAGCTGATGATTCACTCCTTGTACAGCAATCGCGAGATCTTTCTCAGAGAACTCGTCTCCAATGCCTCGGATGCCTGCGACAAGCTGCGATTCGAAGCGCTTGGCCGGCCTGAGCTCCTCGAAGGTGGGGCTGAGCTGGATATCCGTGTCGACTTTGACAAAGCTGCGCGAACCATCACGATTTCCGACACGGGGGTGGGGCTCAGCCGAGATGAGGCGATCGAGCACCTTGGCACCATTGCCCGCTCGGGGACCCGCGAATTCTTCGGCAAGCTGTCGGGCGATGAGGCCCGTGATTCGCAGTTGATCGGCCAGTTCGGGGTCGGTTTCTACTCGGCCTTCATCGTGGCCGACCGCGTGACCGTTCGCTCGCGCCGCGCAGGCGCGCCGGCCTCCGAGGGGGTGTGCTGGGAGTCTGACGGGTCGGGCAGTTTCACGGTTGAAACGATTGATCGTGAGGCGCGGGGTACTGATGTCGTCCTGCACCTTCGTGCGGGTGCCGAGGGCGATGAAGGCGAGGGCTTTGATGATCTGCTCTCGGGCTGGAAGCTTCGCTCGATCGTCCGTCGCTACTCCGACCACGTGTCGCTCCCAATTCTGATGCGCAAGGAGCGCTGGGACGAAGAAAGTAAATCGCAGACGCTCAGCGATGAATGGGAAACGGTCAACCAGGCCAGTGCGCTCTGGGCGCGGTCAAAGTCGGATATCACCGAGGAGCAGTACAAGGGCTTCTTCGAGCACCTGGCACCGGGAGGGGGCGAGCCGCTCGCCTGGACTCACAATCGCGTAGAAGGGCGCACTGAGTACACCCAGCTGCTCTACCTGCCCTCCAAGGCCCCGTTCGATCTGTGGGACCGTCAGCAGCGCCGCGGTATCAAGCTTTATGTTCGGCGCGTTTTCATCATGGATGACGCCGAGCAACTCATGCCGGCCTACCTGCGCTTCGTGAAGGGCGTGATCGACTCCAACGATTTGCCGCTCAACGTGTCGCGCGAAATCCTGCAAGAGAGCCGCGACGTCCGCTCGATTCGCGAGGGCAGTACCAAGCGCGTACTCTCTATGCTCGAGGACCTGGCCACCAATCAGTCCGAGAAGTACACAAGCTTCTGGAGCGAATTCGGTCAGGTGCTGAAGGAGGGCATTGGTGAGGATGTGGGCAACCAGGCGCGCATCGCCAAGCTGCTGCGTTTTGCCACCAGCACATCCGACAGCAATGATCAGACCGTATCGCTGGCCGACTACGTGGCGCGCATGAAGTCCGGCCAAAAGGGCATTTACTACCTCACGGGCGACACCCCTCAGGCGGCGCGCAACAGCCCCCACCTCGAGGTGTTCCGCAAGAAAGGGGTGGAGGTGCTCCTGCTCACCGACCGTGTTGACGAATGGATGCTGTCCTTTCTGAGCGAGTTTGAGGGCAAGGAATTGATGTCGATTGCGCGCGGCGGGCTCGATCTCGGTGAGCTCGATGATGAGGCCGACAAGCAGCAGGCCGAAGCGCAGGCTGGGGAGTGGAAAGCGGTCGTCGAGGCGCTCAAGGCGAGTCTGGGCGAGCGGGTCAAGGACGTTCGCGTCTCCGTGCGCCTCACTGATTCAGCGGCCTGTCTGGTGTCCGATGAGGGGGATATCAGCGGTCACCTTGAGCGCTTGCTCAAGCAGGCGGGGCAGACTGCGCCAGCTCGCAAGCCCATCCTTGAAATCAATCCCAGTCATGCCTTGCTCGGCCCGCTCAAGGCCGATCCAGCCAAGTGCGCGCAGTGGGCGCCGCTCCTGTTTGATCAGGCGGTATTGGCCGAGGGCGGACATCTCGAAGATCCGGCTGGCTTCGTCAAGCGCCTCAACGACATGCTCGTGGGGCTGTCACTGCGCTGATCGGCGCAGTGATGCTTCGCGCAGCACGCGCCCATGGTTTCATCGGATCCAGAGGTCACCCTGTCCGAGATGGACGGGGTGCGGTATCTGCACTTCGGTACCGAGTGGGTTCAGGGCGCGATGCGAATTGTCCGGCCCGATGACATCGAAATCGAGTACGTTCGCCAGATGATGTCGTGGTTGCTGTTCCTGCAGTCGCGCCAACAGATTCTCCAGCTCGGGCTGGGCGCCGGGGCGCTGACCCGCTTTTGCCACCGGCGGCTGCGCGATGCGCATATCACAGTCGTCGAAGCGAGCGGGCGGGTGATTGATACGGCCTACCGCTGGTTCCGTTTGCCGGTGCCTGATCGACGGCTGTCCATCGTGCACCAGGACGCGGGCGCGTTTGTGCAGCAGGTTGAGTCAGGGCGCTTCGGTGTCATTCAATGCGATCTGTATGATCAGCACGCCCGGGGGCCGGTGCTGGATTCCCTCGCGTTCTACGAGGCCTGCCGAAATGCCTTGAGCGAGCCGGGCATCCTGGTGGTCAACCTCTTCGGTGAGCATGCCTCCTATGGCCGCAATGCAAGTCGCCTGGCCAGGGTGTTCGGCAACAAAGTGCTCACCTTTCCTAAGTTGCTCGCGGGCAACGTGGTGATGCTCGCGTTCAAGGGCCCGCCGTTTTCGATCAGCTGGTCGACGCTCGAGCAGCGCGGCGGTCTGCTGGCGCAGCACCTTGGCCTGGAGGGGCCCGACTGGGTCGGTGCGCTGCGCAGCGTGAGCGCCGCGGGCGCAGGAGATCGGCTGATTGTGCGCTGATGCGGCGCGCCGGGGCTATTTGGACAGTTCGCGCATGGCGCGCTCGAGCCCCTGAACCGTCAGTCCGTACATGCGGTTCTGCATGATCTGCTTGATGACCGCGGTGGATTGACGGTATTCCCAGACGCCCTCGGGCTCGGGGTTGAGCCAGGCAAACTTCGGAAAGCGCTCGACCAGCCTGCGCAACCAGACAGCGCCCGGTTCCTCGTTGTTGTACTCGACCGAGCCCCCCGGCTGCAAGATTTCGTAGGGGCTCATGGTCGCATCACCCACGAAGATAAGACGGTAATCGGCGTTGTACTTCCGCAGAATGTCCCAGGTTGGGAAGCGCTCGGCATGACGCCGACGGTTGTTCTTCCAGACGAAGTCGTAGACACAGTTGTGGAAGTAGTAGAACTCGAGATGCTTGAACTCGGTCTTGGCCGCCGAAAAGAGCTCTTCCGTGCGCTTGATGTGGTCGTCCATGGTGCCGCCGACATCGAGCAGCATGAGCACCTTGATGGTGTTGTGCCGCTCGGGTACCAGCTTGATATCGAGGTAGCCGGCATTGCGCGCGGTGGATGCGATGGTGTCGTCGAGATCGAGTTCCTCGGCCGCGCCCTCACGTGCAAATTTTCTCAGTCGACGCAGCGCCACCTTGATGTTGCGTGTGCCGAGCTCCACCTCGTCATCGTAGTCGCGATAGGCTCGCTGCTCCCACACCTTCACGGCCGTTCGGTTGCCCGCGGAGGGGCCGCCCACGCGAATGCCCTCCGGGTTGAAGCCGCCATTGCCGAAGGGTGAGGTTCCGTTGGTTCCGATCCACTTGTTGCCGCCCTCGTGCCGACCCTTCTGCTCTTCCAGCAGCTCACGCAGACGTTCCATCAACTTGTCGAGTCCGCCGAAGGCCTCGATCGCCGCTTTTTCCTCTGCCGTGAACTCGCGCTGCAGCTTGCGCTTGAGCCAGTCGAGCGGCAGATCGAGATCGATGCCCTGGATGGCCTGCACGCCCTTGAAATACGCGCCGAAGGCCTTGTCGAACTTGTCGAAGTTGCGCTCATCCTTGACGAGCGTGGCGCGCGACAGGACGTAGAAGTCATCCACCGAGGGCCCGATGACCTGCTTCTCGAGTGCCTCCACCAGCATGAGGTACTCCTTGATGGAGACCGGCAGCTTGGCGTTCTTGAGGTGCAGGAAGAAGTCGATCAGCATGGGGCGGTCTCCACAGGTCGGCGACGGGGCCGGCAGGCGCGGGGCCTTGAGCGATTGAACGGATGGCTCAGCGGTTGTGGCGCGCCATGAAGATCAGGCGCTCGAATAGATGCACGTCCTGTTCGTTTTTCAGCAGCGCGCCGTGCAGCGGGGGGATGACCGCCTTGTTGTCCTGTGAGCGCAGCGCCTCGGGTGGAATATCTTCGGCCAGCAAAAGTTTCAGCCAGTCGAGCAGCTCAGAGGTAGAGGGCTTTTTCTTGAGCCCCGGCAGGTCACGGATCTGAAAGAACGACTCCAGCGCCTGGGCCAGTAGGGTTTTCTTGATGTCCGGGTAGTGCACGTCCACGATGCGCTGCATGGTGTCGCGGTCGGGGAACTTGATGTAGTGAAAGAAGCACCGACGCAGAAACGCGTCGGGCAATTCCTTCTCGTTGTTGGAGGTGATCACCACCACCGGCCGGTGCCTGGCGCGAATCAGCTGACGTGTTTCATAGACATGAAACTCCATCCGGTCGATCTCGCGCAGCAGGTCGTTCGGAAACTCGATATCGGCTTTATCGATTTCATCGATCAGCAGCACCACCGGCTGATCCGCCTCGAAGGCCTGCCACAGGACGCCCTTGACGATGTAGTTGTGGATGTCCTTCACCCGCTCGTCGCCGAGTTGCGAATCGCGCAGACGCGACACTGCGTCGTATTCGTAGAGCCCCTGCTGGGCCTTGGTCGTTGATTTGATGTGCCATTGGAGCAGGGGCATGCCCAGCCCTCGGGCCACTTCTTCCGCAAGCATGGTTTTGCCGGTGCCCGGCTCGCCCTTGATGAGCAAGGGCCGCTGCAGGGTGATCGCGGCGTTGACCGCAAGCTTGAGGTCGTCGGTGGCGACGTAACTGTCGGTGCCTTCAAAGCGCATGGGGCGAATCCCGTGGTCAGGAAGAAGCGCCGAGTATAAGGGCTGACGCGGCTTGGCGAGGGGCGTCGGCTCGGCTAGAATGTTCGGGCACTTAAAACACCGGAGGCGCTGGGAGCCGGGTATCCGTCCTCAGCGAGTCCCCAAGCTCTGACAGGGACCATGATCAAAACAACACTCGCAGCCGCCATGCTGGCGGTCATTCCGCTTGCCTCGTTCGCTCAGGGCGCAGCGCCTAAGGGCGACGCCGCCGCAGGCGCCAAGAAAATCTCGATGTGCATCGGCTGCCACGCCATCCCGGGCTACAAGGCGTCGTTTCCCAGCGTCTACCGAGTTCCCATGATTTCGGGTCAGTCTGGGGCGTATATCGAAGCCTCCCTGCAGGCCTACCGCAAGGGGGACCGCAGTCACCCCACCATGCGCGGTATCGCAGCCGGCCTGTCGGATCAGGATATCGCCGATCTGGCCGCGTACTACGCCGCACGCTGATCGCGACGATGGCCCGCTGCCTGTGGCGCAGCGACGCCGGAATTGAAGTGTTTCAGGAGATTCAGATGAACAGAATGCTCGCGCAGACGCTCGCAGCCGTGGTGCTGACGGCTGGCGCTCTGGGGTCGGCCCTCGCCGGCGACGCCTCGAAGGGTAAAGAAAAGGCTGACCAGGTTTGCGCGGCTTGCCACGGCAAGGACGGCAACACACCGATTGACCCCTCTTATCCGAAACTCGCCGGCCAGCATGAGGACTATCTTGTGCGGGTCTTGCGCGATTACCAAAGCGACGCCCGCAAGAACGCCATCATGGCCGCTCAGGCCAAGGCGTTGTCGCGTGCGGACATCGACAATCTTGCCGCCTACTATGCCGGCTTGCCGGGCAAACTGAGCCACAATCGCTGAAGGGTGCGCAAGCGCCGTTTCAGCGCCCGGCTTGCGCGGTCGCCCGCTGCGGCTTGCCCGGGCGGGCAGATGGGTGCGTCGGTGGGTTGCCGGCGGCGTTCGATTTGAGCCAACGTGCCAGGCTTGCGTCGTCCAGGCGCCGCAGCGATCTCATGAATTGTGGCTCCCAGCTTCGTACGGCAATGAGCAGACTCATCGGATGGCGCCGGGCCAAGGGCAGCGACGCATCCTGGTTGTGCACATCCGAGTATTCGCTGGCCAGTTGGCGGGCGCGCTCCAGCAGCGCGAGCCGGTGTTCGTTGGACAGGCGCACGTTCACCACGCCCACGCACTCGCCCGGCCCCGCGAAGTCGTGATCGAGAAACTCCTCCGCTTGTGCCCTGAAGCATCGAAGAATCGGGCCATCGGGCAACCAGCGAAAGGTCCGTGCAATCCGCAGACGGTAGGTGTCATTGGCCAGCACCGTGAGAAAGCCGATCCGGTCGAGTCGCATCAGGCAACGCACGCACTCGGCCGGGCTGATCCGGTAGATGCCGCGCATTTCATCGGCGCTCAGCAGATGAAGGGCGCAGACGGCCACGGTAAACAGGCAGGGATCCTTGACGATGTCGGCCTCTTGCTCCCAGGTGAGCGATTCGAGCAATCGCTCAGCGCGCGGAATCATTCTGAGCAGATCGTGCAGGTCGCAGCCGATCGCGGCGACGACCTGGTCAAGTCGCTGAAGGTCAAACTTGCCGCGCGCAAACATGCGTTTCACGGTGGCCTCCGAAATACCGAGGCGCTGGGCAAGCGCTGCATACGTCATGCCCTGGGCCTTCAGCGTCCGTTTGAGGGTCGTGGTCAGCAACTCGCTGGCTTTCATTGAACACTCCTGGAGGAAGCACCATGCAAGCGAACCGCTCGTCCATCGCTCCGGCACATGGCATTCGTTTTCTCGGCCTGCAGTGGTTCGCGGTGGTCATGGGATGGTCGGGACTGGGCCTGGCCTGGCTTCGGGCTCAGCCGCTGTTGGGCGAGACCGCAAGCCTTGCAGCTTATGGCGCCGCCAGCCTGGCGTGCATCGCGTTCGGATTAGTGCTTGTGGCGTCGGTCCTTCGGTTGGCCCGCCACCGTGCGGCGCTCCTCGAAGAGTTGCGCCATCCGGTGCGGCACGCCTTTCTGGCGGCCTGTCCCGTCTCGCTCATGCTGCTGTGTACGCTGCTGGCGGGCCTCGGGCTGGGCGGCGGGCTGCTCAGTGGCCTTTGGTTGGGCGCGGTGGGGGCCGAGTTTCTGGTGACCGTCTGGGTGATCGACCGATGGCTGCGCGAGGGCCTCAACTGGGCTGCGATGACGCCCGTGGTGTTCATTCCCATCGTGGGCAATGTGGTGGTGCCACTCGGTGCGGCCACGTTTGATCAGACCGCCTTGGGAATTGCCTTCATGGGCATCGGCACCTTTGCATGGCCGGTCGTGCTGGCACTGATTCTGACCCGTACGGCCTCTCAGGCCTTGCCCGAACGCTTGCTTGCGACCTGGTTCATTTCGGTGGCGCCTGCGGCTGTCATCGGGGTGGCTGTACTCAATCTGGGGGGGCCGGGGTCGGTAGCACTGGGCGCCTTGGGGATCGCCACCTGCTTTCTGGCGGCGTCGCTGAGGCTGCTACCCCGGATCATTCGGAGCGGCTTTGGCATGCCCCTGTGGGCCCTGTCCTTTCCGCTGGCGGCTTACGCGGCGCTGACCCTTCGACTGGCAGTCGAGCACCCCATCCTGAGGACATTTTCGCTGCTCGCTCTGGGGCTCGCGACGCTGGTCATCATCGGGCTGAGTGTGCTTACCCTGCGGGGACTGCTCCGGCGGGAGTTGCTCGTGCCCGAGCCCGCAGGGGCCCCGCCACCGCAGGCTACGAGCGTGACCGCGAGCCGCTGACTGGCTCGCGCTTGCTCAGTCGATTGAAAGGCCGGCGCTGCGAACTACGGACGAGTAGGTCTCGATGTCGGCTCGGATACGCGCCGCAAAGTCAGCCTGACTGGCGCGGGATGCCACGATCCCAAGCTTGGCGAAACGCGCGACCACCTGAGGCGAGTGAAGTGCTTTGCTGATCTCGGCATGCAGGCGGGCGATCAAGGGTGCTGGCGTGCTGGAGGGTGCCAGCAGGCCAGCCCACCAGACGACCTCGAATCCGCTCACCCCGGATTCCAGCATCGTCGGTGTCTCGGAGAACGAGTCGATTCGCGCAGAGCCGGTAGTGGCGAGCGCGCGCAAGCGTCCCGCCTGCGTATTCGGCAGCACGGCCGCGGGCGTGTCAAAGGCGACATCCACCTGACCGCCGATGAGGTCGGCAATCATGGGTGCCCCGCCTTTATAGGGCACATGCTGGACGTCCATGCCGGTCCGGTTCTTGAGCAGGACACAGGAAAGGTGGGCCAGTGAACCGTTACCGCTAGAACCGCAGTTCAGGGGCTTGCCAGATGCCTTGACCCTTCGAATCAGGTCGCTGATGTCACGGCCGGCGGAGGCGGGGAACATAGCCATGACTAGCGGCACTTCGATGACCTGATGAACGCCCACCAGGTCGCGTGCGGTGTCGTAGTCGAGCGACTTGTAGAGACTTGGGTTGGTGGCGACGGAGGTGCTGGCCATCAGGAGTGTGTGACCGTCACCGGGCGCGCGTGCGACGATGGCCGATCCGATGTTGGTGTTGGCGCCTGGCTTGTTCTCCACCACCACCGGTTCGCCGATGGATCGTGACATCTCCTCGCCGATGGCCCGCGCGGCGATATCAGCGGTACCGCCTGGTGGAAAGGGCACCACGATGCGGACCGGTCGGGCAGGCCATTGAGCCGGCTGCGCGTGGCTGTCTGGCGAAAGCATGAGCCCTAAGGCCAACAGGGCCGCAGAACAGAACAGGGATTCGATCGAGCGCGCGAACAACCGTGCCATATCAAGACTCCTTCATGGATGAATTGGCCAAACAGGTCAGACGGACTTGGGCAGGTCTTCGCGCCACAGTTCGAGGGTCATTGCCTCGCTGGCCTGACGACTCTCAAGCCGTCGCAGGCCTCGAGGGTCGATGATCTCGCGAATGCAGCGAAGTTCCGCCTCAGTCGGATCGGGGGTCACCAGGATCTCGCCCGAGGAAGGCCGCTCCAGTTCGAAGCCACAGCGTTCCTGGGCAGTATTGAAGTCGACACCGGGGTGCAGCGACACGATCTGCATCCGGCCGTCGCGCGTATTGAAGTCATACACGCCCAGGTCGGTGACGACGAGTCCAGGCCGTGCGGCCTTGCGACCTACCCGGGTTCGCTCCCCGCGATTACCGAAGGCGCACTCGAAATCCACTGCGGCAACGAGAGAGCGTCGGGTCTGGGTGCGCAAGTGGTAGCAGATGTGCTCGCAGCCCCACAGGTCATCGGGAACGCCTCTCGCGCCGATCAGTTGCACCGTCGGACGGTTCCAATCGCCCACCACCGAAATGTTCGAGGCGCCATACTGGTCGATCTGCACGGCGCCCACCCAAATTTGCAATCGGCCTTGAGCAATCAGCTGGAACATTTGCTCCCAGTCGAGCGACATCCGCGCGGTGGCGCACAGCACCCACTCGTCGGAGAGCGACTTGGCATGAACGTCGGGATCGGCAGCGGCCCGAGATGCGGTGGTCAGGAACAGGTCGGGGGCGTAAAGCGCTTTGGCGAGCCTGGCGGCCAGATCGCCCAGAATGGTGGCGCCGACACCGATGGACTCGCCATCGAATTCGCGGGCCATCCGGGCAATCAGCCGCTCCTCGAGGGTGCAGTCGTTGGTCATCATTGGGCTCCTGCGCGAGCGAATCGGGCCAGCCAGTCAGCGTCGAGCGCCTGGCGTTGAAAACTGAGGACCGCCTCGAGATCAATGGCGCGCTCCGGGAACACCGCCGTCATACCGCCCCCCCCGGGACACTCGACGACGCCGTCGACCCAGAGGCGCGACAGGAATGTCGAGCGCAGGCCGACAGAATCGGGGAGGTCTTTCGAGTGGCGCGGGAGTTCGTCAACGATTCGCTCGGCGGTGAGGACTGTCTTGGCCGAGGCTCGGGCGAGGAGCAGATCGCCATAGGTATCGCCGTGGATGAGCGCGTTTCCCGCACGGTCGGCGAGGTTGACGTGGAGGATGGCCAGGCCGGGCGCAAGCGCCGGAACCGCCAGCAGGGTTTCACCGCTGACCGGGCACTCGAATTCACGAAAGGGACTGGTGGCAGTTCGCGTGATCGCAGTGCCGAGCGCAAAGCGCGTCGGGAGAAAGGGTAGGCGGCGGGCCGCAGCGTCAAAGGCGGTCAATAACGTGGCTTCAGAATACTCCACCACCTCCAGTTGCCCAGATTCTCGCGCCCGACGGAAATTGGGCGCCAGACCATAGGCATCAAAACCCACGAAGGCAAAGCTCAGGTGGCGCACCTTTGCTGCGCCGATCAGCAGATCGGTCTCGGGTCCGCCCAGAAACGAGACCAGCCGCATGGGCTCGATGTCGCTCGATGCGAGCGCACAGGCAGCGGCCATGGGTTTGCGTTGGAGCCCGCCCCCGCCGAAGGCGACCGATTCGGCCTCGCGCGCGAGGTGTGTGAGGTCACTGAGTGTGAGGGTCTTGTCCATGGGTTCTCTCATGAGGTGCGGCGCAGGTCGAGCAGCCGCTTGGCCTTGTTCTGAGTGTCCAGACCGGTGAGGCGGGCGAGACTGCCCTTCTCGACGATCTCGACCTCGACCTTGACGCCCAGCGTGCGGTGTAGCGCGTCCCGCATGTCATCTTCCAGGGCCTTTGCGTCGATCTCGGGTGAGCGTCGCTCGATTCGGACGGTCATGGCCTCGCGTCGGGCAAGCCCTTCGCCGCGGTAATGTGCCACGCAGAGGTAGTCGCCGCTGGTGCGCGGGTCCTGGACGATCGCGCTCTGGCATGCCAGCGGGTAGACATTGGTGCCTCGTAGCTTGACCATGTCATCGCTACGACCCAAGAAGGTCGAGAGCTTGAGCGTCTCAAGCCCACAGGCACAGCGCGCGCGGGCGATGCCGCGCATGCAGTCGCGCAGGTTGTACCGGATGATGGGAGGCACGCCCCGGTGCAGCGACGTGGCGACCAGATTGCCGCGTTCGCCCCAGGCGAGTGGTGCGCCGGTATCGACGTCGGAAAACTCGATGTACACCGTGTCCTCGCTCAGGTGCTTGCCGTCGCGTGCCTCGCAGTCAAACGCGACATGGCCGATTTCATGCGAGCCGTAGTTGTCGAAGACCGGCGCGCCCCAGGCCTCCTCGAGTTGCTTTCGGATGAGTCCGGATTCATCGGTTCCCAGGAAGGAGTGAAGCCGGCGCGTGCGCAGACGCGAGAGGTCGAAGCCGGTTTCGTGGGCCACCTGGGCAAGACGGGCGAGATAATCGCCACGTGCGTACCAGGAGTCGGTGCCCCAGGCGAGCGCGTACTCGAGTTGCCGTTCACTGGACGTGACCGCACCCGAACCCGTGGCCAGCGGCGATGCCCCCAGCCACTTGTGAATGCCGTCGTGGGCGCACCAGCCAGCATTGGGCAGACCCAATGTGTAGGTGATCTGGATGACGTCACCCGGCCGCGCTCCCTGCGCATACAGCGCACGCGCCGACTGGATACCCTGAACCTCGATGGCGGTGGCATTGAAGAGGGTGACCCTTGGGAGACCCGTGGATCCGCCGCTGGTCTGGATTCGAACCGGGTGGTGGGCAAGCGCTTCGCGCCCGAACGGGTGATGGGTGCCGAAAGGCGGCCCGTCCGCAATGGCGTCCTTGAGGTCGTCGCTGGTGAAACTGGGTATCAGGGTGATGTCCTCGAGCCTGCGAATATCGCCGGGCATCAACCCCGCCGCATGCCAGCGGCGCTGGTAAAACGGAACCTTCCAGGCTTCCTCGACACGGGCCAAAAACCGTTGTTGCTGCAAGGCGTGCATCGCATCGGCCGACAACTGCCCATGACTGCGCTCGTAGTGCGGCGGCGGTGGGTAGTCGCGCATGAGTGACGGCCAGTCGAGCGATTGCCAGTAGTAGGGAATGGTATTCATGCCGGATCAGCTTGTAGCGCTCGTCGGTCGTGACTCACCGAGCGATTTGGCGATGATGCCAAGTTGCACCTCGGCAGCTCCGCCGAAAATGGTGAAGGCGCGGCTGTTGAGGTAGTCGGGGAGCAGGGTGGACAGGAGTTGATCGCTCTCGCTGGCAGGATCGCCATGCCAGCGTAGCGCCTCGAGCCCCAGCGCATCGACGCCGAGTTCGCTGATGGACTGCCGCAAGCGGCTCGCCTGTAGCTTGAGCATCGATGATACGGTTCC
>CAIVPX010000051.1 GCA_903907905.1 uncultured bacterium | reverse complement strand
TGGGCGTATCGGGTGTCACCGGCAAGTAGCCCGAAAGGTTCAGGCTTGCGCTGCGCTGACTGCCCGACGCTGCCATCACGGCAATGTCGAAGCGGCCCGTGGCCACGCGATCGGCAGCGTCCGCATCGCTCAGGCTCACCCGAACCTGCTGCGGGGCCGAGCTGCGAAGCCGCAGCTTGCCCGCCGCAAGCCAGTCAGCCAGATCGGACGCCGTACCGGTCAGCGTGATCGAGCTGGCCGACACCGCGCTCAGTGTGACGCCATCGTCCGACTCATCGGCAGCGGTGAAGGCCGCAGCATCGTCCGAAGCACCCAGCGTGAGCTGCATCTGCAGGCGCTGCGAAGCGCTTGCCCCCGACACCGCACCGGCCCCGAATCGGAGCGGCGAATCGGCGCCCGACACCACCGCAACCGATGCGGGCAGTGCCAGCCTGGGCATGGCGATGGCTTGCGCCGATTGCAGCGATACCTGGCCCAGCGTGACGGCCGAAGTGCTGCTGCCGGATAGCGCGGCCTGGAGCGTCAGACTGCCCGCGGGACCTGCGTAGTGCAGATTGCCTGTGGCGCGCAGATAGCGGTTGAGGTCGACGGCAGCGCCGGTCAGGCGCAGCGCATTGCGCGAGGCACCTGTGCCCGCATCGGACAGCGTCAGCGAATCGACCGTGACCTTGTCCGCATTGGCTTCAGCACTGGCCTCATCGTCATCGAAGGGTGAGGGGAAGCTGCCCGACTGCGGGGCAATCAGGGTGAGCGTCAACACGGCATCGGCCGCGGCCGCACCCAGCACATCGGCGGGGAAAACGAGCAGCGAACCCGCGGGCGTGTCCGCCGACAAGGCGAGCGCCAGTTGCGCGGGCGCTTGCACCGAGACCGACGCGCCGACCTCGCCTGCGGCTTGCGACGGCAGCGCCGCCGGCGTGATCGCGATCACGGCGCGGGTCGTCACCGGGGTCGCGCCCGCTGTGGCGGTGGGGCCCAGCACGCGAACCGCGATCGAGCCCGGCTCAAAGGCCGGGTTGTAGCGAACATTGCCCGCCTGACTGAAGAAGGCATTGAGCGCGGCGGCGGTGCCGGTGAAGCGGGTACCGAAGAATTGTTCCGAGCCGCCGCCAGTCGTCGTGCGGGTGAGGCTCGCGCCGGGGGACACGGTGATGCCGCTGCTGCCGGCCGGACCGGTGGCGTCTGAGGCGGCAAGGCCCGCGATGGCGAGGGCGCTTCGCGGCACTTCGAGTTCAAGCGCCAGTGTCGGGTTTGACGAGAGATCGGACTGGACCAGCGCGTCCGAGATCGCACCGGCAGCGCCCTGCGCGCCGAACACCACATTGACCCAGGCGCCGGGGGTGGACACGAAGCCCGCGCCACTGCTCTCGAGCCCGGCATCCTTGGCGGCAGGCGCCGTGCCAAGCGGCAGGCGAACGCTCGCCACACCCTGAGCCGCGGTGGGCTGTGAGGGAGCACCCAGCGTCAGCGTGACCGAAGTTGCGGCCCCCGATGCATTGCTCACCGTGAGCACCAGCGGCACGCCCGCGCTCGGGTATTGCGCCGGCGCGCCGTAGCGGATGCCGGGGCCGGCGGTGAGGAAGCTCTGCAGGGCCGAGCGTGTACCGGCGAGCGTGAGTGTGCGGCCGCCGTCGGTGGACGTGGCGGTCACGAGGTCGCTGCCACTGCCTGTGCTGAGCGCGCTCAAGCCTGCGGCGGCGTTGGGAAGCAGCGCATCGGCCGGCAGCGCGAATCGAACAGTGAGGGCTTCCGACGGGCTGAGCGTGCCTGCGCTGGTGAGGTCGAGATCTGCAAAGATGATCGTATTGGTCGTGCCCTCGGTCACCGGGCGGATCGACTCCAGCGGGCCGATCACGGGCGTGCGCGCCATGACCGACGACACCAGGTCCAGCACGGTGCTGCTCGTGCGCAAGGACGCGCCATTGCCCACCGAAAGGCTCACCTCGAGTGTGCCCGCGGCATTGCCATAGAAGACAACGCCGACAGTGCTGAGGAAGGTGTTGAGCTTGCCCGCTTGTCCTGACAGCGTGAGCGTCGACCGGCTGTTGGCGTTGCTGCCGCGCAAGACCACGACGCCGTCGGCGCCAGGGGCGCTGGCATTGTTCGCCGGCGCATCGTTGGTCGCGTCCAGCGTGCCGCCCGCAAGCGCGGTGAGC
This sequence comes from uncultured bacterium, assembly GCA_903907905.1. Classification (GTDB taxonomy): domain Bacteria; phylum Pseudomonadota; class Gammaproteobacteria; order Burkholderiales; family Burkholderiaceae_E; genus SYIM01. The sequence continues at coordinate 454 of CAIVPX010000051.1, read as the reverse complement.
GTGAGGGTCAGGTCATCGGTGGCCGAGCCCGAGCTGACCGGCGTGCCCGGGAAGACCAGGCCGGTCGTGGCGCCCGAGCCCAGCGTGATGCGGTCGGGCAGGGACAGGACGGGCCCGCTCGGCGCAGCACCGAAGTAGGCCTGGCTGGTGATCGACGCGGACTTCTGGATCTCGCTCACGCCCTCAGCGCTGACTCGCGCGCTCAGGGCGTAGGGCGTTGTCTTGGGCGCACCGTTGAACAGGATGCGCCCGACCGTGTTGAGGTAGGCGCTCAGATTCGACGCCGTGCCCGTGAGCGTGAGCGTGCGGGTGACGCTGTCGTAGGCCGCCGCCACGCCAACTGCCTGGCCGTTCACCGTCGCAGCGTGGCTGGATTCGCCCGGAGCAAAGAGCGACGAAGCGAGCGAGGCGCCTGAGTCGATCGAAAGGCTCAGCGTGAGCGCACGACTTGTAT
>CAIVPX010000050.1 GCA_903907905.1 uncultured bacterium | reverse complement strand
TTGGCCGACGCTCTCCCGAGCGCCGGCCCCGCCGCATTTCAAATTGCCTTTTGGTCTTGCAAGACCGGTCACGGAGAACTTGGTATGAACTTCGTCAACACCATCGCGAACGCTACGGGTGCCCACGTTTTCGCCGCCAGCGGCCTGGTCGGCCACGAAGACCAAGGCGGCAGCTGGGCGCTTGATGTTCAGGCTGCGCCGAGCGCGCCGTTCAGTGCGGAGGCTAGGGAGGGGTTCAGGCAGGTGCTGGCTGAACCTCAGGTCATCCTTTACGCACCGAGCTCAGCGACAGCGCTTCAGAGTCTCGCGAGTTTCGTTGAGGGGGGGCAAGGGGCGGTTCAGCTCTTCCAGAACCCCAAGATTTTCACGGGGCCAGGCGCAAATGAGACGGGGCAGTACATTCAGAAGTTCACGGTCTCGTTTGCCGGTGTTCAAGACGTCGGGCAAGAGTTCTTGGTCTTCAGCGGCAACAAGATTGATATTTCGCAGACCACCACCAGCTGGGTTTTTGTCAACCCGGCTCTCGACCCGTCGGCTTCGGGTACCACCTACTTCGCTTACAGGGTCACAACCGTAGGTAGCGCCCAGCAAATCGAGCTGCGGCCGGTCACGTTCACAGGCGATGCGGACACGCTTCCGCCGGAGGCTGCGCAAGACCCGCAGTGGTACACGTTCACGAGCTGGGGAGCTTCACCTGCCGCTGCGTCCGTGCTTCGGGGCGTCGGTTACCTGAACCTCGACGGCGACAACCCCGGTACGGCGCCCAGAACGGTTGGCGTCGCTGTCACCGACACCGAGGGCGCGGGGCTCACGTCCAGCTTCTCCTCGATCTCGTTGAATGTTCAGGCGGTGAACGACCTCCCGACATCTTCGAATGCGACTGCTCTCACCCAAGAGGACACCGCGATCTACCTGCACCAGGGAGACTTCGGCACTTTCTACGATCCGGAAGCCCCCGCTCTGGCCGAGGTGAAAATCACCTCGTTGCCCACCGCCGGCTCGCTCAAATACGAGGGAAGCCCGGGGGTCTGGACTGCGGTCGTGGTCAATCAGGTCATCAGCGCCGCCGACCTCACAAACAATCGCCTTCGCTTCGAGCCGAGCGCTGATCAATTTGGCGCTCCCTTTGCGACCCTGAAGTTCGCGGTGGGTGACGGATCGGCGTTCAGCGCCAGCGAGTATCAACTGACCATCAATGTCAGTGCAGTCAATGATTCGCCGGTGGTGGCGTCTACTGACGTGACCGGTGCCGTTACTGAAGCTCTGGTGCCTCCGATCGATAACTTGGCAACCGCCGGCGTTGATGAATCGAAGCTGACTGACACTGGAACCATTGCCTTTTCGGATGTGGATCTGGCAGATGTTCACAACGTCGGGCCTGTTGTCGCTTCTGCGGGGGCCCTGGGCGCACTTACCGTCGCCAAGACCGCGGACACCACGGGCACGGGCACGGGCGGTCAGATCACCTGGACGTACGCGGTATCTGCAGGTTCGGTGGAGTACCTGGCTCAAGGCGAGACCAAGGTCGAAACCTTTACCTTTACCGTCAGCGATGGTCAGGGTGGAGACGTTGACCGGACGGTCACCGTCACGATCACCGGTACCAACGACGCGCCAACCATCGACGCTATTGCGACCGACGCTTTGGGTGCAGTCACCGAGCGCACAGATGGCAGCGCGAACGAAAACACCGGTGTGCTGGCCGACTCAGGGGTAATTTCCTTCGCCGACCTTGACGTCAGCAACACCCACGGCGCGTCTCTTAGTGCGGTCGTCAAGAACGGCTCGGGGGCGGTGGTTGCCAACCCGATCGGCTCGTTCAGCATCGGAGCGGTCGACCAGACCGCCAATTCGGTGAGTTGGAACTTCTCGGTAAACGCCGGAGCCCTCGACTCACTCGCTGAAGGCGAGGTTTTGACACAGGTCTACACAGTCACGATCAGCGATGGCCCGGACGGAGGTTCAGTCTCCAAGGATGTCGTCGTTTCGATCATTGGCGCCAACGACGCGCCGATTTTGACGGTTGATAGTGCGGCGGTGACGCTGTCCGAAGCTGCGGCGGCTGGTGTGATCACCGGTGCGGATGCCGACACGACCGATGTGGATACTGCGCAGTCCGGGATCACGTATTCGCTGGTGAATGCGCCGACTAACACTGGCGATCAACCGCTGTTCAGCGTCAATGCGTCAACTGGCGAGGTGAGCCTGACTGCGGCCGGCGCGGC
>CAIVPX010000049.1 GCA_903907905.1 uncultured bacterium | reverse complement strand
ATTAAGGGCGGCCACCGTTCCCTTGAAAGTCAGGGCGTTGTCCGCGCCGCCGATCTCGATACCCTGTGCGGCCAACGCGGAAAGCTCGCCGTCGGGAACCGACACGGTGACGACCATGGGCTCCAGGGCATTGCCGTTGAACACCGACCCACTGAACCGCAGGCTGGTCTTCACCCCTCGTGTGGCCACGAATTGCGCCGGAATGGAGACCGCCACCCCCGCCACGTCGACCGGATCGATGAGTGCCGCGATATCTTTCGGCAAGAGGCCCGAGAAGTCGAGGTCGGACCCTTCCGCACTTGGGTCAATCAGGGTGTTGTTGCCAAGCTCACCAAGGAACACATAGCGATCGGCCCCCGCACCGCCCTGCAGGTTGTTGACCCCACTGGGGGCATACAGGGTGTCGTTGCCCCCCCCGCCCGACAGCGTATTGGCACCAACGCCCGCATACAGCACATCGTTGCCCAGGCCGCCCATCAGCTTGTCGTTACCCGAGCCGGTGAGGAACACCACCGGGCGCGTACTGGTTTCCAGTGCTCGGAAGCTGTCATCGCCCCCAGCTGAGATCGCCCGTCCGCCGCCCGCCCCCAGCAAAACCGTGTCGTTGCCGGCGCCAGCGCGCACATCAACGTAGACGTCGTTGAGCAGTCGTGATGCGTCCAGGGTGTTGTTGCCCTGCCCCATGTTCGCCACCACCTGCCTGACCCGGGCGGTGGCGCTACCGAAGGTTTGATAAAAACCGTTGTACTCGACGCCGACGATCCCGTCGGCGGTGCCGCTGAGGATGACGCTCTCGGAGTTATCGTCGATGGGCCCGTACAGGCGGCTGGCAGCGCGCGTACCCATGTTGAGCGTGAGCACGCCGTCGTTCACCGCCCCGAGCACCGGCATGACCGTTGGCCCACGAGCGTCGATATTGGCGAGCGTCCACTCGTCGAGCACCCATCGGCCCTTGTTCCATTTGAAAAACCCTGGCCAGCGTGCTGTGACGTAGGCCTCGGCGGTGACCAGGAAATTGGCATCGAAGAGATTGAAGACGCCACCGGGACTGCTCGGGTAGCCAATCAGGGTGGCCATCTCGGAGGGGCGCAGCTTGCCGTCGCCAGCGTAGACAACGGGAGTGATCACCTGCCCCTTGGCGTCCCGGACGATGGTGCCGGTCTTGAGGTCATTGAGATCGAAGGTGGCTCGAGCGGTAATAGCGCCCCCGACGCCCGCGGCCGCGACGGCAATGTCCAACTCGCCCTCGAGCCTGAGATTGACGGTAAGGCCAAATTCCGGCTTCTCAACGCCGCCGGTACCCGGGACGGGTTTACCGTCCTTGAAGGTGGGCAAGGTCCAGTCGTTGACGTAGAAGCCGTCGAGAACGGTGAGCGCGTCGGACGCGGTAATGCTCTTGAAGCCCTCGAGGATGCCGCCGCCGAACTTGCCGCTATTGACCAGCTTGGAAATGCCGTAGGTGTCAAAGCCGAACGACAGATCGACAAATGCGCTCGCGCTGCCCTTGGCATACACGCCGATCGACGGGGCGAACGGAATGGGAATATCCCAGCCCGCCAGCAGCACGCTCAAGTTGGCGAGATTGAATTCAAAGTACGGCAACTCGTAGGTGAAGAAGGTGGCGTTCCCACCGCTGAACATCTTGGACCAGTTACCGATGTCGAGAAGGTAGGGCATCACCTGGAAGCCGCTGCGCGCAGTGGCCGTACCGCCGGATGACTGCAGGTTGATGACCTCCATGTTTTTCAGGAAGGCACTGACCGCGTTGCTGGTCCCGGCCGACGAAGACTGCGCCTTCGTAAATGTCACATTCCCGCTACCCAGGCCCTCGATGCTACCCAGCGGAATCGACCCGGCCCCCTTGGGAAGATTCGAGATCGTGTTCACCAGGTTGAGCGAGAACTGCACCGCATCGAGGAAGGCCCAATTGATGGTCTTCCCGCCGGAGATCTTGACGATCACATCGATCAGACCGCGCAGGGTCGGGTCTGAGCCCATACCCTTGGCGCTGCGTGCCTTGTTGATGATCCAGGCCAGGTCGCCGTCAAAGGGTGTGAGCAGCGCGGAGACAATCGGCTGCAGAGGCTTGAGCGTGTCGCCGACCCGCTTCGCAATCGGCGTGAGAAAGCTCGTGACCGCGGAGTCGAGGTCGAGCGCGAGATTGCGCAGCGCGATGTCAGGCGCCTTCATGCTCGGGGTATCGGAGCGCCAGTCCCAATTCAGCACCAGATCGCCGGCGAGCTTGGGCAGCCCCACCACGCCGAGTGAGACGCCGAGATCGAGACCGACATCCACATCGATCAAGGCTTTGAAGCTATCGGCAGCGAACACACGATCCAGCGTGAGTCGACCGGATGTGTCGCCGCGAAGGTCGATGAAGAGCCCACCCTTCGCGCCGCTACCCTGATGGCCAGGCGTTGCCGCGTCCCGGTCATGATCAATCACCGTGGCATCGAGGAAGAGCAATCGGCCACTGCCCTTGAACGGCGTCGATTCGTCGTCGTCCGGACTGCCATCCAGCACCGCGGAGAAGTTCAGGCTCAATTCGGGCGTCTCGACCTCCTTGCCACGGTTGGTCGCGAGGAAGAATCCGTCAGAGGCCGATAGGCCAAACCCGAAGTCGAAGTGCCAGTCGGCCTTGACGACGATCCCGCCTGAGGCGTCGAGTGTCAGGCCTGGAAGGTCGAGCGTACTCGGAAGATCAAGCCCCGAGCTCAGGATCGTACCGCCGAGGTTCATGTCGAAGCGGACCGCATCCGCTTTGGTGGGCAAGGCGCTCCCGGGACGCCAGATCGAGAGCAAGCTACCGACCGAGTCCTCGAACCTGACCGAGATGTCGTCCGCCGTGATGCCGGCCACGCCATCCATGTCCTGAAGAATGCCCAGACCATTGAAGACACTGAACAGTTCCTGGCGCAGGAGTTCGATCGGCTTGCCTTCACCGGACAGCTTCTGGCGAAGATCGGTCAGCAGGCCATCGCGCAGCCCGGCAATGACCTTGCCGGAGTTGGCAAGCCCGGTGCCCACGACCGGCAGGCTCGTCGCGACCTTGCTCTGGAACAGATCCTGCACGGCGCCCAAGCCCTGGTCGATCCCATCAAGCACGAAGCTTGGATCGTAGAGCAGTTGGATCAGCCCATTGCCTGAGCCCAGGGCCAGGTCGAGATCGGGCATCACCACCTTCAGCGGCGACTTCGCGCCCGGCTGGGCCTTACCCACGAGCGCGTCCACCAGAGCCGTCAGGCCCTGATCGCCGAGTTCGGCTTGAGTGGCCACCACCAACTGACCAATCTTGAGCTCCCGACCGAGGATT
>CAIVPX010000048.1 GCA_903907905.1 uncultured bacterium | reverse complement strand
CCTGGTCAATTCGACAGACTTTGGCGGCGCGCTCCCGGCGGGCTCGCTCATCTTCAGTTCAACAGTCGCTGTCGAGACCAGGGCGGGAGATGCCTCGACCGCCGAGGTCCAGACGATTTCGCCCGGCGGCGGTGTCGTGGTTTCGGGCAGTACTTATGCGCTGGTAGCGGGCAGTACCACGCTGAGCGCGGTCGCCACGGGTACCAGCGTGTCAGGGCTGATCACGGCCTTGCAGGCTGCGTCGGGCTATGCCGCTGCGCCTTTCACGATCGCTGCCTCGGGCAACAGCCTGGTCATGACCTGGAAGACCACCGCCGAGGTGACGGTCCAGGCCCGAATGGGCGAGATGACCAAGCTCATCTCGGTGGCGGCGAGCCAGTCCGACCTCGTTCCCGAGCCGAACGAGCGCTTTGCCATTCAGCTCAATGTGGGCTCGGGTGCTGGGGCCGAGGGCGACACTTGGGATCAGGTGGATGCTGTCGGCGAAATTGGCAATGACGACCCGGCTATTTATCTCGACGACAGCCAGCCAGTCGTTCAGTCCGAGGGCACGGGATCCAGGCTCAACTCCAGCAACCTGCTGACCGACCAACTGAGCTATACCTTTGGGATCACGCAGGATTCACCCAATCAGACGCTAGCCTCGAACCTCACCTGGAAAGTCACCTTTCCCAGTGGGAAAACAGCCTCGGCCGCCGACTTTGATCCGACGCAGGCTCTCGAGGGAACGATCACGCTCACAGGCAGCGAAACCCAACTGGTCACGCTCAAGCTTGCGCCCGATACCGACATCGAAGCCGACGAAACCTTCGTCATTGAACTCTCCAGCGCGAACTCGACCACCAGTTCGGCGATCGTGGCCAGCACGAGCGAGGGCGCCATCGCGAACGATGACTTCACGCTGGCCTTGGTCTCGAGCAGCGTGACCACCGTCGAAGGTAACGATGTGTTCGGCGGTAGCACGGTGGATTTCGTGATCATGCGTACCGGCGCTACCTCTGCTGGCGCCAATGTGACCTGGTCTCTCACGGGGCTCACCGGGCTTGCGGGTGCTGCCTCATCGGATGATTTTGTAGCCTCGTCCACGAGCGGCAGCTTTAGCTTGCAGGCCAGTGATACCACCTACACCGTCAAGATACCGATCAAGGGCGATGTGATCTTCGAGGGTAGCGAGACCTTTGGTATCCGCCTCGACTACAAGCGCCTGACAGCGGATGGCGCGGCAGAAAATGGCACAGGCGCCAGCGTGACGGGGTCGGGGGCGCTGACTGACGATGATGCGGCCTTTGCGCTCGGCACCATCACCTCAGTGGTCGAGGGCAACAATGTGGGGGGCGTGACCAACAAGGGCAACGTCTTCAGTTTCGTCATCAACCGATTGGGTGTCACGAGTGATAGCGGTTCCGTGCGCTGGGCGGTGTCAGCCGGCCCTTCAGGGACGGCGTCACTTGACTCCAGCGACTTTACCGACGGCAAACTCCCCTCAGGCATCGCGAGCTTTGCGGCGGGCGAGTCAAGCAAGACCATTCAGATCACCACTCTCAAAGGCGATACCGCGTACGAGGGGACCGAATCCTATACCGTCACGCTGTCCAGTCCGGGTCCCGGCAGCTCTGTGACGGCCGAGGGTAAGACGGCCGTTGGCACGGTCGAGTTTGACGAGCTTGCCTTCGGGGTCACGACGGTGAGCAGTGCGGCAACGGTCACCGAAGGCAGCGACGGAACGGCGACGCCGGTCACGCTTCAATTCAAGATCGAGCGCGTGGGCGGAAACGAAGCGTCCGTGGTCAACTGGTCACTTGCAGGCGTCAACACCGTCGACATCACAGGCGCCGATTTTGTCGGCTTCAACGGCGCCATGCCGTCGGGCCAGGTCACCTTCGCCGCTGGTGGGGCAAGCGAGCAGATCGTGTCGATCCCTGTGCTGGCCGATCAGTTGCGTGAGGCGACCGACGCATCCTTGCGCTTGACGATCGGCGTGGCGTCCGGTCAGCCAGGAGCCTTGGTGAGCGGCCGAACCTCGGCCGATGCCATTCTTCACGATGACGATGACGCCTTGAAGATCTCGGCGCAGGATCTTGCCCAGCCGGAAGGCAGTACGGGTGATGTGAGCTACAGCTTCCTGGTTGAGCGGGTGGGTAGCCCGGACACAGAGACCAAGGTGACTTGGACGGCGGCAGGAAGCGGCAACGATCCGTTGTCGGTCACTGAGTTCGCGTCGGCCGCAACGGGCGAACTTACCTTTGCCGCGGGCAGTACGACGCCGCAGGTTATTACCCTCAAGGTCAAGGGAGACCGGGAGGGCGAGCGCGACGAGGGCTTCAGTGTCACTTTGACCGATAGCAGCGGCAAGACCGATTTCGTGACCCGCTCTGCTAGTCAGACGGTGCTCAATGACGATCCGGCTCTGGCCGCCGCGCTCAATGACAGCAACCTTTCGGAGGGGCAAGAGGCCGACATTGGTGGGGCCGACCTCCGATACAGCTTCACGGTCACCCGGAGCGGCGATACGACCGGAACCAGCAGCGTGGAGTGGACATTGGACCCTGCGTCAAGCGGCGCGTCAGTCGATGAGTATGACTTCGGCGGTATCTTTCCTGCCGGGGTCATTACGTTCGCTCCCGGTCAGACGACCAAGACGATCTACTTCATGAATGACGCCGACAACGTGGCCGAGCCCGACGAGGGCTTTGTCGTGAGGTTGTCGAACGCGGTCAATGCGACCATCCTGACGCCCGAGCTTTCGGACATCATGGTGAACGACGACGTGGTCGTGACGCTCAGCGCCTCGACACAGCGCGGTCCGGAGGGCAATGCAGGCGATGCGCCGGCTCAGTTTCGCTTCAATCTGTCGGCGACGGGTACCTCGGCTGCTCAGCAGGTGATCGTGTCATGGCATGTCGAAGGCTACGGGCTGTATCCGAGCAACCTCGCTGATTTCTATTCCAACTATGTTGCGGCGCCTTACACGCTGGCGGCTGGTAGCGGTGATGACGCGGGCAAGCTTGTCCTTACCTGGAAAGAAGCCGGGAATGCTTCCGGGGCTGCCACTCTGACGCCAGCCGGTGGCAGTGCGCTCACCGCAAGTGCCAACGATGGTACCGCCAGCACGGTCGAAGTTCAGAAGCTGGCCGTCGCCACCTTGACGCCCAACAAGGCTTACACCCTGTCGTTCGGCGGGCAAACCATTACCACTGAAGCGCTTGATGCCACGCCGACCCTCGACGAACTGCTCATGGCACTCGTGTCCGGGCCCGACCGGATCGGCCTGTTTGCGGGCTATCCATCCGGGAAGACGGTGATCAACCTGAGCAACGGTGCGGGTCAGCAGGACTTTTTGGTGAAAATTGCCGGTGACGACGGTGTGGGGCCAGACGAGCAACTCCGCGTCATGGTGGACGGCGTCGTGGCCTCGGACGGGAACGGTGGTGCGATCGGCGCGAGCATGGTCGACGGCGGCAGCACTCTGGTGGCGACAGTGTACGACGATGACAACCTGATCAGCTTGCGGCAGGGAGACGCGGTCAGGGTGACCGAAGGCGACGAGTTGAAGCAGACCTCGCTTCGATTCGCGCTTGACGTCCTCAAACGCCCGGCCAATTCGGCTGACTGGCAAGACATTATTGTTGAATGGGAGGTTTCGCCCGACTCCCAGGCCGACTTTGCCGACTTCGTTGGTTCTCAACTCCCCAGCGGCACGACCACCATTTCCCGCCAGCAGCTGACGGGGGTCAACCCCGCCGACCCCAACGGGGCCTATATCAGCGTTCCGGTCTCGGGCGACTTCTCTGTCGAAAAGGACGAACTCGTCACGGTGCGGATCACCAAGGCGTATGTACAGGGCAGTTCGGGCGGGGTCGAGGTCGACGGAACGGGTGTCAAGGCCGATGGTCTGATCGTGGCGGATGATCAGGGGCTGCAGGTCATCCTCAACGATGATTCCCAGGAGGAAGATGGCGCCAAATTCACTTTTGACGTCCTGCGTTCGGGTATCACATCGGCGCCCCTTACCGTCACCTGGAAAGTGGGCGTTCCGCCGGGTTTGCACGATGGTGAGGGTGCCAGCGCCAATGACTTCATTGATCCGGCTACGGGGCGACCCTACGCCACGGTGACCGGTGCGGCGGGGAACTACCTCACCGGCACCCTGCAGTTTGCGGGGGGGGACACCATCAAGAAGTTGTCCTTGTTTGCATCCTTTGACACGCGGCCGGAAGCGAGTGAATCCTTCCGGGTCTCGATCGACAGTTCGGACCCCTCTTACCATGGCGGAGGGGTCTATCTCGATGGCGTCATTGAAAACGATGACCTGCCGGTGCCGGCCCAGCCCCAATACGAGACGGGTTTTCCGCCCTTGGGGTCAATCGTGATCCCGCCCCAGATCACAGCCACAGCAGTGGCCGCCGCCGTAGCCGAGGGGCCGGTCCAGCAGTCGGGCGGCCAGGTGGGTACGGGCGGGTTGGTTGGGAGCGGGGGGGGGACAGCGTCGGCTGCAGGCGGTCAGTTCGTTCTCACACTGACGCGTACAGGTGGAGACCTTTCTTCTCCCAGTTCGGTCAACTGGCGGATCGCGCCGGGCATTTCAGACCTCCTTGCGAGCGATTTCGTGGCGGGTCAGGACGTATTGGGCACCAATTACGGCTTGCCCTCGGGCGCCGTAAGCTTCGCGGCGGGTGAAGTCAGCAAGACGGTACAGATCGATATCGCGGGCGACACAAGCATCGAGGCCAACGAACCGCTGCAGTTCCAACTGTTCGCGCCGCTCGGTGCCCTGATCACCACGCCCGAGGTAGCGCTCAGTGTCACCAATGACGACAGTCTGATGGGGCTCGCTGCGCTGGTCGGTTCCGCCAGCCAGATCAAGGATGGGGCAGACGGCGCGTCGAGTCCGTTCAGCTTTACGGTTGAGCGCCAGGGTGACACCAGTGGGCCTGCCTCGGCGCAATGGGCGGTGACCGCCCCGGTGACTACCTCGGGCGGGCAGATCAAGGCGACGCCAGGTACTTTTGCTTCGGGCCAGGATGCGCTACTCAACAACGGCGGATTCCCGTCTGGCACAGTCAGCTTCGCCCCGGGCGAATCGAGCAAGGTCGTGTCGTTTTCGGTTCTCGGTAACCCGCTCCCGAGCAAAGACGAAGCCTTCGAGATTCGCTTGTCCAATTCGGTCGGTGCACCGCTCGATCCTGCGCATGCCATGTTGGCTGGCACCGTCGCCAATGACGATGTGAGGGTTTTCTTGCTTTTGTCAACCAGCCGCGCAGAGGGCAACGGAACCCTCGGTGGCAGTCCGTTCCTAGAGTTCGATACCGAAGGGCCCGCCAATGCGAAGGTGACCGCACGCTGGCATGTCGAGGCGACGGGCGGGGCCGGCTCGGTCACTGCAGCCGATTTCATATCCGGTTGGGATGCCCTGGGCAACAATGGCGGTCTACCGTCTGGTGAGAGCGTTTACAACATCTCTGACAGCATCTCGGGGGGGCTCGGCTACTTCATCGAAGAACTTCAATTCTTCTTCGCGCCCGACAGCGCCTATGAGGGTAATGAAACCTATCGTTTCGTGATTGACAGCCTGGTGGCTGAAGACGCCAACGGAGCGCCCTTGAGCGTGCTCACTTACGCCAGCCCGACCACTCAGGCAACGTCGGTCACGGCGACGATCATCGACGATGATCTTCGTATCGGTCTTCGGCAGTTGGCGGGCACGACCTCTGCGGCCGAGACCAATGTCGATGGCACGGGTGCTCCCCAGACGTCGATGATGCGGTTCTATGTCGATGCACTGAACCTGCCGAGCAGTCTCGCCCTGGTCAAGGACATCACGGTTCAATACCGGGTGCGTGGCGAGTCCGGAACGGATGGGGTCCAGACCCTTGACGCCGCCGATGCCGATGACTTCCAGGGGGCGGTGCTACCCACCAGCCAGAAAACCTTCACGGTCGCGCAACTCACCAATGCCGACCTCAACGACACCTACATCGATATTCCCGTCGCGGGCGATTTAGCGGTCGAGGGTAATGAACGCTTCGTCGTCGAACTGCTGTCGGCGGGCCAGGGTACGAACGGAACAGGAGGGGGCGTCGAGATTGCGCCCCTGCAGTCCAGCGTCTCGGGCGTCATTACCAACGACGATGTCCCGGTGGTCATGAGCTTGTTTTCCCCCCCGGCGAGCGCGATCGAAGGTCGCTTCTTTGACATCGAGGTCGAGTTGTCTCAAGTGCCGACGCAAGCGCTTACGGTTTACTGGCAGGTGGGGGTGCCACCCGGCACCGCGGCCAATTCCGGTGTCAGTGCCGATGACTTTTTGCTGAGCGCAGGACAGACGCTGACGGGCAACGTCATCTCCGGAACGATCGAGTTCCGGGCGGGTATCCCGAACGCGCAGCTGATTCTGAATACCGCGGACGACACCAAGGTCGAACTGCCAGAGTCGCTGCGGGTGTCGTTTCAGCCTGCTGACACCAGCATCGCCGGCATCCAGCACACGGTCGTCATCACCGATAACGATGGTGCGCTGGGCACGGTGCCGACCGATCCGATGCTCGATGTCATCGACCCCCTGACGCCCTGATGTACCAGGACCGATCGCCAGGCGGAAGACGATGCTGCTGAACGCGGCCCGGGCCGTGCTGGCCCACCGGCGCAGCCCGGAGCTGATCGCGTCCACCTGCGCGATCAATGTGCTGGCGCTGGGGTCCTCGCTCTATAGCATCCACCTGCTCAACCGCTATGTGTCGATCGGTCTCACGCCAACGCTGGTCAGTCTGACCGCGGGGGTGCTGATTGCCATCGCGTTCGAATTCCTGCTCCGCAAACAGCGGCAGCGCGTGCTGGGCGGTGTGTCGCAGCGTTGGGACGAGCGACTGAGCGAGCGAGTGTTTGGCGCCTTCTCCAGAACCCGCCTGGGCGCGCTGCAGTCGATCGCCCTGGCGAGACGCCGCGAGGCGCTCGGTGCGCCCGCCACCGAGCAGCAACTCGCTTCGACCAACAACCTCAGCGCGATGCTCGATCTGCCCTTCGCGCTTATGTTCGTGTTCGTGGCGAGCTTGCTCTATCTGCCTTTCGGTGTGATCGGTCTGGTGGTCTGCTCGATCACCCTGCTGATGGGCTTCATCGCCGAGCGCTCGCAGCGGCGGGCGGCCGAAGCACACGCCAAAGCCAGCGCCCGGGCCCAGCAACTCAATCAGTTCCTGCTCGCAGCCGGCGAGACGGTTCGGGCGCTACCGCTTGGTGGCCTTCTGGCACGTCGGTGGTCTGAGGTTCAGTCCGAGAGCTTGTCGACGCGTCGAGAGGGCATGGATCTACAGTCGTCTCAGCAGACGGCAACACAATCCGTCGGACAGTTGCTGTCGGTAGCGGTGTATGCGCTCGGCGCCATCGCTGTGGTGCAGGGACAACTTACGACGGGAGCGCTGATCGGTGGAAGCATCCTGCTCAGTCGTGCGTTCGCCGTATGCAGTCGAGCCGCCTATCTGGCTGATCCCCTTCTGCGTGCAGGGCGGGCGGAGGCGGCTCTGGTCGAACTCGAAGGCGCCGAGAGTGAGCCCTCGTCGGGCGCGCACCCGGCGGTCCTGGAAGGCCGCATCGAGTTGTCCGATCTTGCGTTTTCCTATCCGAACCAGCCCGTACCGCTTTTCGAGCGCCTGGGGCTCGAACTGGGGCCTGGCAAGGTGCTGGCGATCTTTGGCCCGAATGGCGCTGGCAAGTCCACGTTGATCAAGGTGACGCTCGGACTACTCACCCCCACGCGCGGCATGGTGCGCGTTGACGGAATCGAGTTGCGGCAAGTCTCGTCTGCATGGTGGCGATTGCGTATCGGCTACTGTCCGCAGGAGCCCGTGTTCTTCGACGGGACGCTTCGCGAAAATCTCGTCCTCGATCGCGACATCGACGACCCTTCTCTCATGGAACTGATCCGCGAGATGGGGCTCGAGCAGTTTCTCGCATCCGACCCGGCGGGCCTCGATCGACAGATCAGCAGCCATGAGACTGGTTTGGCTGTGGGTATCCGGCGACGCTTTGCGTTGATTCGGGCCGTTGTGGACCAGCCCCGAATCGTGTTTCTCGATGAGCCGACCGAGGGGCTCGATCAGGCTGGACAGATGGTAGTGGCAAAACTGCTCAGCCGTCTCACGCAGCAGGGCTGCACCCTGGTGGTGGTCAGTAACGAGGCCTTTATTTTGCGCTCGGCCGACCTGCTCATCGATATGGGCAAGAAGCCTGTGCCGCTGGTCGGAACTCCCCGTCCGCCATCCAGCCCCGAAATGCCGGCGTTAACCGCCGACCCCTCGAGGCCGGCATGAGCAACGCCCAAGCCTCTCGCGAGGACCGCGGCGGCGGCATGCTGCTGTGGATGCTGGTCCTTGTATTGGTGGCCTTTCTGGCTTGGGCCCAGTTTTTTACCCTCGATGTCGCGAGCTATGCACAAGGACAGGTCACGCCCGCGGGACAACTCAAGCGCATTCAGCATCTGGAAGGCGGCATCATTCGCGAGATCAAGGTCCGCGAGGGGCAGCAGGTCGCGGTGGGTGATATCGTGGCCGAACTCGAGGACGTCTCGTCCACCTCCGATATGGGCGATTTCCGCTCGAGGCTGGCAAGTCTCGAGCTCAAGATCAGCCGCCTCAACGCGTCGCTCGCCCGAACCGATTCGCTCAACCTGCCTGCTGCGCTCGAAAAAGAATTTCCCGCACTCGCCGCCGAGACCCGCTCTGCCTTTGTGTCATACCGCGAGCGCTATCGTGCGATGATCCAAAACCACGAGTCGCGTATTGCCCAGCGACGCGCTGAGATCGAGGAAGCCAAGGAACGGCTGAGTGGTCTGCAGACGCGTAGCAAGTTGGTCGCCGAGCAGGTCGAGATCAGTGCCGCCATGCTCAAGCAAAAACTCACCAATGAGTATGAGCATCTCAGTCTGCGCAAGGAGCAGGCGCAGATCGATGGCGACCGGAATGTGACCGTGGCGTCGCTGCAGCGCTCACAGACCGCGCTGGCTGAGGCCATCTCGGCCTTTGCCGCATTTCGCGGCGAGGAAGATGTCAATCTGCGCAAGGATCTTCTCGAAGCAAGCGGTGAGATCAACTCCCTCAAGGAGCGCATGAAAAAACCCAGCGATTCACGGGAGCGAACGGTGGTTCGTACGCCGGTGGCGGGCAGCATCATGACGGTATTCTTCAAGAACAAGGGGGCGGTGGTGGCCCCCGGTGGCACCATCGCCACGCTGGTGCCGGAAGGCGATACCCTGCTCATCGATGCGCGCCTGCCGATCGCCGAGGTGGGCTACGTCAAGATCGGTGCGCCCGCACGCCTTACCATCGCGAGCGGCAGCAGCGGTTTCTCCACCATCGATGCCGTGGTGGTCCATATCAGCCCGGACGCCGCAGTCGATGAAAAGACGGGCAGCGGTTACTACGTGGTTCGCCTCGAGCCCAAAGAGCTGGCATTTCGCCGCGGCGACGATACCTACCCGCTGCGCCCGGGGGTGCAAGTGATGGCCGCCATCATCACGGGTCAACGGTCGGTCATGGATGTACTGCTTGAGCCCTTCCGAGGATCGGGCATTCTGCCCCTCACCGAGCGTTGAACCGGGTTTTCCCTCGGGGTGAATTCACCCTGTGCGGCCCTTCTACGAGGCCCACGCCCGGCGGCTCGCGTGATAACTTTGCTTGCTCGCCCGGCGTCTGGCGCAGGGCACCTCAGGCGGAGAACCTCCCGATGAAACGAACGATGACCCGATCTGGCTGGCTGTCGGCCCTTTTCTCGGCGCTTTTGCTGGCAAGCCCGTTCATGGCGCCCACGCCCGGCCTGGCCAGCAAGCGTGATGACACGATCCGCTATGCCAACGATCAGGCGCCGGAAAACATCGATCCCTACTTCAACAATGTTCGCATCGGCGTGATCATCGGCGCGCAGGTCTGGGACACGCTGGTCTACCGCGACCCCAAAACCAACGAATACAAGGGCAACCTCGCCAAGAGCTGGAAGCAGATTGATGATCGCACCATTGAATTCGAACTGCGCCAGGGCGTGAAGTTTCACAACGGCGAGGCCTTCGACGCCGATTCCGTGGTTTACACGCTCAATTTCGTGGCGGACCCGGCCAACAAGGTCACGACCCAACAAAACGTCAACTGGATCGAGAAGGCCGTCAAGATCGACCCCTACCGGGTGCGGGTGATCACGCGGCAGGTGTTTCCGGCGGCCATCGAGTATCTGGCGGGGCCGGTCGTGATTCATCCGGCGAAGTACTACGCCGAGGTGGGCCCGCGTGGGATGAATGCCAAGCCGGTCGGCACGGGTCCCTGGAAACTGGTGAGCCATACGCCGGGCAAGTCCTTGCTGCTTGAGCGCAACGATGACTATTTCGCTGAGTCACCCAAGGGGCGCGCCAAGATCCGTCGCCTCGAAATGCGATTCATCCCCGACCGCCAGACCCAGATGGCGGAGATGCTCTCGGGCGGCATGGACCTGATCATGAATGTGGCAAAAGATCAGGCCGAGCAGTCAGCGCGTGTGCCCCACCTGCAGGTGGTCAGCGGCGAAACCATGCGCATCGTCTTTCTGCAGTTCAACACGCTGGACGGGGCGCCCGCGCCTCAGCTGAAGGACATTCGCGTGCGGCGCGCGATCGCCCACGCCATCGATCGCGAGTCGATCGTTCGAAATATTGTCGGTGCGGGCGCGCGCGTGCTGCACACCGTGTGCTTTCCCTCGCAGTTTGGCTGCACGGACGAAGGCGCGCCGCGCATCAGCTACGATCCGGTGCTGTCGAAAAAGTTGCTGGCCGAAGCGGGGTTTCCGAATGGATTTGAGATCGACATCCATGCCTATCGGGAACGCAACCAGACCGAGGCGATGATCGGAAATCTGCAGGCGGTTGGCATCCGCGCGCGGCTCAATTTCGCGCAATACGCGGCGATGCGTGATCAGGTCAGGGCCAACAAGTCGGCGCTGTCGCACCAGACCTGGGGTTCGTTCTCGGTCAATGATGTGTCGGCCTCGACGCCCGTGTATTTCACCTTCCAGGCCGACGATATCAGCCGCGACCCCGAGGTGCGAGACCTCCTGGTGCGCGGCGACAACTCGGTCGATCCTGCCGTGCGCAAGGCGTCCTACCGGGATGCGCTCAAGCTGATTGCCGAGCGCCTGTACGCGGTCCCGCTGTGGTCGCTCCCCACCTACTACGTGGCCACCAAAGACCTCAACTTCAGCGCCTATCCCGACGAGATGGTGCGTTTTTGGGAGATGAGCTGGAAGTAAACGGGCTCGCCGCGAGTTCAACGACGGGCCGATCGGCAATCCGGTGACCGCCTACCTCTTCAAGCGGCTGGGGCTCGCGCTGCTGGTGGCCCTGGCGGTCTCCCTGATCGCCTTCGCGTTGCTGCGTCTGTCGGGCGATCCGGCGATTGCGATCGCCGGCGAGGGCGCGCGCGCTGAAGACATCGAGATGGTGCGCAAGAGCTACGGGTTCGATCGGCCCCTCGCGGTGCAGTACGCCGACTGGCTGGGGCGAACCCTGCGCGGCGATCTGGGTGAATCCATCTACTTCAAGACCGCCGTGGGGCCGCTCATCTTTTCCAAGCTGCCGACCACCTTGCTCCTGGGTGTTCTGTCTCTGGCTTTCGCGCTCCTGGTCTCCGTGCCACTGGGCGTCATGGCAGCAGTCTGGCGCAACAGCTGGGTGGATCGGCTGTGCCTGGCCACGGCGGTGGTGGGCCAGGCGCTGCCCAATTTCTTTTTCGCGTTGCTGCTGATCATGATGTTCTCGATCTCGCTCCGTTGGCTGCCCGTGTCGGGCAGCGACACCGGGTGGCATTTCGTCATGCCGACGATCGCGCTGGGCTACTACGTCGCGCCCGCCTTCATGCGCCTGGTGCGGGCCGGCATGATCGAAGTGCTTGATGCGGATTACATTCGCACGGCCCGGGCCAAGGGCTTGCCAGCCGGGCAGGTCATTTTCAAGCATGCCCTTCGAAATGCCGTGGTCCCCGTGGTGGCGCTGGCCGCCGTGCAGTTCGGATTTCTGCTGGGTGGCTCGGTGGTGATCGAGACCATTTTTGCACTGGACGGCCTGGGCTATCTGGCTTACCAGAGCATCACCTACAAGGACTTCCCCGTCATGCAGAACGTGGTGCTGCTGCTGTCGGTGTTCTATGTGCTGCTCACGCTCGCGGCCGATCTTGCCAATGCCTGGCTCGATCCGCGCATCCGCATCGCATGAAGCGCCTGCTTGCCAATCGTTCGGTGATGGTGGGCGGCACGCTGCTGCTGCTCTTGCTGTGCGTCGCGCTTCTTGCGCCCTGGCTCTCGCCACACGACCCCTATGCGCAGAACCTCAATCACCGGACGGTGCCGCCGGTGTGGTTCGAGCAGGGCGCCTGGAGCCATCCGCTTGGCACCGACCCGCTGGGTCGCGACTACCTGTCTCGACTGATCTACGGCACCCGAATCTCGCTGCTCATCGGGGTGTCGGTGGCGCTCTTGTCAGGCCTGATCGGCACGACCCTGGGTCTGTTGGCGGGTTACTTCGGCGGGCGCACCGACATGCTGGTCAGCTTTCTGGTGACAACCCGCCTCGCCATGCCGGTCGTGCTGGTGGCGCTCGCTACCGTTGCGCTCATTGGCGGCTCGCTCTGGGTGGTCATCCTGGTGCTGGGGCTGCTCAAATGGGACCGCTTCGCCGTGGTGATGCGCAGCGCCACGCAGCAGGTGTGTGCGCTCGATTATGTGGCGGCTGCGCAGGCCAGCGGCGCGTCCACCCTGCGCATTCTGCTGGGCGAGGTACTGCCCAATGTCATGCCGCAGTTGATCGTGGTGGCCACGCTCGAAGCCGCGAGCGCCATTCTGCTCGAGGCCGCGCTCTCGTTCCTCGGGCTTGGCGTGCAACCACCGCTGCCGTCGTGGGGACTCATGGTGTCGGAGGCCAAGTCCTACATGTTCTTTTCATTCTGGCTGATCGCCATTCCCGGGTGCGCGCTGGCGCTGCTCATTTTCGCCATCAATCTGGCGGGTGACGGCTTGCGCGACGCCCTCGCACCGCAGGAGCGTGCGTGAGCGCGATGACCTCCCTGGCGCCCTCAGTCGAAGCCGATACCGTGCTGGCGGTGGACGGACTGAGCGTTGACATCGCCACGCCGAACGGGGTGCTTCATGCCGTGCGCGACCTGTCCTTGTCGGTGGGGCGCGGCGAGACGCTTTGCATCGTCGGCGAGTCGGGCTGCGGCAAGTCCATGACCTCGCTGGCGATCATGGGGCTCTTGCCCCGAGCGGCCAGTCGCCGTGCGCGGCGTATCGACCTGCTGGGCGAGAATTTGCTGAGCGCATCGGCGCGGCGAGTCAATTCGCTCCGGGGTCAGCGCATGGCCATGATCTTTCAGGAGCCCATGACGGCACTCAATCCCGCCTGGACCATCGGCGAGCAACTGACCGAGGTCTATCGACATCATCGCGGAGCGTCGCGGGTCGAGGCGAGCGCGCGGGCGGTCGAGTTGCTGGAGAAGGTCGGCATTGCGTCGGCGGCCGAGCGGCTTGGACAGTATCCCCATCAACTGTCGGGCGGCCTGCGCCAGCGCGTGATGATTGCGATGGCCCTCATGTGTGAGCCCGCGCTGCTGATTGCCGACGAGCCGAGCACCGCACTCGATGTCACGATTCAGGCTCAGATCCTGAGGCTGCTTGCCGACTTGCAAGCTGAGCTTGGCATTGCAATGGTGCTCATCACGCACGATCTGGGCGTGGTCGCGCGCATCGCGCACCGGGTTGCGGTGATGTATGCCGGCGAGATCGTCGAGGAGGGCCCCGTGGGTCAGGTCTTCGGTCAAGCGCGGCATCCCTATACGCGGGGACTGCTTTCGTGTGTCCCGGTGCCGGGGCGCACGGCACCGGGATCCCGGCTGGGTACGATCGCAGGGACCGTGCCGTCGCTGGTCGGTCAGCGCCTTGGCTGCGCGTTTCGCGAGCGCTGCGCGATCGCGGTGGCAGCGTGCGCCGGGCCCATTGCCCCGACGAGCGTCTCGGGACATCGCTGGCGCTGCATCGTTGATGGCTCTGGCCCGGTGCGTCCATGAGTGGGTTGACTCACGCCACGGTCCAAGGCGGCGTTCGGCCCCTGCTCGAGGCGCGTGATGTCGGCCGACGTTTCAGTGTCAATGCCGGGCTCTTTCGCGCCCGGCGAGTGCTGCAGGCCGTGCGTGGGCTTGACCTCGAATTGCATCGGGGTGAAGTCCTGGGCATCGTGGGGGAGTCGGGCTGTGGCAAGTCCACGCTCGCTCGCATGCTGCTGGGGCTCACGCCGCCCACTAGCGGTCGCATCTGCCTGGACGGGCAGGATATTGCCGGCATCGATCGCAAGGCGCTGGCCCGTCGGGTTCAGCCGGTGTTTCAGGATCCCTATTCGTCGCTCAATCCGCGTCGAAGCATCGCGTCAATCGTCGCGATGCCGCTCGAGGTGCACGGGATCGGCGACGCCCCCGGCCGGCGTCGGCGTGCCATTGAGATGCTCGAGCGTGTCGGCCTGCCGTCCAGACTCGCCGGGCACACGCCCTCGCAGTTGTCGGGTGGACAACGCCAGCGTGTTGCGATTGCCCGGGCGCTGGTCATGCGTCCGGAGATCGTCATCTGCGATGAGCCTACCTCTGCACTCGATGTATCGGTGCAGGCGCAGATCCTCAATCTGCTGCTCGATCTGCAGCAGGAGTTTGGTGTCAGCTACCTCTTCATCAGCCATAACCTGGCGGTGGTTGAACATGTGGCCACCCGGGTGGCGGTGATGTATCTGGGACGTATTGTGGAAGAGGCCGACGCCCGCACGCTCTTCGCTTCACCGCGCCACCCTTATACGCAGGCCCTGCTCGCGTCGGTGCTCACGCCGGAGCCCGGGCTGGGGGTTCCCGAGACGGGGCTGGGCCTGTCTTTTCCCGATCCGATGAATCCGCCTGCGGGCTGTGCGTTCCATCCCCGATGTGCGCGGGCCATGACGCGCTGTGCTCAGGATGCGCCTGTACTGTCGCGCGATCGGTCGGGTGCTGTCGCCTGTCACCTTTTTCCAGGGAGTTCCAGGCCATGAGCCGACCCAATGCCTTGCAACGCGCCGAGCGACACTTCGACTCGGGGGCCTTTCGCGAAACCCTCGCGCGGCGCGTGGCCATGCCCACCGAGAGCCAGAATCCGGAGCGTGCGCCGGTGCTGAGCGACTACCTCGAGGGCGAAATGAGGCCCGCTTTCGAGGCCATGGGCTTCACCTGCCGCACGCTCGGTCATCCGAAAGCGGCCGCGCCCTTCCTGTTTGCCGAGCGCCTCGAGGACCCGGCCCTGCCGACGGTCTTTGGCTATGGACATGGCGATGTCATCCGCGGTCTTGACCGCGAGTGGCACGAGGGGCTTTCCCCTTGGTCGCTCACCGAACGGGACGGCCGCTGGTACGGTCGGGGCATTGCCGACAACAAGGGGCAGCATTCCATCAACATGCAGGCGATGGCGCTGGTGCTGGCCGAACGCGGGCGGCTCGGCTTCAACGCCCGCTACCTCATCGAGATGGGCGAGGAAACCGGTTCGCGCGGGCTGCGCGAACTGTGTGAGGCAAATCGTGAGGCCATGTCGGCCGACCTGCTGATCGCCTCCGACGGCCCGCGCCTGCGGGTCGATCGCCCGACCTTGTTTCTCGGCACCCGCGGGGCGCTCAACTTTGATCTATCGATCGAGGCGCGCGCGGGCGGCCATCATTCGGGCAACTGGGGTGGGCTCATCTCCAATCCCGGTCTGCAACTGGCCCATGCGATCGCAAGCATTGCCGGACCCACCGGCCAGATCCGCATTCATGAGTGGGTGCCCGAGGCCTTGCCGGCCTCGGTACGCCGTGCCCTGGCCGACTGCGAGGTCGACGGCGGAGCCGATGGGCCCGTGGTCGAGCCCGCGTGGGGCGAACCGGGCCTGAGCCCCGCCGAGCGGGTGTTTGGCTGGTGCTCGTTTGAAGTGCTCGCCTATCGCACCGGCAATCCGGATACACCGGTGAATGCGATTCCGCCGCGGGCGTGGGCACGCTGCCAGTTGCGGTTTGTCGTGGGCATCGATCCGGTCGACATCTTGCCGGCGCTGCGCCGTCATCTCGACCGTCAGGGCTTTCCGATGGTGAAGATCGCGGCCACGCGCGAGGAAATGTTTCACGCCACGCGTCTCGATCCGGACGATGTCTGGGTGCGTTGGGCCGCGAAGTCGCTGGCCACCACCACCGGCAAGAAGCCTGCGGTGCTGCCCAATCTCGGGGGCTCGCTGCCCAATGACATCTTCACCGATGTGCTGGGCCTCAAAACCGTCTGGGTGCCGCATTCCTATCCGGGCTGCTCGCAGCACGCGCCCAATGAACACCTGCCGCCTGAGGTGTTGCGCGAGGGCCTGCGCGTGATGACCGGGCTGTACTGGGATCTGGGCGAGGGGTCCACACCGGCCCTGGTTCGCTGAGCCTTCGGCCAGGCGATTTCGGGAGGTGCCGTCATAGCGGTGCGCGACGGGGGCCTCCGCGTGCCGTTGCGCTCGCGGGGGGCCATTTCTCGCAGGCGCTGCGGTGCTCGCGGGTGCGACGGATGCCAATCCGCGCGCGCGGCGTCCCGGTTTCATCGGGCAGATTTCGAGCCATCGGTTTGCTCGCAGGTCGCTGCTTCGATAAGGTGAGCGTCTCTCCTTCACTGCGCGGGCGGCCTTTCCTGGTCGCCCGAGAATCATCATGTCTGTCTCCCACGCTGACATCGCTCCAGCCGTCGAAGCCTGGCTGGTCCGGTTCAATCAGGCGCTTGCCGCGATGTCGGCCGAGCGGCTCGCCCCGCTGTTTCGCGAGGATGCCCACTGGCGCGAAGCCGTCGCCCTCTCGTGGGAACTGAAGACCGTCAGCGGCCGGGAGGCGGTGGCGCGCGATCTGGCGGTGGCGTGTCGACAGTTTCAGGCGAAAGACTTCGCGGTCGATCCTGTGCGCTGCCCGCCGAGGGTGGTCGAGCGGGGCGGCGTGCGTACCATCGAGGCCATTCTCACGTTTGAGACTTCGGTGGGTCGCTGCGCGGGGCTGGTGCGCTTGCGCGAAGATTCACCAACGCTTGCCTGGACGCTGCACACCACGCTCGAGGCCATCCGCGGCCATGAAGAAGGTCGCCTGCGCGCAGCGCGTGAGGAGCCCGTGTTCGAGCGCAGCTTCCACGGCCCCAACTGGTTCGACCGCCGCACCGAGCGCTCGAAGTACCTCGACCGCGAGCCGGCTGTGCTGGTGGTGGGGGGCGGTCATGCGGGGCTGTCGGTGGCGGCGCGGCTCGGGCAGCTCGATATCGACACGCTGGTGGTCGATCGCATGAAGCGGATCGGCGACAACTGGCGCCTGCGCTACCACGCACTGCGCCTGCACAACACCTACAACAGCAATCATCTGCCCTACATGCCGTTTCCGTCCACCTGGCAGCAGTACCTGCCCAAGGACCGCGTGGCCAACTGGCTCGAGACCTATGCGGACTGCATGGACATCAATTTTTGGACTGAGACCGGGTTCGAGGGCGCCGAGTGGGATGAGGCCGGGCAGTGCTGGCTGGCGCGCGTGCAGCGCGCCGACGGCAGCGTTCGAGTGCTGCGGCCACGCCACATCATCATGGGCACGGGCGTGAGCGGTGTGCCGCTGCGGCCCCAGGTGCCGACGCTCGATCAGTTTCAGGGCACGGTGTTGCATACCAGCGAGTTCGCCGACGGCTCGCAGTGGCGGGGGCGCAATGTACTCATCATTGGCACCGGCACCAGCGCGCATGACGTGGCACAAGACCTGCACGGGCACGGCGCTCACGCCACGCTCGTGCAGCGCAGTCCCACTCTGGTCATTCAGGTGGAGCCCAGCGCCCAGATCTACGATGCGCTCTTTCTCGGCGAGGGCCCGTCGCTCGAAGACCGCGACCTGATCCTCACTTCCATTCCGAAAGAGGTGATGCTGGCGGCCCACCGCCTCATTACGCGTCAGGCCGAAGCGTTCGATGCGCCCTTGCTGCGAGGCCTCGAGAAAGTCGGATTCCGACTGTCGTCGGGGGTCGACGGCACCGGCTGGCCCTATCTGTTCCGAACGCGTGGCGGCGGTTACTACTTCAACGTCGGCTGCTCCGACCTGCTGGTCAAGCGCGAGGTCGGTCTCATCCAGTACGACGACATCGAGCGCTTCGTGCCAGAGGGCGCGAGGATGAAAGACGGCCGGGTGGTACCGGCCGACCTGGTCGTGCTGGCCACCGGCTACGCGGGGCATGAGCACACGGTGAAGACCCTGTTCGGTCCCGGCGTGGCCGAGCGCGTGGGCCCGATCTGGGGCTTTCACCCCGAGAAGCAGGAACTCGCCAACATGTGGACGCGCACGCCGCAGCGCGGCCTGTGGTTCACCGGCGGGCCGTTCTCGCTCTGCCGGGCGCACTCCAAGCACCTGGCGCTGCAGATCAAGGGGGCGGAGCTGGGTCTGATGGGGTGAGCCCCGGAGGGCCGCAAGCGCCTGCAGGCGCGCGACCCTACAACCCTGGGGGGCGGGTCACGCTCGAAAGTTGGGGTGGCTGATGGGACTCGAACCCACGACAACCGGAATCACAATCCGGGACTCTACCAACTGAGCTACAGCCACCATTGAAACTGGCCTGCCCGACAGGATTCGAACCTGTGACCCTCAGCTTAGAAGGCTGATGCTCTATCCGACTGAGCTACGGGCAGCAAATCCGTCAGGATCGCGGAACGTAGTGTGTGGCCGGACGAGTGACCATCAGGTGAACGATGGCCTGTCGGGAGTTTGGTCGGGGCGAGAGGATTCGAACCTCCGACATCTTGCTCCCAAAGCAAGCACTCTACCAGGCTGAGCTACGCCCCGAGAAAGCAAGATTGTAGCGCAAAGCGCGGGCGCACTCGAATCGGCCGACGGACAGCTCGGCCGACCGGACTGTGTCAGCGGCCTCGGGCGCGGCTCGCCATCGATACATTGATGGCCAGCGCCTGGGCCAGGCCCTCGATGCGCGCGATGCCACGACCGGCGATGTCGAAGGCGGTGCCACTGGCGCAGGTGGTGAAGGGCACTGGCAAGCCGCCCAACACCGTGACGCCGGTTTCGAAGCCCATGAGCTTCATCGCGATCTGACCCTGATCGTGGTACATCGAGACCACGCCATCAAAGGCGCCCGCCTTGGCGGCCACGAAGATGGTGTCAGCCGGCAAGGGGCCGCGCGCATCCACGCCCGAGGCTCGCATGGCTTCAACGGCCGGGCCGATGATGTCGATCTCTTCCCGGCCCATGGTGCCACCGTCGCCGGCGTGAGGGTTGAGCCCGGCCACGGCCACGCGCGGGGCCGCGACGCCCGCCGCGCGCAGGTTGCGATCGAGGATGGCGATGGCGTCCTGGATGACTGGCCCCTTGATGGCCGCTGCCACCTCCGACAAGGGTATGTGCGAGGTGACCCGGGAGGTCCAGAGACCGTGGGTCACATTGAATTCGCAGACGAAGCCCTTGACGCCCAGTAACTCGGCGAGCAGGCGCATTTCGTCTTCGTGCGTGAGCCCTGCCAGCCGCATCGCGCCCTTGTTGAGTGGTGCAAACACGATACCGTCGAGCCCGCCTTGGGCGACTTCGCCTGCGGCCGCCCGCAGCATGGCCAGCGCGTAGCGACCTGAAGCCACCGTCATCTTGCCGATTTCGATCTCGCTGCTGTCGATGTCGTCGATGGCCAGCATGCAGACGCGGCCAGGCGCATCGGGCAGGTGGGCCGTGGACTCGATGAACAGCGGGTCGAGCTGGATGCCGGCAATCTTTTCGCCTGCGGCCAGCACCGAGCGCGCGCCAATCAGCACGATGCGCGCGTCCTGCAGGGATTCGGCCCGCGACAGCAAGCGGACCGTGATCTCCGGGCCGATGCCGCTGGGGTCGCCCATCAACACACCAATGGCGGGTCGTCGGGCTGCACCCGATGCGGCAGTTGAAGCGATGTCGTGGCGGGTGTTCATGGCGGATGTCCTATTTCTCGGTGGCGACTTTGGCGTCGACGATCAGTTTGCCGAAGCGCTCGTACTCGGCGCGGTTGAAGGCGGCGAAGGCTTCGATGCTCATGGGGCGCATCTCGCCCCCCAGACCCTTGAGCCGGGCTTGCACGTCGGGCAGGGCGAGCACGCGATTGAGTTCGGCGTGAAGGGCGTTGACCACCGGGGAAGCGGTGCCCGCCGTGATGTAGAGTCCGTACCAGGTGGACATCTCGAGGCCGGGGAGGCCGGCTTCGGCGAGCGTCGGCACATCGGGGAGCTGGCTTGAGCGCGTGGGGGACATCAGCGCCAGCGGTCTGAGTTTGCCGGCCCGGATCTGCGCCATCGACGAGGATGTGGTGTCGAACATCAGTTGCACCTCGCCGCTGATCACGTCGACATGCGCCTGGCTGCTGCCCTTGTAGGGGATGTGGACCGCGCGGGTGCCGGCGGCCAGATCAAAGGCTTCGCCGGCCAGATGCTGGGTGCTGCCCACGCCCGAGGAGGCGTAGCGAAAGCCCTGAGGCCGGGCCTTCATCTGGGCGATGAGTTCGCGCACGCTGGCCACCGGCATGCTGGCCGACACCAGCAGTGCATTGGGGACCTCGACGATCAGGCCCACGGCTTGCAGGTCTTTCAGCGGATCGAAAGCAAGCCTGAGCATGTGTGGCGCGATGGCTTGCCCGGTGTTGGTCGCCACCAGCAGTGTGTGTCCATCTGCGCCGGCCTTGGCCGTGATGTCGGCGGCGATGGTGTTGGAGGCGCCCGGACGGTTTTCGACGACGAAGCTCTGTTTGAAGGTGTCGCTGAACTTCTCGGCAAGCAGTCGAGCGATGACATCGGTGCCGCCACCGGCCGAGGCCCCCACCATGATGCGGACCTGACGGGCGGGCCAGGCGGGCGACTGGGCCGAGGCGGGTGTCGTCAGTCCGCAGACCAGTGTCAATGCGCCCAGCGCCAACAAGGTCCGCGCCAGGCGTGGCCGCAGTCGCGCGGGGATTTCTGGGTGTGAGCTTTGAGCCATGGGCTGGTTCTCCGTCGTGTGGGTGTGCCTGCCGTCGGCACGTGGGGCGTGGCGATTGGCCGGGCGCGCCAGGTCGCATCACCCGGGAGCCTACCCTCTGGTCACGGCCCCGAGCCCGAGCGAGACGATGTGTCCGCTGCGCCTGGGGATTTTAGCTGCGTCCGATGTCCGGGCCCAAGTTTGCACCTCTGAAAACGCCCGGACGCCAGGGGAATCGCTACAATCGGGGCATGAACCAGGACGAACTCAAGCGGGCGGCCGCTCGCGCGGCGATGGACCACCTCGTTGAAGGCGAGGTGGTGGGCGTGGGCAGTGGCTCCACGGTCAACTTCTTCATCGAAGAGCTCGGCCGGCAGCGCCAACGTTTTCCGTCGGCGGTGTCCAGTTCCGAGCGCTCGTCGGCGCTCCTGCGCGATCAGGGGGTCGAAGTGCTCGACCTCAACCAAGTGGTGACCTCGGGTCGTCGCATCCCGGTGTACGTGGACGGCGCCGACGAAATCAATCCGTCACTGCAGATGATCAAGGGCGGGGGCGGGGCGCTCACGCGGGAAAAGATCGTGGCCGCTGCGAGCGGTCGTTTCGTCTGCATCGTCGACCAGTCGAAATGCGTGCAGACCCTGGGGCGGTTTGCCTTGCCCATCGAGGTTATTCCCATGGCAGCGGGTTTGGTGGGCGCGCGGCTGCTGGCCATGGGTGCAAGCCCGCGCGTGCGCGCGGGCTTCGTCACTGACAACGGCAACATGATTCTCGATGTGGCCGGTCTCAGCATTACCGAGCCGGCCTTGCTCGAGGCCGAGATCAATCAATGGCCCGGCGTGGTCACCGTGGGGCTTTTCGCCCTCAAACCCGCCGCGCTGGCGCTGGTGGCCACCCCCCAGGGGGTGGAGCTTCGCGAGCCTCAGGCCTCGGGCGGGACATAACCCACCGGCTTGTCGCCGCCATCGCCGAAGAAGTACTTGTCCATCTGGGTTGACAGGTACTTGCGGGCTCGGGCGTCTGCCAGGTTGAGCCGGTTCTCATTGACCAGCATGGTCTGGTGCTTGAGCCAACCCTGCCAGGCTTCCTTCGAGACACTTTCGAATATGCGCTTGCCGAGTTCGCCGGGATAGGTCGGGAAATCGAGGCCGTCTGCCTCGCGCTGCAGTTTGACGCAGAAAACGGTGCGCGCCATCGTCACTCCTGGGTGGGCCCTGTCGGGCGGCTTAAAGATCCTTGATCAGAACCTGCGACTTGCGCTGCCAGTTGTAGAGGCGCTGTCGCTCGGCGGGAAGGTCCTCGAGGCTGGATTGGACGAATCCGCGCTTGAGAAACCAGTGCATGGTACGCGTGGTGAGCACGAAGAGCCGTTTCAACCCTGCCGCGCGTGCGCGTTGCTCGATGCGGGTGAGGATGCGTTCGCCATCCCCTTGACCCTGGGCATTGGTGGACACGGCCAGGCAGGCCATCTCGCCGATACGGTGCTCGGCAAAGGCGTAGAGCGCGGCGCAGCCGAAGATGACGCCGTCGTGTTCGATGACCGTGAAGTTGCCGATTTCGCGCTCGATCAGGGCGCGGTCGCGTCGCACCAGGGTGCCGTCATCCTCCAGCGGGCGGATGAGCGACAGAATGCCGCCGACGTCATCAGAGGTGGCTTCGCGCAGGGCCTCGAGGGTTTCCTCGACCAGCATCGATCCAACCCCGTCATGGCGAAAGAGTTCCAGCAGGACGCTGCCGTCGGGCTCGAAGGGCACGATGTGCGCGCGCGCCACGCCTCCCTCGCAGGCCCGCAAGGCATGGCGCAGGTAGAAGGTGGTGTCGGGTCCCAGATACGCCGCGTCCAGGATGCGCTGCGCCTGCGCTTCGGATATTTCGCCCAGCAAGCGGCCCGACGGATCGGCGACGGCACCCGCTTCCGACAGGAAGATGAGTTTGTCGGCGTCGAGCGCGATGGCGGTGCTTGACGCGAGGTCTTCCATGCTGAGATTGAACGCCTCTCCGGTGGGTGAAAAGCCCAGCGGCGAGAGCAGAACGATGGCGCCGCCGTCGAGTGCAAACCGGATGGTGGGCGTGTCGATCTTGCGGGTGAGGCCGGTGTGCATGAAGTCGACCCCGTCGACGATGCCGACTGGGCGAGCCGTGACCAGATTGCCCGAGAGAATACGGATTGCCGAGTGCGCCATGGGCGTGTTGGGCAGCCCCTGCGAAAAGGCGGCCTCGATGTCAAGGCGAAGTTCGCCCGCGGCTTCCTTGGCGCATTCGAGCGCGACCGCATCGGTGACGCGCACGCCCTTGACGTCGCGGCTGGTGGCGCCCCGAAGCCGCAATTGCTCGTTGACCTGGGGTCGCGAGCCATGAACGAGCACAATCCGCATGCCCATGGCCTGCAAGAGCCCGAGGTCCTGCACCAGCGCATTGAGGCGACCCTGCGCGAACAACTCGCCCGGGGCGCCGACCACGAAAGTTTTGCCGCGAAAGGCGTGGATGTAGGGGGCAACCGTTCGCAGCCAGCCGACGAAGGGATCTGGGGCGGACGGCGGGACGACAGGGGGCGCGTCTGGGGTATTCATCCACTCATTATAATTTCGATCCATGAATTCGCCCGATCGGCCGCGCGGGCCCGCCCGTGGCAGCCCCGCCCCCCCGAGCCGGGCGCCGCTTCCCCCCCTTCAGTTTCCCGAAGCGCTGCCGGTATCGGGGCATGCGGATCTCATCGCGCAGGCGATCCGCGAGAACCCCGTCGTGATCGTTTGCGGCGAGACGGGTTCGGGCAAGACGACCCAGTTGCCGAAAATCTGTGCGCTGGCCGGCCGCGGTGCGCGGGGTCTGATCGGTCACACGCAGCCCAGACGGCTCGCCGCAACCTCGGTCGCTGCCCGCATCGCGCAGGAATTGGGCTCGCCCCTGGGCACCCACGTGGGTTACAAGATCCGCTTCGGCGAAAAATTCTCGCCGGGTGCCACGATTAAGCTGATGACCGATGGCGTCTTGCTTGCCGAAACACAGTCCGATCCCAGGCTGCGCCAGTACGACACGCTCATCGTCGACGAGGCGCATGAGCGCAGTCTGAACATCGACTTTCTGCTGGGCTACCTCAAGCGCCTGCTCGAAGGGCCCCGGCGGCATGATTTGCGCGTGGTGATCACCTCCGCCACCATCGATGCCAAACGGTTTTCCGAGCACTTCACGATCGGCGGTAAACCCGCGCCGGTGATCGAGGTGTCGGGCCGGCTTTATCCGGTCGAGATTCGTTATCAGGGTTTCGATGACACTCATCGCGACGATGAGGACGAGACCGATCTGCCCTCGCGTATCGACGAGGCGATCGAGACGCTCTGGCGCGAAGCGCTGGGCGGCGTGCTGGTGTTTCTGCCCGGCGAGCGCGAGATTCGCGACGTGGCCGAACACCTGCGACGGCTCTGCGCGCGCGAGCAGGCCTCGCGTTCGCATTCGCCCTGGGCGCGCGGCCCGGTGGAAATTCTCCCGCTCTACTCGCGGCTGGCGGCAGCCGATCAGCAACGGATTTTCTCCGGCTCCAACGGTCGGCGGATCGTGCTCGCCACCAACGTGGCCGAGACCTCGCTGACGGTACCGGGTATTCGCTATGTCGTCGACTCGGGCTTGGCCAGGGTCAAGCGCTATCGCTATCGCGGCAAGCTCGAGCAACTGCAGATCGAGTCGGTGTCGCAGGCCGCGGCCAATCAGCGCGCGGGGCGGTGTGGTCGGGTGGCCGACGGTGTGTGCATTCGCCTCTATGACGAGACCGATTTTTCGGGGCGTCCTCGTTTTACCGATCCTGAGGTGCTGAGGTCGTCGCTCGCTGCCGTCATCTTGCGCATGAAGTCGTTACGCCTCGAGGACATCGAGGCATTCCCGTTCCTTGATCCGCCGCCCCGGCGCGCCATCGTCGATGGCTTCGCCCTGTTGCGAGAGCTCGGCGCCGTTGATGAGCTCAACCAACTCACCGAGCTTGGCGCGCAACTCGCCCGCCTGCCGGTCGACCCGCGAATCGGTCGCATGCTGCTGGCCGCCAACGAACGCCGCTGCCTGCGTGAAGTCCTCATCCTCGCATCGGCGCTGTCGGTGCCCGATCCGCGCGAGCGTCCGATGGATGCGCAGCAGGCGGCGGACCAGGCCCACCGCCGCTTTGCCGACGAGCAGTCCGATTTCATGTCGCTGATCAGGGTCTGGGACTACTGGCAGAAGGCCCAGACCGAGCGCGAATCCAATCGCAAGCTGGCCAACCGGCTCGAGCGCGAGTTTCTGTCGGTGAGGCGACTTCGCGAATGGGCGGATGTGCATGCGCAGCTGAGCGATGCGGTGCGCGAACTGAAGTGGCCCGTCAATACCGAGCCCGCAGGCTATGAGCCCCTTCACCGTGCCCTGCTGACGGGCTTGCTCGGCAACCTCGGAACCAAGCCGCTCGACGAGCCGAGCTATGCCGGCACGCATCAGGTGCGCTTTGCGATTCACCCGTCATCGTCGGTGATCAAGAAGTCGCCTCGCTGGCTGATGGCTGCCGAAATTGTTGACACCGCCCGCGTCTACGCGCGCACCGTGGCCCGGGTCGACCCGTCCTGGATCGAGCACGCGGCGGCGCACCTCATTCAGCGTAGCTGGAGCGATCCGGCCTGGTCCAAGCAGTCGGGGCAGGCGGTCGAGCAGGAGCGCGGCATGCTGTATGGGCTCACGCTCTACTTTCAGCGCAGGGTGGCCCTGGCGCCTCGGGATCCGGCTTTGGCGCGCGAGTGGCTGATTCGCGATGGGCTGGTGGGCGATGGCATCGAGGCGAAGCTGCCTTTCCTCGAGCACAACCGTCGCCTGGTGGCCGAGGTGGAAAAGCTCGAGCAGAAGATCCGCCGGCCCGATCTGCTGGTGGACGATCGATTCCTCTTCGACTGGTACGACACCCGACTGCCCGAAGACATCACGTCGCTCGCGGCGCTCGAGCGCTGGCTCAAGCAGGCGCCCCGCGAGCAGACGCAGGCCCTCATGCTGTCGCGTGACATGCTGCTGCGCCGCGAGGCCACGGGGGTGGCGAGCGATGCGTTCCCCAGGCACCTGACGATGCGTGGCGCGAGTTTCAGCCTCGATTATCGATTTGACCCGGGGGCCGAGGACGATGGCGTCACGCTGAGCCTGCCGGTGGTCTTGCTCAACCAGGTCGATCCGGTGCGTTGCGAGTGGCTGGTGCCCGGGATGCTGCGGGACAAGGTTCAGGCGCTCGTGAAGTCGCTGCCGCCGCGAATCCGTCGGGCAGCCGTCCCCCTGCCTGAGTACGCGAACGAATTTGTCGAGCGGTGGGCCGAACGCACTGGCGATCTGCCGCTGCAAGCGGCCATCCTTGACGATCTGGCGACACGGTTTGGTGCGCGTGCACAGCAGACCGACTTTCGGGCCGAGAGCGTGCCGCCCCACCTCTTCATGCGCTTCGTCATCACCGATACGCATGGCGCTCGCCTCGGAGCGGGGCGAAACTTCGCGCAACTCAAGGGCGAACACGGTGAGCGCGCGCACGGCGCCTTTCGCGCGGCCCTCTCGGCGCTCGGCGAGGTGGAACGTGCCCGGTCGGGCGATAACGCCGCGGCGGGCGAAGGGCCTGCGGGCCCTGCGCGCGCCGGGGGGACGACTGGCGTCACGTCGTCGAACCCGGCAGGCATGGCCGCGCCCTCAGCGGCTGCCCTCGCGTCAAACCGCCCGCACGCGGCAGGCTCCCCCCTGGCAGGGCCGACGACACCGGAGACGGTGTCATTGCAGCAGTCCGGTCAACGCTATACCGACTGGAGTTTTGGCGCGCTCCCCGAATTGCTCGAGCTTGAGCAGCGGGTGGGGGGGCGGCGCCAGACCCTCATCGGCTATCCGGCGCTGCTCGATCGCGGCGACAGCGTCGAACTGACGGTGTTTGATGATGCCGAGCAGGCCGAGCGCGAGCACCGGGCGGGCCTGGCGCGTCTGTTTCAACTGGCGCTCAAGGAGCCCCTGAAGTTTTTCGAACGCAACATGGGCGACTTTCAGCGGATGTCACTGCAGTACGCGAGCTTTGGCGGGGCTGAGGACCTGCGTCGCGAACTGGTCAGTGCGCTGCTTGCGCGGGCCTGCCTGGCCGAGCCCCTGCCCGCCGAGGCGTCCGCCTTCCGCGAGCGCGTTGAACAGGCACGCCCCCGACTCACCCTGATTGGTCAGGAACTGGCGCGGGTGGTGGGCGAGGTTCTAGCGGATTACTCGGCGCTGCCGCGCAAACTCAGTGCGGCCAAGGCGCACGCGTCGGTTCACGACGATGTGAGCCAGCAGCTTGCCGCCCTGTTGCCCAAGCGCTTCATTTCCCTCACGCCCTGGGAGCAGTTGAAGCATCTTCCCCGCTATCTCAAGGCGATCGCCCTTCGACTGGACAAGTTGCGCGAAGATCCGTCCCGGGATGCTCAGCATCAGGCTGAACTCGCGCCCTTGCTGCAGAACCTGCGGCGCGCGCAGGCCCAGCGAAAAGGCAGTCCCGATGCGCGTCTCGAGGCGTTTCGATGGATGCTGGAGGAGCTGAGGGTTTCGCTGTTCGCGCAGACGCTGCGCACGCCCATGCCGGTGTCGGTCAAGCGGCTGCAGAAAACCTGGGAATCGATGAAGGGCTGATGGCGCAGGGCGCCCGATGCCGCCCGCGCAGTCAGGCGCGCGCCGTGCGGCACCCCTAGCGCAGCCCACTCGCCCAGATGACGAGGCTGATCGTGATCACGGAAATGGCCGTGCCGCCCAGGATCGAGGCGCCGATGGACTCGGTCTTCATGCCGTAGCGCTGGGCGATGATGAAGCCGTTGCTCGCCGCCGGCAGCGCCGCACAGACAATGCCCACGGCCGTGGTTCGCGGGTCGGCGCCCACCACGAGGAACACCCCGGCGGCCACTATCGGCACCCAGAGTAGCTTGATGCCGATCAGGCTGGCGATCTCGCGGTCGAGCACCAGCCGGCGGT
>CAIVPX010000047.1 GCA_903907905.1 uncultured bacterium | reverse complement strand
CTCTTCCGACCTTCGCGTGGTCATGAGCCTGCACCTGCTCGGCCTGCGTGTGCGCCCTGTCTGGGGCGTCGACCGCGGCCCGGCCCGGCTCGGCTTCGAGCGCGGCGAATTCAATGTCAACGTCGACTCGGCACCGGGCTTCGTGCGCAGTTCCCGACAGATGATCACCGAAGGCAAGGCGGTGCCGCTGTTCACCTTCGGCATCGAAGACGCCAAGGGGCAACTCGTTCGCGATCCCGTCTTCCCCGACGTCCCCACCTACCTCGAGGCGTACCAGCAGGTGCATGGCAGGCCGCTGGACGGCATCGAGCGACGCGTGTGGTTCGCGCTTTTTCAGCAGGCCATCATGACCAACAAGTACATGGCCTTGCCGGCAGCCACACCCGATGTCATTGTCGAGGTCTACCGCGCCGCCTTCCGCAAGGTGATCACCGACCCGCAGAGCAGCGCCAAGGTTGCGCCCGTCCTCGAGGGCTATGACCAGGTGATCGGTCCCGAGGGCGATGCGATCGTGAAGAACGCCTCCGCGCTCCCCACCGAAGTCACCACCTGGATTGCCGGCTGGCTGCGCGCCAATTACAAGGTCGATCTGCGCTGACGCGCCGCGCAGCGCCTGATCCCGATGCTTGAATTACTGGTCTCCACCTTCGTCGCGCTGGTCAGCGGCGCAAGCCTGCTCTACCTGCTGCTGGGGGTGCTGCTGGGACTGATCGTGGGCATCCTGCCCGCATTGGGCACCACGGCGGGCATGGCCCTGCTCATTCCCTTCGTCTTCGGCATGAGTCCGGAGGCGGCCCTGCCCATGATGATCGGTCTGCTCGCGGTGGTGGCCACCGGCGACACGGTCACCTCCATTCTCATGGGCATCCCCGGGGGCTCGGGCTCACAGGCCACCGTGCTCGACGGCTTTCCCATGGCCCGGCGCGGCGAGGCCGCCCGCGCCCTCAGCGCCGCATACTTTGCCTCGATGCTGGGGGGCCTGGTGGGTGCGATCGTGCTCACCGGCGCGATCGTGGTGGCCCGCCCCATGGTGCTCGCCTTCGGCACCGGTGAAATGCTGCTGCTGGTGCTGCTCGGCATCACCATGGTGAGCACGCTGTCGGGCCCCAGTCTGAGCAAGGGTCTGGTGTCGGCCGGACTCGGGCTGATGTTCGGGGCCATCGGCGCCGCCCCCGCCACGGGCGATTACCGGCTGAGCTTCGGCACGGTCTATCTGTCTGACGGACTGCAGATCGGCATCGTCGCGCTGGCCATCTTCGCCCTGCCCGAGATCATCGACCTGCTACGACGCGGTACCACCATCTCGAAAGTCGCCCCCATGGGGCGCGGCTGGCTGCAGGGCATCCGCGACACGCTTCGGCACAAGTGGCTGGTCCTGCGTTGCTCGGCGATCGGTTGCCTGATCGGTGCCCTGCCCATTGGCGGCGCGGACTGGTTCGCCTACGGCCACGCCGTGCAATCGGCCAAAGACCGCGAGGGCTTCGGCAAGGGCGACGTGCGCGGCGTGATCGGCCCGGAGGCCGCCAACAACGCCAACCAGGGCGGCGCGCTGGTGCCCACGCTGCTCTTCGGCATCCCCGGGTCCGGGCCCACCGCCATCCTGCTGGGCGGACTGGTGCTGCTGGGCGTCGAACCCGGCCCCTCGATGCTCGACAAGAATCTGGGGCTCACCTACACCATGCTCTGGTCGCTCGCGCTCGCCAACGTCTTTGGCACGGCGATCTGCTTCATGCTCTCGGGACAGATGGCGCGGATCACACGGATTCCCTTCGTTTACCTGGGTCCGCTCCTCCTGGTGGTGGTGCTGTTCGGTGCCCTGCAAACCTCGCAAAGCTGGGAAGACGTCTGGACCCTGGGAGGCTTGGGTCTGGTCGGCGTCTTTCTGCGTCGCTTCGGCTACTCGCGCCCCGCCTTTCTGGTGGGCTTCGTGCTGTGCAACAACATCGAGACCCTCCTCTACCAGACGGTACAGATCTATTCGCTCTCAACCCTCATGGAGCGCCCGCTCATCTGGGTGCTGCTCGCACTCACCATCGGCTCGCTGGTCTTCGGGCTCAAGTACCGGCCCAGCATTGAAACCGAGGGCAGCGGGTCGCTGCGCCCGGGCGACTCGCTGCGTCCCCAGTATGGGTTCATTGCAGTGGTGATGCTGGCCTGCCTGGGCACGCTGTGGGCCGTGTACCGGCTCGACTTTCTGGCCAGCGTCTTTCCGATGAGCGTGAGTCTTGCCACGCTTGCCTGCGCGCTCACGGCTATGGTGCTGCTCGGCCAAGGCGGGGCAACCAGCCCGCTGGCCTTCGACTCGGAGCGCACCGCGCCCAGCGAAGAGGCGCACTACCAGCACTCGCTTACCCACTACCTTCTCTGGATCGCGGCACTTTTTGCCCTGATTTTCGTGCTGGGATTTCTGGCCGGCGTCGCAGCCTTCCTCCTCATGTTTTTCCATGCCAAGGCGCCCGCTGAACGCCGCACGGCCTGGGTGATCACCGCCAGCATGGTCTTTGCGCTGTGGGCGCTCGGCCAGGTGTTCGAACTGCGCTTTCCGCCGGGATACGTGTCGCTCGGATAAGGCGGCAGGACCGATCGCATGCACCCTCGGTCTGTCAACTGAGCGGGGTCAGGAACGAGGCGCCGTCCACGTCATCTGACGCCCCACAAAACCGCTCACCGAGCGGGTCAGCGCCTCGGGCTGGTCCCGGTGAGGGGAATGCCCGCACTCAGGCCATTCGAGCAATTCGGTCTGAAGTACCCGACGAGCGATGCCGCGAATCTGCTCAAGGGTGCCGTAGGCGTCGTCGAGCCCCTGAACCGCGAGTAAGGGGCAACTGATGCCCGGTAGTTCGGACTCGATCGACCAGGTCCGGAAATCGGGATGAAGCCAGGCGTCATGCCAGCCCCAGAAGGCCGAGTCAGGATCATCGTGGTAGCGCGCGAGGCGCGCGCGCAGATCGCCCGTGAGGTAGGCCTCGCGGGCTCGGGTAATGCTTGCGAGCGAGATCTCCTCGACCAGGATGTGCGGCGCGAGGACGATCGCTCCCGCCACGGCCTCGGCAAAGCGGGCGGCATACAGCAGACTGATCGAGCCCCCGTCGCTGTGGCCAAACAGCCAGACCCGCTCGCGCGTCCCGTCGATGCCCACGCTGCGAAGCAGCGCAGGCAAGACCTCGAACGCCTGCTCATGCATGAAATCGGGCCGCCACACTTCGCTCGCGCGCCTGGGCGTCGAGCGTCCATAGCCGGGTCTCGAGTACACGAGCCCCCGGGAGCCGATCGCCTCACACAGCCGCTCGGGAAAATCGCGCCACATCGCGAGCGAGCCGAGCCCCTCGTGCAGGAACACCACGACAGGGCGGTCCTCGCGATGCTCGGCAATCCAGCCATACTCGATTCGCAGCGGCCGACCGCCGATCACGAGATCGACCATGGCCGGCTTCATCCGCGCCCCCGCGCCTCGGTTTCGCGCAGCTTGAACCGCTGAATCTTGCCGGTCGCGGTCTTGGGCAGATCCGCCACGAACTCGATGAAGCGCGGATACTTATAAGGCGCAAGCCGGTCCTTCACGAAGGCCTTGAGTTCAGCTTCTTCGACGTGGGCGCCCGACTTGAGCACGACGAAAGCCTTGGTCTTGGTAAGACCGTCAGCGTCCTCCTTGCCGATGACCGCGGCCTCGAGCACCGCGGGATGCTGAACGAGTGTGGCCTCCACCTCGAAGGGGCTGACATAGATGCCGCTTACCTTCAGCATGTCGTCGCTTCGACCGGCGTAGGTGTAGCTGCCATCGGCATTGCGAATGTACTTGTCACCGCTTCGGGTCCAGTCCCCCTGAAAAGTGTCACGCGTCTTAGCCTGATTGCCCCAATACATCATCGCTGCGGACGGCCCACGGATGTAGAGATCGCCCGGCTCGCCGTCAGCCACCGGCCCGGGCGCCTCCCCTCGAAGCTCGACCTCGTATCCCGGCACCGGCCAGCCAGTGGAGCCGTAGCGCACCCGGTCGGGGCGGTTCGACAGGAAGATATGCAGCATCTCGGTCGAACCGATGCCATCGATGATATCGACACCGAAGTGACGTACGAAGCGTTCGCCCAACTCGGCCGGGAGCGCTTCGCCAGCTGACGACACCAGTCTAAGCGCCACCTGGTCGCGGCCAGGCAGGCCTGCATGGGCCAGCATGCCCGCAAAGCCCGTTGGCGCGCCGTAGAAGACGGTGGGCTTGAGCCCCCCGACCGCACCAAGCCAACGCCGGAAGGTGGCGTCAGGCGTTGGCCGCTCCGGCATCAGCAAAGTGGTGGCGCCGACGCTCATCGGAAACGTCAGGGCATTGCCCAGTCCGTAAGCGAAGAAAAGCTTTGCCGCCGAGAAACACACGTCGGACTCCTGCAGGCCGAGTACGCGCCGACCGTAGAGTTCCGCCGTCCAGTAGGGATTGGCATGCGAGTGCACCGTTCCCTTGGGGCGACCGGTCGAGCCCGAGGAGTACAGCCAGAAGCCAGGGTCATCGGCGCCAGTGGCTGCCGGACGCGCAGCCGGATCGTGCGACGACACCACTGACTCAAGGTCGACCTGTGCCGGCTGCAGGGGCGCCTCGGGCCGCGACACGATCACCGTCTGCACCTCGTGGTCGGCGCGCGTCAGCGCCGCGCTCAGCACGGGCAACAAGGCGCCCGAGACGAGCACCGACTGCGCACGCGAATGCTCGAGCATGTAGGCGTAGTCGTCAGCCGTGAGCAGCGTGTTGACCGCCACGGGCACCAGACCCGCGTACAGGCTGCCGAGAAAGCTCACCGGCCAATCGTTGCAATCGTGCATGAGCAGCAGCACCCGCTCCTCGCGGCGAGCCCCGAGCGACCGCAATCCCGCCGCGAGGCGTCGCACCCGCCCCTCAAGCTCGCCGTAGCTCAGCGCCCCCTGGTCGTCGACAAAGGCCACCTTGCCCGGGCGCGCCGAGTTGATCGCGAGCAGGTGCTGCGCAAAGTTGAAACGCGCCGGCGGCGCGGGCACATCCTGAGCCGAGCTTGACATCCCTGTCTCCGTTCTAATTGATGTAATCGGTCATCCCTGCCCGCCCCATGCCCGCGCGGGCAATCCAGGCCGGCCACCCTCGCTGACCCGGCGAGCCATCCCTGACCGATGTCTGGCTTGCCCAAGCGCGGAAGATGCAGTATCGTGCATCACGCAATTTAGATCAGTCAGCCGAATCATGTCAAGCACTATAGTTCATAACGCCCAGTCCGAGCCTGACGCATTCCCCGCCGCCAGCCCGCCCGAGCCGTCAGCGAGCGAGCGAAACGCAAGGCCGGGCGACCCCGCTCGTCACCCCTTCCTGAGCGCCCTGGGCGAGCGCGTGCGCGCGCTGCGGGCGCAACGGGGCATGACCCGAAAGATGACCGCCCGGGCGGCCGACATTTCGGAACGTCATCTGGCCAACCTGGAGTACGGGGTCGGCAACGCATCCATCCTCGTGTTGCAGCAACTGGCCCAGGCCCTGCATTGCCCGCTCGCCGAACTGATTGGCGACATCACCACCTCGTCCCCGGAGTGGTTGCTGCTTCGTGCACAGCTCGAGCGCTGCGACGAGGCGGCGCTGCGTCGGGTCCGGTCAGCCGTGAGCGACCTGATGGGCAGTGGCGCGGCCGCCGGCGCCCGCAGCCGGCGCATCGCCCTGATCGGTTTGCGCGGCGCAGGCAAGAGTACGCTCGGCCGACGACTCGCCGAGGACCTTGCATTTCCCTTCGTCGAACTCAGCCGCGAGATCGAGCGGATCGCCGGTTGCAGCACTGACGAAATCCAGGCGCTGTACGGACAGAACGCCTATCGGCGCTACGAGCGGCGCGCGCTCGAACAGGCGGTCGAGACGCTACCCGAGGCGGTCATTGCCACCCCGGGCGGCCTGGTGTCGGACGCCGGCACCCTCAACCTGCTGCTCACCCACTGCACCACCGTTTGGCTGCAGGCAGCGCCCGAGGACCACATGAAGCGCGTGCTCGCACAGGGCGATACGCGCCCCATGGCGGCCAGCCGGGAAGCCATGGAAGACCTGAAAGGCATTCTGGCCGGGCGGGCCGCCTTCTACTCGAAAGCCCACCTGCAGCTCAATACCAGCACCCTCACGCTCGAGGCGGCGTCAAGGGAACTCAAGCGCCTGGTTCGTGCCGAGCTGCAGGGACAGATCAGCGCTGAACGGTTGCAACATACTGCTTGACCCTTCTCCGAATAAGCATTATTATGCATTTTAAGCGATCCCGAAAAATGCACTTTACATCCACACTCCGGAGACTTCCATGACCCCGTCGCCGCGCGTTGATTACCAGACCCACCCAACCCAGTATCACCACTGGAAGCTCTCTTTCGAAGGGCCGCTTGCCACGCTGTCGGCCGACTTTGACGAAAACGGGGGGCTACGCCCTGGCTACAAGCTCAAGCTCAACAGCTATGACCTCGGCGTCGACATCGAGCTCAATGACGCCATCAACCGGATTCGCTTCGAGCATCCCGAGGTTCGTACGGTCGTGATCACGAGTGCGCGCGACAAGGTCTTCTGTTCGGGCGCCAACATCTTCATGCTGGGCGTCTCCAGCCACGCCTGGAAGGTGAACTTCTGCAAGTTCACCAACGAAACACGCAACGGCCTCGAGGATTCCTCGCAGCACAGCGGACTCAAGTTTCTGGCGGCGGTCAACGGCGCCTGCGCGGGCGGTGGCTACGAACTCGCACTGGCCTGCGACGAGATCCTGCT
Organism: uncultured bacterium; assembly: GCA_903907905.1. Lineage (GTDB taxonomy): Bacteria > Pseudomonadota > Gammaproteobacteria > Burkholderiales > Burkholderiaceae_E > SYIM01. The sequence continues at coordinate 10,310 of CAIVPX010000047.1, read as the reverse complement.
GATCGACGATCGTTCGAGCTCGGTCAGCCTGCCCGAGGTGCCTCTGCTCGGCGTGCTGCCGGGCACGGGGGGCCTCACGCGCGTCACCGACAAGCGGCATGTGCGGCACGATCTGGCCGACCTGTTCTGCACCAGCGTCGAGGGCGTGCGCGGACAGCGAGCCAAAGACTGGCGACTGGTCGACGACATCGCCCGGCCCGCACAGTTTGCCGAAAAGGTAAAAGCACGCGCGCTGGCGCTGGCGGCAAAGAGTGATCGCCCCGAGAACGGCCATGGCACCAGTCTCACGCCTCTTGCGCGCACGATCGAGCCCGACCGGCTCACCTACTCCCAGGTGCGCGTGGAGATCGACCGCAGCAAGCGCACCGCCAGCTTCATCGTGCGAGCGCCCCAGGGCGAGCAGCCCGCGAGCATGGCCGCGATCGAAGCGGCCGGCGCCCACTGGTACCCGCTGGTGCTTGCGCGCGAACTCGAAGACGCCATCCTGTCCATGCGTACCAATGAGCTCGATATCGGCACCTGGCTCATCCGCACCGAGGGTGAGGCGAGCGCCGTGCTCGCGATGGACGCGACGCTGCTCGAGCACCGCGCGCACTGGTTCGTACGGGAAACAATCGGTCTGCTGCGGCGCACCTTCAGCCGGCTTGATGTGTCCTCGCGCAGCCTCTTTGCCCTGATCGAACCCGGCTCCTGTTTTGCCGGCAGCTTTCTCGAGTTGTCCCTGGCGTGCGACCGCAGCTACCAACTCGCACTGCCAGACGAGCCCGGCCAGGCGCCGACGATCACGGTGAGCGACGCCAACTTCGGGCTCTACCCCATGGTCACCGGACAAAGCCGGCTCGCTCGCCGCTTCTACGACGAGCACACTGCCCTCGACGCCATTCGCTCGCGCGCGGGCCAGGCGCTCGATGCCGACGCCGCCTTTGACCTCGGGCTGGTCACCAGCAAGCCCGATGACCTCGACTGGGCCGACGAGATCCGCATCGCCATTGAAGAGCGCGTGGCCATGAGCCCCGATGCGCTCACCGGACTGGAAGCCAATCTTCGCTTCAACGGTCCGGAGAACATGTTCACGCGCATCTTCGGTCGCCTCACCGCCTGGCAGAACTGGATCTTCCAGCGGCCCAATGCCGTGGGCGACAAGGGCGCACTCAAGGTGTACGGCAAGGGCGACAAGGCCGCCTTCGACTGGAACCGAGTCTGACCCATTGCCCCCAAACATTTCACCGGAGCATCCCGCATGTCGACGATCAACTACAGCGAAAAGATCCCCAACAACGTCAACCTGAGCGAAGACCGCAGCCTTCAGCGCGCGCTCGAGCAGTGGCAGCCCAACTACCTTTCATGGTGGAACGACATGGGCCCGGACGGCAGCCAGAATTTTGACGTCTACCTGCGCACTGCCACCAGCGTCGATCCGCAGGGCTGGGCCCAGTTCGGCCACGTCAAGATGCCTGACTACCGCTGGGGCATCTTTCTCAATCCCGCCGAGCAAAACCGCAAGATCCACTTCGGCGACCATCTCGGGCAGGACGCCTGGCAGGATATCCCGGGCGAATACCGCGCCAACCTGCGCCGCATCATCGTGACCCAAGGTGACACCGAGCCCGCCTCGGTCGAACAGCAGCGCCACCTGGGCCTCACCTGCCCCAGTCAGTACGACTTGCGCAACCTCTTCCAGGTGAACGTCGAGGAGGGACGCCACCTCTGGGCCATGGTCTACCTGCTGCACAAGCACTTCGGCCGCGACGGCCGGGAAGAAGGCGAGGCGCTGCTCGAGCGCCGCAGCGGCCAAACCGACAACCCGCGAATCCTCGAGGCCTTCAACGAAGAAACGCCCGACTGGCTGTCCTTCTTCATGTTTACCTACTTCACCGATCGCGACGGCAAGTTCCAGCTCTGCGCCCTGGCCGAGAGCGCCTTTGACCCGCTCGCGCGGACCACCAAGTTCATGCTCACCGAAGAGGCCCACCACATGTTCGTGGGCGAATCCGGCGTGTCACGCGTCATTCAGCGCACCTGCCAGGTGATGAACGATCTCAAGACCGATGACCCCAAGAAGCTTCGCGAGGCGGGCGTCATTGATCTGCCCACCCTCCAGCGTTATCTCAACTTCCACTTCAGCGTCACCATCGATCTGTTCGGCGCCGATGAGTCGAGCAACGCCGCCACCTTCTACTCGACCGGGCTCAAGGGCCGTTACGAAGAGGGCAAGCGCACCGACGACCACCAGCTCCGCGGGCTGACCTACAAGGTGCTGCAGGCGCAGGGCGGGCAACTGCTTGAAAAAGAAGTTCCGATGCTCAATGCCCTCAACGAAGTCCTGCGCGACGACTACATCAAGGACAGCATTGCGGGAATCGAGCGCTGGAACCGGGTCATCGACAAGGCGGGCATTCCCTTCCGTCTCAAGGCGCCCCACAAGGCCTTTCACCGCAACATCGGTGCGCTGTCCGGCGTCAAGGTCTCGCCCGAGGGTCGCGTCGTGTCCGAGGCCGAGTGGGCTCAGCAGGCCGATCAGTGGCTTCCGTCCGCGGGCGACCGCGCCTTCGTCGCCTCGCTGATGGGTCGCGTGGTCGAACCGGGTCGCTTTGCCAACTGGATCGCCCCCCCGGCAATGGGCATCAATCGCCAGCCGGTCAATTTCGACTACGTCCGCTTTGCCTGAGGAGGCACCCAGCATGGACCACGGGGATAGCGCCATCCTGCGTCAGCACCTGATCGATCCAGAGATCTGCATCCGTTGCAATACCTGCGAAGCCACCTGCCCGGTGGGTGCCATCACGCATGACTCGCGCAATTACGTGGTCGATGCCGACACCTGCAATCTGTGCATGGCCTGCGTGCCCCCCTGCCCCACCGGCTCGATTGACAACTGGCGCTCGGTGGCCAAGGCAAAGCCGTATTCGACCGAAGAGCAACTCTCCTGGGACGTGCTGCCCGACGAGCTGAGCGAGCAAGCACTCGGTCAGCTCGGCCTCACCGCCGGGTCGCCCACCGGCCTGAACGACTCTGTCGCATCGGTCGTCTTGGAAAGCCGGACTGAGGGCGAGCTGTTCAGTAGCGCTCAGTATGGTGCGAGCGCACCCCCGTGGTCGGCCGCCCACGCCTACACCAATCTCTATGGCCCCAAGGCCGCTCAGAAGACCGTCCGTGCGACGGTGACGGGCAATGTGCGCGTCACCGAGGTGGGCAGCGACTATGACACCCACCATGTCGTACTCGACTTCGGCGCCATGCCCTTCCCGGTACTCGAGGGACAGTCGATCGGCATCCTGCCGCCCGGTATCGACGCCAATGGGCGCCCCCACCATGCGCGTCAGTATTCAATCGCCAGTCCGCGCAACGGCGAGCGCCCCGGCTACAACAACCTCTCGCTCACCATCAAGCGCGTGCTCGAAGACCACCAGGGTCGCCCCGTGCGCGGGGTGGCGAGCAACTACCTTTGCGACCTGAAACCGGGCGATAGCGTCGAGGTGATCGGCCCCTTCGGTGCCAGCTTTCTGATGCCCAATCATCCGAAGAGCCACATCGTCATGATCTGCACGGGCACAGGCAGCGCCCCCATGCGAGCCATGACCGAATGGCGTCGACGACTGCGCAAGCGCGGCAAGTTTGAAGGTGGCAAGCTCTTGCTATTTTTCGGCGCACGCACGCGCGAAGAACTGCCCTACTTCGGGCCGCTGCAAAGCCTGCCCAAAGACTTCATCGATGTCCACTTCGCGTTCTCGCGCGCGGCAGGCCAGCCCCGCCGTTATGTGCAGGATCTCATGCGCGAACGCGCGGCCGACCTCGCGCCTCTCCTCAACGACCCGAACGCCTTCTTTTTCGTCTGTGGCCTGAAGGCCATGGAAGAAGGCGTGGTGCTCGCGCTGCACGACATCGCACGGCAAGCGGGCCTCGACTGGGACGACATTGGCGTATCGCTGCGCCAGCAGGGACGATTGCACCTCGAAACCTACTAGACGGGGCGGGCATGGCGCCACGGTATGATCAGGCATCATGAAGGCCCTGATCGTCGTGGCTCACCCCGAGCCTGATTCATTCACCCTGGCCCTGGCCGCTGCCGGACGGCTCAGCCTCGAGCAACAAGGCTGGGAGGTCGCCGTCTCCGACCTGTATCGGATGCAGTTCAAGGCGGTCCTTGACCGCGATGATTTCACCACGGTCAGCAATCCGGATCGTTTCAACGTCTCGCTCGAGCAGCGCCACGCCTGGTCGCACCAGGGTCTGGCGCCCGACGTGGCCGCTGAAGTCGCCAGACTGCTCGCCACCGACCTGCTGATCCTGCAGTTCCCGCTGTGGTGGTTTGCAGCACCCGCCATCCTCAAGGGCTGGATCGATCGCGTGTTTCTCTCTGGCGTCGTCTACGGTCGCAACGCCATGTTCGAGCGCGGCCGCCTGGCGGGTAAACGGGCCCTGATCTGTCTCACCACCGGCGGGCCCGCCGAAGCCTTCGGGCCGAATGGCCTGTATGGGGAGATCGACGACCTGCTGCGCCCCCTGCATCGCGGTGTGCTGGGGTTCACCGGCATGACCGTGCTGCCCCCCTTTGTCTGCCACGACGTGCCCTATGCCGGCGATGACGCCCGTCGCGACATGCTGGATCGTTACCGCGCCCACTTGAATCGCCTCGACACGCTCGAAGCGCTCGCCATGCCCCGGTTGGCCGATCACCTCGATCGCCTTCAGCCCAGCCTGCGCCGGCCCGCCGGATAAACGTATCGCCGGTCCGCCTCGGCCATCCGGACCAAGCCCTTCGACCGACTAAAGTTTCCCGAGCCCGCGCCGATTGCAGTCCGATAGGGCGTAACGCGTATCGGTGTTCGCTCGCCGTTTCCAAGGATCGGGCAGATGGATCAGGGCGTTTCCCGCAAGGCGTATCGACTGGTGACGTGGTCTGCGTCGGGCGCAAGCCGACAGACGCTGATCCAGGCGGGGAGAACCACCCGGGTCGGCGCACTGGCGGGCGACAGTTTCGAGCTCATCGACCCCGACACCGGGCGGGTGCTGCGCAAGCTGCGAGCCCGTCGGATCGGGCGCTCGCTGTCGCTGCTCCTCAGTGACTCGAACGACACCCAACTGGTCATCGAAAGTTATTTCGCCGACGAATCAGGCGGCAGCGATCGCCTCGGCGTCCGGTCAGGCAGCGAAAGCCGCCTGCGCTACCTGACCGATTCGGGCGAGGTCCTGAGCATCGACTCACTCGGCGCCCAGACCACCACGCTATCCCTCGGTGCGGTCGCGCCCCCGCCCCCCCCAGCGCCTGCGCCGGTTGCGCCACTCGCCGCACCCGTCGCACCGCCGCCCGCCGAGACCGCCTCCACGCCGGCCGCGTCGGGCAGTGCCAGCGCGCCCAAGGCAGTGCCCGCGCCAGAATCCTCCTTCGGGTCGATCGGTCCCATTGCAGGCGCCGCGCTGGGAATCGGCCTGGCCGCCGGTGGCGGCGGAGGCGGCGGCAGCAAGGCCGCGCCCGCGGCAGCCACCGCCCCGGCCGCGCCCACACGGGTACTGCTGCCCGAGTCGGACACCGACGGCGAGCTGTCGCTTCAGGAGCTGTCAGACGGGGCAGAACTCATCGTTCAACTGCCGGTCGGCATCGCCGCGGGCACGACGCTCAAGACCGTCCTCATCGACCCAGATGGCAAGCAGACCCTGCTCACCCGGGTGGTCAGCGCAGGCGAAATCGCCGTCGGTCTGGTATCCCAGACGCTGAGCGCCGCGCAGTTTTCCGGCACCGACCTCAAACTCATCGGCGGTGCCTGGAAAATTCAGGCGCAGCTCGTCGACGGCAGTGGGCTCGCGAGCACGCTCACGACCAACTCGTTCGGCGTCAAACCCGTCATGGAGCTGCACGGATCGGTCACCGCCGGACCGGTCAGCTCCGGCGTGGTCATCCAGGTCTTCGACACCGCGGGCCAGCCCCTGCGCCTGTACGACGAACAGGATCGGCTGGTCGACTTCGCCACGGTCAAGGCCGATGGCACCTGGGCGCTTCGGCTCACCGATACGCGCTACAGCGGTCCCATCATGGTTCGGGCAGTTGACGCCAACGGCACCGCACCCAACTTCACCGACGAGGTCTCCGCCTCGCCGCGCTCGCTCAACCTCAACCTTCGGGCTGTCGATGTGATCGATGCCAGCAACCCGAAGGTGGTGCAGCGCGGCTCAACGGTCCTCGTCGAGATCAACGTCACGCCGCTCACCGAAATCGCGGCGCGACTCGCCGGCGCCACCGACACCAAGGCGCCGGCTCAGGCCACTGTTGTCACAGCGGCCAATCAGCAGGTGGCCAAGGCCTTCGGCCTCGAGGGCATCTCCCTCACCGACGCCCCCATCGCCACCAACTCGCCCGCCTTCAAGGCGGCCAGCGCCGGGACAGCACCCGGCAGCGCGGAACAATACGGCCTTGCCCTGGCTAAGCTCTCCGGAGTCGACGCGATCAACAACGGCAGCGTCTCCGACACCATCGCCCAATTCGAACGTTCGCTGAAGGAAAGCGCCGCCAATGGGCAGCCCGGCGTGCTGTCGGCGATGGGCGTTGATCTGCTCGATCAGGGCCGTGCGGTCGCGCTCGAAGCTGCCCGCCAGTCAAGCGGCACCTTCGGGGCCGGCGGCACCAGCCAGAACGCCGCGCTGTCGCAGTTGCTCCTCCTGGGCGAGGTCAGAATTACCGAGCAATCGCTGAGCGGCGGTGTCCTCACCATTCGGGGCCGGGGCGCGCCTGGCGGGTCGATCGAACTTCTGCCGATTGCGCCCGATACGGGGCCGGGATCGCCACTGGTCGTCGCGGTGGCTGCCGACGGGAGCTTCGTTGCGCGCCTCAACGCAGAGGCTGACGACACCGTCTGGGTGACCGGGCGCGATAGCCTTGGGGCCAAGGTTGGAGAAGCGCTGGCGGCGCCGACCGCACCGCGCCTGGCCGCAACCAGCACAGGCCAGGTCCAGGGTTCCGGATCACCCGGCGACACCATCGAACTTTACTTTCTCGATCAGGCGGGCGTCCGCACGGGCCCGGTCAAGGTTCTGGTCGACGCCACCGGTCATTGGCAGCACATTTTTACGCCGGGGGCTGCGGTTCCTCTGAAAGTTGAGGCGCGCTCGATCGATCCGCTCGGCAATGTCTCATGGCTTGCCGAACTGGCCGTGGGACAACCCAAGCTGGGCCTGTCCGCGGCCAGTGCCGACGACGGCTACCTCAACCTGGCCGAGATGAGTGCGGCCCGGATGAACCTGCAGGTGACGCTCCCCACCGAAGCGCTCACCGGCGACATCGTGCGCAGCGTGATCTCTCGCCCAAATGGCACCGAGAGCATGATCAGCGTCACGCTGTCCCGCGCCGACATCGAAGCCAAGGCCCTGCAGTTGAGCCTTCCCGTCCCGGCAGGCTCCGACGGTCAGTACGAAACCGCCACATCGCTGCTGGGCTCCACCACGAGCACCATCGCCCTGCACTCGACCATCGTGATCGATCGGCTCGCCCCGAGCGCGCCGGTGCTGGATTCAGCCGCCGGTCTGTGGCTGGCCGGGCGCACCGAGGCGGCCAGCCGAATCGTGGCCCTGAGGGCCGACGGCACGCTGCTGGGAAGCTCCGACTTCGCCGGACGCGATGGCAACTGGGTCATCCGTCTCGACCAACCCATTGCGCCCGGCACGGTGGTCAAGCTGCAGGCAGTCGACATGGCCGGCAACCGCAGCGCGGAAGTTCAAGGCACGGCCACCGCGCCTGAAGTCACGATTCTGATGCTGGTCGACGACAAGGGCAGCGATACCGGACTGCACTTTTTCGGCGCCAGTACCGACGACAATCAGCCGCTCGTCGTGGGCAGTCTGGTCGCCCCCCTCGCCACCGGCGAGAGAGTGGTCATTTACCGAGACAATGTCGCTGTCGGCGATGCTGTCGTCGACGGGCGCAGCTGGACCTTCCAGGACGGCAACGGCAGCGCGGCCAGCTTGCGCGCGCCGCTCGCTGAAAAGGCCTTCGGCGCCAGCTATGTGTATCGCGCCCAGATCGAGATGGCCGGCGTCGCGCCGCGCATCTCGCCCGACTTCCGCATGGTCCTCAACACGACCGAGCCAAGCCTGGCCGCTCCCACAGCGCCTGCCGCCCTCGATGGCGATGTCAACATGACCGACCTCTCGGAGCAGGGCGGCATCCGGATCGTCATCGACCTGCCCGATCGAGCGGAAAAAGGCGATCGGCTCATCAGCACCGTCACCAACCCCCTGGGCGAAACGCTCACGCTGTCCAACTCGATCACCGATGGCCAACTCAACGCCGACAGCGTCGTTCAGATCGTGCCCCGCACCTGGCTCACGCAACCAGGTGGCTATCAGGTCAGCACCGAGTTCAGCTCGGTCGTGACCGGCCTCGCGCGGACGGCCCCACTGCTTCAGTTCACGCTCAACCTCACGCCCGGCCCCGTACGAACTACCGCGCAGGACGACCTGCTGATCGCCGGCGACCTCGCGGTCTCTTACGACGGCGGCGCGGGCAACGACCTGGTCCGAGGGGGCGCAGGCAACGACACCCTCACGGGGGGTGCCGGGGATGACGAAGTCGTCGGCGGCGGCGGCAACGACATCATCACGGGCGGCGAACGCGATACGATGTCCGGCGGTTCGGGCGACGACCAGTTCATCATGAATGAGCCGACGGGGTCGATCGTCAATGGTGGCACGGGCACCAACACGCTGGACCTGACCCCCGTCACAGGCGTACCCGCCGTACTGAGGCTTTTCGGCTTCGGCGACTTCAACATCAGCATTTCGAACGTCGTTGTGGTGACGGGCACAGGCGTCAGCGAGTTTGCGCTGGGCGCCCAACCCTGGACGCTGATTGGCAGCCCCTACGACGACAAACTGGTTGGCGGTAGCAACAACGACACGATCTTCGGGGGACTCGGCAATGACACGCTCGACGGCGGCCCGGGGCTCGACCTCGCCGATTACCGCGACGCCGTATCGGCAGTCTCGGTCAATCTCGGCACCGGCACCGCCACCGGCGGCGATGGCCATGACACGCTCACCCGCATCGAGTGGATTGCCGGGTCGGCCTTCGATGACACCCTCACCGGCGGCTCGGGCAATGACACCCTTACCGGTCGGCTGGGCGCCGACCAGTTCACCGCTACCGGCGGCACCGACGCCATCACCGATTTGGGCCTGGGCGCAGACAGCCTGCAGGTGGCCAGCGGCACCGTGGCGAATGCAGCAGTAGCCGGCGCGTGGAGTCCCAACGCCATCAGCCGAAACAGCGGTGCCGCCAATCTGGAGACCCCCGGCCACGCCGTCAATTTGTCCGGCATCACCACGGGCTTGGGCTGGCAAGTGAGCAACACCGGTGCGGGCACCACGCTCACGGGTTCCTCCTTCCACGACACCCTGGTCGGGGGTACAGGCAACGACACCTTCAGCGGCGGGGCAGGCGATGACTCGATCACCGGCGGCGCCGGCATCGACCTGTTCGAGGTCACAGCAGGCACCGACAGCATCAGCGACATGGGCCTGGGCGCCGATGTCATCCAGATCCTTTCGGGCGCCACCGCTAACGCCCTGGTGGTTCAGGCGTGGACAGCCGGCAGCACCAGCAGCAATTTCGGCACCGTCAACCTCAGCACCACGGGGGTGGCGGTCAACCTGGCGGCCATCACGACCGGGCAGGGCTGGAGCGTGAGCAATCTGGGCAGTGCAGCCGCCTTCGTCGGCTCGGCGCTGGCCGACAGCCTCGCCGGTGGCACGGGCGATGACTCGCTGCTCGGCGGTCTGGGCAATGACACCCTCACCGGCGGCACCGGCGCAGACCTCTTCGACATCGACGCCGGCACCGACCGCATCACCGACCTGGGCGTCGGCGCAGACATCCTGCGCATCGCCGCCAGCGTGCGCGTCGATGCCACCCTCGCCGGCAACTGGACCGCCGGCGCCTCCAGCGTCAACCACGGCACCGCCAACCTCAGCACCCCTGGCCTGGCCCTCAATCTTTCAAGCATCACCACTGGCCTGGGCTGGAGCGTCACCAATACCGGTGCCGGCACCACCCTCACCGGCTCTGCCCTCGCCGACACCCTCACTGGCGGCACGGCCAACGACACCCTGCGCGGCGGCCTGGGCAACGACAGCCTCACGGGCAACACCGGGGCCGATACCTTCGAGGTCGACGCGGGCACCGACACCCTCACCGACATCGGTGCAGGGGTCGACGTCATCGTGGTCTCTGCCGGCGCCAGCGCCCAGGGCAGCGTCACCCAGACCTGGACCGCCACCGCCAGCACCCGAAACGCCGGCACCGCTCAACTCACCACCTCGGG
>CAIVPX010000046.1 GCA_903907905.1 uncultured bacterium | reverse complement strand
TCGAAGAGGGCCTGTCGGCCTTGCCCGAGGCCCTGTCGTCCATGCGTGTCGGACCGGCGGGACCGGTCGGCGGCACTTACGCCTGATCGGGGAGAGCAGACATGGCTGGCGATCCCGTAGGCCGCGCGAGCAGCGCAATTCCCCCTCATCCCCCTGTTCAGATGCCTCAGCACGGGGCGGCCGCATCGAAGGCGGGCGCCGCCCCTCGGGCGGCGGCCAAACTCGATCCCCAGTCGCCTCTGCGGGGCAAGATCGAGCGCGGTGACGTCAAGAAGTTTGACGGCCTCACTGCGCCCTTCGTGAAAATGACGCCGGAAGCGCTCAAGGCCTTGTTTGCCGGCAAGAAGGGGAGCGCGCTCAACGCCAAGGGTGAAGCCGTTCCCGTTCAGTTGCTGAAGGAAGCCGGGGAGGGCAAGGTCACCATCAACATCAACAGTGCAACGGCCAAGGTCATGCACAACGAGGTGATGCGCGACCCGAAAATCGTCAACCGCTTTCTTGAAAAGGAAAGCCTCGCCCGTCGCTTCGGCGCGAAGGTGGTGGGTTTTTTCCGAAACATCGGCGCGCACCTCAATATCAGCCAAGGCGCGGCTTCAGCCCACCTCGAAGCCAACATCCGGAAGGTGGATGGCAGGCAGCAACTCTCGTTCCAAACCAAGGACACCGAGAAGTTCACGGGCAATGAGGAAACCCACCGTGGCATGCGGATGCGCCGCCAGGAGGGACACATCCGGCACATGTTTCGCCTGTTCTTCGGAAATCTGCTTGGGGTGGTCAAGACCACTCAACAGGTGAAGGAGGCTCGGCTCGATGAGATCCGGGGTGAGGCGCAGCGCATGGCGGTCAAGATGGCCTGGCTCACCACCGCAGCCGACACCGCCGAGGCCGACGAGGAATTCAAGACCTGGATGGAAGCGGATGCCCGAACCCTGACCGACACCGATTTCATCGGGGGCTTGCGAGCTCTGGTCGAGGAGGTCGAGGGCGACAGCGCTGCAGGCAACCTGAAGAAGGCAGTCGATCGGGCGGAGCAACTCATCCGGGAGAAATACGACCCCAACCCGCCGGCGGGCGAGGGGGCCGACGCGGCCGGGTCGTCTGAGGGCGTGCTCAACCAGATCGGACAGGCGGTTCGGGAGGGAGCCCAAGCCGTCAAGGATTTCATCGCGCCGGATTCGCCCCTCCAGGCGCTCACTGAAACCGAGCGCAACGACCTGCAGCTGGCCTACTCGCTGCTGCGCCGCAGGGACTTGAACGCCGACCTCGATTTGCCGGACAAGGACCCGCTGTTGCAGAACGCAGGCGCCGTGTACCAGAAAGGCGCCGAATTTCGCGAGCGTATCGCCGATGAAATCGCGCAAGGCAAGGAAGCGGTCGCTCTCAGCCGCAAGAACCCCGTCGGGGGCGACCCGGCGTCCCAGATGAAATTCATCGCGGGCCGGGCCGAACGCCTCAAGAAGATCGCCGAACTCAAGAAGCAACTCGATGATCCAACCGGTGCCTTCAAGCGCATGCGGGAGGGGCGTGCGGTGGTGCGTGGCATGTTGCCGGTGCTCATGCTGCACACCGCCGATGAGATGAGGACCTTCGTCAAAACGACGCTCAGTGATGAGTACCTCGGTTGGGTGAACTTCGATCGCACCAAGACCTACTACAAGCAGGCGGCCGACGCGATTTACGAGGGGCTCGTTCAGGGGGCCAGCGAGGCCCTGGTTTCAGCGCTCGAAATGAACGAAGCCGATCGCCTGCGTGAAAACGCGCGCAGCTTTGTCGAGCGATTCGAGTCAGATGTCGCACAGCTTCAGGACAAGATCTGGAAGTCTGATGCGGCAGGTATCGGCGAATCGCTCGTCGAGACCTCGGGCGTGTTTCTGGCGTCGAGCCAAGCAGCGGACCTTCGTCGTGCTTGCAAGAGCGAGCATGCCGAAGCGGTCAAGACCCTGGCCGATCTCAAGGCGCGCTTGCAGCAGGGCAAGGCCGAGCACAGTCTCAGCCCCAAGGTGGTCGAAACGCTCGAGGCCTCCATCAAGCAACTGGAAATTGAAAACGGCAAACTCGAAAAATCGGTCGATCACCTGTTCGGCGTGCTCGAGCCGGGAGGAAAACTCCAGAAAGCCATCGCCGCCACCGAGCAGGCCATGGTCAAGCTGGTCTCGGCCGATTCACTGGCAACGGCTGACTTCAGCGCGAAGACGCTCGCGCAACTGCGTGATCAACGCGCGCGCGACATCCAGGCGCTGCGCACTGAATTGGCCGGGGTGGAGGGCGAACTCACCGCTGGTCACGCTCAGATGCTCAGCCGGGCCATCGATGCGGTCGAAAAGCGTCTGGTCGCCGCTGAAACCGATCTCCTCGACATGCATCGTGCCGCGCGGCGCGCGGCGACATCGACTGATGGCGAAGAACTCGCCCGGATGCAGGCCGTGGTCGACCGGATCGCCGAAAGGCTTGACCAGGGATCGGCCGAAGGGGGCCAGCTGAGTCGCGCACGCCCGATGCCCAGCGACGAGGCCGATCAGGCCTACCGCACCGGGCTGGGGCGACTGGCACTCGCCTTGTCGGCGAAGCTCAAGTCTGTGCGCGGGCTCGTCACGGCGTACGATAATTTTCGCAGCGAGGTCGGCAACGCGAACGAGTTCGACCTGCACGCGGGTGAGATCGCGCCGACCGAACGTATCCAGATCGCGCTCGGAAAGCTCGACACCGCGCTCAGAGCGAGTCAGGATGCCTCGAAGGCTCACGCCGAGGCCGTCAAGGACTGCGCGACTGCGGCCGGCGTGCAGGCCCAGGCGGTTGAGGCGGGGTACAAGCAATCGACCGACGGGCAGGCGCAGGCGGTTCGGCGCGCCATCGTGGCGCGGGGTTTGGGACTTCGCCTTCGGAAAGAGGTCGATCCCCAGCCGTCGCCCGGCGCCCTCGATTTTCTTGCGAGCTATCGCAACGGCCCGCTCCTTGTCTCGGTCCGCGAGGCGGTGCTCGCCGGCGGGGTCGAGTCCGACCCGCCAGGCGAGGTCAACCGTCGTTTCAACGAGCTGTTCGGCGACCTCGGGCTGGACAGCTTGAAAAACGATCCCGAGCAGGTTGGCAGGATCGCGGCAAGGCTCTTCGGGGGGCGTGACCGCTTGAGCGCGGGGCTGGCGTTCATCCGCGAAGCAGTCGATGCGCCGCGTCGCTTTCAGGCCGACAGCGCGCTCCGTCTGGCCGTGCTGGATCCTGCGCTGGACAAGGCGCGTACCAACGATCGGATCGTCAGGCTCCTCAAGTCCTCCGTGCCCCAGGCTGATCTGGGCTCCAATGCCGGGTTTCTCGCAGCGCTGGCCGACTACGAGAAGGGGCTCGGCGGCATGCCCCTGCCAGACGTGCTCCAGGGCTTGGGTGCCTTTGCGTCGATGGAGCAAGCCTACGAGGTCTTGCGATCGGGTGTCGCTCCGGTTGACGCCGAAGCGGCGCGCATGGAGCAGGCCTTCGACGACCTGCAGACCCTGGCCGATGTGCTCCTGGGCCAACAGCAGGCGGTAGACGCAACCCGCCGCCAGGCCAGGGTCGCGCTCGATCAGCTGCTGGTCAACCTGAGCGGCGGGTCGCTGGCCACCGGAGATCTTGGTACCGAGAAGCTTGCCGAGGTCGTCAGAAAGGCGGTGCGGCTACCCGATAGTGCCGGCGAGTTCCGAGCCGACAGCCTCGCGATGACGCGTCTGGTCAACCGCGTCCAGAGCAACAGCAGCGCTGCCAACCAGCAAGAGGTCCTGATGCGCGAGCCGCTTCGGCGCGTGGGGGCCACGGTGGTCCCGGAGGTCTTCCAGCGCTTTCAGCAGCGCATCAAGAACGACGCCGACTATCGCGAGAAAATGCTGTGGTACGGCGCCCTGATGGTGACCGTCGACGGCGTGCTGCGCAGCGATCTGGGCGCCGACCAGCACAAGCTGATTGGCGCAAACCCCATTCAGCATCCGGCGCTTTTTTCCAGCAACACCTGGCGTCGGAGCCTGTTCGATTTCAAGGGCAAAGCGCCGAGTGAGTGGTCGGCAGAGCAGCTCGCTCGAGCGCAGGCGCAGAAGGATCAGGTCGCGAGCTTTTTCAAAGACGGCACGGCGCTCACCGGTGAAGTCCTCGCCATCATTTCGGCGCGCGTGCAAAACGACCTGCGCATTCCGCTGGAAAAGCGCCGGGACCTCATCCTCAACATGGCTTCCGGTGTCGCCCTGAATCCGGACGATCTCAAGCTGGTTCGGGCCACCAACCAGGCGTACAGCACGACCGCCGGCATCCTGCAGAGGAGCCGTGACCGAATCCGCGCATTCGAGCAGGACTTTACACAGGCCCGGGGGATTGCGGCCGACTACAAGTATTTCGACCCGAACACGCTTGACTTCGACTCCAAACTGCCCGAGCGGCACAAGATCATCGCCGACAAGAATCCCTTCAAGAAGCATTCGCGCAACCCCGCTCGGGATCGAGAAGAGCGCGAGGCTCGCATCGAGACCCTGAAGGCCCAGGGGATCTCAGATGCTGAACTCAAGGAGTTCAACCGATTCTTCAAGGATGACAACCCGAACCATTTCATCCAGCGACTGACCGGCACCCCGCTCAAGGCCGAGTTTGCCGAAGGCAAGACCGGCATGCATCAGGGGCTTCAGATGTATCAGCTGATGCTCCACGCCAAGATGGCCGAGGTGTATGCGCGTGCCGGCGAGGACGATCGCGCCGCGTTCAGGGAATTGAGCGGCCTGCGCGACAAGCT
Source organism: uncultured bacterium (assembly GCA_903907905.1). Lineage (GTDB taxonomy): Bacteria > Pseudomonadota > Gammaproteobacteria > Burkholderiales > Burkholderiaceae_E > SYIM01. The sequence goes on along the minus strand of CAIVPX010000046.1, from coordinate 33,011 downwards.
GTTGAGCGAATCAACGCAGCTTGCCCGCACGCAGGCCTTGCGAGCGGCCATCCTTGCCGAGTGGGCGAAAACGGGCCGGCCCTTCAATCAATTTGCCAGTGACCTGGCGACCAAGCCTCACGTCATCTCGCACCTGCTCACGGAGCAATGGCAACTCAATCGCGTGGAGGTTCGCAAGCCCGATGGCAGCCTGGACAAGACCGCTTCCGAGGCGCTCCAGAGGCAGGAGAACCTCATCATCCAGCAGCAGGTCCGCGAAGCTCTGGGTCAGGCCTCCGAAAATTTTGAGGCCACCCTCAAGCAGTGGACTGAGGACGCCAGCGCGCATCAGGGGAAATTGCGTGCCCTGCAGCAGGATTTTGATGTGAAGGTCCAGACCCTTCTGGCGAAGCTGAAAACGACCGCCGAAGACCGCGAGCGGGTTCGCGACGAGCGCAACGAAGCGCTGCAGGAGCAGCTCGAGAGCGTTCGCGCGCAAACGGGCCTGAAGGTCGAGCGGTCGAGGCTGAGCCTGCGCGATCGGGTCTTTCCGATGGCCAGGCAACTGGTCGCCGACCATATCGCCGCAATCAAGGCGCAACACGCTGAGGCCTCCGGCAGACTGGATGCGCTCCTGGCGCGTCTGGAGCGCGAGTTCAGGTTTCAGGAGGGCGCGAGCTGGCAGGACATTTCTCGCGAGGGCGCCGAGTGGATCCGGGAGGCCGAACGGGTCGTGAGCGATGTGCGCCGCGCGGCGAACGCGAGTGAGGCTCAGCCTGTGGCGGCGGGCGACGGGCTGGCCGATCTCCAGCGTGTGGTGACCGATTCCCTTGAGGCGGGCGCTTCAGCGGGTGACGAGGTGGCGACCTACATGGCGGCTGCCGAGTTCGAGGCAAGCTTCGCGCGTGAATTCAACGCGCTACTGCGAATCGAGGCCGATGCTCGCTCGAAGTCGTCGATTCCCAGGCCACGACTGCTAGCCGAGGGGGCTGCCCAGGATCTGCCCGCACTTTTCAAGGCCGACAGCGCCTGGATGGAGAAGGATCATTCGACGACGCCGTTGCCGCAGGCCACCCTGCTCGCGATCGACCGCTTGCGCCAGGTGGTGGACCAGCTTGAGGCGAAGCAGTCGATGACTGCGGACGAGACGCGCCGCCGCGACGATGCGAGGGTGTTGCTCGGAGTGCTGACCGGCTTGAAGCGCGTCGCCGATGCAGCGAGCAAGATTCAGTCCGACACGGCGCTGACCGAGGACGCGCTGCCCTATCTGCGTTCGCTCATCGACCAGGAGTTGCTTGCGCAGCTCGATCAGCTTGAGGGCCTTCTGAAAGGCAAGGACTTCACCGGGATGAAGGTCCGTGGCGGCGGGCTCTTTGGCTCGGCCCCGGAGAGCAAGGTGATCGAGTCGGTTCGTCAAGGTTTGGCCAAAGATGCAAGCAATTTCATCGTCCGCATGCAGCGTGAGGTCATCGCGCTGAAGGGGACGCTTCCAGGCGGGGCGGCGCTCGAGCGCGCGCAGCTGGAGCAGCAGCCAGCCGAAACCGGCTCGCCGGAGCGGTCCGACCCGGATGCGGCGATCGAGTCCTTCGACTTCGGTGAGCGCGCCAGCCCGATTGATGACATCTCCTTGTATCTGCCCGAGTATCGCGAACTGTGCGAGCGTGTCCTCAAGGAGCCCGGCGGCGAGGCCGCCCTCTTTCAGGTTCAGCAGTTGTTGCTCAAGGGACTGGCCAGTAACGACGGCACCGCGCAAGCCCTGGCCGATGTTCGCGCCATCCTGTCTGCACTCGACGGGAGGGTCTCGCCCGCTGCGGCAGGCCCGGATCGCGTTGCACCGACGCTTGCAAGCTTCGGTCTGCAGGTCCAGCGCACGCTGGGCGATGGCAACTGCTACTTCAATGCGATTGCGGCGCAGGTCCGCGAAAGCCAGGACGACGTGCGTCAGCGTGTCGCGCAGGATATGAAGGCTTTTGTGGGGCAGCCGCGCCCGACAGGCATTGCCCGAACGGTCTCTCAGATCGATGTCGATCGAACGCTTCAGGACGCGCGTTACTTTGGCGCGAACGCCTGGGGCGAGGACTACCACTGCGCGCACGTGGCGCGGGTGTACAAACGCCCGGTCGTGTTGTTCGGCAACGGCCGTGCCGAGCTCTACCAGGCCGGCAAAGAGATTGAAGACCTCAAGGCGGGGGTGCCGCTACCGCAGGGGGCGATCGTGCTGGTCCATAACGGCGGTAACCACTGGGAGTGGGCGAAGCCCGCCGCACCCGCAGCTGCCGCCACCGGTGCCCGGCAGGCAAGCGCCGCTGGCGCGATATCGAGGAAGTAGTCGGCGGCGCTGCGCTCGGGCCGTCCACCGAGCGCGGGTGCGGTCCGCCGCTGCGCCTCGCGCGGGGGGCGCGGCGTGCGGCCCCGGGGAGGGCGGTCCCTCATGTGGCCCCTCAGGCTGCTCCTCAGGCTGCTCCTCAGGCCGCCCCGCCCGGGGTGTCTGATCCGGGCTCGCGCCCCAGCACCTCGTGCGTGTGCTCGCCGATCTTCGCGAGGGGCTGGCGAACCCCCAGGCGCCGGCCGTCCATCAGAAGCGGCAGCAGCACTACCTGCGTGGTCTCGCCGGTGTCGGTCTGCATCGGGGCGAGTCCGCCGCTCGCGATCAGGTGCGGGTCGTTCACCAGCTGGTCGGGACGCACCACGCGCGCATAGGGCAAGCCCGCCTGTTCGAGTTGTGTGCACAGGTCGTCGATAGCGAGGTGCCGCAGCGTGTCGGCGAGCTGGGCGAGGAGCTGTGGCCTGAGCGCCACGCGCTGGGCATTGGTGGCCAGTGCGGGATCTTGCGCGAGGTCGGGGCGCTTGAGCAGGTCGCACAGGGTCAGGAACTGCCGGTCGCTGACCGCCCCGATGAACAGCTGCGCGCCCTCTGCGACGGTGAACGTGTCGTAAACGCTCCAGGCCGACACCCGCTCGGGGAAAGGCGGGGGCGGCTCACCGGTCATCTGGTACTGCTGCATGTGCTGGGAGGCCAGCAACGCGCAGTTCTCGAACAGGGCGCTCTGGATCTCCTGACCCCGGCCCGTTCGGTCTCGCTCACGCAAGGCGGCCATGACCCCGACCGCACCAAACATGCCGCCCATGATGTCGTTGACCGAGGTGCCCGCGCGCAAGGGGCGCCCGACCGGCCCCGTCATGTAGGTGAGGCCCGCCATGTCCTGCACCACTTCATCCAGCGCGAGCCGGCTCTCGTAGGGGCCGGGCAGAAAGCCCTTGTGCGAGACGTAGATGAGGCGTGGGAAGGACGCTTTGAGCGTCTCATAGCCCAGACCCAGTTGCGTCATCAGGCCCGGGCGGAAGTTTTCGATCAGCACGTCGCTGTCACCGATCAGTCCCTTCGCTGCGCTCAGTCCGTCAGGCGTCTGCAGGTCGAGCACGATGCTCTTCTTGTTGCGATTGAAGCTACGGAAAAAGCCGACGCCCAGTCCGGGCAGTGTTCGGGTCTTGTCGCCGCCAGGCGGTTCGATCTTGATGACTTCGGCACCGAGGTCCGCGAGGATCATCCCGCAGGTGGGGCCCATGATCATGTGGGTGAACTCGATCACCCGAATGCCGTCGAGCGGCAAGGATCCTGCAGGGGAGGGCATTCATTTCTCCTGGGGCAAATCCGGCAGCCAAGCGGAGACCATGGGCCTTTTCAGGGGCCTCCCGGATAGCGCACAATAGCCGTTTCGCGCCGGCCCCTCAGGTTGCCGGGGCCTGTAGGCATTCAGGGAAGATTTTATGCTGCTGGTTGGTACGAAAGAGGCCGCGCAGGACAATCGCAAACAGGGCATGCTGTTCAACGGCACCCGCTACTGGCGCAACGATTATTTCACCACACCGTCCGACGAGGCGTATTCGCCCCAGGCCTATCTGGTTGAACAGTTTCCGGGCTCGGTCAATCCCACCCACTTTCACGTTCAGAACCAGTTTCAGGTGTTCACCCGCGGCACCGGCACCATCGGTCGTCATGCCATCGAGCCGTGCTCGGTGCACTACGCGGGCGCCTACACCGGCTACGGTCCCATCACGGCGGGCGACGAGGGTATTGATTACATCACGCTACGCAGCTTCAAAGACCCCGGTGCCAAGTTCGTGCCTCAGCAGCGCGATGAGTTGCGCATGGGCCCTAAGCGGCACTACAGCTCGCCCAAGCTGGACCTGCTTGCCGAGTCCGACCTGCAGGCCCTGACCGACGTTCAGGTGCATACCGTGCACCCTGCCGACCCCGATGGGCTGTCGGTGTTTCAGATGCGCCTGCCCGCGTCATCGTCGGCCGAGGTCAGGCTGGCTGCTGGGGCGGTGAGCATGTATCTGGTTGTGCTGCAGGGCGCGATCACGCATGAATCGCGTACGCTCGGCCGCCTTGAAAATCTGTTCGTGTCGCGGGACGCTGCGCCCTACACCCTCACCACGGGCAGCCAGTCTGCCGAAGTGTTGGTGCTGCAGTTTCCCGCTCAAGACCCGGCCTACGCATGATGCAGAGCGGTGGCGCCGAAGCGTTTCTTCACGGGCTGTCGGGAGCACTGTCGCTGCCCGGTTTGAGCTTCAATGAGGATTCGGTCTGCTGCCTGTTCGTACCCGGTGGGCTTGAGGTGCAGATCGAGTGGGTGCCCGCCGAGCACTTGCTGCTGCTGCTGTCGCCGATCGGTGAACTGGGTGATGACCCCGAGGGCTCGCGCGCCCGGGAACTGCTCGCCGCGAACTTTCTTTTTGCCGGCACCCGAGGCGAGACCCTGTCGCTCGAGGGCGAGACCGGGCGTATCTTTCTGTGTGCCCGGATCGAGTCGGCCCAAGTGTCGATCGAGCATGCGCTGGACTTGTTTACGCGCTTCATCGACACCGCCGAGCGCTGGCGTGCGCACCTTGAGGCGGGTCCCGCCTCGGCCCGGCCTATGCCGGCCGGCGGCGGTTTTCTGAAGGGCTGAGGCCCCGGGTCGACCGCCATGGAAAAGCTCACCTTCAGCTATCAGCGGGCACCCACCTTCATCCATCACGAGAAAAAGGTCGATCTGGCGAGCGCCAGCGACACGATCAACATCCAGGGCAAAGACGGTAAGACCAAGACCATCACCGGGTTCCAGGCGGACAACGGCAGCTTCTTTCGCTTGAAGCAGCGCGCCGAGGGTGGGTTCAATGTCATCGCCTACGGCACCGAAAAGAGCCTGGCGAGCTACAACTTTGCGGTGAAAAATGGCGACCTCACCAAAGCCCGCTTTGACGGTGAGCGCTTCAAGAAGGCCGATTTCGCCCCGCGCGAGCTGAGCGTCAAGGGCGACTCCCTCGCCGACCCGAAGGGCTTTGCGTCAGCCCATGGCCTCAAGCCGGTTGATGCCGCCGGGACGCAAACCGCGGGCTTTCACGCGCAGCCGCGGCAGGGTGTTGCCCAGTTTGGCGGGGTGAGTCCGCCCAAACTGCCGAAGTCTGAAGTACCGAAATCGGGCCTGAAAAACTTCGGCAATACCTGCTATCTCAACGCGTCGCTCAAACTGCTGCTCGCCACGCGAGGGCAGGGCTTCGTCGATCACCTGCGTGCGCTGGGCGCTCATCCCGAATACCTGCCGACCGACGCTCAGGTGCCCAGCCCGTTCGAGCGCTTGCGACAGGCGCTGCTGAGCCTCTCCGAGCATGCCCTGGAGGGCCAGTCCACCGCCGGTGATCTCGACCAGTTGGCCAACGCGCTCGAGCACCCCGATTTCATCGCGATGGCGCAATCCTTCGAGGCGGAGCGCCAACGGTTGACGCAGCAACGCGACGCACCGGGTGCCAATCGGCAGGCGCTCGATCAGGATGCGATTGCGGCCGGCTATACCTCGGTCGACGATCAACTGGCGGCACTCGAAAGCCTCAGTCAGGTTGGGCGCTTTGCCGAGGCGAAGGCGCGCTGGACCGATCTCGAACGCGCCGGGATGATCCCCGATCTCAGCCCCGGGGACCGCGCGTTGGCACGCGCCGGGCTGCTCAACAGCCAGCAGGACGCAACCGATTTCATCGCGTGGCTGCGTGGGGTGTTGCGTGTCGAGATCAGCGCGGGCGAGCGGGTTCAGGCACGGCGTGTCGAGACCAACGCCCAAGGCATCAAGAAAGATTTTCCGTCCAACCCGCCCGGTGCCTTGCTCCCGCTGAAGGTGGAGCCCGGCATGCAGAGCGCCGGGCTGCCCGCATTGATTCGCAGACAGTTTGCGACTGCCGAACAGGTCGACCGCGGCGGGGATATTGGCCAGGTCACGCACCAGAACGAACTGGTGGCCGACCTCAGCCAGCTCAAGCAGCTGACCTTGAGCATCGATAGCGCCGCAGGGCAGTGGCAACAGAGAATGCCGCTCAGCAATATCGACTTCAATGCCCCCATTACCGTGCCCATCGTCGATAGCCAAAGCGGTCAGACAGTCGAGGTGGCCCTGCGTCCACGCGAGGTGGTGTTCCACCAGGGGGGCGACGGCGCGGGCCACTACTTCGCCGTGTCCCGGCAGGTCGATGGACGCTGGACCCTCCACGACGACGAGCGGGTCTTGCCGGACCAGTCACGGCTGCCCTTGTCAGACGGCACCCAGCCGCGGCTGATCGTGTTTGAGCTTGTGCCGCCCCAATCTGCCTAGAGGGTGGGCCTCGAGTTCCAAGGGCTAGCGCCCTCCCGTGGCCTCTGAGCGGGGACTGAGCCAGCCTGCCGCCCCAGTGATGATCCGGCTCAATACGCTTGACCCGATCGTGGCGCACGCTCCGAAGTCGGTTGCCATGGTGCGGGGCGATGTATCGCCGATCAACTTTGCGCGCTGGGGCAGACCCCGAGGCGCGGCACGGCCTGACCCGTCACCGTGACCATCACGATTGATCAGGAGGGACGGTGATGAAAACTGTCGGCCAGATTCTTTCAGCGAAAAGCGATCGACTCGTGACGGTCGAATCCGATAGTGCCGTCATCGACGCGTTGGGCCTGATGGCCCGATTCGAGATCGGTGCGCTGCCCGTGGTGTCGGACGGTCAGCTGGTCGGCCTGTTGTCGGAGCGGGACTACGCCCGGAAAATCGTCTTGATGGGGCGGACGTCGCTCGACACCCCCGTGAGCAAGATCATGACCGAGGCCGTGGTCTGCATCGACCGGGGTCACTCATTGGCCCGCTGCATGGAGTTGATGACTGAGCACCGCATTCGCTACCTGCCTGTCTTGGAGGCTTACGAACTCGTGGGGATCATTTCGGTCGGCGACCTCGTCAAGGCGATCATGGAGGATCAGCAGTACCAGATTGAGCAGTTGGAGTTGTATATCCGAAGTTGATCCAGGGACGATGTCCTCGCCTAGATCGCGCGCTCCGCGCGCAGTTGCTCGATCTGGGCGTTGTCATAGCCCAGGTCGCGCAAAATGAGTTCGGTGTGCTGGCCCAGGGTGGGCGGGGGTGTGTCGACGCCGGGCGCCTGCCCGTCGAGCTTGATGCCGGTGCGCAGTACGCTGATCGGTCGCCCTATGCCGGGCACCTGCTCGAAGTGCGCCACCATGCCCCGGCTGGCAATCTGGGGCAAGGCCAACGCCTGGGGAACCGTAAAGACCGGCCCGGCGGGCACGCCGGCCTCGTTGAGCATCGACCACCAGGCCTCAGCCGGGCGCTTGGCCAGTGCCCGCTCGATTTCAGCTTTGAGTTCAAACCGGTGGTCCAGCCTGGCCTGCCGGGCCGCAAAGCGCGGATCTTCGATGAGTTCGGGGCGGCCAATCACCCTTGCAAGGGCCTCGAACTGCTCCTGCTTGTTTGCGGCGATGTTGAGCAGGCCCTGGCCGGTCTCGAAGGTGCCTGAGGGGCTGGCCGTCATGTTCTCGTTCCCCATGGGGCTGGGCGTCCGGCCGGCGATGAGGTGGTTGGAGACCGCCCAACCCATCGTGGCCATCACGGCCTCCAGCATGGAAATGTCGATGAAGCGTCCGCCGGGCCGGTCGCGATCGGCCAGCGCGGCAGCGATCGCAAACGCGGCCGTCATGCCCCCGACCGTATCGGCCACCGGGTAGCCCACCCGCAGCGGTGCGCTCTGCTCGTCGCCGGTGATGCTCATCAAACCGGACATGCCCTGAATGATCTGATCGTAGGCCGGGAGGTCCCGCAGCGGGCCCGTCTGGCCGAAGCCTGAGATGGCGCAATAGATCAACCTGGGGTTGTCGGCCAGCAGCGCCTCATAGCCCAGGCCCAGCCGCGTCATGACCCCGGGTCGGAAATTCTCCACCAGCACATCGGCCTGGCTGACCAGTCGCCTGAGAACGGCCTTGCCGCCGGCCTGTTTGAGGTCGAGGGCGATCGAGCGCTTGCCGGCGTTCTGTGCAAGAAAGGACGCGCCCATCAGGGACCGGTTGAGCTCGGGGTCGGCGCCCAGTTGACGGGCCAGATCGCCGCCTCGCAGCGTCTCCACCTTGATCACCTCGGCGCCCAGGTGCGCAAGCTGGTGGCAGGCAAACGGTCCCGCCAGCACATTGGTGAGATCAAGCACCCGATAGGCGCTGAGGGGGCGTGGTCCGGTGTCATTCATCCCTGCGCTCCTTGCATGATCGGTGAGGCCTCGCATGGCGCGGTCCGGCCGTGGCGCTCGTGCGACGTGGCAGATGCTTGCCTGCCTTCGAGACGGGAATTGTGGCATGGTGATCGCCCCGGAAAGCCTTGCGCGTGCCACCTGGAGTCCTCCCCACCATGTCCGAATCGTCCGACTCGTCGACCGGCCTGACCTATCCGGTTACCGACCGAAACCGCGTCAAACGCCGTCACGACCGGGGGCACTATGACCACGAAACGGTCCATGCCCTGCTCGATGCCGCCGCGCTGTGCCACGTGGCGTATGTGGTCGATGGCGAGCCCTACTGCACGCCCACATTGTTCTGGCGCGAGGGCACGCGGCTCTACTGGCACGGCAGCAGCGCCAGCCGCATGCTGCGCACGCTCGCCGAGGGTCAGCGGGCCTGTCTGACGGTGACGCACTTCGACAGCCTGGTGCTGGCCCGCTGCGGCTACAACCACTCGGCCGATTACCGCTCGGTGATGGCCTTCGGTCAGGCCCGCCTGGTCGACGATCCGGAGGAAAAGACTCGCGCCCTGGTGATGATGGTCGATCGCTTCTTTCCCGGGCGCACCGCGCAGCTGCGCGCGAGCAGCGAGCAGGAGGTCAAGGCCACCTCGGTGGTCTGGATGGAGATCGAGCAGGCCTCAGCCAAGATCCGGGCCAAGGGCGTGGTCGATGAGGACGAGGACTACGAGCTGCCCATCTACGCCGAGCGACTACCGGTCCGGATGGTGCTGGGTGAGCCCGAGGCGTGCCCACGCCTGCTCCCGGGCGTTGAACGGCCCGAAGCCTTGAAGGCCTACGAGGGCGGCCGCCTGCTTGAATCGGCGCTGAGGGAGTCGTACGAGGCGGCCTACTCTCCACGCAGTCGGTAGGCGGCGGGGGAGGGCGGGCCGGACCTACTTCAGCCGCCCGGTCTTGAGGTAGTAGTTCCGCTCGCGGGTCGCGCGTCGCTCGACCTCTTCGGCCACCTGCGCGGCGCTCGCGAGGCGCCGGTCCACGGTGGCGCCCAGCGCAGCGAATTCGGCAGCGATGTCGGGATCGGACAGTGCCGTATTGAACGCCGCTTCCAGCCAGCGCTTGCGGGCGGGGTCAAGGCCTTTTGGGACGACGACGAAGCGAAAGGCGTCCCAGACGATGTCGTGGCTGCCCACCACTTCATTGAAGCTGGGGGTGGCCGGCAGTAGCGGCATGCGTTCCGGACTGGCGACACCGACGGGCGCAACCTTGCCCGACTCCATGAGGGCGCGGTAGGTGGCGAAGTAGCCGTACGAGACGTCGATATGCCCGCCCATCAGATCGGTGATCGCCTGCCGGTCGCCCTGGTAGAGCACCGGCACGAACTTGGCGCCGGTGGCCGCTTCAATTTGCTCGAGGATGAAGGCGGTGGCCGTTGAGCCCGAGGCCGCGACGCGAACGCTTGCGGGGCGCGCTCTCGCCTCGGCGATGATGTCCTTGAGCGGCACCCCTTTGAAACGCCCTTCCGTACTGACCACCCAGGTGGGCGGATCGGAGTTGACGAAGGCGAGCGGGTCAGTGTCGCGATACGACCACTTGCCTTCGCCCCGAAGAATCGAGTTCGACCAGAAATTACTGGCCATCAGGCCCGCCGTGTAGCCGTCGGGCTTGGCCTGGGTGGCCATGTACGACTCGCCGATGATGCCGGCTGCGCCGGCCCGATTGACGACGACCATGGGCAACTCGGTGTACTTCTCAAAATACTTGGCGAGGATACGCGCGTTGGCGTCCATGCCGCCGCCGGCCGGGTAGGCCACCAGCAACTCGATGCTGCGCGAGGGGTAGCCGTCGGGGCGCGCATCGCGCAGGCGGGCTTTGAGTTCGCTCAGACTTTGGGCGGCGGCCGACAGGCTGAACAGGAGGGCGAACAAGGCGAGGATGGCGCGGGCGTGAAAGGCTGGCACGGCAGTCTCCGAGGCGACGGGGTAAAGGGGGGGCGGGTCCGAGCAACGGGTCAGTGGCGCTCGAGCAAGGCGCCAAAGCCCTCGATGATGTCGTGAAGCCCGTTGGTGCGCAGCGCGTGCCAGTAGAGGGCCGTGTTGACGGCGACGACGGGCTTTTCGAGCCAGCGTTCGGCCTCGGCCGCAACGGCAGCCATGGCGATGTTGGCACCAAACTGCACGATGGCATCGACGTCAGGGCCGTCAATGTTCTTCAACTCTCGAACCAGTTCGAGCTGGGTGATGAGCGAGAGCTGGCTGGAGGTGTCATGAGGAATGCCGCGCGCGCGAACCACCTCGTAGCCGCATTCGTTGAGAAACTTTTTCACCTGCACCACGCCGGGATCCCGGTAGGGGCAGATCAGCGCCAAGCGGCGGCCAGCCCCCACGGCCTTGAGCGCGGCCGGGATCGCGTCCGAGGCCATGGTGATGCCCACCGGGCAATGTCTGCGGATCCGGTCAGCGACCGTCCGGGAGCCTTCCATGCCGCCCCAGACCGCCTCGATCGAGACCCCCACGATGAGGTGGTCGGGCTTGCAGGTCATCACGCTGATGACGGCCGGTTCGAGCGCATCGTCGATTTCCTTGATCACCGAGTGGAAGGTGGAGTCGCTGGTGATCTTTGAATCGCTCATCAGCATGCGCGAAATATGGTTGGTGACACCTGCCGGACGCATGGCATCGAATTCGGGCTGCACGCAGGCATTGACCGAGGGCGTGACCACGCCGAGCTTCAGTCGCCAGCCGAGAGAGTCTTTCATGGGGGTCTCCTCTTACCGGGGGGCAGTATGACCGATCAGGGCGGCTACGCGACGCGCAGGATTCAGCCGGTGACACGCCGGGTCGGGCTACGAGTGACGTTTGACCGGGGGCTGCCGCCGCCCCGCTCAGGATGGCCCCGCCGAGGGCAGCCGCATGGACGCAGCCGTGGCAGGCGCTGTGATAGCCTCATACCGCGAAAAACTCGCCCAGGCCAGCCGGGTCGATGCACCCTCGACCCGCCTGCCCGGGCACCCTTCGATTCAAGGAAGACCTCATGCGCCGTCGACTGTTGTGCCTGACCTCCTTTACCGTTCTGGCAGCGCTCGGATCAGCGCCCGCGGCCGTGCTGGCCCAGGCCTATCCCAGCAAGACCGTGCGGATCATTGTGCCTGCCACCACGGGCAGTGCCGACGTGTTCGCACGGGCGCTGGCGCAACGCCTGGCCAAGCCCCTGGGCCAGGCGGTCGTGGTCGAGCAAAAGCCCGGCGCCGGCACCAACATTGGCAACGACTATGTGGCCAAGGCAGCGCCCGACGGTCACACCATCCTGATCAACGGTTTGCCCCTGGTCACCAACACCTTTCTGTACGGCAGCCTGCCGTACAACACCAAGCGCGATCTGCAGCCGGTCATTCAAGTGGCCGAGATCCCCAACGTGATCACGGCGCACCCGACCCTGCCTGTCGCCAATCTGGCCGAGCTGGTGGCCATGGCCAAGGCCGACCCCAACCGGCTCAATTACGGCACGCCCGGGGCAGGCAGTTCGGGCCACCTTTCGGCCGAGCTGCTCGCGCTCAAGACCGGTGCAAAGTTCACACACATCCCCTATCAGGGCAACGCTCAGGCGACCAACGATCACCTCGGCGGCACCTTGCAGATCGGCTTCGTCAATCTGCCGGTGGGGCTGCAGTTTGTGCGCGCGGGCAAGCTCAAGGCGCTCGCAGTCACCTCCGAGAAACGGTCTCCGCAATTGCCCGACGTACCGACGGTTGCCGAAGCGCTGGGCATTGCCGACTATGAGCTCACCGGCTGGTTCGGCTTGCTGGTGCCTGCCAAGACGCCCGCCGAGATCGTTGCCCGTCTGGAGACAGAGGTGGCGGCGGTGCTCAAGGAGCCGGGCTTTGTCGAGATCGTTCGGGCAGCGGGCGGCGAGGTCATTGGCGGCACCAGCGCCCAGTTCGCTCGACGCATGGCTCAGGACACCGAGCGCCTGGGCGAGGTGGTTCGTCGCTCGGGCGCAAAGGCCGATTGAGCGTTCGACCTTTAGCGGGTCCCGCTGGTCAGGGCAAGCGCCCAGGCGTCGGCCGGGGCGACGCCCTCAACCGACCCCTTCAAGCGATGCTGGCCGCTCGCTCAAGCGCATCGATCATGGAGGTCTTGCGCAGGTAGCGGCGCGCGGCGGCCGGGTCGGCCGCGATGGCGCGCAGTTCGTCCTGCGCGCGCTTTCTCACCTCGGGGTCGCGCTCTTCGATCAGCTTCTTGTTGCGCTGCGTGTCGGCATTGACGTATTCGATCGCGACGGTTCGGCGCTGACGCTCGTAGCGATCGAGCAGCGACGGGTCTGCGTTCCTGAGCAGGACGTCGATCAGTTTGTCGGACACGTTGAAAGCATCCTGGACGCCGCCGTTCATGCCCATGCCGCCCAGCGGATTGTTGATGTGCGCGGCATCGCCTGTCAGCAGCACCCGGCCCAGCCTGAATTTCTGTGCGATGCGCTGATGGACCTTGTAGAGCGTGCGATGGACAATCCGGTAGGGCTCCTCGCGTGGTAGCAGGCCCTGCATGCGGGTCTGGATCGCTTCGTCGGTCATCACCGATTCATCGGTCTCGTCGACGCGGGTCGGAAAGAGCACACGCCACAGTGTGGGCACGCGCAGCAGCACGCACCACTCCTGCGGGTCGGAGACGTAGTTCACGTAGGACAGGTGCTCGAGATGATCGGCGTACTCGAAGTCGGTCGAGACGATCAGGAAGCGCTCCGGATAGGTAAAGCCTTCGAACTCGACGCCCACCGACTGTCGCACGGCGCTCCAGGCCCCGTCGGCACCGATCAGGTAGTCCGCCTGCTCACGACGCGTTTCGCCCGCGTGCTCATACCGCAGCGTGACGCGCTGGTCGTCCTGCTCCAGACTCTGGACGCTGGCGTTGAAGATGACCCGGGCATGAGGGTGCTGAATCAGTCGAGCGTGCAAGCGGCGCGAGAGCTTCCACTGCTCGCACTGCAGGCGATAGGGGTGGCCGGTGTCATTGCGCAGCAGGTCCATATCGAATTCGGCCACCAGCCCTGAGCGACGGTCACGTTGCTGCGTGTAGCGGGCAATCAGCCCTTCCGACTTGAGTTCACCCACCAGACCGGGAAAGCGCTCGAGCAGATCGAGGGTGGGCGGATGAAAGGTAGAGGCTCTGAGATCCTCGACCAGTTGGGCGTTGCGTTCGAGCACGGTCACGGCGATGCCGGCTTCGGCCAGCACGAGAGCGTTGACCATTCCAACCGGACCGGCGCCGGCGATGAGAACATGTGGGCGTGTCATTGAATCGGGTTTGTCTGGAGCGTGGCGGGTTGGTGGACGCTTGCTCGCTGCCCGCCGGACCGGTGTCGTGTCCGGCAGGCGGAGCGGGCGCGGCGACTGGAACGATCCGGGTTTGGTGAAACCCTGTCAAGGAAGGCGCAACTGAGTGCTCGTCCGATTGCCCCCATGGTGGGGCGTGGCACCCGGGTCCGGCGCAAGGGTTTTGAGTCAGACTGACGGTCACTTGCCCCACGGGTCTGTTGAGAGGAGATGCAATTGAGTTGGCCATTGCGACTGTTGAGCCGGTTGTTCGGATGGGCCGTGTGGCCCCTGCTGGCGCTGGCCCCTCACGCTGCCTTGGCGCAGGGCGCGGCGTCCGCAAACGCCTTTCCCGCCCGTGCGCTCACGGTGGTGGTGCCCTTTCCGCCGGGTGGATCGACCGACCGTGTGGCCCGGTTGATCGCGCAAAGACTGTCCGAGAACATCGCGCAACCGGTAGTCGTTCAAAATCGTCCAGGGGCCGCGGGGGCCATCGGTGCTCAGGCGGTTTTGGCCCAGCCGCACGACGGCTACACGCTGTTCATCGGGCACGTGGGCACGCATGCCGTCGACCCGCACCTGAACATCCAGGTGGGCTTCAACGCCAACAAGGACTTCCGGCCAGTCACGCCCTTCTTCTCTTTTCACAGCGTGCTGCTGGTGCCTGCCGGACTGCCCGCTCGGGACCTCAATGAGTTGCTGGCGCTGTCGAGGTCGCGCCCCGGCGGCCTGAGCTTCGCCTCCCAGGGAACCGGCACAGCGGGACATTTTCTCGGCGAGATGCTTCAGCAGGTCACGGGCGCCAAACTCGTTCATGTGCCCATGAAGGGGGCCGCACAGGCCGTGACCGAAACGGTGGGCGGGCACATCGACATCGTGTTCGCGGCTTATATCTCGGCGCAGAGCTTTCTGAAGGAGGGCAGGCTGCGTGCCCTCGCCTATGTGGGGCCGCAGCGCTCGCCAGTGCTGCCCGAGGTGCCCACGCTGGTCGAGCTCGGTATTCGTGATGTCGAGTACGACCAGTGGTTTGGATTCTTTGTACCGGCCCGAGTGCCAGAGGAGGTGGTGCGCCGATTGAACGCCGACATCATCGCGGCCGCGCGCAGTTCCGACATCGTGGCGTCGGTCGCTGCACAAGGTGGCGCAATCGTCACCTCCAGTCCGGAGGAGATGGCCCGTCGCATCAGCAGCGATTTCGTGCGCTTTGGTGCGGTGGTCCAGCGACTGGGCGACAAGGCACGCTAGGGGGCGTTCGTCCGCAGCGGTCGTGTGCTTGGGCGCAGCGCTGGATGACCTGTCGCGTCGGGTTGCGGGGGACCTCAGGCCAGCGTCTTGGAGCGCCGCAGCCCGTCGATCATCGAGGTTCTCAGAAGGTGCGCACGACAACGTACCGGGTCGGCCGCCAGGGCCTGCAGATTGGCGAGCAGCTTGCGGCGCCCGTCCAGACTGGGCTCCCACATTCGGGTGCGGTTCTGGTCAGCCTGCGCGATGATGTCATCGCGTGCCACGGGCAGACGTCGCCGCTCGTAGCGCTCGAGCCGTTCCAGGCTCGCGCCGGCTGCGATCTCGGCAAGGGCGTCCGAAAGTTCGAAGGCGTCGTGAATGCCGCCGTTCATTCCCATGCCACCCTTGGGATTGTTCAGGTGCGCGGCGTCGCCGGCGAGGGCCAGTCGACCCCGCTGCCAGTGTGAGGCCAGGCGCTGATGAACCCGGTAAGGTCGCATTTCGCCAATCGGGGCGCCGGCTGCGGCGGGCGTGATCGCAGCCAGTCGTTCGGCAATGCGGCGGGGATGCTGGGCCGCCTCGATGCTTTCATCCTCGGCCGGGTGCAGGCTCACGCGCCACACGTCGGCGAGCCGCAGCAGGCTGTAGGTACCGTCGGGGGCCCAGACGTAATTGATGCCTGAGAGTCCAGACAGGTGGTCTTCGAAGGCAAACGGGGTGGTGACCAGAACCGTGGTCTCGGGGTAGAGGGTGCCTTCGAAGCTCGCACCGATGGCGTCCCGGACCATACTTCGCGCCCCGTCGCATCCGACCACGATCGAGGCATGCTCGCGCACGCTTGGGCCTGACGGACGGGTTTCAGTGTCGACCGATCGGGTGTCAAGCGGGGTGGGGACCCAGTCGACAAACGCACCGTGAGCCGCCTGCCCTACCCCGACGACATGAGCGCCCCGTCTCACGATGGATGCGTCGATTGCGCAAAGCCGTGCCTCGAGTTCGCGCACCAACACCGCCTGGTCACATTGCAGGCGCCAAGGGTGGCGGGTTGCGTCGGCGATGAGCGACAGATCAAATTCGGCGCGCTCGCCGGTCTCGTGCAGCCTGATCTGCCAGGTGGGGGTGATGCGACCGGCGCGATGAAGCACTTTGGTGAGGCCGTCCTCGACCAGCATGTCCAGCGTTGGCGGATGCCAGGTGGAGCTTCGGAGCATGGGCTCGAGAATCGGTTCGCGTTCGAGCACGCGCACGGCGATGCCGGCCTTGGTCAGGCGCCAGGCCAGCACCAGCCCCACGGGGCCAGCGCCGACAATGAGCACGGAGAACTGGGTGGGCACCATTGAAGGGGCTGCGGGTCAGGAGACGGTCGAAGCGCCAGATGGTACCGCAGGCAGGGGGCCAGCCATCTGCCTTGATCCGCATGTAGTCGCTGATTTGACTCCGGTCAGCACGCCACGACGAGGGGCCGGGAGACTGTTCGTGCGTGGCGTCCGTTCGAGTGGTTGCGTTGGCCGGTTGCCAGCGCGAGCTCGACCGGATCACTGAGGAGAAGGTCTCATGTGGATGCATTCGTGGGAGTGGTCTGGCGCGCATGTGCCTTGGGTGCTGGTGGTGATCGGCCATGCCGTGTGGTGGCTCTTCGTGCTGGGGTCGATCGGTGCACTGGTGTGGTGGATCCGCAGGCTCACGCGTCGCAGTGAGCGATATGGCGCGACCGGGCGCGCGATCGATGTCCTCGCCGAACGCTACGCGCGGGGTGAGATCACGCAGGAGGAATTCGAGCAGCGGCGGCGGGTTTTGACCGCTTGAAATGCCCGTCAAACATGCCATGGGCGTGGCCCGTTTTTGGGGCCATGGCCGCGGCTCATCGCGTCTGGACGATTCGATCGATCATCTGGTGATCGGTGGTGGTGCGGCGGGCGTATCGGCGGTGGAGACCCTCCGCATGGAGGGTGCTCGCGGACGAATCGTATTACTCTCGGCCGAGCCGGGCCTGCCCTATTACCGTCCCGCGCTCTCCAAAGGCTACATCGCGGGCGAGTCGCAAGCCTTGCCGCGACCCATTCTCAGCGCGGAGCGCTATCTCGAGCTCGGCGTGGAGTTACTGACCGGTATAGCCGCTCGTGCGCTCGATACCGAGCAGAGACTGGTGCACGCTCCGCCTCATGGCCCGATGCGTTATCGGACACTCTTGCTGGCGACGGGCGCTGCGCCCACTGAACTGGCTATTCCAGGGGCCGATCTGGCGCGGGTGCATTATCTGCGAACCCTGGCCGATGCCGAGCGCATTCGGGTAAGCGCCCGTCTATCCAAACGTGCTGTGGTGATCGGTGGAAGCTTTCTAGGGCTCGAAATTGCCGCTGCGCTGCGTCACTGGGGCTTGGCGGTGACGCTGATCGAGCGGACCGTGGTCATGGAGTCCCTGCACAATCCCGAGCTGAGCGAATTCTTTACACGCCGCCTCGAGGCGCGAGGCCTGAAGGTGGTTCTTGGGGACTCACCCACCGCCTTTCTCGGGGACGGTGCGGTCGAGGCCGTACGGACCAGGCAGGGGCGTACCGAGCCCTGCGACATGGTCGTGATTGGCGCGGGCGTGTCACCGGCGACCGCGTTTCTGCAGCGTAGCGGCATCAAACTGGCCGACGGAATCGTCGTGGACCGCTTTCTGCAGACCAACCGGCCCGGCATCTTTGCGGCAGGGGATGTGGCCAGTTTTTTCGATCCCGTTTTCAACTGTCAGCGGCGGGTGGAGCATTGGGACCATGCGGTCAGGCAGGGCCGGATCGCCGCGCGAAACATGCTGGGCCAGAAGCTCCCCTACGACGAGGTCTCGTTCTTTTTCAGCGATGTGTTTGATCTGAGCTTCAATGTGGTCGGTATGATCGGTGATGAGCTTGATCGGGTCGACCGTGGTTCGCTGGCGTCAGGTGATTTCGCATCGTTTTACTTGCACGACGCGGTGCCGCGCGCGCTGTTTTCTCTGGGCCGACCGTCGGATGAAACCCGGGTGACTGAAACACTCATCCGGCATCGGGTTCGGCTCAATCCAGACCGCACAAACCTGCGCGATCCCAAGCAGAGCCTGCTCCACATTCCCACTCAGACCGTTCTGATCCTGCAGGGAGGTGGGGCGTATGGCGCCTTCGAGTGCGGCGCGGTTCGCGCCCTGCAGGAGTCAGGCATTCGGCCTGACATCGTGGCCGGTGTCTCGATTGGGGCTTTCAACGGTGCGGTCGTCGCCGGCAACCCTGATCGGGCAGGCGAGGCCCTGAATGACTTCTGGAGCGACCTTGCGGTGCGAGCGGTCGAGCCGCCTGACAAGGCCTTGCGCCAGTGGCTGGCATCCATCCAGGTCGCCTGGACGGGAGTGCCTGCGCTCTTTCAGCCCCGCTGGCTCTTGCCCGCGCTCATGAAGGAGCCGGTGCCAGGCCTGTGGACGGGCTTCTACGATCTGCAGCCAGCCCTGGAGCTTCTGGGGCGGTATGTTGATTTCAGGCGTCTCGGTCAAAGTCCTGTGCGGCTGATCGTGAGCGCCGTGGATGTTCAGACGGCTCAGCTGGTTGTCTTCGACAGCTATGTCGACACTTTGCGCGCAGAGCATATCGTCGCGAGCGGCAGTCTCCCGCCCTCCTTCTCCTGGACGACGCTGGAGGGGCGTCACTACTGGGACGGCGGCATCATCAGCAACTCACCCCTCGAATGGGTGCTTGAGCGCTGCGGCTCGGCGGGTAAGCGGGTCTTTGTGGTCGATCTGTTTTCGGGCAAGCGCAGTGGCCTGCCGACGAACCTCTCGGAGGTGATGTCACGTCGCGATGAAATTATTTACTCGGAGCGGATTCGAAACGATATGCGCGTCCGGGATCAGATTCGCGAGTTCAGGCGACTGGTCGATGATCTGCTGATCGATCTGCCTGCGGAGGCGGCCAACCGGATCCGTCACCGTCCCCGCTTCATTCAACTCATGGGGGAGGAGGCACCCATGACGGTAACCCGTATCGTGCGAAAAAGTCGCCGCAATGAGTCGCCCTCAAGCGACTTCGATTTTTCGTCGCAGAGTTTGCGGGCCCTGATTGCGGAGGGGTATCGCGTGACTCGGGAGGTTCTGGCGGCACGCAGTTCTGCGGATCGGCCCTAGATCAGCCCCGACGCGATGTTGATGGTCAAGGCCACCAGCGTCGTGTTGAAGAGAAAGGCCAGCACACAGTGAACGGTGCCCGTACGGCGCAGCGCCCGACTGGTGAAGCTGACGTCTGCGGTCTGACCGGAGGTGCCGATGACGCAGGAAAAGTACAGAAAGTCGCCGTAGTCGGGCGTTTCGTCGCCTGGAAAATCGAGTCCGCCGTGCCGGCCGCTGAGGACCGCCTTGTGATACTCGTGCGCATAGTGCAGGGCGAAGCTCACCTGCATGAAGGCCCAGGCGCTGAGGACGGTGGCGATCGCAAGTCCGATGTGCTCGGCCTTGAGGTGTCCGTATAGCGTTTTGGCGGCAGACAGTTCGAAGACGATGCCCGTGAGGCAGATCACCACGGCAGCCACCGCCATGATCAGCATGGCGATCCGGCCGGTGTCCTGCTCCACCGCCCGCGTGCGCAGTACCTCCGGCGAGGCCCGAAACATGGCGTTGAGGATGAGAACCAGATACACCACGACGCCGACGTTCCAGGCTGCCAGCGCGCGGGTCAGGGGCTCAGCCACGAGGCTGCTCGTGCTGAGGTACACCAGGGCGGTCAGCAGCAGGGACAGGCTCAATCGGGGGCGGGAGCGGATCGCGTTCCACCATCTTCTGCTGCGTGACATGAAAGGAGGCGCCTGATCGTGGTTGGGTCGTCTGATGATTCTAACGCGCAGCCCGCCGCGATCAGTCGGCGCGGATCCCCGCCTCGCGGACGACCTGGCTCCATCGGGCGTACTCCGTGCGGATGTAGCGTCCGAAATCGTCCGGACTCATGATCCGGATTTCTGAACCTTCGTCGAGCGTTCACGCAGGCTTTGAAAGCGGGTCTGGGGCGATGCGATGAGTACGAGTGGGTAGGCGCCCACCATGGCGATGGGCGTGAAGTCATCGACGGGGTGAAAGCGGCGAGTCCTGTTGAGGCCCGGATTGATGGCGTGCAGGGCGACCGTGGACATCAGCAGGGTGTGGCCTTCGGCGGGCATCTGCAGCATGAGGTCTGCCGCCAGATCGCCTGCGCCCCCGGGCTTGTTCTCGATGATGACCGGCTGACCCAACCGCTCGGCCAGCCTCGGCGCGAGCAGTCGGCCCACCACGTCAGTGGATCCGCCCACGGTATAGCCGACGAAAATTCGGATGGGGCGCTCGGGCCACGCGGCCTCGGCCGTGGGTACGAAAGCCAGGCCGAGCAGCGATCCGAGGACGATCAGGATCCGGCGGATCGAGATGCGTGAGTCCGTCCGTCGAACCGGCGACATCTCACGACTTTCCCATGACCAGATTGGGCAGGCCCACCGCCAACTCGGGGAACACCGAGATGAGGATCAGCACCACCAGTGACCAGCCCAGAAAGGGCAGGGTTTCCCAGGCGACCGACCAGAGGCTGCAGCGCCCGATGGCGGCGGTGATCAGCACCAGCAGGCCAACCGGCGGGTGGAGCATGCCGATCATGAGATTGACCACCACCACGGTGGCGAACTGGATCGGGTCGATGCCCAGTTGAGCCTGAATGGGGATCAAGGTGGGCACGAAGATGACCAGCGCAGGCAGGGGCTCGAACACCATGCCGACGATGAAGAGCAGCACGTTGACCACCATCAGCACCACCAGCGGACTGCTCGACAGTCCCATGATGCCTTCCGCGATCCGGGTGGCGATGTGCGACTCGCTCATCAGCCAGGAGAAGGGACCCGCTGCGGCGAGCAGAAACACGATGACCGCAGAGGTTCGCGCGGCACCGAAGAAAACGCTGCCAAGTTCGCGCGGGCGAAGATCGCGATAGATGAACACGCCGACCAGCAGGGCGTAGACACAGATGACGCCGGCGGCCTCAGTCTCGGTGACCAGACCCGAGCGAATCCCCAGCACGATCAGAACCGGAATGAGCAGGGCCCAGCTGGCGCTGCGCGTGGCCTGCAGGCGCTGACGCCAGGCGGTGCGCTCGCGTGCCTGGTAGCCCCGGCGACGGGCCACGACGGCGCACACCATGACGAAGCCCGCAAACAGCAGCAGGCCCGGCACGACGCCCGCGAGAAAGAGTCTGCCGATCGACAGGTTGGCCATGATCGCGTAAACGAGCATCGGGATGGAGGGCGGGATGATCGGGCCCAGCATGGCGCCGGCGGCGATGACGGCTGCCGCGTAGCCGGGCTTGTAGCCTTCGTCCTTCATGGCGGGAATGAGAATGGCGCCTGTGGCGGTGGCATCCGACACCGCAGAGCCCGAGATGCCGGCCATCACCAGGTTGGTGGTCATCGCCGCCTGCGACAGCGCGCCGCGCAGATGACCCACCATGGCCATGGACCAGTCGATCAGCCGGCGCGTGAGGCCCCCGTGGTTCATGATTTCGCCGGCGAGCACGAAGAGCGGGATGGCCACGAGTGCCTCGGAATCGATGGCCGAGATCAGCGTGAGGGGCACGATGGCCGGATCGATGCCGCCGGCCGGGTGCAGCAGCATGCCGAGCAGCGCGGCAACGATCATCGAGAAGCCGACATCCAGGCCGACCACCAGCAAGCCCAGGAAAACCAGGGTGCTAAGCGCGATGATCATGGTCAAGGTCGGTTGGGGCCTCGAGGCGCAGGCGCCCGCCACTGAGCCGGTTCGCAAAGCGCAGGGCAAGAAAGAGGGCGAGCACACCCATGCCGGCCATCAGGAAGGCGTACATGGCGGCGTAGCTGAAGGGCGTGCCGAGAATGGGTTGGGAGCCACCGATGTCGATCATGCGATCGCTCACGACGACCAGAAAAACAGCCATACCAAGCGTGACCGCATCGATCACCAGGGCGACCGCGCGCTGAACGCGGGGCGACCCCAGGTGACCGATGAGTTCGATCCGCACATTGGCCCGGTCCCGGATGCCCACGGCGATGCCCAGAAACGTCAACAGGACCAGCGACAGGCGTGCAAACTGGTCATGGGCGTTGAACGCGCTCTTCACCAGATAGCGATCCAGCACTTGCGCCACCGTGAAGCAGAGCAGCGCGGTCATGGCCAGCACGAGCGCCGCTCGAGCAACCCGGTCGAGCAGGCGCACGGGCAGTGCGACTTGGGGAGCCTGGCTCACTGGCCTTCCTGAGCCTTGCGAATCCGCTCGACCAGACCGGCTGGCCAGAGCTTGCCCTCGAACTCGCGCTCAAGGCCCGCCGTGGCGGCGCGAAAGGCCTCACGGTCGGGGATCACGTAGTTGACGCCGGCGGCCTTCAGGGTGTCGACGCTCGCCCGATCGAACTCTTTCGTGAGCGCGGTGGTGACGGCGCCGGCCTGCTTGGCCGCTTTGGAAAAGATTGCCCGATCGTCGGCAGGCAGCGATTTCCAGAAACGCTCGGAGGCGAAAAACCCGACCAGTTCGTGCACGTGGTCGGTTGCCGACCAGTGCTTGGCCACCTCGTGAAAGCGCGGGGGGATGGACAGATCGAAGCCGTTGTCCTGACCGTCCACTGCCCCGCGCGACAAGGCGTTGTAGATCTCGAGCATCCCCATGGGGACCACCTGAGCCTCCAGTCGCTCGAAGGTGCCCTTGAGCGCGGGGATGGCCGGTACACGCAAGCGCAGGCCCTTGAGGTCGGCAGGCTTCAGGATGGGGCCCTTGGTGCTCTGAACGGCTCGGGGCGAACGTTGGCCCCAGGCGCCGAACATACGAACCCCCGAGACCTCGGCGGCTTTCTCGTAATAGCCCTGGAATTCGTCGTTATTGAAGATTCGCTCGGCCCACTCGGCGCTCTTGAAGAGATACGGCACGTAGGCCACGTTCATCACTTCACCGCCCTTGACGAAGGACAGGGAGGGCGCACCAAAGTATGAGAACTCGACCGTACCCAGTTGCATCTGCGACATCAGGCGGGAGATGTCGCCGAGTTGGCCATCGGTGTAGATCGTGACCGTATACCGTCCCTTGCTGTCAGCCTCGACCACTTCCTTGAAGGTGAGCAGCGCCTTGTGCCAGGGGCTGTTGGCCAGGGCGATGGTGGCCATCTTGAGGTTGCGAGCCTGCGCCAGCGCGGGCGCGGCCGGTGCCAGGGCGGTGGCCGCGAGGGTTGCGCCTGCGATGCCAGTGAACTGTCTGCGTTTCATGGGGGGCTCCTCCTGTTGTCGGTGAACGGTACATGCCTGCCGTGCGCGGTGCACGGTTGCGGAACGGCTCAGAACCCCCACTGCGCGGGCTCGGCGCCCGCGATGGGAGAGCGAAAGCTCGCGAGCCGGGTGCCAAAGAGTGACCCCAGGTAGACGGTCTTGAGATCGGGGCCACCAAAGCTGATGCCTGACAGATTGCCCATGGGGCGCTTGCCGCCCGAGTCGAGGTGCGAGCGGTTGTAGGTGCCATTCTGGAAGGCGGCCTCGCAAACCGCCAGCCAGTCCGGATCGACGTCTTCCAGGATGATGTGCTGGCGGCCATCCTGGGTGGCGCGGATGATGCGGTTGCTCACGACACTGACGATCCAGACCGCGCCCTCGGCATCGAAGGCAAACCCATCAGGCCAGGTGCCCGCGCCGTACTGCGCGAAGACCTCACGATCCCCCAGCGAACTGTCGTGGCGGATCGGGTAACGGCTGGTGCAGCGTGCGATGGTCTCGTTGACGTAGAGCCAGCGACCGCTGGGGTCAACGATGGCTTCGTTGGTGAAGCCGACGTTGTCGGCGACCACGCGGGCTCCCCGCGAATCAATCAGGATGATGTAGCCGTCGCCAAAGCCCTTGCGCATGGAGGGCTCGCGCGGAACCGCCTTGGTGCTGATGGTGACCCAGGTGCGTCCCTCGCGGTCGACGCCGACGAAATTGGTGGGTTGCAGGCGCTTGCCCTCGACCTCGAGCAGGCGTGGCGTGAGCGTGCCGTCCTGAGCAAGGTGGTAGAGCCCGCCGCTCGGGCCCAGGTTGGCGATGAGCCAGCTGCGATCTGGCAGCAGGGCGATACCGTTGGGAAGGAAGCCTTCCGGGGCGTTTTTGGCGAAGACGTGTTCGGTGCGGCCATCGGCTCGCACGATCGCAACGCCCCCCCGCTTGTCGGGCGTGAACAGATCGCCCGATCGCGTGGTCATGACGCACTCGCAGCGCTGCAGGTCCTCGCCGATGAAGCGGATGTCTTCGGGCTTGATCGTGAACATGGAGATGTCTCCCTGCGTGTCGGCCTAGGTGGCCGATTGCTGTCGGGTGGATGGGGGTCCGCCGATCTCGGCCAGCACTTCGTCCGTGTGGGCCCCATGGTCCGGCGCGGGATACCGGACCCGGCACGGCGTTTCGGAGAGCTTCACCGGAAAACCGAGCATGCGCACCGTGCCGTGACCGGGGTGATCGACATCGATCACCATCTCCTGGTGAAGCACCTGCGGGTCGCGCAAGGCCTCACCAATGTTCTGCACCAGCCCGCAGGGCACGCCGGCCGCATTGAGGCGTTCGAGCCACTGCGCGCGCGTGCCGCTGGCCAGGCGCGCTTCGATCAGCGCATTGATCTCGCGGCGATGAATGACACGCTGGGCGTTGGTGGCAAAGCGCGGCTCACTCAGCACCTGTTCGATGCCGAGGCAGGCGAGAAAGCGCTTCAGGATGACCTCGGTGCTGGGTGCTACGGCGATATCGCCATCGGCGGTGCGAAACAGGCCATACGGCGAGGCGATCGGGTGGTCGTTGCCGCAGCGGGCGGGCAGTCTGCCGCTGGCCAGATGGTCGGAGGCCAGATAGGCGAACATGCTCATGATGGCGCTCATCATGGGCGCTTCGACATGCTGTCCGCGCCCGCTATGGGTGCGGGCCTGCAGGGCGCACACCACGCCGAAGGAGGCATACAGCCCGGCGACCAGATCGGTGATGGGCAGGCCGCTCCGAAGCGCCGGGCCGTCGCGTTCGCCGTTGACGCTCATGAAGCCGCTCATGGCCTGAATCACGAAATCAAAGGCGGGACGCTCGACATAGGGGCCGCTGGAGCCGTAGCCGTTGATGCTGCTGACGATCAGTCGCGGGTTGAGCGCCTTGAGCCTTGCGTCATCCAGGCCCATTTCCGCCAGCACGCCGGGACGGAAATTTTCAACCAGCACGTCGGCATCTGCGAGCAATCCGATGAGGGTCTCTTTACCCGCCTCGCTTCGCAGATCGAGCTTGATGGAACGCTTGTTGCGGTTGAAGGACGCGAAGTACCAGCTGAGCCCCTGAGCACCCTCGCCGATGTGACGGATCGAATCGCCTGATTCGGGGTCCTCGACCTTGATGACGTCGGCGCCCATGTCACCCAGCAGCATGGTGCAGAAGGGGCCGGACAGAATCCGGGTCAGGTCGATGACGCGAATGCCATCAAGGGGCTGGCGGGCAGCGCCCGGCTCGGCTTGTCTCATCTCGTTTGGTGATGTCTGGCGCATTTCGGCTCGAATCGTCTGCGCCGTTTGACTTCAATACAAGCAACCGATCAGAATGCCCCCCATCTCGAAACGAGATGTCTTTGAGTGGCCTCAAGGCCTGTTCTGGTCCGGTTGGCCCAAACTTCAACGCCCCGCCATGCACCGTATCGACCCGTATTCCGCGCGACTGTTTCTGTCGGTCATCGAGGAGGGCAGCATTGCCCGCGCGGCGGCGCGCGAGCACATCGTGCCCTCGGCGGTCAGCAGACGGCTGGCCGAACTCGAGTCCATGTTCCAGGTATCGCTCGTCGAGCGCAGTGCCAAGGGCGCACGGCCCACCCCGGCGGGCGAGGCGCTGGCACACCACGCAAGGCTGCTGTTGCGCGCGCTGGAGCGTCTCGATCTGGAAATGACCGAGTACCGACGGGGCGTGCGAGGCCATGTGCGGGTGCGGGTCAGTGCCTCGGCGCTGGCCACCGGCTTGCCCCGCCTGCTGCAGGCCTTCATGCAGGGTCATGAGGGCGTGCGTCTCGATCTCGAGGAGATGGATACGCCGCAGGTTTTTCGCGAGGTGTCGGGCGGGCAGGCCGATATCGGCGTGGCCCCCGATATCGTCCGGCATGAGGGCCTGCAGGTGTTCCCTTATCACCGCTATGACCTCTGTGCCGTGGTCCCTGAGGGGCACCCGCTTGCGCGGCGCGAGACCCTGTATTACCGGGACATGCTCGCCTACGACCAGGCCGAACTCACCTCCGGCAGCGCGCTGTCGGTGCTGCTCGATGCGGCGGCGTCTCAGCATGGGGCGGTCAAGCGCACGCGAATTCGCGCCATGGGCTTCGAGAGCGTCTGCCGGATGATCGGTACCGGCATGGGCATCGGGGTGGGGCCCTCATTTCTGGCGCCCACTCACGGCCCCATGTACCGGTTACGCTTTGTGCCGCTCGATGAACCCTGGGCGCATCCGCTGATTTGCGTGGTGGTGCGGGATCTGGCGGGTCTGCCGGTGGCGGCGCGGGGTCTGGTCGAGTATCTGCGTGGTACCTGGCCCGGGCGATGAGGGCCTCCGACTCGCTGTTACTTGTATCGAAAATCCGGATCGGGCGTGCGGTCGCGGGCTTGCCCGCGGGCCTGCGGACTGGTTAGCATCGGCTGCTCGCGCTGTGCCCCGTCAACGGGTTGTCTGCCCCCTTCAGGAGCCTGACCATGCCGATTCAAACCGTCGTGCGCCGCCTGGCGCTGCTTGGCTGCGCAATCGGGCTGCTTGCCGCTGCGCCGGTCCTGCGGGCCCAGGACTATCCGACCAAGCCGGTCCGGCTCGTGGTGCCCTTCGGCACCGGCGGGGCCACCGACAGCAGTGCGCGGGCCATCGCCGATCGTCTGGGCCAGCGTCTGGGGCAGCCGGTCATCGTCGACAACCGACCCGGCGCGGGCGGCAATATCGGCACCCGGCTGGTCGCGCAGGCGGCGCCCGACGGCTACACGCTGCTGCTGGGGCTCGATGCCACGCTGGTGCTCAATCCCTTTACGCACGCCAGCGTGCCCTTCGACACCGTGAAAGACTTTTCGCCGGTCACCAAAATGGGCGACTTCGGTTTGCTGCTGGTGGCCAATCCCAAGCTCAATATTCGCAACCTCAAGGACCTCATCCAGTACGCCCGTGCCAATCCGGATCAACTGTCCTACAGCACGGGCGGCACCGGCAGCACCAGCCATGTCGCTGGAGAAATGCTCAAGCAGATCACCGGGATCGGCATGGTTCATGTGCCCTACAAGAGCGGTGGGGCTGCGCTGGTCGATGCGGTGTCGGGTCAGGTTCAGCTGTCCTATCCGGGCATCGCGGGCGCGACGCAGTTTGTGCGCAGCGGTCAACTGGTGGCGGTGGGGGTTTCGTCCCGCGAACGCAATCCATCGCTACCCGACGTCCCGACGCTGCTCGAGCAGGGCTTGCCCGGCTACGAGGCGGTGTCCTGGGTGGGCATTCTGGTGCCAGCTCAGACCCCGCGCGTGATCGTCGATCGTCTGCATGCCGAGATCACCGCAGCGCTCAGGGAAGCGCCCACGCAGGAGCGCTTCGGCTCACTGGGCATTCGCATCATTGGCAACACGCCGGCCGAGTTCGCGGCCGATATCCGCAGCGAGATGGCGCAGCGCAAGCGCGTGGTCGACGCCGCAAAGATCAGGGTGGATTGAACATCATGCGCATCTGGGAACAAGGCATTGTCGCGACCTACTCGCTGCCGGGCTACAAGGAGCTCATTCTCGAGCACTACGCAGCCTTTCAAAGGCCGGGCACCGAAATCGTCGTGCACGGCGTTCGCGATGACGCGTCGGCCGCAGCGGCGCAAATTGCCGGCAAGGCGGTCAACTACGCTTATCTGCATCGTTTTCACGAGAATCAGATCATCGAGAACGTACGCCGCGCCGAACGCGAGGGCTTCGATGTCGTCATCATCGGTGCCTTGCAGGACCTGGGTCTGCAGATCGCCCGTTCAGTGGTCGATATTCCGGTGATCGGTTACGGCGAGGTGTCGATGCTCACGGCCGTGATGTTGGGCAGTCGCTTCTCCTTCATCTGCATCAATCCCGACATGGACCCGATCATCCGCTACATGATCCGGGAAAACAGCCTCGAGTCGCGGGCCGCGCCCAACACTTTCATGGACTGCGGCTATGCCGATCTGCACGATGCGGTCAACGGCAAACCGCAGAAGTTTCTCGATGCCTTCATCGCAGCCTCGCGTGACGCGATGCGCACGCACGGGGTGGATGTGCTGTTGCCCGGTCAGACCATCATCGCGGAAATTCTCTGGCGCGAGGGCGTACGCGAACTCGACGGTGCCGTGGTGCTCGATCCGCGCCTGCCGCTGCTGCGGATGGCCGAGATGCGCCACGACATGCGCAGGGCGGGTTTCGGCATCAGCCGTCGCGGCTTTTTCTGGAACCGCCCGCCGCAGGAACTCGAGCAGGGGGTCCGTGATTTTTACGCGACGCCCGAGCGCTTTGATCACGGATGAGTACCTGGCGCGCGCGCTCCAGGGGAAGATGTCTCCGTTTGAGGCTTGACGCAGCTGAGCGCGCTTACGCGCGTGAGCGGAGTCCGTGTTCGTGCGTGTCACGGTGTCACGCGACGGCTCAAGACCTCGGTCCGGTGTTTCGTGCCAACACCTCAGGGTTGACCACCTGAACCGGTGAGCCGGCGGCCCAGGCGAGGATCTGGTCGTAGATCTCGCTGTACTGATCCTGCAGGCCATCGTGTTCGACGTAGCCGATGTGCGGTGTGCAGACGAGATTCTCAAGCTGCAGCAGCGGGTGCGAGGCGTCCAGAAGCGGTTCCTGCTCATAGACATCGAGGGCGGCCATGCCCGGTCGCCCCTGCCGCAGCGCCTCGAGCAGCGCGCCCGGCTCGATGAGTCCCGCGCGACTGGTATTGACGAGGATACTCGTGCGCTTCATCCGGGCGAGGTCGGTGGCCCGAACGATCCCTCGGGTGCCGGGGTTGAGTCGCAGGTGCAAGGACAGGACATCCGAGGTCTCGAAGACGTGCGCCTGATCCGGGCAGGTGTCGTAGCCGTCGGCGCGGGCCCGCGAGCGTGTGGCCTCGCTGCCCCAGACGCGGACCGTCATGCCGAAGGCGCGACCATAGCCCGCCACCACCGCACCGATCCGGCCGTATCCGAAAATGCCCAGCGTGCGGCCGCGCAACTGCGTGCCCGCCGCGGTCTGCCAGCGGCCCTCTCGCAGGGATTGCATTTGCTGCGGAATTCGCCGCATGGCCGCCAGGGCGAGCGCCCAGGTGAGCTCGGCGGTGGCGTGAAGGGTGCTGAAACGCGGCGCACCGGGAAAGCGGTTTGACGATACCAGCACGCCATGCCGGGTGCAGGCATCCAGGTCGATGTGCGGGGTATCGCTGACCTGACTGATCATCTGCAACTGCGGCAACCTTTCCAGCAGCGCGGCGGTGATGGGGGTGCGCTCGCGCATCAGCACCAGGACTTCGGTGTCATGCAGGCGGCGGGCGAGTTCATCGGGATCGGCCGTGTGATCATTCCACACCGTCACCCGATGGCCATCGAGCTTGCCGAAACACGGAAGTTGCCTGAGGACGGACAGCGTGTCGTCCAGCAGCGTGATGCGGAGCGGTCTCATCGGGGACTCGGCAGGGTGAAATCGGGATCGTATGGTAGCCGTCTAACGCAGCACCCATGGGGCTTTCGGGGTGTTCAACCCGTCGCGAGTCGTCCCAGGTTGTGCCCCTACCAGCGCCCCGAACCGCCGCCGCCTCCGAAGCCGCCGCCGCCGCCGCGAAAGCCGCCGCCCGACGATCCTCCGCCCGGCCCGCCTCGTCCCATCATCAGACCCGCGAGGCCGGTGAATGAAATAGCGGCCGTCACGATGGCCAGCGCCACGACCAACAGCAGGCTCTCGATGAAGAACCAGCCGAACAGTCCCACGATAAGACCGGTGGCCAGTGAGCCGCGTAAGCGCCCGAAGAGGCGGCGCAGCACCAGGCCCAAGCCGAGCGCGGGGACGGCAACGAGTAGCAGAAGCCCCTGCCAGGACTCCACGCTGTCCGTGGCGGGCGCCGTCCGTGGCAGCGGCAAGGCTTCACCCCGGACAGTGCTGACCAGTGCATCGACCCCGGCGCGGACGCCGCCCGACAGATCGTTCTCACGAAATCGCGGGAGGATCACCTGACTGATGATGCGCCGGCTGATTGCGTCGCTGAGGACGCCTTCGAGTCCGTAGCCCACCTCGATTCGTAGCGTCCGGTCCTCGGTAGCCACCACGAGAAGGACGCCATCGTCGATGTTCTGTCGACCGAGCTTCCATTGCTCGGCCACCCGCAGAGCAAATTGCTCGATTGTTTCGGGCCGGGTGGTCGGCACGACCAGAACGGCTACCTGATTGCCCCGGCTGGCCTCGAGTGTGCTCAGTTGATGCTCGAGCGCGGACTTGTCAGCGTCACTCAGCGTGTGCGTCTGGTCGATGACATGACCGGTGAGCGCTGGGACCGGCACTTGTGCGCTGACCAGCGACGCCCACAGAGCAAGCGCTGCGATCAGGCAGCGGCCCGTAAGGCGTTTGAGGCGGTTCACTTGGATTTTGGGCCGTCTGGGGCCGGTTCGGTGCCTCGCGGGCCGAATTCCACTGCGGGCGGCCGGGACAGCGCGTCCTCATTGTCGACCGAGAAGCTCGCGCGAACCTTATGGCTGAAGAGCATCGCCGTCAGGTTCGAGGGGAAGGATCGCACGATGCCGTTGTAGTCCTGCACCGCGCGGATGTAGCGGTTCCGGGCCACGGTGATCCGGTTTTCGGTGCCCTCCAGTTGCGCTTGAAGGTCTAGAAATCCCTGGTTGCCGCGCAGCGCGGGATAGCTTTCGGCCACCACCAGCAGACGCGACAGCGAACTGGAGAGCTCTCGCTGAGCCTGCTGGAAACGTTGAAAGGCCTGCGGATCGTTGATGAGTTCGGGGGTGGCCTCGATTGCGGTGGCGCGTGAACGCGCTTGCACCACCTTGACTAGGGTCTCGCGTTCGAAATCGGCCTGGCCCTGCACGACTTTGACCAGATTGGGGACCAGATCGGCACGTCGCTGGTACTGGTTGACCACCTCGGACCAGCCCGCCTTGACCTGCTCGTCCGCGCGCTGCAGATTGTTGTAGCCACACCCGCTCAGAAAGAGTGTCGAGGCCAATGCGAGGCGGGTCAGCGTGACTCGACCAATGTTCATGAGCGCTCCTGCGTCCGGACGATGACCGGCAAAGGCGCGGCTGCGTTGCGGCGCCTTCGATTCACGGTCAGCCTACGGTGCCCCGCCTGTCAGCAGATTGCGGCAGTGCAAGTGTCCGCGCGATCCGTCGCAAAGGTGGCGACAATCACGGCAGGTGGCGCACCGGTATCATTGGGGCAGCCGGCACGATGCCGGGTTGCCGTGCTCATGAAACGACCCACGCTCAAACTCTCCAAACCGCTCGACCGCCCCGCCCCCTCGCGCCCGCCGGTACGCCCGTCGACCCGGACGCCGGCCCGCGGGTCCGCGCCCCCGGTTCCGGGTGCGTCGGCGCAGTCGGCCGCTCGCCCGCCGGCGCGCGGGCCTATGGCGGGGACGCCCACCCCCTCGGCGCAGCCAACGGCGCGGTCTGCGGCGCGCGGGCCTGGGGCGAGCCCGTCGGCGCGCTCAGGCGCGCGCCCCTGGCCGAGGCCTTCGGCGCCGGCCGCACCGCCACCTCGACAGACCCCGGCCGCACCGCCTCACGCCAACCCGGACAACCCCCGACTGTCCAAGCGCATGAGCGAACTCGGTCTGTGCTCCCGGCGAGAGGCCGATGAATGGATCGAGAACGGTTGGGTGAGGGTGGATGGCGAGGTGGTCAGCACGCTGGGGGTTCGGGTGTCGCCGCAGGCGCGCATCGACATCGACCCGGCTGCCGCGCGGCATCAGAGCGAGCAGGTCACCATACTGCTCAACAAGCCCGTGGGCTATGTCTCGGGCCAGGCCGAGGACGGCTACCAGCCGGCGATCGTGCTGATCCGGCCCGAGACGCGCTGGTCGGGTGATACCGCCCCGCTCAGTTTCAAGCCGGGTCATTTGCGCGGGCTCGCGCCTGCGGGCCGGCTCGATATCGATTCAACCGGGCTGCTGGTCTTCACCCAGGATGGCCGCGTGGCCAAGCGGTTGATCGGCCAGGACTCCGAGGTCGAGAAAGAGTATCTGGTACGAGTCGAGGGCGCGCTGTCCGACGAGAACATGAAACGCCTGCAGCACGGGCTCGAAATCGATGGCGTGAGCTTGAAGCCTGCGCGCGTTTCCTGGCAGAACGAGCACCAACTTCGCTTCGTGCTGCGTGAGGGGCGAAAGCGCCAGATCCGGCGCATGTGCGAGATGGTGGGTCTGGCGGTCACCGGCCTCAAACGGGTTCGCAGTGGCAGCGTGCCGCTGGGACCTCTACCCGTGGGTCAATGGCGCTATCTGCGCCGGGATGAAACATTCTGAATGCTTCGATGATGGCGGCGGATGAGCCCCGGGCGGCTGAGGCGGTGGCACACATTCAGTGGGACGAGGCGGGCGAAGCGCGCAGCGCACAGTGGCGCTCCGAGCGCGACGTGCCCCCTCCGAAATCAGTCGTTACGACCGACGACCGCATGACTGCCGACGAGGCCTATGGCCTCGCCTGTCAGGGCATTGCGATGATCTGGCGCAGCGACTTTCAAAATGCGCGGCAGTTGCTGGTGGCGCTGGCGGCCCGAGCTGATCGCAAGCCCAAGCGACGCGCCGCCGAGGGCGGCCCCCCGGCATTGCCCGCCGAACAGTTCAATCGGGTTCGACAGGTCCGCTCACAAAGATCCCGAACACTGGGCATGCTGCTGATCGAACTCGATGCCGACTACGGTATCGCGCTGCGGCGCGCCCCCGACGTCGGGCAGGCCTGCCTGCAGGCTTTCGGTCCCGCGCAAGGTCCCTCGATTATTTCGCTACGCGAACTGC
>CAIVPX010000045.1 GCA_903907905.1 uncultured bacterium | reverse complement strand
TGATCGGTCTGGATGCCTCCGAGCAGGCCTGGATCGACCGCACCCTCATCGAACTCGATGGCACCGACAACAAGGAGCGTCTGGGCGCCAATGCCATGCTCGCGGTCTCAATGGCGGTGGCGCGTGCGGCGGCCGAGCAGTCGGGGCTGCCGCTTTACCGCTACTTCGGTGGTTCGGGCGCGATGTCGCTGCCTGTGCCCATGATGAACGTCATCAATGGCGGCGCGCATGCCAACAACAACCTCGATCTGCAGGAGTTCATGATCCTGCCGGTCGGCGCGCCCTCGTTTCGCGAGGCGCTGCGCTATGGCGCCGAGGTGTTTCACGCGCTGAAAAAGCTGCTGCACAAACGTGGGCTGTCCACCGCAGTGGGCGATGAGGGGGGCTTTGCGCCCAGCGTGGCCAACCACGAGGCGGCCATCCAGCTCATCCTCGAGGCCATCAGCAATGCCGGCTATGAGCCAGGCTCGCAGGTGGCGCTGGGCCTTGATTGCGCAAGCTCCGAGTTTTTCAAGGACGGCAAGTACCACCTCGAGGGCGAGGGGCTCACGCTGTCCGCCGGAGAGCTCACCCATTTGCTGGCCACCTGGTGCGATCGCTACCCCATCATCTCCATCGAAGATGGCATGGCCGAAAACGACTGGGAGGGATGGAAACATCTCACCGATCACCTCGGTGGCAAGGTCCAGCTCGTGGGCGACGACCTCTTCGTCACCAACACGAATATTCTGCAGCGTGGCATTGACGAGGGGGTGGCCAACTCCATCCTGATCAAGATCAACCAGATCGGTACGCTCACCGAAACCTTTGCCGCCATCGAACTGGCCAAGCGGCACAACTACACGGCTGTGGTGTCGCACCGGTCAGGTGAAACCGAGGACACCACCATCGCCGACTTGGCGGTGGCCACCAATGCGCTGCAGATCAAGACCGGGTCCATGAGTCGTACCGACCGCATGGCCAAGTACAACCAGTTGCTGCGCATCGAGGAAGACCTGGGCGA
The DNA here is from genome assembly GCA_903907905.1 of uncultured bacterium. GTDB lineage: Bacteria > Pseudomonadota > Gammaproteobacteria > Burkholderiales > Burkholderiaceae_E > SYIM01. The sequence continues at coordinate 32,363 of CAIVPX010000045.1, read as the reverse complement.
AACCGCCCACTATCCGGGCGTGTCGGCCTTCTACAACCTTCGCCGTTCGCGCTAAACGGTGTAATGTCTCGGCCGTGCGCGCGCTTGCCCTCATTCTGTTTTCGCTTCTGCTGCTGATCCAGTACCCACTCTGGCTCGGCAAGGGCGGTTGGCTGCGCGTGTGGGAAATCGAGCGAGAGCTTCAGTCGCAACGCGCTGCCAATGATCAGCGCCGCCTGCGCAATGCGGCGCTCGAGGCGCAGGTGCTCGACCTGCGCAAGGGCAGTGACGCGGTGGAAGAGCTTGCGCGCTCCGAGCTCGGCATGCTGCGCAAGGGTGAAATTTTCGTACAGATCAGCGAGCCCGTGCGCAACGAGGGCAATGCGCCCGGGCTGACGCCCGAGATCAAGACGGCAGCGGCGCAGCGCCCCTAGCACCGGACCGCACTTCGGGGTCGGCGGCGGGTCAGTGCCGGGCGTCAGAAGCCGCCGACGGCAGAGCGTTCAGGAAAAGCGTTGCACAGTCAACGGGGTCGAAGTGGTAGGGCTCATTGCAGAAGTCGCAATGCACTTCAACCTCACCCCGCTCGGCGATCAGCGACTCGATTTCACCGCGTCCCAGCATCTGCAGCATGCCTGCCACCTTCTGCCGCGAGCAGCCGCAGGCAAAGCGCAGCCCCCGGGGTTCGAAGCCCCGCAGGCGTTCGTCCCAGAAAAGGCGCGTCAGCACCTGCTCTGACGACAGTTCGATCAGTTCCTCGCGGCTGAGGGTTTCGGTCAGATGCTGCATGCGATTCCAGCCGTCGGCATCGATGTTGGGGGCCGCCGAACGCCCGCCCTCTGCGGGCAGTTTCTGCAGCAGCAACCCCGTGGCACGCTGCCCGCTTGCGGCGAGCCACAGGCGCGTGGGCAGTTGCTCTGACCGCGCCATGTAGTGCTCGAGCACCTCTGCGATGGTGACGCCTTCAAAGGGGACGATGCCCTGCCAGGGTTGGCGATTCTCCGAGCGGATCCGGGGGTCCAGGGTGACGGCAAAGCGCCCCTGGCCTTGCCGGTTGACCAGATCGACCAGACTTGCCTGGGGGGCGATGGTTTCGCCTTCACGCAGCTTGACCGTGGCGCGCAGACGCCCGTCGGCCTGACATTCGACCACCATGAGCGCGACCGGGCCATCGCCATGAATTTGCAGGATGAGGGCCCCGTCAAACTTGAGGGTGGCGCCCAGCAGCACTGCAGCTGCCGACAACTCGCCGAGGGTGTGCAGCACCGGTTCGGGCAGATCGTGCCGCCGGCTCACCTCCCGCCAGCTGTCATCGAGCGAGACGATCTCGCCGCGCACGGGGCTGTCTTCGAGCAGAAAGCGTCGGACCTCGTCGCTCATGGGGCGATCAGCCGTTTGATCTCAGCCGACGCGTTTGAGGCGATCGCGATACTCGCGCGAACGCTCGACGTACATCTTGGCGCCATAGCGCAGCATTTCGAGGTCTTTGTCGGTCAGGGTGCGAACCACCTTGCCGGGCGAGCCCAGCACCATGCTGCGGTCGGGGATTTCCTTGCCTTCGGTGACGAGTGCGCCCGCGCCGATCAGACAGTCGCGACCGATCTTGGCCCGGTTGAGAATCACCGCCTGAATGCCGATCAGTGACCCGTTGCCGATGGTGCAGCCGTGCAGCATGACCTGATGGCCGACAGTGACGTCTTCGCCGATTTCAAGCGGAATGCCGGTGTCTGTATGCAGGACCGAGCCGTCCTGAACGTTGGAACGCGCCCCGATACGGATACGGTCACTGTCGCCACGAATGGTGACGTTGAACCAGACACTGGCGAGTTCGGCGAGTTCGACATCGCCGATGATGTCTGCTGATTCGGCCACCCAGGCCTCGGGATGAATCTTTGGGGTGACGTCGCCCAGACGGTAGATGGCCATGAAAGTCGGCTCCTTGGATCAGGTATTGACCGTTGATTCTACGGGATACGGCGACTGGCCAGCCGGGCCGACCATGGGGCGCCGGCCGGAAGTTCCTATAATGGAAGGCTTCATGAGCATTGAGCCTGTTGACCTCGCCGCTGCGCGCGCCTACGCACCTTTGTGCCACAGCGAATCGCTGTTATTCCCCATCCGCGGGCTGCGTCTGCACGTGCGTCGCTGGCGCACATCGGGCCAGATCCGTCGCCGGGCGATCTTTCTGCACGGCTGGATGGATTCGTCGGCATCGTTCCAGTTCGTCATCGATGAACTCGGTCCGGGCTGGGAGATTCACGCGCTCGACTGGCGGGGCTTTGGTCTGTCTGAGCGACCGGCGAGCGACACCTACTGGTTTCCCGATTACCTGGCTGACCTCGAGGCAGTCCTCGACCACGTGGCGCCGCAGGGTGCGCTGGACATCGTCGCCCACAGCATGGGCGGCAATGCGGCGCTGCTCTACGCGGGCATCCGGCCCACACGGGTTCGGCGCGTCATCAACCTCGAGGGCCTGGGAATGCGCGCCACGCGGCCCCGCCAGGCGCCTGAGCGCTACCTGCAGTGGCTTGACCAAACCCGCAAGGGACACGCGATGCGGCCCTATCCGTCCGTGCAGGCGCTGGCGCAGCGTCTGATGAGCGGCAACCCGCGGCTGCGCGCCGATCGGGCCCTGTTCGTGGCGAGCGAGTGGTCCCGCCAGCGCGATGACGGTCTGTTCGAAATTCTCGGCGATCCTGCGCATCGCGGGGTCAATCCGGTGCTGTACCGGGTCACCGAGGCGATCGCCTGCTGGCGAAAGATCGAGGCCGAGGTGCTGTGGGTGATGTCGGAGTTTCCCGGGCCCAATCAGCAGTTCGCCCTGCGACCCGAATACCAGCGCAGGTTGTCGGCGATCAGACAACTGTCTCGATCGACCCTCTCCGGCGCCGGCCACATGATGCACCACGACCAGCCGGCTGCGCTGGCGCGCATGATCGAGGACTTTCTCGAATGACTCAGCCCGGCGATCCTTGGTGTTTCAACGCCGACCTGCACTGCCATTCGAGCATGTCCGATGGGGTGCTGGCGCCAGCAGTGCTGGTCGAACGGGCCGCGGCTCAGGGGGTTGAACTGTTTTCGCTCACCGATCACGACGAGTTGTGCGGGCAACAGCAGGCGGCCGATGCGGCGCGTGCGCTCGGGCTCGACTACGTGGGCGGCGTCGAGGTGTCGGTGTCCTGGGGCGGCGAAACCATTCACGTGGTGGGACTGCGCATCAACTGGAACGATGCGCCCCTGCTCGAGGGCTTGGCCCGTACGCGCTCGGGCCGCGATGGGCGGGCGAGGGAGATGGCCGCGCAGCTCGAGAAGGTCGGCATTCCCGATGCCTGGGAAGGGGCCTTGCGGCACGTGGGCAACCCGGCGCTGATCTCGCGAACCCATTTTGCCAGGCACATCGTCGAGCGTGGGATCTGCGACGACATCAGCGAAGTGTTTCGCAAGTACATGGTCGAGGGTCGCCCGGGCTATGTCGAACACCGCTGGGCGGCGCTGGCCGATGCCGTCGGATGGATCCGGGGGGCCGGCGGCGTCGCGGTGCTGGCGCACCCCGGGCGTTACCGCCTGGGTGATACCGCACTCTGGGCGCTGATCAATGAGTTTCGCGAGGCGGGCGGGTCGGCGATCGAAGTGGTGTGTGGCAGCCACAGCCGCGATCAGTTTCGCCGCTTCGCTTCGGTTGCCGTCGAGTTCGGGCTGCTGGCGTCGCGCGGCTCCGATTTTCATGCGCCGGGCGAACGTCACAACGAAATCGGGCAGTTGCCCCCGCTTCCTGACTCGGTGGTGCCGGTCTGGAGCGAGTGGCCCGAGTTCCGGGGCCGGGCTCAGGCCTGACCGGGCAGGCCCGCATGACGCAGCGCTTTACCGTTCATCCGGATAATCCCCAGCCCAGGTTGCTGCGGCAGGCGGTCGATTGTCTGCAGTCCGGTGCGATCGTCGCGTTGCCGACCGACGCTTGCTGGGCGCTGGTATGGCGTCTGGGCGAGCGCGACGCGCTTGACCGCGTCCGGCAGATTCGTGCGCTCGATGACCGGCATCTCATGACCCTGCTGTGCCGCGACCTGTCCCAGGTATCGGTGTATGCGGCGGTGAACACCCGCCAGTTTCGCTTCCTCAAGGAGTGGACGCCGGGCCCTTACACCTTCGTGCTGCCCGCCACGCGGGAGGTGCCCCGGCGCTTGCTCCACCCCTCGCGTCGGACGCTGGGGCTGCGCGTTCCCGCCTCGCCCTTGCTCCAGGGGTTGCTCGAGACACTGGGCGAGCCCTTGCTGGGCACGACGCTGCAGTTGCCGGGTGACGATCTGCCGCTGTCCGACCCCGACGAGATCATCGAGCGCCTGTCGCGTCGTGTTGAACTCGTGATCGATAGCGCGTCGGGTGGCATCGAGCCCACCACGGTCATCGACCTGACCGGCGACGAGCCCCTGGTAACCCGGGTCGGCTGTGGCCCGATCGACGGCATGGTGCTGGCCGGCTGATAAAATCTAAGCGATGAACCTCAGCCTGCCGCAGTTGATTGCGGTGTATGCCATTCCCGTCCTGCTCGCGATCACCCTGCATGAGGCGGCTCATGCCTGGGTCGCGTCGCGCCTGGGCGACCCCACGGCGCGTCTGCTCGGCCGCGTCTCGGTCAATCCTTTCCGGCATGTCGATTTCGTCGGCACCTTGCTGGTGCCCGCCATCATTTTGCTGATGAGCAAGGCCTTCGGGGCGTCGGGCCTGCTCTTTGGCTGGGCCAAGCCCGTTCCGGTGGATGCGGGCGCGCTCGGATCGCCGCGCCGTGATCTGGGCCTGGTGGCGGCCGCCGGCCCCCTGGCCAATGTGGCCATGGCCCTGCTCTGGGGGCTTGCGCTCAAGCTGATGCTCTGGGCGGGGCTCCAGATCGAGTTTCCCCTGCTGGTGGCGCAGGCGGGTGTCGTGTGCAACATCGGACTGGCGGTGGTCAATCTGCTGCCGGTGCCGCCGCTCGATGGCGGACGCATCCTGGCGAGCGTGCTGCCCTTGCGCGCGGCAATCGCCTACTACCGGCTCGAACGCTTCGGACTGTTCATCGTGCTCGCACTGCTGGTCAGCGGCCTTCTGGGGGCGATCATCACACCGCTGATCGGTCACGGCATCGAGTCCATCTTCTGGCTCTTCAATCTGGCGGACTGACATGTTTCCCGAAAGAGTTGTCTCTGGCATGCGCCCCACGGGCGCCCTGCACCTGGGTCACTATCACGGCGCGCTCAAGAACTGGGTGCGCCTGCAGGCCGAGTACCCCTGCCTGTTTTTCGTGGCCGACTGGCATGCGCTCACCACGCACTACGATTCGCCCGATGTCATCGGCGACAACATCTGGGAGATGGTGGTCGACTGGCTGGCGGCGGGCATCGACCCCCAGCAGTCCACGCTTTTCATCCAGTCGCGGGTGCCCGAACACGCCGAATTGCACCTGCTGCTCTCGATGAGCACGCCACTGGGCTGGCTCGAGCGCGTGCCCACCTACAAGGATCAGCAGGAAAAACTCAGCGATCGCGACCTCGCCACCTACGGCTTTCTGGGCTATCCCCTGCTGCAGGCGGCCGACATCCTCATCTATCGCGCAGCCTGGGTCCCCGTCGGCGAAGATCAGGTCCCGCACATCGAACTCACGCGTGAAATCGCGCGTCGATTCAATCATCTGTTCGGCCGCGAACCCGGCTTCGAGGACAAGGCCCGCGAGGCCGTGCGCCGTCTGGGCAGCAAGCGCGCCCGGCTCTACCAGGACCTGCGCAACCGGTTTCAGGAGCAAGGCGACGAGCAGGCGCTGCAGCAGGCGCGCGAACTGCTCGAGCAGTCGCCCAATCTCAGCATGGGCGATCGTGAGCGGCTGTTCGGCTGGCTCGAAGGCAGCCGCAAGATCATTCTCAGCGAGCCTCAGGCCCTGCTCACCGAGGCCTCGCGCATGCCTGGCATCGATGGCCAGAAGATGTCCAAGAGCTACGGCAACGCCATCGGCATGCGCGAAGACCCCGAGTCGGTCAAGCGCAAGATCCGCACCATGCCGACCGATCCCGCCCGGGTTCGGCGCACCGACGCGGGCGACCCCTCGCGTTGCCCGGTGTGGCAGTTGCACGTCGTCTACACCGATGATGCCACGCGCGAGTGGGTGCAATCGGGCTGTACCAGCGCGGGCATCGGCTGCCTCGAGTGCAAGCAGCCGGTCATCGATGCGGTGCTGAAGGAGCAGGAGGGCTTTCGCGAGCGCGCTCAGCCCTATCTGGACGACCCCAGCCTGCTGCGCAACATCATCGCCGACGGCTGTGACAAGGCCCGCAAACTGGCCCAGGAAACCATGCGCGAGGTGCGCGAGGTGATGGGCCTGAGCCATGACTGACACGTCGGCCTGGGTCATGCAGGGTCTGGAGGCCCTGGCGCCCGGTTCGCGTGTCCTCGACTTTGCGGCGGGCTCGGGCCGGCACGCGCGCGCGGCCGATTCGCTCGGTCTGGCCACCACCGCGGTCGATCGCGACGCGCAGGCCCTGGCCGGCATTGGCGGCGCCGTGCGCTGTCTGGTCGCCGATCTGGAGGCCGACCCCTGGCCGTCGGAGTTGACCGAGTTCGAGGCCGTGGTCGTCTGCAACTACCTGTATCGCCCCCGCTTTGCCGAGTTGTGTGGCCTGTTGGCGCCTGGTGGCTTGCTGCTGTACGAAACCTTTGCCCGCGGCAACGAGGCGTACGGGCGTCCGAGCAATCCCGATTTCCTGCTCGAGCCAGGCGAGTTGTTCGAGCGTTGCCGGTCGGCAGGCCTGTTCGTGCTGGCCTATGAGGACGGGTTTGTCGGGGCGGGGCGCCGGGCCCGGGTGCAGCGCGCCCGGGCGCTTCGTCCGCCCGCGAATCTCGAACGCTTCGCGATAGAATGAACTTTTCCTCCGGAAGACATCCCATGATCCAGGGCAGCATTGTCGCGATCGTCACGCCGATGCACGAGGATGGCAGCCTCGACCTCGACACCTATCGCCGGCTGATCGACTGGCACATCGAGCAGAAAACCTCCGCCATCGTGGCGGTGGGCACCACGGGCGAGTCGCCCACGGTCGACTTCGACGAGCACACCACACTCATCCGGGTGGCGGTCGAGCAGGCGGCGGGTCGCTTGCCCATCATTGCGGGCACCGGCGGCAACTCCACCCGGGAAGCCATCGAACTCACCGCGTATGCGCGCAAGGCCGGAGCCTCCGCTTCCTTGCAGGTGGTGCCCTACTACAACAAGCCCACCCAGGAGGGCCTCTACCGCCACTTCCGCGCGGTGGCCGAGGCGGTGGATCTGCCCATCATCCTGTACAACGTGCCCGGGCGTACGGTGGCCGATCTGTCCAATGACACGGTGCTGCGCTTGGCTCAGGTGCCCGGTATTGCCGGCCTCAAGGACGCCACGGGTGACATCCCCCGGGGCTCCGACCTGCTCGTGCGCCTGCCGGCCGGCTTCGGGGTGTACAGCGGCAATGACGATTCGGCGCTGGCCCTCATGGCCATGGGCTCGCATGGGGTCATTTCGGTCACCGCCAATATCGCGCCCGGACCCATGGCCCGCATGTGCGCAGCCGCCCTGGCCGGGCGCTGGGCCGAGGCGCTTGCCATCAACCGCACGCTGCTGCCACTGCATCTGAAGCTTTTCGTCGAAGCCAATCCCATACCGCTCAAATGGGCGATGGCCGAGCGCAAGCTCATCGGTCCAGGCATCCGTTTGCCGCTCACGCCGTTGTCGGCGTCCCATCATGAAACGGTACGCGCCGCGATGCTCGCGGCAGGGGTCTGACATGTCCGGCAAGTCCTTTTTCGGTCGATCGGTTCGCGCCCTGTCTCTGGTGGCACTGCTCTCGGGTTGCGCGGTGGCCGACTACATCGAGGAAAAGGGCAAGATCGACTACAAGTCGGCGTCCGGCGCCAACCGGCGCGTCACGCTCGAAACGCCGCCCGATCTCATTTCGCCCCGGGGCGACGAGCGCTATGCGCTGCCGCAGCGCGCGGGCGATCGAACCCTCTCGTCCTTCGAACGGGACCGCGCCACCGGCGCGGCCCGGCCCGCGGTGCCGGGCGTGCTGCCTCCCATTCCCGGCATGCGCATCGAACGCGCCGGGGCGCAGCGCTGGCTGAGGGTGGATGCGCCGGCCGAGTCGCTCTGGCCGGCTGTTCGCAGTTTCTGGGAAGAAACCGGCTTCAAGATCGACGTCGAAACGCCCGAGGCCGGCATCATGGAAACCGACTGGGCCGAAAACCGCGCGCGCATCCCGCAAGACTTCATTCGTCGCACCATCGGCCGTGTCTTCGAAAACGCCTACTCGTCGGGTGAGCGCGATCGTTTCCGCACCCGTCTCGAGCGGGTCGAGGGGGGCACCGAAATCACCATCAGCCATCGCGGTGTGGTCGAGGTGATGCGCAACACCAAGGACGGCACCACCTGGGAGCGTCGGCCCACCGATTCCGAGCTCGAAAACGAACTGCTCAATCGCCTCATGCTCAAACTGGGCGGCAAATCGTCCGCGGGGCCCACCGCAGTCGTGTCGCCCGCCGTGGCGGCCGAGCGCGATGTGCGCATCAGCGGCGCGGGTCCCGATCGTGGCCTCGACATCGATGACCCCTTCGACCGCGCCTGGCGTCGCGTGGGTGTGGCGCTCGACCGCGGAGGCTTCACGGTCGAGGACCGCGACCGCTCTCGCGGGGCCTACTTCGTGCGCTACATCGACGCTGATGAGCAGGCGCGGGCTGCGGCTGAGCGTCCGGGTTTCCTTTCGCGGTTGTTCAGCGGTGCCCGCAAGAGCGAACTGAGCCAGCAGTATCGTCTGGTGCTGGTGTCGGCGGGCACCGGTACCAGGCTCTCGGTGCTCGACAAGGACGGCAAGCCCACACAGGAAGCCGACCGCGTCACCGTCACCCGCATTGTCGACATGCTCATGCAGCAAATGCTGCAGTAGGCCGGGCGCGTCTCGTTTCGCTGCCACGCGTTTCACCTCCACACGCGTTTCACCTCCACAGGCGTTTCCTTTCATGCGGTTTGCAAGCCTGGGCAGTGGCAGCGAGGGGAATGGCCTGCTGATTGAATCCACCGATGGCCTTCGCGTCACGCGGGTTCTGATCGATTGCGGCTTCAGCCTGTCGGACACCGAGCGACGCCTGCGTGCCGCTGGCGTCGAGCCCGACTCGCTCGATGCCGTTCTGGTCACCCATGAACACAGCGATCACGTCGGTGGTGTCTTTCGCCTGTCGGCGGCGCACGGCGTGCCGGTGTTTCTCACGCATGGCACCCTGCTCGGATCAGGCAAGGTGTCCGGTGGCGCCACGCTCACGCTGATCGATCCGCTGCACACCTTCGAGGCCGGGGGCTTCAGCATCGAGCCGGTCGCGGTGCCGCACGATGCCCGTGAACCGGTTCAGTACGTCATTGCTGACGGCCGCGTTCGCCTGGGGGTGCTCACCGACATCGGCCACGGTACGGCGCATGTGCAAAGGGCCTATTCGGGGCTGGACGCGCTGGTGCTCGAGTGCAACCACGATTCGCGCATGCTGGCCGACAACCGCCGCTATCCCGAGATGCTCAAGCGGCGCATCTCGGGGCCCTACGGGCACCTGTCGAATCAGGCTTCGGCCGATATTCTGGCGAGCCTCGACCGCAGTCGACTGCGCACTGTCGTGGCGGCCCACCTCAGTCGCAAGAACAACACCGAGGACCTCGCCCGGGCCGCGCTCGCCGGGGTGCTGCAGTCGGAGGCTGAGGCCATCGCCGTGGCCGACCAGGACACCGGCCTGCACTGGCTCGAGGTCTAGCCGCCCCTGGCCGTTGCCGGGCTGCCTGGCCGCTCAGGCCTGCGACGCGCCGCGCGGCGTTCCGGTCTCGCCCAGCAGCACCCAGCCGGCGTTGGTCCACTGATGGAGCAGCGCACCCAACTCGGGATCGCGTGCCAGTGCGTTTGCAAGGGCCTGCGGTGCCAGCGTGCGCTCATCAGCCAGACGCCGTAGCCACGGGCGCGCCGCGCGTCCAGGGCTCACGTGCTCGCCATTGATGAACACGGCGCTGCCGCGGTACAGCATGCGGGTGCGTCGGTCGAGCCGAAGCCCTCGTGTGGCCGCACGCTTGCCGAACGCAGCGAGCGAGATCGGCTTGCCGGGATCGAACCAGACGCTCGCCTTGGGCTCGCTGAGAAAGCGACCGATGAAGCGGTCGATGGCCAAGCTTGAGGGGCGCCAGTGCTGTGCCCAGTCTCGCAGGTGAGCGTGCAGATCGGACGGGATGGCCGCCGCCTGTCGCACGGGTGCCCGCCCCGCATCGCCAAAGCGCGGGTCGGAGCCGGCGGGGTCGTCAGCGGCCTGAGCCAGAAATTCCCGCAGGAACTCGAGCCGGGACGGGGCGCGAAATCCCACCGATGCCGTCATGCACGGACCATCGGCGACGCCATCGTGTCCCCAGCCAGGCGGCAGGTAGAGCATGTCGCCGGGTTCGAGCAGCCAGTCGTGCTCGGGCTGGAAGTCGGCGAGAATCTTCAGCGGCAGGCCCGCGATCAAACCGCTTCGTCCCGGCGGGGCGACCCGCCAGCGGCGTCGCCCCTGGATCTGGATGAGGAAGACATCGTAGGAGTCGAGGTGCGGGCCGACGCCGCCCTGGTCGCTCGCGAGGCTGATCATCAGATCGTCCAGTCGCGCATCGGGCAGGAAGCGAAAGCGCGACAGCAGTTCGTGCGCCGAGTCCAGGTGCAGGTCGACGCCTTGCACCAGCAGCGTCCAGCGTTTGCGGCCAAGCGAGGGCAGGTCCTCGCGCTCGAAGGGGCCGCGGTCCAGCCGCCAGCGTCCACCCGCGGCACTCACCAGCCTCGACTCCACCGCGTCATCGGCGGCCAGCGCCATCAGGCCCTCGGCATCCACCGGGGGCCTGACACCAGGCAAGGCCTGGCGGACCAGCAGCGGGCGACGCTGCCAGTGACGCGTCATGAACTCGTCTACACTCAGGCCGCCCAACAGCGTGAAGGGGGCTTGTGCGGGCCGTGCGGGTCGTTTCATCGGAATACCTGGGAGAGGTGCATGTCGCTGGAAGTTGCCGAGGGTTGCTGGGTCAAGCTGCGCTACCGGATTCGGGATGCTCAGGGTGAAGAGATCGAGTCCGGAGAGCGAGAGCTTACCTATCTTCATGGGGGCTTTGGCGCGGTGCTGCAGGGGATCGAGGATGCGATCGAGGGCCAGCCCTCGGGCTTTTCCACCACGATCCACCTCGAGCCCGAAGACGCTTTCGGTGACTACGATGCCGACCTGGTTCATCTCGCACCTCGCGAGGCATTTCTCGACAAGCTCGAGCCCGGAATGGGGTTCCAGGGCATCCCGGGTCAGGAGGACGACGGCCGGGTCTACATTGCGACCGAGTTCACCGACGAGACCGTCGTGCTCGATGGCAATCATCCCCTGGCGGGAATGGCCCTCAGATTCGAGTTGCGGGTGATCGAGGTCAGCCAGGCCAGCGAGGAGGAGATCGAACGCGAGCGGCGGTTGAGCGAGGCCGGTTGAGCGAGGCCGGTTGAGCGAGGCCGGTTGAGCGAGGCCGGTTGAGCGGTGCCTTCAGGTCGATTGTCTTCGTATGACCCTTGGGCGCCGCCCGGTTTGGACGGCGCTCAGCCGCCCGGCACGGCCGAGGGCTTGCCGAGGTGGCGCGCCGAAATCGCGAAGGGGTTGGCGAGACTGGCGTCGACTTCGATGCGCACCCAGGACGCATTGAACGGGCTTCCAAAGCACTCGACGCGCGTCAGGCGAGGCAGAATCCGGTTGACGCGAAACAGATGGGTGTCGCCGTGCATCAGCAGCAACTCGCCGTCGAAGTCGCGGTGCAGACGGGCCAGGTCGCGGCGAAATGTCGCGTAGCCATCGTCGGCCCCCGCAGCCTCCGGGTCGAGCCCTCGGCCCAGGCCCGGGTTGGCATGCACCGCGATCGCCATGGCCCGTATGGACCGGCTCTGGGCGAGTACGCGACAGGACTCAAGCCAGCGCCGGTTGTGCGCGTCACGCGTTGCGTGCGCCTCGTCAGGCAGGGGCGAGCGTCTCGCGTTGTCCGAGCCCGGCAGATTGAGGGTGACAAAGAGTACGCCGCTCGCGACCCAGCGCAGATTCTCGGGCGGCCCGCCGATGGTGTCCTGCTGCCGCTCCAGGGTCGCCCCCAAGGTCTCGCTGGCGGCCGAGCGGCTGGGCGGCGCGGGGCTCAGTAGCGGTTGACGCGACGCGAAGACCCGTTGACGCAACCACTCGAGACGCTCGAGCGGGTCATGCTCGCCCGCTGCGGGCCGCCAGCAGTCGGTCCACTCGTTGTCCCCGGGCGTGTAGAGCAGCGGGATGCGCAGGCGCGACAGCGCCGCGATGCGCGATTCGAGCAGCGTATCGCTGCAGGGCTCGCCGCCGCCTTTGAGGTCCCCGACATGCAGGGCGAAATCGGCGTGCTGTTCGATATCGGCCAGCAAGTCGGGCAGCCTGCCCGCCTCGCCCGCGCCGTAGGGCGTGTCACCGATCAGCGCCAAGCGCAGCGGCGGCCTGGCAGGTGCGCCCTGCGTGGGTTCGGATGCAGCAGTCGATGCGCTCCACCCCGTCATGGCGGCGCCCAGGCAGCCGAGCGCCGATCGCGAGAATTCGCGCCGGCCGGGTGCGGGAACATGTCCCACCCGGCCGTGAGTCGGGACTAGGCTTGCCGTCGCGTCGCCGGGGGGCTGCGATCCCTGGGCGGAGGTGCCGGGTAGCGCGCTCGTCCTCGTGAAACCGCTTTCCCGCAGCGATGAGATAGAGGGGCTGCGCATTCCGGTCGGCCCGTTGGGAAGCTTCAGCCGCGCAGCAGCGTGCGCAGGGCGTAGAGCTGCTCGAGCGCTTCGCGCGGACTGAGCTGATCGGGATCGATGCCGCGCAAGGCTTCGAGCACGGCCAGGGCCTCGGTTGTTTCGGCGCTGTGCAGCGTCGCGGGCATGGCGACGGCCGTATCCTGAGCCTCGGCACCGTCGGGCGAGGGGCTCGCGCCAAAGAGATCGAACTGACCATCCTGCTCGCGCGCGCGCGCCTCGAGGTCGGCCAGCAGCGAGCCGGCTGCGCGGATGACCGCCTGCGGGATACCGGCCAGTCGTGCAACCTGCAGCCCGTAGCTGCGGCTGGCGGGACCTTCACGAACCTCATGCAGAAAGACGATGCCGCCCCGATGCTCGGCGGCCGACAGGTGCAGGTTGACCGCGCCTGGCTGCGTGGCCGCCAGTTGGGTCAGCTCGAAATAATGGGTAGCAAACAGCGTGAAGCTGCGGTTGTGGCTGAGCAGGCGTGTGGCGATCGCGTGGGCCAGGGACAGGCCGTCAAAGGTCGAGGTCCCCCGGCCGATTTCGTCCATCAGCACCAGGGACCGCTCGGTGGCCGCATTGAGAATGGCTGCGGCCTCGGTCATCTCGACCATGAAGGTGGAGCGCCCGCCCGCCAGATCGTCCGAGGCGCCCACCCGCGTGAAGATCCGGTCGATGGGGCCCAACTCGCACAGATCGGCGGGCACGAAGCTGCCGCAGTAGGCGAGCAGCGCGATCAGCGCGATGGAGCGCATGTAGGTGGATTTGCCGCCCATGTTGGGCCCGGTGATGAGCAGCATGCGACGGTTTTCGCGCATCACGCAATCGTTGGGCATGTACTGCTCGATGCCCGCTTCGACCACGGGGTGACGCCCGGCCCGGATCTCGATGCCCGGGGCTCGTACAAATACCGGCCGGCGCCAGCGCAGCGTGCTGGCCCGCTCGGCGAGGTTGGCGAGCACGTCGATTTCGGCAAGTGCCCGTCCTGCGTTCTGCCAGGCGGGGACTGAAGCCGCGAGGCTCGCGACCAGCCGCTCGTAAAGCATGCGCTCCCGGGCCAGCGCCCGCTCGCGCGCCGACAGCGCCTTGTCCTCGAAGGTTTTGAGCTCAGGGGTGATGTAGCGCTCGGCGTTCTTGAGGGTTTGGCGTCGCCGATAGTCGAGCGGCACCTTGTCCGACTGGCCGTTGCTCACCTCGATGAAAAAGCCATGCACGTTGTTGAAGCCGACCCGCAGGTTGGCGATGCCCGTGCGCTCGCGCTCCTGCACCTCCAGTTGCGCGAGAAAGCTGTCGCAGTTCTGGTCGATGGCACGCAGTTCATCGAGTTCGGCGTCATGACCCTCGCGGATCACGTTGCCGTCGCGCGCGAGCGCAGCCGGCTCGTCCATCAGGGCCTGGGCGATGGGCTGCCAGGCGGTGTCGGGCAGGTCAATGGCCCGAATCAGTCCGTCGAAGTGTCCGGACGGGAGTGGTGCGAGCAGTTCGCCGATGGCGCCCAGGTCGGCCACCGCATCGCGCAGCGCCGCCAGTTCGCGCGGGCGCACATTGGCCAGCGCGATGCGGGCTGCCACCCGCTCGAGATCAGGCAGCTTGCGCAGCCGATCGTGCAGGGCGATGCGGACCGAGTCGATCGCCTCGAGCTGTGCGTGCCGTGCCGAGGCCGCCTGCTGATCGCGCAGGGGTTGTTGCAGCCATCGTCTGAGCAGCCTGCCGCCGGCGGCGCTGGCGCAGTGATCGATGACCTTGAGCAGGCTCGGCCCATCGTCGCCGCGAAGCGTATCCACCACTTCGAGATTGCGACGGGCGACGGGGTCGAGCACGATGAAGGCGTCGCTCTGGTGGACGCGCAGACCCTGCAGGTGCGACAGGTTCTGGCCCTGGGTGCGCGAGACGTACTGATACAGGGCGCCGGCCGCGCCGGTGGCAAGCGGCATCTCGCTCACGCCAAAGCCCGCGAGGTCGCGCACGCCGAGTGCTTCGGTCAGCGTGCGGGCGGCGCGCTGATCGTCGAACTGCCAGTCGGGCGCGCGGGCGATCGGCGCTTGGCCGATCAGGCCCAGCAGCGCGGGCGCGGGCGTTCGCTCCTCGGCAAACACCACCTCGGCCGGGCGCAGGCGATCGAGTTCGCGAGCCAAGGCCTCCGGCGTGAGTTCAGCCAGCCAGAATTCACCGCTGGCCACCACCATCCAGGCCATGCCGCAAGGGCCGTCGGCACGTGTCGAGGGGTTGAGCGCGAGCAGCAGCCGGTCTTCGCGCTCGGGCAGCAGTTGCGCATCGGTGAGTGTGCCGGGCGTGACGATGCGCACCACCTTGCGCTCGACCGGGCCCTTGGCAAGCGCCGGATCGCCGATCTGCTCGCAGACCGCCACGGACTCTCCCAGGCGGATGAGTCGCGCCAGATACTGCTCGGCCGAATGAAAGGGCACACCCGCCATGCGGATGGGTTCGCCGCCCGAGGCGCCGCGCCGGGTGAGCGTGATGCCGAGCAGGCGCGCGGCCTTGTCGGCGTCATCATGAAAGAGCTCGTAGAAGTCGCCCATCCGGTAGAAGAGCAGCATCTGCGGATAGTCGGCCTTGATGCGCAGGTACTGCTGCATCATGGGCGTGTGCTTTTCGAGCGCCAGCGCGGCGGCCGCAGAAGGAGCGTTTTCCATGAATTTATCGGTGATGGTCAAGGAGAACTCCTTCAACCCGGAATTATGGGTTTCTGAACAGGCCCGGTCAATTGCCGCCCGCAGCGCCGCAGGCGTCGCTCATCGGCCGCAGGTCGCGCCGGTTCACGGCTATGATGGGCGCTTGATGGGTGGCGTGCCGGGGATGGTGATCGTGCTCGAAGCCGCCCCGTTGTCTTCCCGAGGAACCCACCGATGCGCGCCGAACAGAATGAACGTCTGACCCGCGTGGGCCCCGGCACGCCCGCCGGTGAGTTGCTGCGCCGCTACTGGCAACCGGCGGCGCTGGTGGCCGAATTCGATCCGGCGCTCGATCCGCGCACCGCGGGCCGTCCGGTCAAGGCGCTGCGCATGTTCGGGCTCGATCTGGTGTTGTTTCGCGATGCGTCGGGGCATTGGGGCCTTCTGGATCGGGACTGCCCGCATCGCGGCGCGGACCTCGCCTTTGGCCGCCATGAAGGCGATGGCCTGCGATGTCCGTTTCATGGCTGGAAATTTTCGGTGAGTGGCGCGTGCCTCGAGACGCCAGCCGAACCCCAGGCCAGCCGTCTGTGCGACGGCATTCGGCAGCGCAGTTATCCGGTGCGCGAGCAGGCCGGCGTGCTGTTCGCCTGGCTGGGGCCCGAGGCGCTTGAACCGCCGCCCTTGCCCGCGCTCGACTGCTTTGCCGCGCCCCCTACCCACAGCTTCGCCTTCAAGGGCCTCTGGCAGGCCAACTGGCTGCAGGCTTTCGAGGTGGGCATCGATCCGGCGCACACCTCGTTTCTGCATCGCTACCTGCAGGATGAGTCGCTCGACACCGTTGGCAGCAACGCAGCAGGTCGCCAGTTTCGAAGCGCCAGCGCGGGCGAAGTGAGCGGCGAGCGTTGGCCCATGACCCGCATCATGCGAGAGTTCCACCGACCCGACATCCTGGTGGAGCCTCGCGCCTACGGCATGCAGATCACCACGCTTCGGGCGATGAGTGCGCAGCACACGCATGTTCGCGTGACCCAGTCGATCTTTCCGGCCACGTTCGTGATCCCGCTGTCCGAGACCCTCACGATCACGCAGATGCACGTACCGGTCGATGATGAGCGCACCTACTGGTATTCGTTTTTCACAAGCTATGGCGCGCCGCTCGATCACGAGGCCATGCGCGCGCAGCGCCTGCGCTTCATCAGCCCGCCCGACTATGTGCCCAAGGCCGGTCGCCACAATGGCTGGGGCTTCGACCCGGCCGAGCAGGCCAGCCGCACCTACCTCGGCATGGGCGAGGAAGACATCAACGTGCATGACCAGTGGGCGGTGGAAAGTGGTGGCGCCATCCGCGACCGCACGCGCGAGCACCTGGGTACGAGCGATCGCGCCATCATCGCCTACCGGCGCGCGCTCGATCAGGCCATCGCTCAGGTGAGTGCGGGCGGGGTTGCGCCCGGTATCGCGCAGTCTGAGGTCGCCGCGCTGCGCCGGGGGCCCGATACGGTCGATGGCATTGCGCCCGCCGAGGGCTGGGAGGCCTGGTGGCCGGCGCAGGTGCGCGCGCGGCGAGACCGGGCGCCGTGGGCGGCGGCGGGTCCATCGCCGGCCGATCTGCCGACGGTCAATCCTTTGTCGGCCGATCCGGCGACCGCAGACGCGTCGGCAGCCGATCCTTTGGCGCGCGCCCCGGTCGCGGGTCGCGCGCACTGAGCGGCAAGGCTTGCGCCCCATGATTCACTTCGCGCAAGGCTGTGGCGTGCACGACGAGGCGCGGGCGTGCGCGATGCGCGAGGCCGAGCGCCGGCTGCGCGAGGGCGAGTTCGAGCAGGTGCGGCTGGTCTGGTGCGACCTGCACGGCCAGACCCGCGCCAAAACGCTGATGCCCGAAGCCGCAATCGCGGCCATGACGCAGGGCGTCAGCATGGTGAGCACGCTGGTGCTCAAGGACAGCGCCGACCGTACCGCCTACCGCGTCTTCGAGGCGGGCGGCACCGGTTCGCTGCCCGACGGATTCGGCCAGGGCAACAACCTGCAGCTATTGCCTGACCCCGCGAGCCTGGTGCGGCTGCCCTGGGCCGAGTCCACGGGGCTGATGCGCTGCCAGCCCTGGTTCCAGGACGGCCGTCCGGTTGCCTTCGATACCCGCCGAGTGCTGCAGGGTGCGCTCGATGCGCTGGCCGCCAAGGGGCTGTCGCTGCGCTGCGGCCTCGAACTCGAGTTTCACATCTATCGCATCGTGGATGCGCGCGCGCAGATGGCGCCCCACGCAGCCGGATGGCCGGGCAGTCCGCCCGAGCTCGAAATGATCCACCCGGGCTTTCACCTCTTGAGCGAGCAGTGGGCCGATATGGCGGATCGGCCGCTGGCCATCGTGCGGCGGGTGGCTCAGGCGCTGGACCTGCCCCTGCTGTCGCTCGAGGTGGAAATGGGCCCCAGCCAGGTCGAGGCCGTGTTCGCGCCCACCGACGCCCTGACCGCCGCCGACCAGACGGTGCTCTTTCGCAGCGCGGTCCGGCAGGCGCTGCGCCGGGAGGGTTACCACGCGAGCTTCATCTGCCGGCCACCCTTCGAGCACATCATGTCGAGTGGCTGGCATCTGCACCAGTCGCTGGTCGATTCGCGCACGGGCGCCAACGTATTCGCCCGGCCATCGCCTGCGGCGGGCAGTACCCCGCAGCACGCCCGATTCAGTCTGTCCGAGATCGGCGAGCACTGGCTCGCGGGCTTGCTCGCGCATGCACGCAGCAGCGCCGTGTTCTGCGTACCCACGACCAATGCCTACGCCCGCTTTCGCCCCAACATGCTGGCCCCGCAGTCGGTCCTCTGGGGCCGCGACAACCGGGGCGCGTTGTTGCGGGTGATCGGCGAGTGTGGCGATCCGGCGACCCGAATCGAGAACCGGCTGGGCGAACCGGCTGCCAATCCTTACTTGTATCTGGCCGCGCAGGTTCACTCAGGCCTGGCGGGGCTGCGGGGCGGTTTGCGCGCGCCCGAGGCCACGCAATCGCCCTACGACCCCGGCGCCGCGCGGCTCCCGGTCTCGCTGGGCGAGGCCCTGGAGGCAATCGAGGCCGATGCCGCCCTGCGTTCGGCCTTTGGCGAGGCCTTCGTGTCTTACCTTGCGCAGGTGAAGCGGGCCGAGTGGGCGCGCTGGCAGGCCGCCCCCGACAAGACCGATTTCGAGCGGCGCGAGTACTTCAGTCGCGTGTGATCCCGCGCACGCGGCCAGTCTCATGACCGCGCGCTGGGTTCCGATCAGCCGGCCTTGAGCCCGGCCGACTCGACGCCTGCGATGCAGATGAGTTCATCCTCGTCGCCGGTGCCGCCGCTGGCACCCACCGCGCCGATCACCTGACCCGAGGGCGAGAGAATCAGCACCGCTCCCGGTTGGGGAAGAAACTTGCCGTGCGCGCTCGCCGCCAGCGCCACAAAGAAGTTCGGATTGTCCTTGGCGCGCTGGGCCAGTGCCCGGCTCGAGGCGCCCATGCCGACCGCGCCCCAGGCTTTGCCCTGCGCGATTTCGAAGCGAAACATGCTGGCGCCGTCTTCGCGGGCAAACGCCTTGAGGTTGCCGCTTTCGTCGAGCACCGCAATACCCATGGGCTTGAAACCTTCGGCACGTGAGCGCGCCAGGGCGCCCGAGAGAATTTGCTGAGCCTGGGCGAGGGTGAGGCTGTCCATCTTTGGTATCTCCTGATCGCCCGACGAGTCGGGCGGCGGTTGGGGTCTGGTCTGCGAAGTCTAAGGGATTGGGCTGATCGCCTGATGGCGGCCTTGGTCCGGACTGCAGTGTGAGGTCCTGTCCTCATTCTGGTGCGCACCTGTCTGGCCCGAGTTGGCGCGCCATGCACCCGAAGCGTTCTGTCCCTGTCCGCGCTGGTGCCAAAGCCCCCACAGCCCGGTCGAGCAAAGGGGTTTCGTCGCTCTATGCGAGCGCCTCGCCGTGCATCGCCTGCTCAGAGAGGAAAACGGATGCCTCGTCCTCGCGGCGCTTGCGATACAGCCGCCGATGGCACGCCCCTTGCAAACAGCCGCAGCATTCACAGACCCGGAGTGTTCGCATGGAATCCAAACGCCGCTCATTCGTTGCAGGCAGTCTCGGTGCAGGCGCCGCCACCACAGCCCTGGCATTTCCCTCGATCGTTCGTGCGCAGACGAGCTTCAACTGGAAGATGACCAGCGCCTACGCCAAGGGCTCACCGTTCTACATGGACGGCCCGGGTAGCGCGACCGACCTTGCCAAGCGCATCGAGGCGATGTCCAACGGCCGCTTGAAGATCCAGGTGTTCGGCGCGGGCGAGTTGATCCCGGCCTTCGAAGGGTTTGACGCGGTGCGGGCGGGCACGGTCGAGATGAATCATGCCAACAGCTACTTCTGGACGGGGAAAACCTTCGCGGCGCAGTACTTCACGGCCGTCCCGTTCGGGCTCAACTTTCAGGGGATGAATGGCTGGCTCTACGACGGTGGCGGCATCGACCTCTGGAACGAGGTGTACGCGCCCTTCGGCATGGTGGCCATGCCCTGTGGCAACACCGGGGTGCAGATGACCGGCTGGTTCAAGAAGGAGATCAACTCGGTCGCCGATCTGAAGGGCCTCAAGATGCGCATCCCGGGGCTCGCCGGCAAGGTGTACGCCAATCTGGGTGTTGACGTGAAGGTGTTGCCAGGCGGCGAAATTTTCCCTGCGCTCGAACGTGGGGTCATCGATGCCGCCGAGTTCGTGGGGCCCTACCAGGACCGCCGTCTGGGCTTGCACAAAGCAGCGCGCTATTACTACACCACGGGCTGGCATGAGCCGGCCACCGTGTCGGAGTTGCTCATCAACAAGGCCGCCTGGCAGAAGCTGCCCAAGGATCTCCAGGCCATCGTTGAAAACGCGGCAGCTGCCTGCAACGTGATCAGCGAGGGCTGGTGTCAGAAGGCCAATGCGGACGCGATGGAAGACCTGATCAAGAACCATAAGGTGATCGCGCGACCTTTGCCCGATAGCGTGATCGAGGCCCTCAGAAAGGAAACCGAAAAGGTGCTGGCCGAGGCCAGCGCGAAGGATCCGCTGACGCGCAAGGTTCACGAGTCCTACACGGCGTTCAAGGCCAAGTACGACCGCTGGAGCGAGGTGAGCGAGGAGGCCTATCACACCAAGGTACGAGGCTGATGCGCGAGTCCGCTGCGCCCGGGGCCGTCGAGGCCCTCACGCTCGGCATCGAGGCGGTGATCGACCGGATTGGTCGATCGACGCTTTGGATCGCCATGCTGATGATTGCGCTGGTGGCCTGCAATGTGCTGCTGCGTTACTCGATGAGTCTGGGAACCGTCTGGGCCCAGGAGCTCGAGTGGCACCTGCTCGCGGCAATGATTCTGCTCGGCATGTCCTACTCGATCCAGCGCGGTGACAACGTTCGCGTGGATGTGTTCTATGCCCGCTACTCGGCTGCGATGAAGTTTTATGTCGACGTCCTGTCGACCCTTCTCATTTTGGTCATCTCGATTCTCTTCATTGTCCTGTCGATTCGTTACGTGGCTCAGTCCTGGTCGATCGGAGAAATTTCGCCAGACCCCGGCGGTATTCCCTTCCGGTGGGCCTTGAAGGCGCTGATTCCGGTGGGGTACGGCTTGCTGGTGCTGCAGTCGGTCGGGGCGCTGCTTCGCCTGTTCGTCGACCGCGCGAAACCGGTCGAGGCCGCACGTCATGTTTGAGCCGCAAACCTATGCGCTGCTGATGCTGGGCGGCTTCTTCGGTCTGCTGATGCTCGGTGTACCGGTTGCCACCACCCTGGCCACCGTTGGCCTGGTGTTCGGGTATCTCGGATTCGGCGGCACGCTGTTCAATCTGCTGCCGGCGCGCTTTTATGGTGTCGTAGCTGGCTATCAGTGGATGTCGATCCCGCTCTTTGTCTTCATGGGCGTGATGCTCGAAAAGTCTCGGCTGGCCGATGACCTGCTCGATGTCATGGGACATCTTGCGGGGGGCGTCAAAGGCGGCATGGCTGTCGGCATCATCCTGTTCGGGGTGCTGATGGGCGCCACCACCGGAATCGTCGGGGCGACCGTCATCACGCTGGGGCTGCTCACCCTGCCCACCCTGATTCGACGCGGCTACGACAAGGGGATCGCCTGCGGCGCCATCTGCGCGTCGGGCACCCTGGGGCAGATCATTCCGCCCAGCCTCATCCTCATTCTGCTCTCGGACATCATGCAGTTGTCCGTGGGCACCCTGTTTGCAGCGGCGGTGTTTCCAGGTCTGTTGCTGGCTGCGATCTACATTGTGTATCTGCTGATTCGTGGCTGGATGTCGCCCGAACTCATGCCGCCGCTGCCCATCGAGGAACGTAGCGCCGTCAGTCGCCGCGAGCTTGCGGTGCGGTTCTGGAAGGTGGTGGTGCCGCCCGTGCTGCTGGTCGTTGCCGTGCTGGGCTCCATCGTGGGCGGGGTCGCTGCGCCCACCGAAGCGGCATCGATGGGAGCGGTCGGGTCGGTGTTGATCGCACTGGGCGCTGGCCGGCTTCGGCTGAGCGTACTGAAGGACGTGTCGCTCGAAACCACCAAGATCACGGCGATCATGATGTTCATTCTCATGGCGGCCCAGGTATTTTCGCTGGCCTTCAGGGGGCTGAACGGTGAGGACCTGATCACCAAGATGTTCGACGTGCTGCCGGGCGGCGTGAACAGCGACATCTGGTTCATGATGCTCATCATCTTCTTGCTCGGCTTTTTCATCGAGTGGATCGAGATCAGCTACATCGCGGTGCCCCTGTTCATGCCCGTGCTGATTGCCCAGGGCGTCGACCCCATCTGGCTGGCCATGCTGATCACCGTCAACCTGCAGTCGTCGTTTCTCACACCGCCCTTCGGCTGGGCCCGGTTCTATCTCAAGGGGGTCGCGCCGCCAGAGGTCACGATTCGAGACATTTATCGCGGGGTCGTGCCTTTCATCATGCTTCAGGGTGTTGCCTTGGCGCTGGTCTTTTTCTTCCCGCAGATCGCGCTCTGGCTGCCCAAGGCCATCGGCTGGTAAGGGTTGGAGGCGAGGAAGGCGCAGGCCGCTGACACCCGCCGCGCTGCGGGCTGCCATCGGCGTCGGCGCCCGGCCTTTCATTTTTTGTCGCACTCGCGCCGGGGCCGCTGCCGCACGTTTCGCCGCACGCGCCAAAGCGTGTAAGTTAGCGGCCCATGAGAGTGATCGATCTCCTTGAAGGCGGGATGTCGCGCGAGCCTGGCCGCCTGTGCGTGGCCGATGACCAGGTCGCCTACACCCATGGTGAGGCGCTGGCCCTGTCGCACCGCGTGGCCAGTGGCCTGTGGGCCGCGGGTCTGGGGCGTGGCTCCCGTGTGGCCGTGCTCGGGGCCAATTGCGCGCAAATGCCGCTTGCGATGGTGGGCTTGCTGAGAGCCGGCGCCGTGTGGTTGCCGGTGCACCCCCGCAATCTGCTCAGCGAAAACGTTGCCTTCATGCAGGAAAACGCCTGCGAATTCCTGTTTTTTCACAGCGGGCAGGCCGAGCATCTGGCCGAGGTCCGCGCGGCCTTGCCGGGTTTGCGCGGGGCGGTTTGCCTGGACCGGGCGCTACCCGATGCGCCGTCATTCGATCGCTGGGCCGCCGACCAGGCCGAGCGCTTCGAAGACGATGAGCACGGCCCCGAAGACCTCGCCTGGATCAAGGGCACGGGCGGCACCACGGGTCGGCCCAAGAGCGTGATGATCTGTCAGCGTAATGCCGAGGCGCTGTTTGCCACCTTTCATCTGTGCATGCCGCTCGATCGGCCGCATGTCAATCTGGTGGTGGCGCCGCTGTCGCACGGGGCGGGCAATATCGCGCTCTGCGTCATGTTTCGCGGCGGCTCCCTCATCCTGCATGACCGCGCCGACCCCGATCGCATCCTGCAGGCGATCGAGTCGCACCGCGTCACCACCCTCTTTTTGCCGCCCACCCTCATCTACGGCCTGCTCGCCTCGCCGTCGGTGCGCAGCCACGATTATTCGTCCCTGCGCTATTTCATCTGCGCGGGTGCGCCCATGGCGCCGCCGAAGCTCGAAGAGGCTCTCGAGGTGTTCGGGCCGGTGATGTGTCAGGCCTGGGGCCAGACCGAGGCGCCCTTCATCCTCAGCTGGCTTGCGCCCGAGGAACTCGCGCATCCCAATCCGGCGGTGCGCGCGCGCAGGCTCACCAGTTGCGGGCGGGCCAGTCCGCTCACCCGTGTCGAGGTGATGGACGAGCAGGGGCGTTTGCTGGGTCCGATGGCGCGTGGCGAGCTGGTCGTTCGCAGCAATCTCGTCATGAAGGGCTACTTCCAGCGCCCCGAGGAGCAGGAGGCGGCCTGCCGCTTCGGCTGGCATCACACGGGCGATGTTGGCTATCGCGATGACGAGGGCTATCTGCATATTGTTGATCGCACCAAGGACATGGTGATCAGCGGCGGCTTCAACATCTATCCGAGCGAGGTCGAGCAGGTGCTGTGCGCACACCCCGCCGTGCTCGATTGCGCGGTCATCGGTGTGCCCGATCCGAAATGGGGCGAAGCGCTCAAGGCGATCGTCGAGCTCAAGGCTGGCGCATCGGCCACCGAGCAGGAGTTGGGCGCGCTCTGCCGCGAGCGGCTGGGCGGCATGAAGACGCCCAAGTCGATCGAGATCTGGCCGAGCCTGCCGCGAAGCGGGCTGGGCAAGGTGCTCAAGCGCGATATCCGGGAGCCTTACTGGCAGGGGCAATCGCGGCGCGTCTAGACCGACGGGCCGCACAATTTCGAGGGGGCATCATGGAAGTGGTTCGCATGTCGGCGGCGCTGGGTTGCGAGATTCGCGGAATCGATCTCAGGCTGCCCCTCACCGATGCGCAGATCGCCGGCATCAAGGCGGCTTTCCTGGAGCATGGTGTGCTGGTCGTGCGGGGGCAGCAGCTCGACGAAGCGGGGTTCATCCGCTTCAGCCGCTACATCGGCGAAGAGGAGTCCTATAAGTCGACCCTCAGCGCCTACCTTCGGCCGGGCTACCCGCAAATTCAGGTGCTCTCGAACATGGTCGAAGACGGCAAACCCCTGGGCGTGAAAGATGCCGGGCAGTACTGGCACACCGATCGCTCCTATGTGCCGGCGCCGGCCTGGGCCTCGGTGCTGTATTCGCTGCGCATTCCGCATGACGCCTCGGGTAAGCCGCTGGGCGACACGGTGTTTTCCAACTGCGTCATGGCGCTGGAGGCACTGCCTGCGAGCGAGCGCGAGCGGCTCTCCAAGCTCTCCGCCTGGCATGAGTACGTCTTCCGCTTCAGCAAGGCCAATGATTCGCTGCCGGGGCTGGCGCATCCGGTGATCATCCGGCATCCGCTGTCGGGCAAGGAAATTCTGTACGTCAATGCGGGCTTCACGCATCGCATCAACGAACTGCCCGAGGCTGAGGGCAAGGCACTGCTCGATTCGCTATACGCCCACGTGGCCAACGAGCGCTTTCTTTACCGCCACAGCTGGAAGGTGGGCGATGTGCTGATCTGGGACAACTACAGCACCCAGCACCTGGCCAGCAGCGATTACGGCCCTGATCAGCCCCGCATGATGTGGCGCACGGTGGTCAAGGGTTTCCCGATAGAGTGACACTCAATCATAAAGAGAAAACGATGATCAACATTCGAAGAATTCACTTGTTGCGCGCCGCGCTGACACTGGGCGGCGCATTGTTCGCGGGCTCGGCGCTGCAGGCGCAGACCTCCGACTACCCGAACCGACCGGTACGGGTCATCGTGCCCTTCGGCCCCGGCGGGGCGGTGCAAAATCTCATGGATCGCGTCGGGCGCGATGTGGCGGCCGAGCTCGGTCAGTCGCTGGTGCCCGAGTACCGCGGCGGCGGTGCGGGGCTGGTTGGCGCCAATGCAGCGGCCAAGATCACCGCCGATGGCTACACGCTGTTCCTGGGGGTGCCCAGCGCGTTGGCGGTGGCGCCCGTCATCATGAAGTCAACGGCGCGCTTCGATGCGCAGGCCGACTTCGTCCCCATGGCCATGTTGGCCACCACGCCCTTCGTGGTCTTCGTCAATGCCGCCCTGCCCATCAAGGATCTGCGCGCATTGATCGAGACCGCGCGCAACAACCCGGGCAAACTCAATTTCGGCAGTCTCGGCGCTAATGGCACCGACTACATCGCCGGTGACGTGCTGCAGCGCCTCACCGGCACGCGCTGGACCAATGTGCCCTACAAGGCGGTGGGTGAACTGCTGCCCGACATGGTGGGCGGGCGTATTGACGTCGCGATCATCAGCCCGATTCCGATCCGTCCTTTCGTCGATGCCGGCAAGTTGCGTGTGCTGGCGGTCACCGCGGCCGAGCGCTCGCGTTCGGCGTTTCTGAAAGAGGTTCCGACGGTGGCCGAGCAGGGTGTGCCGGGCTACGAGCTCATCTCCTGGTATGCCTTCTTCGGTCCCGCAGGCACGCCGCCCGAGGCGGTTGCGCGGCTCAACGCGGCGGTGAACCGAACGCTCGCCAAGCCCGACATTCAGGAGTGGCTGCTCGGTCAGGGGCTCAACCCGCTGCCGCTGTCGCCGCAGGCCTTCACCGACTACTACAAGGCTGATCTGACCCGCTGGGCGCGCTTCATCCAGGACGCCAAGATCCCCACCGAGTAAATGTCCGGCCCGGAGCGCGTATGAATCAGGCCTGTATCGCCGGCATCGGCGAAACCGAGTATCGCCGCTGGGGTGGCATCGCCGACCGCAACGAGTTCCAGTTGGCGTGTCAGGCCATCGCTGCGGCAGCTGCGGATGCGGGTCTTGAGCTCTCGGAGCTTGACGGTGTGGCGAGCTTTGCCGACACCAGCATCGACGCGTCGCTCCTGCAGGTGGCGCTGGGCATCGAAGACCTGCGCTTTTCAGCCTCGGTTTGGGGCGGGCGCGGGGGCGGGCCGTGCGGCGCGCTGGCACTGGCCGCCAGTGCGGTCGAGTCGGGGCGCGCGCAATGCGTCGCGGTGTTTCGCAGCCTCTGTCAGGGGCAAAGCCGCCGCTATGGCAAGTTTTATCCGCAGCGCACGCACAGCGATTTCGTCGGTCAGTTTGGTTTGTTTTCGGCCGCCCAGGGCCTGGCGATGGTTGCGCAGCGCTATCGGCACGACTACGGCTTTACCGACGAGCAACTGGCGGCAGTGGCGCTCAGCGCCAACCGCAACGCGCAGCGCAATCCGCGTGCCATCACGCATGGCCGGCCGCTCACCCTCGACAAGTACCTGGCGTCGCGCATGATCGTCGATCCCTTCCGGCTCTACGACTGCTGCCTCGAGTCGGACGGGGCCTGCGCGGTCATCGTGGTGAGTGCCGAGCGCGCGCGTGACCTGCGCCAACGGCCGGTGCGCATTCTTGCGGCGGCCCAGGGGAGTGACCCCGGTTGGGGCACGGGCGCCATGGGCTCGCACAACATGAGCGACGAGCGCTACACCACGGGTGGTCAGATCAACACCGCGCGACGCGTGTTCGAGCGTGCCGGGGTGGGGCCCGAGGACATCGATGTCGCCCAGTTCTATGATCATTTCACGGCCATGTGTTTTCTCACGCTGGAAGATTTCGGCTTTTGCGAACGTGGCCAGGCGCCGGCCTGGATCGGCGCGGGGCACGGTGAGTGGCCCAATGGCCGCATGCCCATCAACACCCACGGGGGCAGTCTGGGTGAGGCCTATGTGCATGGCATGAACCACATCGTCGAGGGTGTGCGGCAGTTGCGGGGCGACTCCACCGCCCAGGTTGAGGGCGCACGCTTGTGTCTGGTGACGGGCGCCAATGAAATCAATCCCACCAGCGCTGCCATTCTGGGGGTGTGACATGCCCTACCTGCCCGAGTCCTTGCCCGCGCCCGCGATCGACGAGACCAGCGCGCCCTTCTGGGAGCGCTGCAATGCGAAGCGCCTGAGTTTTCAGCAATGTGCCGATTGCCTCACCCTGGTTCATCCGCCGCTGCCCGTGTGCCCGAAGTGCCAGTCTGTGCATCGCAACTGGGTCGATGCACCGAGCCGCGCGCGTGTGTTCTCGTTCGTCTGGGCCCACACCGCCGCACATGATTCGGTCAAGGCGGTGCTGCCCTACAACGTCGTACTGGTCGAGTTTCCCGACCTGCCCGGCGTGAGGTTGCTGAGCAATGTGATCGGCACCATGCGGGGCGAACTGGCCATCGGCGATGGGCTCGAATTGGTGTGGGATCAGCAGGCGGAAAACCGCTGGCTGCCGAGATTTCGGCGCGTGGGTGCACCGGCGGCGCAGAGCGGCCCGAGCGCGGCGCGCCAGGCTGACAGCACGAGCGTCATTCGGGCCTCATGAACCGGAGGCTGACACCATGAGCGCCTCACTGAACCTGATTCTGAGGGCGGCGGCCTTTGCCGCGCACAAGCACCGCGACGATCGCCGCAAGGATCTGGCGGCCACCCCCTACATCAACCACCCGCTCGCGCTCGCGCAGGTGCTGGCCGAGGAGGGCGGTGTCGAGGACGCGGTCACGATCGCTGCGGCCCTGCTGCATGACACGATCGAAGATACACAGACGCGCTACGAAGAACTGGTCGAGGCCTTCGGCGTCGAAGTGGCCGATGTGGTCATGGAGGTCTCCGACGACAAGACCCTCGCCGCCGCGCAACGCAAGCGACTGCAGGTCGAGCATGCGCCGGGGTTGTCGTCGCGCGCGGTGCTGGTCAAGCTCGCCGACAAGATCTGCAACCTGCGCGATATGGCGAGCAATCCACCGCACCAATGGACGCTGCAGCGCCGGAAAGACTATTTCGACTGGGCACGGCAGGTGGTCGAACGGATGCCGCATGTCAACGAGCGCTTGCGGGCGCGCTTTGACGAGGCCTATGCCCGGCAGGGCGAACTTGAAAGGGGGCACGATGCGCACCGAAACTGAGGCCTCTGCGGCCACTGCCATGGCCGAAGATCTGCAATGGATGCAATTGGCTTTCAATCAGTCGGTCGAGGCCTTTGAGCGCGGCGACTGGCCCACCGGTGCGGTGCTGGTGCGCGAGGGCAGGGTGCTTGCGACCGGGCAGAACCGGCAGGTCACCCAGGGTGATTTCACCGTGCACGCCGAGACGGATGCCATTCGACGCGCCCTGGCAGCGGCCGGCCCTGCAGCCACCGAGGGCGCAACCCTTTACTGCACCATGGAGCCCTGCCCGATGTGCGCGGGCGCGCTCAAGCTGGCGGGCGTTTCGCGCATCGTGCTGGCGCTGCGGCACGCTCGTCTTGGCCGCACCGATCTGGGCAGTTATTGCCTCGAATCGTTTTTCCAGATGACGGGCTGGCAGCCGCAATTGTCTCAAGGCGTGATGGAGGCCGAGTACCTGGCCCTGCGCCGTCGATGGGGGCGGGATGCGGTGGCTGCAAGCCCCGCCACCGATCCGGGCTGACTCATGCGTTTCCCGCTCATTGCGCAGCCTGACCGCATCAGCCCCATCCGGCGCATCGAAACTTTTCTTTTTCGTGCCCGTGTGAGCAAGCCCGTGGTCTCGACCATGGCCAGTATCGGGCAGCGCGTGGCCTTGCTGGTGCGCATCGAGGACGAGGAAGGCTGTCATGGCTGGGGCGAGGTCTACAGCACGCTGCCCGCCTACGGCGCCGAGCACCGGGCTCGCGTAGTTCACCAGACCTTTGCGCCGCTGCTGCAGGGGCTGTCGCCGGCGCAACCGGCCGAGGTCTGGCAGGCGCTCAGTCGCAAGACGCATGTCATGTCGATCCAGACCGGTGAGCCCGGGCCCTTGTCCTCGGCGCTGGGCGGCCTGGACTGTGCGCTGTGGGATCTGGCTGCGCGCCGCGCGGGTACTCCGATCTGCGATCTGCTGTCGGGGACGCGTGCGCGCCGTATCCCCGTGTACGCGAGCGGCCTCAATCCTGCCGATGGCGCCGAAGTGGTTCAGGTGTCGCGCGCCCAGGGTTTTCGCGCCTTCAAGCAGAAGATCGGTTTCGGCGCGCAATCCGATATCGATCTTCTGGGGCGAATCCGAGCCGACATGCAGCCGGGCGAATCGCTCATGGTCGATGTCAACCAGGGCTGGACGCTCGAGCAGGCGCTCGACATGGCGCCCCGCCTTACGCCTTTCGATCTGGCCTGGGTGGAGGAGCCGCTGGCGGCCGATCGGCCCGATGCCGAGTGGCGGCAGTGTGCGCAGGCCATGCGTGCACCGCTCGCCGGCGGCGAGAATCTGCGTGCCGACGACTTCGAGCGGCACGGCGCGTGGCTGGGGGTGGTGCAGCCCGACGTGGGCAAGTGGGGCGGGCTCAGTGCGGGGTTCGCGGTGGCGCAGCGCGCCCTCGAGCGGGGCAGGGTGTTCTGCCCGCACTGGCTGGGCGCGGGCATTGGCCTGATGGCCTCGGCGCATTTGCTCGCCGCGGTGGGCGGGCCAGGCATGCTGGAACTCGATGTCAACGAGAACCCGCTGCGCGAGGCGCTCTGTCAGCCCTTTCCCGAAGTGGTCGAGGGGGGCTGGCTGCTCACCGAGCAGCCCGGGCTGGGTGTCGAGCCCGATCTGCAGGCGGCGAAAGATTGGTTCATCCAACACGAGGAGACGGTGGCATGAAGAGCGAGACAATGCGGGGTCGGGTGAAGCGGGGCTTGTGCGGCGCGCTGCTGGCGCTGGCGATGGCGGGGATCGGTCCAGGTTCCCTTCAGGCGCAGGACTTCCCCAGCCGACCCGTCAAGCTGATCGTGGGCTTTCCGCCTGGGGCCATGGCCGACACCATCGGTCGAACCCTCAGCGAGAAACTGCCGTCGATCTGGAACCAGCCGGTGGTGGTCGAGAACCGACCCGGTGCCACCGGCACGATTGCCGCAGACCTCGTGGCCAAGGCGGCGCCCGACGGTCACACGCTGCTGGTCATCCTCACCAACCACGTCATTCTGCCGGCCATGCGTTCGCTGCCCTTCGATTCCATCAACGATTTTGCCGCGGTGTCGCTGGTGGGCAGTTCGCCCCTGGTGCTCATGGCGGGCTCGCGCCTGCAGGCCAACACGCTGGCCGAACTCATCGAGCAGGCCAAGGCGCGGCCGGGTGCCATCAGTTATTCAACGCCAGGCGAGGGCTCGGTGCATCACCTGTCGATGGAACTGCTCAACAGCATCATGGGCGTGAAGATGATCCCGGTGCCCTACCAGGGCGGCGTGCCCGCCATGACTGACGCCATTGCGGGCGTGGTCGATTTCAATATCGGCAGCCCCGCGCAGGCGCTGCAGCAGATCGAGTCGGGCAAGCTGCGCCCCATCGCCTACACGGGGCTGCAACGCTCGACCCTGTTGCCCAAGGTGCCCACCATCGCCGAGTCGGGCATGGCCGGTACGGCGGGCTTTTCCGCGGCGCTATGGGGCGGCGTGATCGCGCCCGCCAAAACCCCACGACCGGTCATCGACCGCATTCAGCAGGGCATTGCACAGGTGATGAACCTGCCCGAGGTGCGCGACAAGATGAGCCGGATTGGCGTGGAAGTGGTGGCCGGTTCGCCCGAGGCCTTCGAGCGTTATCTGCGTGAAGAGCTTCAGCGCTGGGGTGACGTGGCGCGCAAGGCCGGGGTGAAGGGCGGTTGAGGTGGGGGCGGTTCAGTGTCGTCCGCTGGCGCTTGCCCACACCACTCAAGGATGCGCGAGCGCCTATTGAGCAACTGCCTGGTTGCTTGGCAGAGCGGGCCAGTTGTTGTGGGGCTTGCCTGGGTGCCAACTGCGCATGGTTGAATTTTCGGATTCTTGCGACCCGTTTCCGGTTCCTGTCGCCGGTGACGACAGGTCAATCCGATAGGTTGCGATTTATCGGAAATCGCAACCTATCCAGTCCACCAATCGCCAGCTTACGGGCCGACCTGCTCCCCTCGTGCGCACCACATCGCCGGGCAAACGTGCCAGCCATCTGAGTCTGAGCGGCGACATGCCGCAGGCCGCCGAGGGCCTTCGCAGCGATCTGGCAGGGGGTCGGCGAAGTCCTGCGTGTTACGATATGCGCATATAAAAATGCGCATGAGTAAGATGATGACCGCCTCACCGACCGCTTCCCGCCTGCGTACCGGATCGCCGGGCAAACGTGCCACCAATTTGAGTCTGAGCAGCGACGTGTTGGAGGCTGCGAAGGACCTTCAGATCAATATCTCGCAAGTCTGCGACAACTATCTTCGCGAGCTTGTACGGCGCGAGCAGGAGCGCAGATGGCGCGAGGAGCACGCCGATTTCATCGCCGCCTACAACGCCACCGTCGAGGCCGAGGGTTTGCCGCTGGACGAGTGGAGAAGCTTCTGATGGCGCGTTTTGACGTCTATGCGAACCCCGGTGGTCACGCTGCCACCACGCCATACCTGTTGGACGTTCAGAGCGATTTGCTCGACGGCCTTGACAGCCGGATGGTGATTCCCTTGCGCAGTCTCAAGCATTTTCCGCAGGTAAAACTGTCGGCCCGCCTGACACCGATCTTCACCATCGAAGGCCAGGAGTGCCTGCTTGAAACGCCCAAGATGGGCGCTCTGCCGCAACGGGTGCTGAAATCGCCAGTGACCTCACTTTCAGGGGATCAGGCAAAAATTATCGCGGCGCTCGATTTCTTGTTTCAGGGCTACTGACGACACCCCTCAGGCCTGAGGCCACCGGAGCCAGGCAGGTCAAAGCAAACCGTGCGGCCTGCGTTCGCTAGCGCGCACACCGGAACCCGATGTTGTGATGACCCGCGGCTGGGGCCCGGGACAGTGTCCTGCCGCGCTCGGTCGTGCGAAGGTTCTCCGCTCTTGAATCGTGGCCGCCTCCGCGTGTTGCCCTGACCGGGCCGGGCGTGAGGTCTTCCCTTCCGTCGTCTTCGCGGTAGGGGTAAGGACGGTAGGCGCTGGACACCCAGTGCCAGGCATTGCCCGCCAGTCCGATCACGCCGTAGGGGCTGGGGTGGGCGGCATGCGCGGTCACGGGCAGGGTATCGTTCCAGCCGCTGGCAAAGCGCGCGTGTTCGGCGGTCGGCTGCGTATCGCCCCAG
>CAIVPX010000044.1 GCA_903907905.1 uncultured bacterium | reverse complement strand
GGTGAAGAGATAAGGCATGAGCGCGGCGGCCAGCACGCACCAGTAGGCAGTGGTCATGGATGTTCCCGGAGTGGTTGCCAGGGCCCGCCGGTCAGGCCTCAAGCTTGACAATGACCGCCCATGGTAAGGCTTGCCGCTCTTCCGCGCTAAGATGCCCCGCAAGGCTGCCCTGGACTCTGATCATGAAACCTTCGAAACCGTTTTCGGCTCAGCCGCTGTCCACTGGCCGGGGATCGCATGTCTGAAGCAGCCGATTCCATCGAGGGCGCGGTGCCGGCGCGCTATTGGCACCCGCTCGATGACGGTCGTATCCAATGCGACCTGTGTCCGCGCGAATGCCGCCTGCACGAGGGCCAACGCGGGCTGTGTTTCGTCCGGGCGCGCAGCCACGACGCCCTGGTGCTGACCACCTGGGGGCGTTCGTCGGGCTTTTGCGTCGACCCGGTGGAGAAAAAGCCGCTCAACCATTTCCTGCCCGGTACGCCCATCCTGTCTTTCGGGACGGCGGGCTGCAACCTCAGTTGTCGTTTCTGCCAGAACTGGGACATTTCAAAGAGTCGCGAATTCGACAAGCTGGCCGATGCCGCCTCGCCGGGCTCCATCGCCGCGGCGGCCGAGCAACTGGGATGCCGGTCGGTCGCCTTTACCTACAATGACCCGGTGATCTTTCTCGAGTACGCCCTTGACGTGGCCTCGGCCTGCCGCGAGCGCGGCATCCGCTCGGTGGCGGTGACGGCGGGCTATGTTTCGCCCCCGGCCGCGCGTGAGTTCTTTTCAGGGATGGATGCCGCCAATGTCGACCTCAAGGCGTTTACTGAGCGCTTCTACCAGCAACACTGCTCAGGGCGCTTGGCGCCCGTGCTCGATACGCTCGCCTACCTGGTGCATGAGAGCGCGTGCTGGGTCGAGATCACCACCTTGCTGATTCCCGGCGAAAACGACAGCCCATCCGAACTGGCTGCGCTGTCAAAGTGGGTGGCGCGTGAACTCGGACCGCATGTGCCCCTGCACTTCACGGCCTTTCACCCCGACTGGAAAATGACCGACAAGCCCCGCACGCCGCATGAAACGCTCATTCTTGCGCGCCGGATCGCGCTCGAGGCGGGGCTTCATCATGTGTACGTGGGCAACGTGCACGACAAGGCGAGACAGTCCACCTACTGCCATCGCTGCGGCGATCGGGTCATTGGTCGCGATGCCTATGTGCTGTCCGAATGGCGGCTGGATGACCTCGGCCGGTGCCGCCGTTGCGGCACGCAGTGCCCGGGCGTGTTCGAAGGTCCGCGCGGCAACTGGGGCGCGCGCCGCCAGCCGGTGCGACTGGGGCTCTCTGCCGCACGGCCTTGACCGAAGCCTGTCCGGGGCCCTCAGTAATTGACGCTGGGTGACGGGCGCCAGGTGGCCAGCGCCGGGCGGTGGGCGCTCAGTGGAAGGTTTCGGTCCGGTAGCGCCAGAGGCGTGCGCCCGCCGGCCAGCCCTCGGCCGACAGCCCCGCCTTGGCCTTGAGATGGCGCATGAACTGCTTCGGATCGGGGAGTTCGTGCCAGACGTGGGGCAGGAACAGGCCGCGTCGGGTCTGCCCCTGTCGGTCGCGCGCTTCCAGAATGACGCCATCGACCTCGGGGCGCAGGCTGTCGATGGCCTGGGCCTCGGAGTCGGCCTCGATCGGGCGAGGGTGCGAGAGGATGGACACCGAGACCTCGAGCCTCGCCACCTCGGCCTGGGTGAGCGGCTTGAAGCGCGGATCCTGAAAGGCGGCCTTGTAGGCGTTGGCCGCGACATCGACCACCAACGGCTCATGGGGCAGCACCGAGCCGATGCAGCCGCGCAGCCGACCATCGAGCGTGAGCGTGACGAAGGTGGCCCGCATGGCCTGCAGGGGGCGCGTGAAGCTGGCCCAGTTCACCGTGGGCGCGCGGCCGTGCGAAATGCCCACCGAGATCACCTTGCGTGCGAGCTCGGCCAGTTGTGCCCGCTCGGGCTCGCTCAGCCGGGCGGTGGCGGCGTACTCGAAACTCCAGCCGCCGTAGCCCACCACCCGATCGCGCTGGCCCTTGCCTGCCGTGTCGCCGGAGTTTCGCAGGTCAAGCGTTGTGGCGCGCAGGTCGAGGCTGGCGGCGCGCGCAAGCAGACCGCGCAGGCCGTGCCGACCGCAGGCCTGCTCCTCGCCCAGCTGGTCGGGGCGCAGGGTTTCGACGGCGCGCCGTGCGCTTTCGTCGAGCGCCCGGGTCTTGTCATAGTCGTGATAGTGGGACAGGTCGGAGCTGATCACGATCAGCGTCTCCTCCCCGCCCCAGAGCCTGGCGAGCAGGGCGTCGACCTCGCTGGCCGAGGCCCCGCCCACGAGCACCGGCACCAGTGTGAATTCGCCGAGCACCTGCTGCAGCATGGGCAACTGCACCTCGAGGCAGTGCTCCTGGGCGTGCGGCGCGTCGTCAACGACGACGCCGGGGTGCGCGCGCGCAAGCGCCATGAACTCGGGGTCGAGTGGCACTTCGCCCAGCGGCGTGGCGAAGGCCCGAACCGACGGCACGCAAAAGCGCCGCACCGGCATCCGATGCGGCGGCCCAAACATGACCACGCGTCGGATCTTGCCGGCGCGCCCGATCAGCGGCTTGAGCGTGGTGGCGGCAATCGGCCCCGAGTAGATGTAGCCCGCATGCGGCGACACGATGGCCTTGGGCTCGGACGCATGCAGCGGTGCCTGATCGAGAAAGCCGCCGATCATGGCGCGCAAGGCCCCGGCGTCGGCGGGATAAAAAGCGCCGGCGAGCGCGGGACGGCGGGCGTCTCGGGCCGGTGTCAGCGAGACCTCACTCATGTCGGGCTCAGCGATCGATGCCCGAGCGCTCGACCAGCGCTGCGTCGCGAATCGACAGGTCCTGCCCATTGAGGTCCATGGGGCGCTGATCGGCCAGCCAGGCAATGAGGCGTGCGGCACGCTCGGGCGTGCCCAGGTTGGCCCTCGGCACGCGGCTCACATCGTTGATTCCGGCCTCGCGAATCTGCGTCTGCATGTCGGTGTCGACCATGCCGGGTTGCAGACCAAAGGCGGCGATGCCGGTGGGGCCCCACTCGAGTGCCAGGCAGCGGGTGAGCATGGCCAGACCCGCCTTGCTCGAACAGTAGGCGGCCCAGCCCTCGCGCGGCGCGTGGGCGGCCCCGGTCGAAATGTTGATCAC
Organism: uncultured bacterium; assembly: GCA_903907905.1. GTDB lineage: Bacteria > Pseudomonadota > Gammaproteobacteria > Burkholderiales > Burkholderiaceae_E > SYIM01. The sequence goes on along the minus strand of CAIVPX010000044.1, from coordinate 20,581 downwards.
CTGAGCGCAGGGGCTGGCGCGCAGGGCAGACAGTGCTGCGTCGACCATGATGTAGGGGCCGGCCAGATTGATCTGCACGGCGCGCGCCCACTCGTTGACATCGACCTCGCCGATCGGGCCCATGGGGTCGATCACCCCGGCGTTGTTGATGAGGATATCGAGCCGGCCGAATGCCGCGAGTGTGCCCGCCACGGCCGAGCTGGCCTGGGCGGGGTCGGCGACGTCACAGGTCTGAACCAGAGCCGGCATGCCCAGTGCCTGCACCGCTGCGAGCGCGGCCGCGGCCGATTCGGGCTTGCGCACGGCCAGTACCGGGATGATGCCCAGTCGAGCCAGTTCGACCACCACCGCCGCGCCAATGCCCCGGGAGGCGCCTGTCACCAGCGCGACGCGCCGGTCGGATTGTTTTTCGCTCATGCTCGTACCTTGTCCGTTGATTCAAGCTGCTAGGGTAGCCGAAGGCGAGCGGACCGGCAGCCTTGCGATCGTTTTGAATCGGGTTAGGATCGCGGACATTGCCTGCCACGAGACGATCACCATGAGCCTGACCGATCCGATCCGCCAAACGCTCAGCCGTATTTCCACGGCGACGCTGACTACGGTCCTGCTCAAGAAGGGCCTGCGTAATGTCTGGCTGCGTGGCGCGCGTCCGCTGCGCGCGCATCAGTCGCGCCTGGTGGGCGAGGCCTTCACGCTGCGTTTCGTGCCGGCTCGCGAGGATCTGGCCACGCCCGAGTCCTGGGGCTCGCCGATTTCCACGCGGGCCGCGATCGAGGCCATGCCCGAGGGCTGCATGGCGGTGGTCGATGCCATGGGAGTGACCGATGCCGGCATCTTCGGCGACATCCTGTGCGCGCGCATGGCCAAGCGTGGGGTCACGGCACTGGTGACGGACGGGGTCGTACGCGACGTTGCGGGGGTACTGGGAACGGGGCTGCCGGTATGGTGTCAGGGCGTGGCGGCGCCGCCCTCGGTGGCCGGGCTCACTTTCGTGGCCTGGCAGCAGCCCATCGCCTGCGGCGGCGTCGCGGTGTTTCCGGGCGACGTCATCGTGGCCGATGACGACGGGGCGGTCCTGATTCCCGCAGGACTGCTCGACGAGGTCACCGCTCTCGCCGCCGAGCAGGAGATGCTCGAGAAATGGATCATGGGTGAGGTCGAGGCGGGCGCCATGCTGCCGGGTCTCTACCCGCCCAACGAGGAACAACGGGCGCGCTACGAGGCCTGGAAGCGGAGCGGGGCATGAGTCCGGTCGCGCGGCCCGTGCGCCGGCGAGCCACCGGCCAGACCTTCGACCCGGCACCAGCGACCCGGTGGCTGCTCGAGCAGTACCGGCAGCGCGCGGTGTTCGGCCCGTTTCCGGCCGCCGTCGCGCCCCGCACGTTGGCCCAGGCGCACATCGTTCAGCGCGCGTTTGCCGAGGCCAAGGCGCGGGCCTGCGGGCCGGCGGTGGGCTGGAAGATCGCGCTCGCCTCGCCGGTCATGCAGCAGATGGTGGGGCTCGATTCGCCGGTGTCGGGGCGACTGCACCGCGATCAGGTGGTGTCCACCCCTGCGCACACGCGCGGTGCCGACTACGGTCGCCTGATCGTCGAGTTCGAGATTGCGGTGCGGCTCGGGCGCGACCTCGGGCCGGACGGCCCGGCCTTGACGGCCGCCTCGGTGTTCAGCGCCGTGTCGGCGCTGGGGCCTGCGCTCGAACTCGCCGACGACCGGCGTGCCGACTACGCGCTGCTCGCCCGCAACGGTCTGCAACTGGTGGCCGACAACGCCTGGAATCAGGGCGTCGTATTGGGCTGCCTGCGCGAGGACTGGGCTGCGCTCGATCTCGACGGGCTACGCGGCGAGGCCTTCATCAACGGACACAGCGTGGGGGCGGGCCGGGGCGCTGACCTGATGGGTGGGCCCCTCAGTGCGCTTGCCTGGCTGGTCAATGATGTGCGGGGTCGGGGCGAAACCCTGCGCGCGGGTGAGATCGTGATGCTCGGCAGCCTCGTCACCTCGAAGTTCCCCGTGGCGGGAGATCGTCTTGTTTACCGGCTCGAGGGCTTTGAGCCGGTCGAACTGCAGATCAATTGAGCCCTCGGGCAAAGGCCGGGCCCTGCGGGCGCAGGCCCTGATCAACGAAGGCTTTGGGCGCCCATTGCGTGAGCGCCCGGGCATGAAGGGAGAATCGTTTGGACAAGATCGCGCATTGCCTCATCGACAGCAAGGACGTGCTGGGAGAAAACCCGCTGTGGTGCCCGCAGGAGTCGGCGCTCTACTGGATCGATGTCGCCCGGCCCACGCTGCATCGGCTCGAGCCGGCCGGCGGGCGCTATGAGAAGTGGGATCTGGGCAAGCCCGTCGGCTCCTTCGTCAAGCGCGCGCGGGGCGGTTTTCTCATGGCCTACCGCGCCGGTCTGGCCTTGCTGGATGCGCCGGATGCCTCGCCCCGGCCGCTCAATGTGCCCGGGCTCGAACTGGGCGAGGCCCGTTTCAATGACGGCAAGTGCGATCGCCAGGGGCGCTTCTGGGTGGGCACCATGGACCGCAACGTGAAGCAGCCGATCGGGCGCTTGTTTCGACTCGATGCCGATCTCTCGCTCCACGAAATCGACCACGACATCACGATTTCCAACGGACCCTGTTTCAGCCCCGACGATCGCTGGTTTTATTTCAATGATTCGCCGCGACGCGTCACCTATCGCTACGAGTTCGATGCGGGGGCGGGCATGGCGCGTAATCGTCAGGTGTTCATCGACTGGCAGTCCTTGGACGGTCGCCCCGATGGGGCCACCGTGGACGCCGAGGGCGGACTCTGGGTCGCCGAGGTGCATGGCCATCGGGTGGTGCGCTTTCTGCCTGACGGCCGCATTGACCGCTGGATCGAGGTGCCGGCCGAGCGCCCGACCAGCGTTTGTTTTGGTGGACCGGACCTGCGCACGCTCTTCATCACCAGTTCGACGCTGGGGCTGAGCGACGATGCCTTGGCGGGCCTGCCGCAGTCGGGCGGATTGTTCGCCGCCGATGCGGGGGTGGCGGGGCTCCCTGAACGGCCCTTTGCGGGGTGAGGCGCTGACCCCGCTGATACGCCGTGGGCCGAGCGCCCGACTGGTCGGCTGTCGGGAATGTCGACGACCCGCGCGCCACTAAGCAGCCCCGGTATCGCCTGCGATCCGGCCCCGCCAAACGCCGCGCGCCACCATCTCGACGATCAGTTCCTCGAGCAGTCGGACCAGTTCAACCGTAGCGCGGGTGGGCTGACGCTTCGGCATGGCGAGCGCGAGCTGCCATGAGACGACGGGCTCCAGGGGCACCGCGCGCAGCACGCGACGCTTCACCTCGAGTTGCGCGGCGTTGAAGGCCATCACCGAAAACCCTGCGCCCGATTCAACAAGGGTCTTGATCAGTTCGAGGTTGTCAACCTCCAGCACATCGAGCGCGATGCGCTCGCGTGCGGCGAGCGTGTCGAGCAATGCGCGCAGCCCATGCGGGCGCGACGGCAGGATGAGCGGCAGCCGGGCGAGTTCGGCGAGCTGGAAGCGTCGGGGCAGGGCCCTCAAGCCCCGTGGCAGTCGTGCGACGTTGGCCGCGGAGGGCGCGATCAGGTACTGGTCCTCGTCGATCAGCGGCCGGATGAGGACATCGGGCATCCGGGGTGGATCGTGCAGCAGCGCGGCGTCGAGCGAACCCTCGGTGAGCCACTGCTGGATGAAGCCCGACAGCCCTGAGCGCAGCCTCAGGGTGACGTGCGGGCAGCGCTCGCGATAACGCATGACCAATTGCGGCCCAAGGGTTTTGGCTGCGCCCGGCGGCAGCGCCAGCGTGACCGTGCCGCTGGGTCGACCTTCGTGGGCCTGGACCTCTTCGGCGGTGGCCTGGATCTGCTGCAAGAGCCATTCGCCTCGGCGGACCAAGGCTTCACCGGCCTCGGTGGGCCGCACGCCCCGGCCCTCTCGCACAAGGAGTTGAACCCCGAGTTCCTCTTCGAGCTTGCGAATCTGTCGGCTGAGCGCGGATTGTGCGGTGCGCAATCGGGCTGCTGCCCGGGATACGCTGCCGAGTTCGACCGCATAGAGAAAAGCCCTGAGTCGGGGGATGTCCATCGGGTGTCCAAGCTATGCTGCACAAGCATGAATTTGATGCCGAATTAAACCATTGTGCGATGGCTTGCGGGCGGTTAGCATCGCGCGGTTCCCTAAGAAATCATTCAAAGTCGAGGAGACTTACGATGTTCGCAAACCTGCTGTCGCGCCTGGCCGCCGGCCTGCTGTCACTGGGGCTGATCGGGGCCGCAAGCGCCCAGTCGTTTCCGATGAACGAGGCCCAGCTCTACGAGGCCGCCAAAAAAGAGGGCAAGCTGGTGTGGTACGAAAGTGCCCCGCTCGAGGCCATGAAGGCCGTCGCGGCCGAGTTCGAAAAGAAGTACCCGGGCATCAAGGTGGAAGTGCTGCGAATCGTGGGCGTGCAGCAATACCAGCGCTTCCTGCAGGAGGTGCAGGCCAACCGGCACGCGGCCGATATCCTCCACATCAGCGATTACCCCAGCATGGCTGATCTCATCGAGCAGGGCCATGTGGCCGAGTGGAAGGTGCCGCTGCACGATCGCATTCCCGAGATGTTCCGTATCCGCAACCACGCCTATGCGAACTACACCACCGACAACGCGATCGTCTACAACGTCAACAAGGTGACGCCTGAGGAGGTCAAAATTCTCGCGGCCAGCTGGAAGGGCGTGCTCGATCCCCGGTTCAAGGGGCGCTTCGCGGTCAGCACCATGAAATGCGGCGCCTGCTATGCCAGCCTGCACATGTTCCTCGATCCCAAGCTGTCCAAGGAGTTCGGGCCCGACTTCCTTCGCAAGGTAGCGGAACAAAAGCCTGCGGTGTACGGTGAGGTCCTGGTCGGCCTTGACCGCGTCATTGCGGGCGAGCACGACTTCACCTTCTGGACCTGGGAGGGCATTGGTGTCACGCACTGGCAGAAGGGTGCGCCCATCCGCTGGGTTCGTCCCTCGCCCACGCCAGAGTTCGGCAATTCGTGGCAGGCGGTGTCCAAGTACGCGCCCCGGCCCAATGCGGCCCGTCTCTTCCAGAACTGGTCCATGAGCGTCGAAGGCGCCGAGGTGCTGCAGATCAAGTATGGCTCACGCACCACCATGAGCGGCATCGAAGACAAGCGGCCGGTGACCAAGGAAAGCTGGTACCAGCCCATCAAGGAGGTCTATCCCGTCGATGTCAAGCGCTGGGAGCAGAACTTCAACAAAGACCTCGAACTCTGGGCCAAGACGCTGCAGCAGCACGGTCGATAAGCCATGGGCGCCAAGCGTCGGTCCTGGACCACGACGATCGCGTGGCTGCTGGTTGCCGCGGCGGTCTTCACGATTGTCGTCGTGCCGCTGGTCTACACGATCGACGCAGCGTTCTACAAAGAGACCAAGGTCGGGCTGTCGAACCAGCGCAGCCTGACCGCCATCATCAACGTTTACACGACGGCCGCCTATCTCGAAACCCTTTGGGAAGCCATCGTGCTGGCGGCCATCGTCACAGCCGCCTCGCTGTTCATTGGCGTGCTCATGGCCATGCTGGTGTGTCGCACCGATCTGCCTTTCAAACGCACGATCGACACGCTGGTGATCATGCCGCTGTTCCTGTCGCCGTTTACGGGGCTCATCGCCTGGATCGCCCTGGGCTCGGAGAAAACCGGTTTCATCAACGTGGCCTGGAAGACGCTGATCGGTCCTGTCTGGAAAGACGCGCCGGCACTGGCCAACATCTGGACCTACGGGGGCGTGGTCTGGGTGATGACGCTGTTCTTCGCGCCCTTCGCCTACCTGTTCACCTCAGGCAGCCTTCGCACGGTCGATTCCTCGCTTGAAGAGGCGGCCCGCACGGCAGGCGCATCGGCCTGGCAGACGCTTCGCCGCATCACGCTCCCCATCTCCATGCCGGCGGTGTTTGCCGCGGGCTTGCTCATCTTTATTCTGGCGGCCGAGTTCTACACGATTCCCGGTGTGATCGGCACCACGGCCGGCTTCACGACCCTGCCCTGGAAAATCTATCTCGACTCGACCCAGTTTCCGGTGCACCGCGCGCACGCCGCAGCCTCGGGCACCATTCTGCTGCTGGTCACCATCGTCGGGGTGTGGTTGCAGCGGCGCGTCACGCGCGTGTCGGAGCGCTATGTCACGGTGTCGGGCAAGGGCTTTCGGGGCAACCCGCTGCGGATCGGTCGCGGCGGGACGGTCATCGCGCTCGTCCTTATCGGCCTCTACATTCTTTGTGCCGACGTGCTGCCCTTCGGTGCGTTGCTGGTGTCGTCGTTCATGAAGTTCAGTTCGGCCACGCTGACGCCCGAGGTGTTCACGCTCGAGCAGTACCACGATATTTTTCGTATCGAAAATGTCCGTACGGCGCTTGTCAACACCATTTTACTGGGGCTGATGTCGGGGGCCATCTGTGTCGTGATCGGCCTGGCGATCAGCTACGCCGAGGTCCGTTCGCCGGGCCCGGCCACCCGCCTGCTGTCCTTCGTGGGCGTCTTGCCGGTGGCCGTGCCGGGCCTGGTGTTTGGCATTGGCCTGCTCTGGACCTACCTTCAGACGCCGCTCTACGGCACGCTCTGGATCCTGCTGCTCGCCTATGTCGCCAAGTTTCTGCCCTACGGCATCCTGGTGTCGCACTCGGGGGTGCTGCAAATTCACGCCGATCTTGAGGCCAGTGCCCGCATGTCGGGGGCGAGTGCCATGCAGGCGCTGGCGCGCATCACCATTCCGCTCATCAAGCCCACCCTTATTGCGGTGTTCTTTTTCGTCATGCTCCAGAGTATCAAGGAACTGTCCGCCTCCATCCTGCTGTACTCCGATCGCAGCCAGGTGCTGTCGGTGCTCACCTGGCACTACATGGATGCGGGCAATTATCAGTTCGCGGCCGCCGTCGGGGTCGTGCAGACGGTGCTCATGCTTGCGTTGGTCATTGGCACGCGGGCCATCTTCAAGGTCGGACTCGAGCGTGCGCTCGGCAGGGGGGGCGCGTGAGCGACGATTCAGCGGGCAAGCCGCCGGTGGCCGGTGTGCTGCCCTCATTTCAGTCGATGACCATCGTTGAAATCGCCGAGGGCGTCGCCGGCCCACTCTGTGGCATGTACATGGCCGACCTGGGCGCCCGCGTGATCAAGATCGAACCGCCCGAGGGCGATCGCGCCCGGGAGTGGGGCCCGCCCATGGTGGGCGACACCGCAGCCATCTTCTGCCACCTCAACCGGGGCAAGCAGAGCGTTCGGATTGACCTGTGTGCCGAGGCGGGTCGCGCCGCGCTGGACTCAATCCTGGCAGGCGCCGATGCGGTGGTCTTTCACGCCGATCCCGACATCCGCTGCGAGATGGCCCTCGACTGGGCCGATATGCTCGCTCGCCACCCGCGGCTGGTGGTGGTCGACATCAACGACCTGGGCGAGACCGGGCCCTTCAGCCAAGAGCCCAGTTCCGAGTTAGTTCTTCAGGCCATGTCGGGCTTTACCCGCTACATGGGAGCGTCGGGCGGCGACCCCTGCCGCGTGGGCTACGAGATCGGCTGGGTGGGCGCGGGCATCCATGCCCATCAGGCGATGCTGGCCGGACTGCTGCATGTGCGCGCAAGCGGAGAGGGTCAGATCGTCCGAGTGTCCATGCTCAAGGCGCTCATGTCGATGAAGACCATCCTGCTGGCCGCGCAGGTCGAACCGGACAAGTGGCTGGGCTTTCATCTCAACGGGCCCCGCTGGCTCCCCGATACCGGCTGGAAGACGAGCGACGGTCAGGTCACCTTCGACTTCCGTCATGGCGAGCGTGATGCCTGGGTGCAATTCGTGCAGTCGATCGGTCTGGGGCATCTGGCCGACGATCCCGCCTACAAGGACTGGCGGTCCACCATTTATATCGGTGACCGCAAGCACGCCGAAGGCAAGGTCTATCACCCCTGGTTCGCCAGCGTCACCAGCGACGAGGCGTCGGCCCGCATCAATGGCCTCGGCGGTATTTCCATGAAGTTCAACGACTACAGCGAGGTGCTGGCCAACGAGCAGGTGCGCCTGCTCGAGCCGGTCGTCGAGGTGCCGGGGGCCCAGCCGGGCGAGTCGCAGCAGATGAATCGTGCACTCAAGTTCGCCACGGCGCTCGCGTCGCCGCTGCGGCCCGCGCCCCGGCTGGGTGAGCACAACGCGGCCGTGCTGGGTTCGGTCGATGGGGCCGACGGTGGCGCCTCTGCCAGAGGGGGCCAGTCATGAAGGGCGTACTCGACGGGCTCAAGGTGATTGATGCCAGCCAGGGGGCGGTCGGCCCCTGGGCGGGGTCGCTGCTGGGCCAGATGGGGGCCGACGTCATCAAGCTCGAGGCGCCGGGCGGCGATTTCATTCGGGCGGTGATGCCGGAAAAACGCGGCCTCTCCACCACTTACATCTCGATGAACTCCAACAAGCGGGGGGTCATCCTCGATCTCAAGCAGCCCGGCGACCGGGCTCAGGTGCACGAGTTGGCGCGTCAGGCTGACGTGTTGATCGAGAATTTCCGGCCCGGTGTGGCCGATCGGATCGGCATCGGCTATGCCGAGCTGTCCCGGCTCAACCCGCGCCTCATCTATGCCTCGGCCTCGGGCTTCGGCCCGCGCGGGCCCATGGTTGCCCTGGGGGCCACCGACCCGCATGTCCAGGCCTTCAGCGGCAGTTGTTCGGTCAACGGCGAGCCCGGCGGCCTCAGGCAGCGCTGGCGCTGGTACGGCCATTTCGATTGCAATACCGCCATTCACATCGTTCAGTCGGTGCTTGCGGCCCTGTTCGAGCGCGAGCGCACCGGCAAGGGCCAGCCGCTCGAAATCACCATGCTCGAGTCGGCCTTTGACCTGCAGCGGGTGCGCATGGCCGAGCATCTGGCGGGCAGCACGCCCACGCCTCTGGGCAGCGCCACCACCTATCTGGTGCCCGATCAAGCCTTTGCGACTCAGGACCGGCCGGTGGCGGTGTCGGTCACATCGCCGCGGCAGTGGCGGGCGTTCTGTCGGGCGATCGGCCAGCCTGAACTCGCCGACGATCCCCGCTTTGCGCGCAACCCCGATCGGGTGCGCAACCGCCAGGCGCTGATCCCCATACTCGAGCGCGCCTTCAAGGCCAGACCCCTGCAGTACTGGCTCGAGCAATTGAAGAAGGTTCACGTGCCCTGCGCGATGTTCACCAGCTTTGACGAGTATCGCTGGAACGTTCACTACCTCGACAACGGCATGCTCCGCATGCATGACACCGTCTGGGGCAAGCTCTGTTTGTGTGACCCCCCCTGGGATTTCTCGCTCACGCCCGCCTTCGTCAAACCGGCGGCCCAGCCCGGCGAGCACACCCAGGAAATCGTATCGGGCCACTGGCCCGCGCCCTCGGACAGCCCTGAAAGGAAGCCCGCGTGACTCGTGTCGTCATCAGCAATCTGGTCAAGCAGTTCGGCAGTTTCCGGGCGATTGACGGCGTATCGCTCACGATCGAACCCGGCGAGCTCGTCGTGCTGCTCGGACCCAGCGGCTGCGGTAAGACCACCACCCTACGCTGTGTCGCCGGTCTGGAGGACGTGAGCGGCGGAGAAATCCGCATGGGCGAGGATGTCGTGTCCTCGGCCTCGGTGGCGCTGCCGCCTGAAAAGCGGGCCATCGGCATGGTGTTCCAGAGCTACGCTGTCTGGCCGCACATGAGCGTCTTCGAAAACGTGGCCTTCGGCCTGCGACTCAAGGGCCTGGGCCGGCAGGAGATCACCGAGCGGGTCGAGCGTGTGTTGGCGCTGGTCGGGCTCAAGGGCTTTGGCGCGCGCGATATTTCCAAGCTGTCGGGCGGCCAGCAGCAACGGGTGGCGCTGGCCCGGGCCATCGTGCTCGAGCCGCGCGTGCTGCTCTTTGATGAGCCCTTGTCCAATCTCGACGCCAAGCTGCGCGAGCACATGCGCTTCGAAATCCGCGAGCTGCAAAAGCGTCTAGGCATCACCTCCCTTTACGTCACGCATGATCAGCAGGAGGCGATGGTGATCGCCGACCGCATCGTGCTGATGGACTCGGGGCGCATCGATCAGATCGGCGGGCCGCAGGACATCTACCGCCGGCCGGCCTCTCGCTTCGGCGCCGAGTTCGTCGGTCTGGCCAACGTCGTCACGGCCACGGTCGGGGCCGATGGTCGGGCGCACTGCAGCCCCACGCTCGAGCTGGCCTGCCACACCGAGGGATTCCGGGCGGGCGATGAGGTGGATCTGCTCATGCGCCCCGAAGATATCGAGGTGTCCGATCAGCCGATCTCTGGCGTCAACGTGGTCGAGTCGACGGTGGCCCGATCCTACTTCCTGGGCAACCTGGCCGACCTGTACGTCAATGTCGACAACGCGCAATGGCGTCTGCAACTGTCGCCGCCGCGCCTGTGGCCCGAAGGCCAGAAGATGTGGCTTCGCGTGCGTCCCGAAGACATCCGGCTATTCCCGCGCAAGGCGGCTTGAGCCTTGGCGTATCTTCCCGAGGGCTTCGATGTCCCGCCCATGCTGCCGCATGAGCTCGCGTTTCGCGACTTTTGCGACGCGGGCGAGTTGCGCATTCAGCGCTGTGGCGACTGTGGCTGCTTCCGGCATCCGCCCCAGCCCGTGTGCTCGCACTGCCGTTCGCGGCACATCGACTGGGCGCATGTCTCGGGCGAGGGCGAGGTGTACTCCTACACCGTCATTCATCAGGCAGCCACCGGGGCGCTGCGCGAGGCCACGCCCTACAACGTGGTCGTCGTGCTGCTCGATGGCACACAGGACGTGAGGCTCATCAGCAACCTCATCGATGTCGAGCCCGAGGCCCTGCGCATCGGTCTGCGTGTTCGCCTCGTTTGGGAAACCCATGGCGGCCATCAGGTGCCGCGCTTCCGGCTGGCCGATCCCCAACATGAGACTCGCCATGAGTGATGAACGCAGCAGTGCCGCAGGCGAGGGACCCGACACGCGGGGCGGGGCAGTCGCCGCCAGCGCTCGCGGGCATGATGATTCCGCGCCCTCGGCGGGGCCCGCGCAGGGCAACTGGGGGCGATGGGGGCGTGAGGACGAACGCGGCGCGGCCAACTTCATCAGCCCCGAGGCCATCGCAGCGGCCGCATCACTGGTGCGCGAAGGGCGGGTCTACAGCCTCTCGCTGCCCGTCCAGCAGCGCGGCGTGCCGGTGTTTCCGAGGCGCTCGCCCTGCCTGCACTTCATGACGCTCGATGGCGGCGACTATGCCGCCGGCCTCAAGCGCAAGGCGGGCTATCAGAGCTCGGATGATCACATCAGCCTGCCCACGCATGGCACCACGCACATCGACTCGCTGGCGCACGTCTGGTATGACGATCAGCTCTACAACGGTTACCTGGGCTCGGTAGTGCGATCCACCGGTGCGCAAAAGCTTGGCATCGACAAGCTGCGCCAACTGGTCGGGCGAGGCGTGCTGCTCGACCTCTGCGCCTGGAAGGGCCAGTGTCCGTTACCGGGCGGCTATGTCATCACGGCCGCCGACCTTCAGGGTTGTGCCGCCGCCCAGGGTGTCAGCGTCAGTCGGGGCGATATCGTGCTGGTTCGCACCGGCTGGCAGCAGGTGTTTCGCGAGCAGGGCAGCGACGCGTTTTTCGAGTCGGAGCCCGGCATTGGTCTGGATGCCGCCCGCTGGCTGGGCGAATTGGGCATCGCGGGCATTGGCTGCGACAACTACGGGGTCGAGGTCGTGCCCACCGAGCACCGTGATCCCGCGCCCGTGCACCGCATGCTGATCCGTGACTACGGTGTCTATCTCATCGAACTGATGGTGCTGGATGCCCTCGCGGCCGATCGCCGCTACGAGTTCATGTTTGTTGCCGCGCCGCTGCTCATCACCGGGGGTACGGGCAGCCCGATCAATCCGCTCGCCATCGTCTGACCATGTCGCGCTTTCAGGCCGATTTTGCCGACCGCTGCGCCGTCATCGGCATTGGCGAGAGCGACTATGCCCGCTACGGCGGCATCACGGATCGCAGCGAATTCGAGTTGTGCTGCGATGCGGTCACGCGCGCAGCTGCTGACGCCGGCATCGAACTCGATCAGATCGACGGTTTCTGCTCCTTTGCCAACGAGCGCCAGGAGCCGGTCAACATCCAGCAGACCCTTGGCATTCCCGAATTGCGCTTCTCCAACATCGTCTGGGGGGCGGGCGGCGGTGGGGCATCGGCGTCGGTCATGAACGCGGCGCTCGCGCTGCACGCCGGCATCTGTCGCTACGTGGTGGTGTATCGCTCGCTGTGTCAGGGGCAATTCGAGCGCTTTGGCCGATACCGATCCCGACCCTGGGGCGGCGCCTGGATGGCGCCTTTCGGGCTGATGGCGCCCTCGCACATGGTGGCGCTGACCTTCCGGCGCTACCTGCACGAGTGCGGCGTCAGCGCGGATCACCTGGGCCACATTGCCGTCACCTTTCGCGAGCATGCGCGGCGTAATCCGCGCGCGGTGCTGCGCGACAAGCCGCTCACGCTCGACTCGCATCGCGCTTCGCGCATGATTGCCGACCCGTTTCGCGCCTACGATTGTTGCCTCGAGACCGATGGCGCCTGCGCGCTCATCCTCACCACCCGCGAGCGCGCCCGCGATGCGCGGGCCAAGCCCGTGCGCTTGCTGGCTGCCGCTCAGGCGAGCGGTCCGGGCTGGGGCCAGGGGCCCATGGGCTCGCACAACATGCCGCTCGAAGACTATGCCTCCACCAACTCGAAGCTGCTGGGCAAGGCGGTGTTCGGCATGGCGGGGCTCACCCCGGCCGATCTCGATGTGGCGCAGGTCTATGACGCCTTCACCGGGGTGGTGACCATGGCGCTCGAAGACTTCGGCATCTGCGGCAAGGGCGAGGCGCCGGCCTTCATCGAGGCGGGCGGGCTGCGCTGGCCGGATGGGGGGCTACCCTGCAACACCGCGGGCGGCATGCTGTCGGACAGCTATCTGCAGGGGCTCAATCTGGTGGTCGAGGCCGTGCGGCAGATTCGCGGCGACTCCTGCAACCAGGTGTCGAATGCGCAGACCTGTCTCGTTACCAGCGGCGGGGCCAATGCACACAAGAGCGCGCTCATTCTCGCGCGCGACTGAGGAGCGGAGACACACATGAACGGTGATCTGCAGCGACTGCGCGCCTTGAGCGACCAGACCGCGGTGGTGGGGGTCGGGGCGTCGCCGCAGGGCAATTTTCCCGACGCCGACCCCTACACGCTCGCCATCCAGGCGCTTCGCGGGGCGCTGGACGATTCGGGGCTGAGCAAGCACGACATCGACGGCCTGATCGTGCAGGGGCCGGGCAATGTCAGCTTCGTGCGCATGGGCGAGATGCTCGGTATCAATCCGGTGGTAGGCGGCAATTTTGACGTAGGCGGGCTCGCCACGGGTCCGCTCATCCAGTACGCCGCCATGCTGCTGCATACCGGCATGTGCAAGACCGTGGCACTCGTTTATGGTAACGCCTCGCGTGCCGAGGGGCGCAAGTTTGGTGGCGACACCGTGGTGACGCCGGGCCGCGAGTACTCGAGCGCCTTTTACTACTATGGCCTCACCTCGCCCGGTGCGGCCAGCGCCTTCCAGGCCCGTCTGCACTTCGAGACTTACGGCACGAGGCCCGAGCAGCTGGCCACCGTGCCGATCACGCAGCGGCGTCATGCCATGCTCAACCCCGACTCGCTCAAGCGCGAGCCGCTCACGCTCGAAAAATACATGTCGGCGCGCTACGTCTGCGAGCCGCTTCGGCTCTATGACTACTGCCTGATCAACGATGGCGGGGTGGCGATGATCATGACGACCGCCGACCGCGCGCGTGATCTCGCCAAGCCCCCCGTGCTCATCGCTGGCATTGGCCGGCAGGACAGCTACCGCAACTCATCCATGCCCACGCACACGCTCTGGCGCGACACCATGCCGCGCGCGGCCGAGCAGGCTTACGGCATGGCGCAGGTGGGGCGCGAGGACATCGACGCGCTGATGATCTACGACAGCTTTTCGATCAACATCTGGATCGCGCTCGAGAACTTCGGCTTCTGCAAACCTGGCGAGGCGGGCGACTTCACGCAGGGCGGCCGGATCGAACTGGGCGGCGAGCTGCCCGTCAACACGCATGGCGGTCATCTCTCGGACAGCTACATGCAGGGCTGGCTGCATCAGGTTGAAGCGGTTCGGCAGTTGCGCGGCGAGGCCGGCGCAAGGCAGGTCGCCGATGCCCGCCACGTGCAGTTCATCTGCCGGGGCAACCTCGCCACGACGATAATCTACCGGAGGCCGAATTGAACCGACCTGCCAAACCGCTCCCCACCGTCTCGCCGCTTGACCGGCCCTACTGGGAACACGCGCGTGCGCATCGCCTGGCGCTGCAGCGCTGCACGCAATGCCGGCGCTTTCGCTTTCCCTCGTCGCCGGTGTGCGCCGAGTGCGATGCCGACAGCTTTGCCTGGGAGCCCACCAGCGGCCGCGGTCGACTGGTGTCCTGGGTGGTGTTCCACAAGAGCTATTTCGGGTCCTTCAACGACGACATCCCCTACAACGTGGCGCTGGTCGAGCTCGATGACGGCCCCGTGGTCTGCGCCAACGTGATCGGTGCGGCCAACGATCAACTGCACAGCGGCATGCGCCTTGCCGCCGTGTTTGACGATGTCAGTGACGACTTTTCAATCCTTCGATTCCAGCCCGAATGAAGCTCGCTGAACTCTATCGACTGCCCTTGCCCCGGCGCGCCATCGGGCCCATTCTGGCCTTGCGTGCCCGAGAAGACGGCGAGCGCCGCTACCTCACCTGGGAAGATCGCTGCTACACCTTCGCCGACGCTGACCGGCTGTCGCGTGCGGTCGCGCGCGGCCTCAAGGCGCGCGGCATCGGTCGTGGCGACAAGGTGGCCATGCTGCTGCCCAACGGTCCCGAGTTTGTCTGGACCTGGTACGGTTGCGCGCTGCTCGGCGCCACCATGGTGCCGGTCAACAACACCTACATTGGCGCCATGCTCGACTACGTCATTCAGGACTCGGGTTCGCGCGGACTGGTGGTTCACGCCGAGTTGCTGCCGGCGCTCGCCAGCATGTCGGCGCCCGCGCGGGCGCAGCTCGAGTGGGTGGCGGTCGTGGCCGGTCAGGGCGATCCGGTCGCCGGAGTCGAACCCTTTGACGATCTGCTCGTTGAGGCCGGGCCCGACCCGGAAGTCGCCTGCGATCACCGCGACATTCAGTCGATCATGTACACCTCTGGCACCACCGGGCCCTCCAAGGGCGTGGTCATGCCCAATGGCCATTTCTTTGCGTCGTCGATGGTGTTTCTGCGCGCGCTCGGCCTGGTTCGCGAAGACGTGTTGTTCACGCCCTTGCCGCTGTTTCACGGGCTGGCGAGCCGGCTCGGCGTGCTGCCCTGCCTCATGGTGGGCGCCGAGGTGGTACTGGCCGACCGATTCTCCGCCTCGCAGTTCTGGGAGCAGGTGTGTGTGGCCAATGCCACGGTGGCGCACACCATCTTTTCCTTGCCGCCCATGCTCAAGGCCCAGCCGGTCAGCCCCTTCGAGCGCCAGCACCGGCTGCGCGCGATGTACAACTCCAACTACGACCCCGAGTTCGAGGCGCGCTTCAATGTGCGCGTGGTCGAGGCCTACGGGCTCACCGAGACCGGGCTCACCATTTATTCCGACTGGCCCGATCGGCGCCCGGGCTCCTGCGGCAAGGTTGATCAGGACTGGGACGCGCGCATCGTCGGCGACGACGGGACGGAGCTGCCGCCTGGTGAAAGCGGCGAACTCATCTGTCGGCCCCGGCTGCCTTCGATCATGATGCAGGGCTACCTCAACAAGCCGGCCGAAACCCTGGCCTCGATTCGCGATCTCTGGTTTCACACCGGTGACTACGCCAGCCGTGACGCCGAGGGCTACATCTATTTTTCGGGTCGCAAGAAGGAGCGCATCCGCCGGCGCGGCGAAAACATCTCGGCCTTCGATATCGAAAAGATCGTGGGCAATCATCCGGGCGTCTCCGAGTGCGCAGCGCTCGCGCACCCGTCGCCCGTAGGCGAGGACGATGTGCGACTGGTCGTGGTGCCAGCCCCGGGCGCGCAGCTTGAACCGGTGGCCTTTATGCAGTGGCTCGAAGACCAGATGCCGCCCCTCATGGTGCCGCGCTATCTGGAGTTCGTCGCGCAGATGCCGCGCACGCCCAGCAACAAGGTCGAAAAATACAAGCTCATGACCGACGGCCTTTCGGCCGGCGCATGGGACCGCGAGGCCGCAGGCTACCGGCTCAAGCACGACAAGAGCCGTCGCCGGTGAGACGCGTTCCGATTGCGCGGGGGCCGACCGCCGGAGCGGCGCGAGCCGCTGTCATGCTTGTCGGGCCGGTTCATTTCCGAATCTTTCGTCGATAGAGGGGGCCTCATGCCCGATAAGTCACTCAGAAACAAGGTAGCGGTCGTCGGGGTGGGTAACACCGACTTTGGCCGTCTGCCCGGTCAGTCACCCTACGATCTGGGTTTATGGGCGCTCAAGCGCGCCATGGACGACGCCGGCCTCAAGAAGAGCGATCTCGATGGCGTGATCGTCAGCCGTATTCCCGATTACCAGCGCTTTTGCGAAATCGCCGGCATCAACCCGCGCTTTGCGCTGGTCACGCCGGGGCAGGGCCGGATGTCGGGCAATTCCATCGAAATCGCGGCCATGGCCATCGCTTCGGGGCTGTGCAAGACGGTGGCGCTCGTCTACGGTAACAATGGCCGCAGTGCCGGCGCCAAATACGGCGGTGAGGGCGACACCTACGGCTCGGGCGGTGCGGGCATGTGGTTTCCGTACGGCATGACCTCGCCCGGCGCCGTGCACGCCATGATGATGCGTCGGCACATGGCCGAGTACGGCACCACCAGTCGGCAGCTTGCCGAGGTGGCCGTTACCTTCCGCGAGCATGCGGCGCTGACGCCCTGGGCCGTGATGCGCGATCGCATCAGCATCGAAGAGCACATGCACTCGCGCTACATCTGCGAGCCCCTGCATCTCTTTGACTACTGCCTGATCAACGATGGCGGCGTGGCGCTCATTCTCCAGGCGGCCGACCGGGCCAAGGACGGGCCCAACAAGCCTGTGTATATCCGCGGCTTTTCGGCGGCGACGCGTCTGGCTGATTCGACCTATCCGGCACCCGACTACTGGTACGAACCCATGTCGAAGGTGGCCAAAGACGTCTACGACATGGCCGGGGTCACGCACCAGGACCTCGACGGGCTGATGATCTACGACAACTTCTCACCCACGGTGCTGTTCTCGCTCGAGGGCTTCGGGTTCTGCCCGCGAGGCGAAAGCGGTCGCTTTGTTGAGGGCGGTCGCCTGGGTCTCAGGGGCGAGTTTCCTTCCAACACCAGCGGCGGCCACATGAGCGAGAGCTACATGCAGGGCTGGGCGCTCAATGTCGAGGCGGTCAGGCAGTTGCGCGGCCAATGCGGCGATCGACAGATAGCGGGCGCCAAGACCATCCAGTACATGTGCGCCTCGCCGCTCATCACCTCGATCATTTACGGGAGCGAAGCATGATGGCCTATGACAAGCCGCTGCCAGCCCTTGATGGTGACAACGCGCCCCACTGGGCGGGCGCCCGTGCGCGCGAACTGCGGGTGCAGCGCTGTGACGATTGCAGCCTGCTGCGCTTTCCTGCGGCGCGCTACTGCTCGTCCTGCCTGTCAGAAAAGAGCCAGTGGGTGACGATGTCGGGGCGGGGCGAGGTGTGGTCGCACTGCACCTTTCATCGCGTCTACTTCAAGGGCTTCGAGCAGGACATGCCCTACATGGTGGTGCTGGTGAAACTCGACGAGGGCCCCATGCTCTATTCGAACGTGGTGCGGGTGCGGCCCGAAGACGTTCAAATCGGCATGCGTGTGAAGGCGCTGTTTGATGATGTCACCGACCAGGTCACCTTGGTCAAGTTTGAGCCCGAATAGACGGAGAGGCTGGCGATGAGAGCAATGGTTGTTCGTGATGCGGGTGCGCCCGATCACCTCAAACTCGAGGACGTGCCCATGCCCGAGCTTCGGCCCAACGATGTTCGCATCAAGGTCGAGGCTTGCGGCGTGTGTTTTCACGACGTGGTCACGCGCAATGGCGTGATGAAGCGCGGCATTCGCATGCCCCTTATCCCGGGTCATGAAGTGTCGGGCATCGTCGAATCGGTGGGCCCGCGGGTCAAGCTCTTCAAGCCGGGTGACCGGGTCTGCACCGCGCAGCGCCGCCACATCTGCGGCTACTGTCGCTTCTGCCGCAGTGGCCGAGAAACCTCCTGCGACGAGCGCGAGTTTCTCGGTGATGCCGACCTCAACGGCGGTTATGCCGAGTACGTCTGCGTCGAAGACGATAACGTCGTGCATGTGCCGGCGGGTGTCGACCTGGCTCAGGCCTCCATCGTGTCCTGTGCCATCGGCACCGAACTCAATGCCATTCGTGACGTCGGGCAGGTCAAGCCCGGCGAGCGGGTGCTGATCAGTGGGGCGGGGGGCGGGCTGGGCGTGCACGGCCTGCAGCTTGCGCGCGGCGCCGGCGCCTATGTGTACGCGGTCACCACCTCGCCTGACAAGGCGGACAAGCTCAAACAGTGGGGCGCGCACGAGGTGATCATCTGCGGGCGGGGCGAAGACTTCTCGCCCCAGATCAAGGACGCTACTCAGGGCGAGGGGGTGGATGTCGTCATCGACAACGTTGGCAGCGTGCTGTTCGAACCCACCCGCCGCAGTCTGGGCATGGGCGGGCGCTGGATTTTCGTGGGACAACTCACCGGCGATTTCGTTCGTCTCAATCCCGCGCAGCTCTTCATGCGCGACATCACCATTCGAAGCGTCAAGAGCACCTCACGCAACCAGTTGCAAGATTCGCTTCAGCTGGTCAAGCAGGGGCTGGTCAAGCCCGTCATTTCAGTGGAAATGCCGCTCGAACATGCCGCCATCGCGCATGAGCAGGTGGAAACCGGCAAGGCTTTCGGCCGGGTGCTGCTGCGGCCCGGATTGTCAGCGTGAGGCCGGCGCGGCAGCGCGCTCACGCAGCCGTCTGGGTGCTGAAAAGCTCTCCACAATACGGCTGAGCGGCGTGGAGAGGGTCAGGGCAGCGTCCGCAATGTCGGCATCGCTGCCCGACTCGAGGGCCAACGACAACCGGCTGAGCGCAGCGCTTTCGTCCCGCATGGCCTGATGGATGGTGTCGAGGCCGCCTTGCTTGAGCGGGTAGTGGACGAGGTCTGACTGCATCCGCTCCAGTTCGCGCCAGCGCGCCATGGCCTCGACGAAAAACTGCTCGGTGGTAGCGCGTCCCTGGCTGGAGCCGCCCTTGCCATGCCGAAGGGCACTGGACAGCGTGGCCCGCAGTGCCGCGTCATAGCGCGTGAGCCGATCCAGGAAATAGTCGCGGCCCGTGCGTTCGCGACTGGCGGCGAGCTCGGCCTGGATGGACTCGAGCAGCCTGAGAGTTTCGCCCCACCGCGCTGTCTCGGCATGCACGCAGGCACTACCGAGTTGTCGCCCGACGCGGGAGATGGTGAGCGCCGCCTGCGGGTCGGGTTGCAGGGCGGCCTGCAAGGCGTCGCGCTCGGCGCGCCAGCGCTCGCACAGTCGGGCTACCGCGTGAGGGCCGGGCGCCAGGCGCCCCGGATGGGCGACGGCCTGACGCGATTGATCGATGGCGGGCAACAGGCGGGCATCGAAGCTGAGCGAATCGTCCAGCCATCCGGCCTGAGCGGGCAGGGCGGCAAGGAGCGGGAGCGTCAGCAGGAGGGAGCGCATGATAGGCATCCGGAGAGCTTAACCCGAGGTACGGATCAGCGCTTGTTTCCCGACAGGAACACGATGGCCCCGACGACGATGACCGCCCCCAGAAGTTGCACCGGGCTTGCCGACTGCCCGAGCGCCAGCCAGGCGATCAGCATGGCCGAGATGGGCTCGATGTTCATCACGGCCGAGTTGTTGACGATGCCCAGACGCGGCAGCAGCGTAAACAGGCAGGTGAAGGCCGTGCCGAACAGTACCGTGAGCAGCACCAAACCAGTCCAGCCTGCCGCGTCGACCGGAAATGCAAACCCATCGCTGGCCAGTCCGGCCGCGCCCACGATGAGGGCCACCACGCTCATCATCACCATGCTGCGCAGGCGGCCGTCAATGCCACCGAGCCAGCCTGGCGTGAGGAAGAGGACCACCGCGAAGGTGAGTGCCCCAGTCAGCCCGAAGGCCACCCCGGCCAGTGCCCGCTCGCCCAGCGGGGGGGCCGCACCCAGCCAGCCCGCCAGGCCCAGCGCGAGCGCGAGCCCGAACAGAATGCAGGGGATGGCGATCAGCGTTCGAGTGGCCGGGCGTTGACCGGTTCGGGCCCAGGCGATGAGGGCCAGCAACATCGGAAAGGTATTGAAGGTGAGGAGCGCCAGCCCGACCGGCAATCGGGCTACCGCGGCATAGAGGCAGTAGCTCTGGATCGACAGCAGCCCGCCCAGCGCGAGGGCGCGCAGCAGCGTGGGACGCGGCATGCCGAGCGGAACCCGCGCGATCCGCAGCAACACAAAGACGCTCAGCGCCGTGCCCGCCGATCTGACCGTGACGGCGGTGATCACCGATACGCCG
>CAIVPX010000043.1 GCA_903907905.1 uncultured bacterium | reverse complement strand
CCGGGTCGTGGCGATGGTGCTGCTCGCGCTGATCGCCCCGCGGGCATCGGCAACGAATCGCCGTTCCGCCCATCGCACCGTCCGGACCCCCTCCGGAGCCTGTTCGAATCCCGCCGACCGAATGCCCTGAGGGGCCCGGCCCGAATCCTGAGAGTGCATCACATGACCGAAATCGAATTTCGCGCGCTGGCCGCCCAGGGCTACAACCGTATTCCGCTGCTGGCCGAGTGCCTGGCCGACCTCGACACGCCGCTGTCGCTCTACCTCAAGCTGACTGACGAAGGCCATCGGGCCAACACGCTCTTGCTCGAGTCGGTGGTGGGTGGTGAGCGATTCGGGCGCTACTCCTTCATCGGCCTGCCCGCTCGCGAGGCGGTTCGCGCCCGGGGCGATCAGATCGAGGTGCTGCGCGACGGCGAGGTCATCGAGCGCGCGGTCGGCGACCCGATCGAATTCGTTCGCAGCTTTCATGCGCGCTATCGCACCGCGCTGCGGCCGGGCCTGCCCCGTTTTTGTGGCGGGCTTGCCGGCTACTTTGGCTATGACGTGGTGCGGTTCATCGAGCCTCGGCTGGGGCCCTGCCGCAAGCCCGACCCGGTGGGTACGCCAGACATGTTGTTTCTGCTGGTCGACGAATTGGCCATCATCGACAACCTGCAGGGCAAGCTCTACCTGATTGTGTATGCCGATCCGTCGGCGCCGGAGGCCTTCGTCAAGGCGCGGCGGCGCCTGCGCGAGTTGCAGGGAAGGCTCTCCCGCACAGCGGTGGGGCCCGCCGACTCCTCGCCGCTCGCTGGCGCTGCGGGCGAGTTCGGCAGCGTCGAGCGGCTGTTTGCAAAGACCGATTATCTGGATGCGGTCAGTCGGGCCCGCGAATACATTGCTGCGGGGGATCTGATGCAGGTCCAGGTCGGACAACTGATGAGAAAACCCTATCCGCACGCGCCGCTGTCGCTTTACCGCGCGCTGCGCTCGATCAACCCCTCGCCCTACATGTATTACTACGATTTTGGCGATTTCAATGTCGTCGGAGCGTCGCCCGAAATTCTGGTGCGCCAGGAGGCGGTCGCCGATGGCACCAAGGTGACGATTCGCCCGCTCGCAGGCACACGCCGGCGCGGCGTGTCGCCCGAAGACGACCGCAGGCTGGCCGAAGAACTGCTGGGCGATCCGAAGGAGCGGGCCGAGCATCTCATGCTCATCGACCTTGCCCGCAACGACATCGGCCGCATTGCACAGACCGGCTCGGTCAGGGTCACCGAGCAGATGGTGATCGAAAAGTATTCGCACGTGCAGCACATCGTCTCCAACGTCGAGGGGCTGCTGCGCCCCGGGCTGGACGCGATCGATGTGTTGCGGGCGAGTTTTCCTGCGGGCACGCTCACCGGCGCACCCAAGGTGCGCGCGATGGAACTGATCGACGAACTCGAGCCCAGCAAGCGCGGCATCTACGGCGGTGCCTGCGGCTACCTGAGCTGGTCTGGCGAGATGGATCTCGCGATTTCGATTCGCACCGGCATCATCAAGGACCGCATGCTCAATGTTCAGGCCGCGGCGGGTGTCGTACACGACTCGCAGCCCGAGGCCGAATGGCAGGAAACCGAGGTCAAGGCGCGCGCGCTGCTGCGTGCGGCCGAACTGGTCGAGGAAGGCTTCGCGCGGGAGCTTTGACGCGTAGGCTCCCCGGGCACCCGATCCCCTGGCAAGGGAATTGCTCGCGGATCAGCCCGATGCGCTAAAGTTTTGGGTTGCGCGCGCTCAGGCAGGCACCACGCGATGCGCGGCTTCACTCATTTCTCAGGGGGATCAATGAACGCAATCGGTACGGCAATTCAGGCGAGTCAGGCTCTGCGCGGCATCCGGGTGCTCGACTTTTCAAGGGTTCGCGCGGGCCCCACTTGTGTGCGCATGCTGGCCGATTTTGGTGCGGACGTCATCCGGATCGAACCACCCAGGGGCGTTGACCCGAACGAAGGCATGTTTGCGGCTGACCGGATGGGGGGCGATTTCCAGAACCTCAATCGCAACAAGCGCTCCCTCACGCTCAACATGAAAAAGCCGGGCGCCCATGAACTGCTCGCGCGCCTGATCAAGCAGGCCGATGTGGTGGTTGAGAACTGGCGCCCGGATGTCAAGACGCGCCTGGGCATGGATTACGAGAGCCTGCGCAAGATCAATCCGCGCATCATCCTCGCGAGCATCTCCGGCTTTGGCCAGGATGGCCCCTACGCGGATCGCCCCGGTTTCGATCAGATCGCCCAGGGCATGGGGGGGCTGATGTCGGTCACGGGTTTCGAGGGCCAGGGCCCGATTCGCGCGGGTCTTGCGGTGGCCGACTCCAGCACGGGCCTCTATGCCGCCATCGGCATCATGGTGGCACTGCTCGAGCGACAGCAGTCCGGGCAGGGACAATGGGTGCATGCGTCGCTGCTGCACAGCATGATCGCGATGATGGATTTTCAGGCAGCGCGCTACCTCAACGACAACGATGTGCCGGTTCAGGTGGGTAACTCGCATCCCACCAGCGCGCCCATGGGCTTGTTCGAGGCGTCTGATGGCCACTTCAACCTTGGCGCGTCGGGCAATGGCAGCTGGTTTCGCCTGTGCAAGATGCTCAATGAGCCCGAGCTTGCCGCCGATCCCGATTTCGCCGACGAGAAACTGCGTGTCAAGAACCGGGCACGGCTCGACGCCACACTCAACGAACTGTTTCGCAAGCAGACAGTGGCGCACTGGGTGGATTCGCTCAACGAGGCCGGAGTGCCCGCGGGCCCGGTCTACACCATTCCCCAGATGTTCGAGGACGCGCAGGTCAAGCATCTGAACGTTCAGAAAACGGTGCAGTCGCCGCAGGGCCCCGATCGCTATTTCCTCACCCAACCCGTCACGCTGTCGCGCACGCCGGCCGATGTTGTGCGAACCGCGCCAGGCTGGGGCGAACACACCGATTCGATTCTCGAGGCGGTGGGCTACAACGCTGCCGAAATCGCCGCGCTGCACGAGCAGGGCGTCATCTGACCTGTACGGTTTTTACATCAAGGAGTTGCTCATGAAACGCGTCTTCAATCTTCTGCTCGCTGCGATCGGTTTCGCAGCCGGTGCGGCGTTCGCGGCGCCGCCCGCTCCGCTCGCCCAGCCGGTCACGCTCAACGTCGGCTACGTGAAGGTGGGCCATCTCGCCTCCATGCTGTTCGTGGCGGACGAACTCAAGAAGCTCAACGTCGAAGTCAAGCCGGTCGAGTTCGTGCGCTATGCCGATTCGCGTACCGCGCTGCTGGGTGGCTCCGTCGATGTCTCGGCAGTGGGACCCGGCGATCTGGCCATCGCCGCCTCCCAAGGCAGCCGCAACCTCGTGGGCCTGGTGGGCGTGGCGTCTTCGCCCAAGAAGCTGGTCGTGCGCAAGGGTGTCACCATCAATGACTGGAGCGATCTGGCCGGCAAGAAGATTGGTGTCGCCCCGGGCTCGGCGGTGTGGTTCCAGTTCGCGGCCACGATGATCGAAAAGAACATCCCCTACAGCACCTTTCAGGAAATCAAGGTGCAGGGTGCGGGCACGGCCTTCGTGCAGGCGCTCAAGCGCGGCGACATCGATGCCTTCGTGTGCTGGGAGCCGTTTGAATCGCAGGTGGTGGCCGACGGTACCGCGTATTTCGCCGATAAGGTCGAGTACAGCCAGTCCAAGGCCGTGGGTGCCGAGCTGGGCCTGATTGCAGCCAACCGCACTTCGCTCGAGCAAAAGAAAGAGGCCATCGCCCGCTTCATGTGGGTGTACCTGCAGGCCGAGAAAAAACTGGCGGCCGACAAGGCAGCCTTTGCCGACGCTTACTCGAAATACACCGGACTGCCTATCGAGGTGGCCCGTGAATCGGTGAAGCTGATCACGCTGGGCGGGGTCATCAATGCGGAGCAGGCTGCGGCGCAGGCTGCGGCCTTCCACAAGCTGGGCGTTCTGCAAAGAGATGTCAGCGCCGAGGTTCGCACCCTGTTTGACGATTCCATCGCCCGTGCGGCGCGCTGACCGGCGCACCGGTCTTTCCAGGCGGTTCAGAGATCATGACGAGCGCAGCAAGGTCCCGATGGTTTCAGCCGCTTCTGGCCATCATCGTCCCCTTGCTGCTGGTCGTCCTCTGGCAGCTTGGCGTCCAGTCATCGGCTGAGCGTGCGGCCATCATTCCGCCGCCCAGCCGGGTGCTGGAGGCCTGGTACATCTGGGTGTTTGGCGACAACCCCATGGGGCTCAACGCCTACATCGGCACCTGGCTGTCCAACGTGCAGTACTCGGCGATTCGGGTCGCCAAGGGCTTCTCACTTGCTGTCGTCGTTGCGGTCCCCCTGGGCTTGCTCATCGGCTGGAGCCGTCTGTTCGGTACGTTGATCGATCCCATGGTTCAGGGGCTGCGCCCCATCCCGATCACGGCCTGGCTGCCGTTTTCCATCGCGGTCTTCGGCATTCAGGAGATGGGCTCGGTCTTTCTTATCTTTCTGGGTGGCTTCTACGCAATCGTCGTCAACACCACGCAGGGCGCGCGCGACGTCGAGCGCAACCTGGTGCGGGCGGCGCTCATGATGGGTGCGCAGCCCTACCAGTTGCTCTGGCGGGTGGTGTTGCCGGCGGCCATGCCGTCCATCTTCACCGGCATGCGGATCGGACTCGGCATTGCCTGGACGGCCGTGATCGTGGCCGAGATGGTGGCGGTCAAGTCGGGCCTGGGCTACGTGCTCTGGGACGCCTACTACATCGGTCGCATGGACATCGTGCTCGCTGACATGGTGTCGATCGGATTGATGGGGTTCATCAGTGATCGGCTCATCGTTCAGGTCGAGCGGCGGGTGCTGCGCTGGCGCATCCTGCAGAGCCACTGAGTTCGCAACAGGACTGATCCGATGGGCGCCATCTCGCTGCAGGCTGTCGACAAGACTTATCCGGGCATCAAGCCCGTCCAGGCGCTCGCGGGCATCGACCTTGAAGTGGCCGAGGGGCAGTTCACTGCGCTGCTGGGGCCCTCGGGTTGCGGCAAGTCCACCCTGCTCAACTTGTTGGCGGGGTTCGAGGCGCCCAGCGCGGGCACCATGACGGTGGATGGGCAGCCGGTACGCAAGCCCGGCCCCGACCGGGGGGTGGTCTTCCAGGAGGCCGCCCTGCTGCCCTGGCTGTCGGTTTGGGAAAACGTAGTGTTCGGCCCCAAGGTTCAGGGCCGCAAACCGGCCGACTATGCGGCACGCGCCGACGAAATGCTGGGTATCTGCGGGCTGGCCGCGTTTCGGGATCATCTGCCGGTGCAGCTCTCAGGCGGCATGCGTCAACGGGTGGGCATTGCGCGGGTGTTGACGCTCAACCCTAAGGTTCTGCTGATGGACGAGCCCTTCGGTGCGCTGGACGCTCAGACGCGGCTCACCATGCAGGAATTGCTCCTGTCGGTGTGGCAGAAACTGCGCACCACCGTCATCTTTGTGACCCACGATATCGACGAGGCCATTCTGCTTGCCGATACCATCTGCGTCATGTCGGCGCGCCCGGGCCGGATTCAAACCCGTATCAAGGTGCCGCTGGCGCGGCCGCGTTCTATCGACACCACCACCTCGGCCGAGTTCAACGCGCTCAAGCGCGAAATCATGCACCAGATGCGGCACTGATCGCATCGCTTTCCCGGAGTGCCAAGCATGGCCAACCCCCGAGTTCCCTACGCCTTTACCAGCGATCGTGCGCCGCTCGCGCCACCGACTAGCGGGCGAATCCTGGTTCACCTGGTGGTCAATGTCGAGCATTGGCAGTTTGATCAGCCGATGCCGCGCACCATCATCACGCCGCCGCATGGCAAGGAAACCGTCCCCGACATTCCCAATTTCAGCTGGGCCGATTACGGCATGCGCGCGGGTCTGCCACGCATCATCGATGCCATCCGCGAGCGCGGACTGCCCGCGTCCACCAGCTTCAACGCGGGCGTGATCGACGCCTACCCGCGTGCCACCGAAGCCATGTTCGAGGCGGGCTGGGAATTCGTCGGCCATGGCATGCACCAGAAATCGCTCAACCATGTCGGGGGCGAGGCCGAGGTCATCGAGGCCACGCTGGCCAAGATCGCAGGCTTCACCGGCACCCGGCCTCGCGGCTGGCTCAGCCCGGGGCTGCGGCAGACGAACGACACGCCGGAATTGCTCAAGGCCGCGGGCATCGAGTACACCTTCGACTGGGTCATCGATGATCTGCCCAGCTGGATGCGCACGGCCAAGGGCCCCCTGATGGCCATGCCCTACAACCTCGAGCTCAACGATTCGATCATCTACGCGGTGGAGAAGCACTCCTCGCCCGAATTCCTGCTGCGGCTCGAGCGCACCCTGGAACTCTTCGGTCGTGAGAGCCTCAAGCAGCCTCGGGTGCTGGCCCTCGGCCTGCACCCTCACCTCATCGGCCCGCCGCATCGCTTTGTCTACTTCGAACGAATGCTCGACCTGCTCATGCGCACACAGGGCGTCACCTTCATGACCGGCGGCCAGATCGCCGACTGGTTCGTCGGTCAATGCCCGCCCCCTCCGTCCCTTTGATCATTCACCTACCGAGTCAACACGCCCATGGTCACCCGTACCTCTGATCCCTACGAGCACATTCGCGATGGCGTTCGCGCCGTTGTCCAGCAGTTCGATTCACGCTACTGGCAGGAGGTCGACGAGGCCCGTGCCTTCCCCGAGGCTTTTGTCGATGCACTCACCGCTGCTGGCTGGATGGCAGCGCTGATCCCCGAGGAGTACGGCGGCTCGGGGCTGTCGGTTACCGAGGCCTCGGTCATCATGGAAGAAATCAATCGTGCGGGTGGCAATTCCGGCGCCTGCCACGGTCAGATGTATGTCATGGGTTGCGTGCTGCGTCACGGTTCGGCCGAGCAGAAGAACCGGATCCTTCCGGCCATTGCCAAGGGGACGCTGCGCATGCAGTCCATGGCGGTGACCGAGCCCACCACTGGATCGGACACCACCCGCCTCAAGACGTTTGCGGAGCGTCGCGGCGACCGCTATGTGGTCAATGGCCAGAAGGTCTGGACCTCGCGTGTGCAGCACTCCGACATGCTGTTGCTGCTGGCCCGAACCACGCCGCTGGCGGAGGTCAAGAAGCGCAGCGAAGGTCTGTCGGTCTTTCTGGTTGACCTGCGCGAGTCGATCGGCAAGGGGATCGAGTTGCGTCCGATCCGCAACATGGTCAATCACGAAACCAACGAGATGTTTCTGGACAACCTCGAAATTCCGGTCGAGAACCGCATAGGCGAGGAAGGCAAGGGCCTCAAGTACATCCTCGATGGCCTCAATGCCGAGCGCATTCTCATCGCCGCCGAGTGCATCGGCGACGGATACTGGTTTGTCGAGAAGGCCAGTCGTTACGCGAGCGAGCGCATCGTGTTCGAACGACCCATCGGCCAGAACCAGGGGGTGCAGTTCCCCATCGCCAAGGCCTATGCCAACGTCGAAGCGGCGAGCCTCATGCGCTACCGTGCCGCGCAACTGTTCGACGCGGGCGAGCCCTGCGGCGCCGAGGCCAACATGTCCAAGATGCTGGCGGCCGATGCCTCGTGGGAGGCGGCCAATGCCTGCCTGCAGACGCATGGTGGATTCGGCTTTGCGGCCGAGTACGACGTCGAGCGCAAGTTTCGCGAGACCCGGCTCTACCAGGTGGCTCCCATCTCCACCAACATGATCCTGTCCTACATCGCCGAGCATGTGCTCGGCATGCCCCGGTCCTACTGACCGGTCGCTGCGCAGCGCGCCTCCGGGCCGTGGTCGGCCGGGCGGTGCCTGTGCGGGCCGCTTCGCGTGGCGTTCTCCAGGAGCTTGCGCGCATGACTGATTTTTCTGCCTACATCGGGCGCTCGCGTTCGGAAACCGAGCGACTCGACGCCCGTCTGGTGCGCTGGCTTGCCGCCATCTTCGAGCGCCCCGAGTTGCTCAACGCTCGGGGCGGTGAAGCGCTCCCCGCGGGCTGGCACTGGACCTTGTTCGCCCCGGTGGCAGCGATGTCCGGACTTGGCCGGGACGGCCACCCGCAACGTGGCGATTTCCTGCCGCCCACCACGCAACCGCGTCGCATGTGGGCCGGCAGTCGGCTCCACTGGCACGCGAGCTTTCGGGCTGAATCGCTGGTCACGCGAACCACCACGATCAAGTCCTGCGAGGAGAAGGCCGGTCGCAGTGGCGCCATGGTGTTCGTCACGCTCGAACATCGACTGGAGTCTGATGGCCGACTGGTGCTCGAGGAGGAGCAGGACCTGGTCTACCGGGGCGATGCCGGCCCCGACGAGGTGGCGGCGCTGGCGCGCCTGGCACAGCGCGCGCAAAGCGAAGCCATTTCCCCCGAGAAGGCGGGTGCTTTCAACCGGGCCGTCAGCGCTGACCCGGTGATGCTCTTTCGCTACTCGGCGGCCACCTTCAATGGCCACCGCATTCACTACGACCGCGACTACGCCCGCGAGGTCGAGGGGTATCCGGGGCTGGTCGTTCACGGCCCGATCATCGCGAGCCTGCTGCTCGGCTTCATCGAGCGGGAGGTGGCGCCGGGCGGCTCCATTAAGCACTTTGCGTTTCGGGCCAAGCGACCCACCTTCGATATCGCCGCATTTGCACTGCACGCCGATCGCCCTGATGCCGCGGGCGAATTGGCGGCCTGGTCCACCAACAATGTGGGCGAGGTGGCGGTCGAGGCGAAGGCCCGGATCGTCTGAGCAGCGGCAGGCTTACCGAGTGCGGGCATCGCCCGCGCCGCTTCACTGTCCGGGGCATGGATACCATTGACGAAGCGCGCTCCGCGCAGCAAGATCGCGGCTCGCTTCGGGCTGCGTTCGGGTCCCGATCGAAAGTGACCTGTCCTCGCATGTCAGGGCAGGCTTGTCGCCGCACCGGTGAGTTGCCAGCGCCGGTCGTGGCCCAGCTTATGGAGGAAGACACCATGAACAGCACGCCCCTGAATCCGGCAGCCTTGCCGCCTTCCTCATCGCGCCGCAACGCCCTGCGCACGGCCGTCGTCGGACTTGCCGCACCGTGGGTGGCGAGCCCCGCGCGCGCGGCCGGTCAACTCGATGTGGTCCTCAACCAGGGCCTGCTTGCCAAGCTGTGGATCGATGAACTGCACCCGGCCTTTGAAAAAGCGACGGGCGCGAAGATCAACGTTCAGCAGTCGGTGACCGCGAACATGCTGGCGATGCTCAAGACCCAGCGCGACAACCCGCCCGACCTGATGCAGTTCTCCGAGGCGGGGGTGTTCCTGGCGGCCGAAGAGGGGCTGCTGCGCCCGCACAATGCCCGAAACATCGCCAACATGGCCAAGCTGCGTCCGGCGTTCCGGCTCGCCGAAGACTATTCTGCCGGCGTCATCGATGCGGTGAACACGCTCTACTACAACACCACGGCTCAGAAAACCCGGCCGCTGGCCTGGGCCGAGATGTGGGATGCCGCCAACGCCCGGCGTATCGCAATTCCGCCTATCACCTGGAACAGCGGCGTGCGCATGGTCACCACGGCTGCGCAGATTGCCACCGGCAAGCCGATGAAGGAGGCGCAGTACGACCTCGAAGCCGGGATGAAGCATCTGGCCAAACTCAAGTCTGCTGGCGCGGTGGCCTATACCGGCGCGCCCCAGGCGATTCAAATGCTCCAGTCGGGGCAAGTGCCGCTCGTGCCCTTCTACGGCATCTTCATCAATCCCATCGTCGACAAGGGTGCACCCATCGCGCCGGCGACCGATTTACGCGAGGGTCTGCATGGCGAGGTGGTCGGTCTCAACATGCCAGCCAAGGCCAAGAACATCGAACTGGCCGAGGTCTATGTCAACATGAGCCTGTCCAAAGAGTTCCAGGAAAAGATCGACAGCGTGCTGCGGGCCCGTTCGGCCCATCAGGATGTCTCGCCCTCGGCGCGCACCCGCGAATTACTGGGCCCGGGCGACAATATTCTTTACGCTGACTGGAAGTTTCTCTCCAAGAATCGCGCCAAGCTCACCGACATGTGGAACAACGTCTTCGGCTGATTGCCGATCTGGGGCCCGGTCTGATGGCGAGTATCGCCGCGAGGTCGGCAGGGCGGTGGCTGGCGCCGGTGTGTCTGCTGGGGCCGGCGCTGGCCCTGCTGATCTTTTTTTATGTCGTGCCTTTCCTTCGCATGCTGCTTGAAAGCTTGCAGGCCTCGGGGGCAGGGAGTGCGCTTGGTGGTTTGAGTACCGAGCACTATGACAAGCTGGCTTCGAGCGGCCGGGTGCAGCGGGCCCTCTGGCGCACGCTGCGGATCTCGGCTTGGGTCACGCTCATCACGCTGGTGATCTCGTTTCCGCTGGCGCTCTACATGGCGCAGGCACGTCGCTGGATTCGCACCGCGTTTCTGGTGGCGCTGTTCGTCTCGCTCGCCTCGAGCCTCATCGTGCGCAACTACGGCTGGCTGGTGACACTTGCCGACGCCGGGCCGATCAATCGCCTGATGCTGACGTTCGGGCTCATTGATGCCCCGCTGCGCATGGTCTACAGCGAAGGCGCAAGCGTGGTGGCCTTGGTGCATTACGCCATTCCCTTCATGGTGTTGCCGATCTTCGCCGCCTTGCTTCGAATTCCGCCTTCGTTGGCCGATTCCGCCGCCAGCCTGGGCGCTTCGTCGTGGCGGGTTGTTCGCGATGTCATCTGGCCATTGGCCATGCCGGGGATATTTGGCGGTGTCGTGCTCACGTTTGCGCTCAGCATGAGCGCTTTCGTGACGCCCCTGATGCTAGGGTCGCCCGCAACCGCGCTCATCTCGCAGGTGGCCGCCGAGCAGTTTCTGGTTCAACTCGCCTTTCCCTTTGGTTCGGCCATCGTGATCGCGCTGGTGGTGATCACTTTCATCATCCTGCTCGTGTTCACCCTCATCGTGCGCAAGGTGTTCCGTGCTCAGGTCTGATCGCCCCCTGCTCGATCGGGCCATCGCGGCCTGCGGCTGGCTTGCGATGCTGTTCCTGCTCTTTCCGGTGCTGTTCACCGCCGTGGTCAGTTTTGGCGCAGCAGAGCTCATCGAGTTCCCCCCGACGGGCTGGTCCCTGCGGTGGTACCGGCACATCGGCGAAATTCATCGGGTTGGCGCTGCGGTCTTCTACAGCCTGGGTATCGCCCTGGCCTCGGGCTTGCTCGCCACGCTGCTCGCGGTCGGCGTGGCCTTGTGTCTGGTTCGAGCGCCCATTCCCGGCAAGGCCGCACTGGCCGCCTTCATCACGTCGCCGGTGGCGGTGCCGATTGTCGCAGTCGGCATCGCCCTGATTCAGTTCTTTATCTGGATGGGCATTGCCTTCACCTGGTACAGCCT